>CAXTHJ010000005.1:0-82490 GCA_964243985.1 uncultured Caulobacteraceae bacterium | reverse complement strand
GGGTATAGTCTGCGGGGTGTGATCCGACAAGCCCCGATGGTTGCGCCGGCCAATCTTGACCCCATGCTTGTGGACCGGGTTGTTCGGGGGCGATACAGGAACCTCTTCCAGATCAAACCCGCCTCCGGCGCCATCGACGAGAACGCATGCCCCAAGCTTCGCCTCTCAAACTCACCCTTGACCCATATCTGCGGGCGGAGGCCGACGGAGACGAAGGCCTGGTCACCTTGATCGCCGCTGTGGCGGACGCCTGCGTGAAGATTTCCCGGCTGGTCTCGCGGGGGGAGCTGGCGGGCGTGCTTGGGTCTGCCGGCGCCGAGAACGTGCAAGGAGAGGTGCAGAAGAAGCTCGACGTCATCGCCAACGACATCCTGATCCAGGCGGCGGACGCCTGCGGGGCGGTGGCGGCGATCGCCTCGGAGGAGGAGGACGATATCCTGGCCTTCCCGAACGGAGCGACACGCGGGCGTCGGCTCTTGCTGTTCGATCCCTTGGACGGGTCCAGCAACATCGACGTGAACGTCTCCATCGGCACCATCTTCTCCATCCTGCCGGCGCCGCAGGGCGAGGTGACGTCGGCGGACTTCCTGCAACCCGGACGGCGGCAGCTGGCCGCCGGCTACGCCCTCTACGGGCCCCAGACGACGCTGATCCTGACCCTGAAGCGGGGCGTCGCGGCGTTCACCCTCGATCTGGAAACGGGCGCTTGGGTGCAGACGGCGACCGATACCGCCATCCCGCGCCAGACCAAGGAATTCGCCATCAACATGTCCAACCGCCGCCATTGGGCGCCGCCGGTCCAGGGCTATATCGACGATTGCCTGGCCGGGCGCGCCGGGCCGCGGGGCAAGGACTTCAACATGCGCTGGATCGCCTCCATGGTGGCGGACGTGCATCGCATCATGAACCGCGGCGGCGTCTTTCTCTATCCGTGGGACAAGCGGGAGCCGGATCGGGCCGGCAAGCTTCGCCTCATGTACGAAGCCAATCCCTTAGCGCTAGTAGTGGAGCGCGCCGACGGCGCGGCGACGGACGCTCAGATCCCGATCCTGGACATTCAGCCGACCGCGCTGCACCAGCGGGTGGCGGTGGTGCTGGGTTCGGCGGAAGAGGTGGAGATCGTCACCGCCGCACACGCCTGATCGAGCGTCCGTATCTACGTCTTGAGGCAGGCGATGATGGCCTGGATCACCCGCTCGGTCTCTTCGGGATCGCGCACGCGGATGCAGTCGGCGCCGGTCTTGCGCGCCGGCTCGTCATTGCCGCCGGGGAAGAGAGCGTCGCCGATGAAGATCATCTGGTCGATCGGGATGCTCAGCACCTCCTTCAGCTTATGGATGCCGTAGGCCTTGTCCACGCCCGGCCGGGTGACGTCGATGGAGGAGGCGCCCCCCATGCCGACGGAGAATTCGGGGATCAGGGGGTCCAGCACCGCCTTGATCTTCTTGCGCTTGGCAAAGTCGGGGTCCCAGTCCTTCTTCACATCCAGGGGCGCTTCCTGGCCGAGCGCGGACATAGTGATCTGGCTGCCCCGATCCTCGATGATCTCGCCATAGTGCTTGGTTTCGCGCAGGCCCGTCTCGTCCAGCGACTTGTTCAGGGCGTCGATGATCTTGGTCTTGTCCTCCGGCGTGAAATCCTCGGCGTAGAGTTGTTGCCACTTTCCGTCATCGTACTTCAGGAACTTGGTGCCGCTGGTGGGCAGGAGGTAAAGATGGTCGAGCTTGTCGTCCTTAGGAAGGTTTGACAGCAGCTGCTTTTCGAATTGCGGCCATGCGCCGCCGGAGATCACCGCCACCTTGGCCACGGTCAGGAGCTCATCCAGCAAATCCGCCATGCTCTTTTCCAGGGCGGACTTGCTCTTGGCCAGGGTGCCGTCCAGGTCGAAGATGATCAGGCTTTTCACGCGCGCTCCGGGATGGCGACTTCGAGGATGGTGGCTTTGGAGGTCGGGTTGAACTGACAGGCGCCGACGGCGGCAGGCAGTAGCATCACGCCGCCCCGCGCCATGGCGAACGGCTGGTCATCGTACTGAACATGGCCGTCCCCTTCGACGCAGACCAACACACGGGGCTGGCCCGCCGCGCCCACCTCGAACGGGGTCTGGCTTTGCGTGCGCCAAAGTTCAAAGTGCTGGTTATCGAAATATTGTTCGCGGCGGACCGGCGCGGTGGTCTCCACCGCCGGCGTCACCGGGCTGATTTCGCCTTGGCTGAAATCGACGCAGGCCAAAGCCTTGTCCACCTGAAGGTCGCGTTTCTGGCCCGTGGTCGGATCGACATGATCCCAATCGTAGAGGCGAAAGGTGACATCGCTGTTTTCCTGAACTTCAAACACCATCACGCCGTTGCCCAGGGAATGAACGGTGCCGGCTTGGATCAGAACGCCGTGACCGACTTTTGGTTTAAAGCTGGCCAGATGATCGTCCGCCGTTGTTGTATTAAGGGCGCGCAACGCGTCGGCGCCCGTGTGGGATTTCAGGCCGGCGTAGATACGGGACTTGGAATCCGCCTCCAGCACTACCCAGGCTTCGGTCTTGCCGGTATCGCCCTCGGGGATCAGATCGGTCTGGTCGTCGCGAGGATGGACCTGGACCGACAGCATCTCCTGCACGTCGAGGAACTTCAACAGCAGGGGAAAGCGGTCGAAACGATCCGCATGGGCGCCAAGGATCGCCGCTTTTGAGCTCGCTATCAGGTCGGTGAGGGTGGCGCCTTTCAGCGGACCGTCTGTGACCGTGCTAGCGTGATCTTTCCGGTCACTGAGAATCCAGGCCTCACCCACCGGCCCGTCCGGCAAGGGCTTGTTCATCCAATCGCCAAGCTTGCGTCCGCCCCACAGCCGGTACTGGAAGATCGGATCGAAGCTTAGGGGATAGAAGCTTTGTTCGGTCATGGTATCTTCTGCGCGGCGGCGTCGCTGAAAACCCGCAACTCGCCGGTTGGATGCACGTTAGCGGCGGGGATTGTGTCGTCGCCCCGGCACAGGCGCGCCAGCATATCGGCCTTCTCGGCGCCGGCCACCAGGAAGGCGGCGTGGCGGCTGCTGTCGAGGGCCGGATAGGTGAGGGTGATGCGCGCCTCCGCCTTGGCCCCGACCACCGGCGCGACCCAGAGGATTGACTCGTCGAGAACATCCGTGTTCGGAAAGAGCGAGGCGGTGTGACCATCCGGTCCAAGGCCCAGCAGATTGACATCGAACAGGGGTTGCGCCGGATCGAGCTGGTCGGCGCCGTAAAACCCCTTCAACTCCCGCTCATAGGCCGCTGCGGCGGCCTCCGGCGTCAGGCCATCGAAGGGAACGGGGTGGATGTTGGCCTTGGGGATCGGCGCGTGGTCCAGGAGCGCGTCCTTGACCATCTTGTAGTTGCTGAGATCGTCGTCGTGGGCCACGAACCGCTCGTCGCCCCAGAACAGGTGCGTCCGCGTCCAGGGAAAGGCGTCGCGGTAAGGCGGCTCGGCCAGCAGGTAATAGAGGGTCTTCGGCGTCGATCCGCCGGAGAGGCAGAGGCTGAAGGCGCCACTCTTCGCCTGCGCCAGCTCCAGCAGCCAGTCGGCCACGCGCTTAGCTAAGGCGTCCGGGTCAGGGAGCACTTCGACGATGGGCGCGCCCACGCTTAGTCTTCCTTGCCGGCGTGGATATCCATCACCCGTCGCAGCATCTTGATCGCCTCGGCCTTGGGGCGCTGGAAGGAGTTCCTGCCGATGATGGAGCCGAACCCGCCGCCGGCGTGGTTGGCTTTCACCTCCTCGATCAGCTTGTCGTCGCCGATCTCCGCGCCGCCGGAGAAGATCAGGATGCGCCGACCGTCGAAGGCGCTTTGCACCACGTGTTTGACCCGCTCCGCCTGGGTGGCGATGGGGATCTTCTGCCCCTCGTAGACGGCGCGGGCGGCGTCCTGCTCGATGTGGTCGGAGGGAAGCTTTACCTTGATGATGTGGGCTCCGAGCTGCGCGGCGATCTGGGCGGCGTAGGCGATCACGTCGATGGCCGTCTCACCCGCCTTGCTGAGCGCCGCGCCGCGGGGGTAGGACCAGATCACCACGGCCAGCCCGGCCTCCTTCGCCTCCTCCGCCAGGGCGCGCACCGCCTCGAACATCTCGTACTGATGCTCCGAACCCGGATAGATGGTGAAGCCGATGGCGCAGCAGCCGAGCCGCAGGGCGTCCTTCACCGAGCCGGTGAGCGCCTGGTTCGGGTTCTTCTCCTCGATCAGGCTGTCGGCGTCGTTGGCTTTGAGGATCAGCGGGATGTCGCCAGAGAACTCGCGCGCGCCGGCTTCGATGAAGCCCAGCGGCGCGGCATAGGCGTTGCAGCCCGCCTCGATCGCCAGCTCGAAGTGATAGCGCGGATCGTAGGCCGGCGGGTTGGCGGCGAAGGATCGCGCCGGGCCGTGCTCGAACCCCTGGTCCACCGGCAGGATCACCAGCTTGCCTGTGCCCGCCAAGCGGCCGTGGTTCATCAACCGCGCCAGATTGGTCAGCACTCCAGGGTTTGCCGCTCCGTACCAGCTGAGGATTTCCTTCACGCGAGGGGTCATGGCCGTTCTCCTGGTTGCGAGCCCCCGCTCATGCCGCGCGCTCCTGCAACAGGAAGCGCTCTACCGCCTTGGCCCAGCCGTCGGCCTCGGTGCTGTCGGTGACCACGTCGGCCTTGGCCTTCACGTCGTCGTCCGCATTGCCCATGGCGATGGAGAAGCCGCTCTTGGCGAACATCAGGGTGTCGTTGTCGCCGTCGCCGATGGTGGCGACTTGGTCCGTCCCCAGTCCGAACCGCCGCGCCAAGGTTTCGACCACACGGCCTTTGTTGGCGAGGGGGTGAGTGACATCTAGGAAATGGCCGGAAGACCGCGCCGCGCTGGCCTTGTCGCCCAGCAAGGCCTGCGCCCCGGTCTGTGCGTCCGCAAGGCGGGCCTGATCGTCGCTGACGCCCACCACCTTGAACGCGTGGTCGGTCAGCGCGGCGTCGAAGCGGCTCACCACCTTCGGCGGAAGCTGCAGGATGAACGCTTCCCGCTCCACGTGCGCGCCCTTGGGATCGATCACGAACCACTCGTCCTCGGTATAGACCCAGATGTCGAAGTCGCGCTCGATCAGGAACGCCGTCACGTCGGCGGCCGCCTGGGGGTCCACCGGATGACTTTCGGTGATCGACATATCGTTGGGATCGGCGAAGGCGCCGCCGTTGAAGCCGGCGAGCGGCGTAGTCAGGCTCAGCGGTTCGACCAGCATCCGCATCCCGCGCGGCGGACGGCTGGAGGTGAGGGCGAGGGCGATCCCCGCCTCCCGCAGCGCCCGAGCGGCCGCTTTTGAGGCCTTGGTCAGGACCTTGTCCTTGGTCACCAGCGTGCCGTCCACGTCGCTCAGCAAGAGCTTGATGTCGCGGGTCGGCCTCATTCCGGTCGCCGCGAAGGTCCGGTGATCAGCCGCCAAGCGCGGTCGCTAGCCTTGCCGATCAGGTCGTCAGCGGCTTTCGGTCCTTCAGCGCCGGAGGCGTAATTGGGGAAGCGCGGCGAATCCTTCGCCCACGCGTCCAACACAGGCTGCACGATACGCCAGCCGTGCTCCACCGCGTCGGCGCGCATGAACAGGGTCGGGTCGCCGATCATCACGTCGTAGAGCAGGGTCTCGTAGCCGACGTTGGCCTGCTTCTCGAACCAGTCGTCGTACTTGAACTCCATCTTCACCGGCGCGAGCTCCACCACCGGCCCGCGCCGTTTCACCTCGAACTGCAGCGAGATGCCTTCGTCGGGCGCGATGCGGATCACCAGCCAGTTGGGCTTCAGCGCCTCCACCGGCGTATCCTGGAACAGGGAAAGCGGGGCCTGTTTGAAGCGGATGGCGATCTCGGTCATGCGGCCGGACAGGTGCTTGCCGGTGCGCAGGTAGAAAGGCACGCCGGCCCAGCGCCAGTTGTCGATCTCCAGCTCCAGCGCCGCGTAGGTCTCGACCTTGGAGTGCTTGTCCACGTCCGGCTCGTCGCGATAGGCCTGCTTGGCCTTGCCGCCGACCTCGCCCGCGCCGTACTGCCCCCGCACCGCTTTAGCCGGATCGGCGGGGGGCATGGCAGCCAGCACCTCGGTCTTGCGCGCGCGGATCGAGGCGGCGTCGAAGCCGGTAGGCGGCTCCATCGCCACCAACGTCAGAAGACTGAGCAAATGGTTTGGCGTCATGTCGCGCAGCGCGCCGGTGTGTTCGTAGAAGTCGCCGCGCTTCTCCACACCCACCGTCTCCGCCGCCGTGATCTGCACATGATCGATGCGATCGCGGTTCCAGATCGGCTCAAAAATGCCGTTGGCGAAGCGGAAGGCCATGATGGCCTGCACTGTGTCCTTGCCGAGGAAGTGATCGATGCGGAAGATCTGCTCTTCCTTCAGCGTCTTCAGGATATCGGCGTTAAGGGCGCGGGCGGAGGCGAGGTCCGATCCGAACGGCTTTTCGATCACCACGCGCCGCCATTGCTTCGGCTCGCTGCTTCCCTCCGGTGGTTGATCCACCAAGCCCGCCTTGCCAAGGTCTTCGACCACCGTGCCGAACAAAAGGTGCGTTATGGCCAAGTAGAAAAAGGCGTTGCCCTTGGTGTTATGCTTGCGGCCCGCCTCATCCAGCACACCGACGAGCGTCTTGTAGAGTTCTGGATCGGTGACATCGCCTTGAACGAACGCCATCCGATCTGAAAGCCGTTTCCAGGCCGCTTCATCGATACGGTCGGCGCTGAATGTGCCCGTCTTGGCCGAGACCATCTCCTGCAGCGCATCGCGCAGCAACTTGCGCCAGCTCTCCAAATCCTCGCCGCGGGCGATACCGATCAGGACGAAATCGTCGGGAAGCACGCCCGAAACCGCGAGGTTGTAGAGCGCCGGAACCACCAGCCGCTTGGCTAGGTCGCCCGTCGCGCCGAACAGGACCATGGCGCAGGGGTCGGCGGGCTTCGGCTTATGCAGCGGCGGTTCAGCCGTCTTGGGTTTAGCGACCTGGGGTTTGGCGGCGCTGTCGGTCGAGTGATCGTCGGGCATCGGCTCAATCCGCCCCCGCCTTGGATGGCTTGCGCGTGTCGGGTTTCTTCTGCGGGTCTTGGGTCTCGGCGCCTTCCACATGGCCGCCGAAGCCAAACCGCATAGCCGACAGAATCTTTTCTGCGAAGGTGTGTTCCTGGCGGGAGCGGAAGCGGGTGTAGAGGGCGCTGGTTAGCACGTCAGCCGGCACAGATTCCTCGATGGCCGCCTCTACGGTCCAGCGGCCCTCGCCGGAATCTTGCACATAGCCGGAGAATTTCGAGAGATCGTGATCCTTTGCCAGCGCCATGGCGCTGAGGTCCAGAAGCCAGGATGAGACCACGCTGCCCCGCCGCCAGACTTCGGCGATGTCAGGCACGTTGAGCGTGAACCGCTGTTCTTCCGGCAAATCCTCGGAATTCTTGTTCTTCAGGATGTCGAAGCCCTCGGCATAGGCCTGCATCAGGCCGTATTCTATACCGTTGTGGACCATCTTGACGAAGTGGCCGGCGCCGGTAGGTCCGGCGTGGATGTAGCCCTCCTCGGCACGCTTATCGAGGCCCTTCCGACCCTCCGTCCTCGGAATATCGCCAACCCCGGGCGCCAGTGTCTTGAAGATCGGATCGAGGTGATCGACCGCGTCCTTGGTTCCGCCGATCATCATGCAATACCCGCGATCGACGCCCCAGACGCCGCCCGAGGTGCCGCAATCCACATAGCGGATTCCCTTCTCCGCCAACGTTTTTGCGCGGCGGATGTCATCCTTATAGAAGGAGTTTCCGCCGTCGATGATGATGTCGTCCTTCTCGAATAACTCGCCAAGCTTGGCCACCGTATCCTCGGTGATCTTGCCGGACGGGAGCATGGACCAGACGGCGCGGGGCTTGCCCAGCGTCTTAGCAAGCTCCTCAAGCGACCCCACTGCTTTTGCGCCTTCCTTGGCAAGATCCTGAGCGGGCTTAGGATTGTTGTCATAGACCACGCATTCGTGCCCCGCCTTCATCAGCCGACGGACGATATTGCCGCCCATGCGCCCAAGCCCGATGACGCCGATCTGCATGTCTGGCTCCTGTAAAGAAGGAAATTAAGCGAGGGCTTCGGTGACGGCCTTGGCGAGTTCGGGCAGGCCGGCGTCGACATCTTTCAGATGCACGCGCAATGTCCGTCGGCCGCGCTCGTTCAGTACTTCCAGGTCGCCCCGTGCCTGCGCCGCCTTCACCACCCCGAAGCTGTATTTATGTCCGGGCACGTCGATGTCGGCAGGGTCGTCGCAGGTGATCTGCAGGAAGACGCCGGTATTGGGTCCGCCCTTGTAGGCCTGGCCCGTCGAGTGCTGGAACCGGGGGCCGAAGCCGACACAGGTGGCGGCGCGGGTCTTATCGCGGACGGCGGTACGGATGCCGGTCAGCGTCTCCTCGTGCGCGGGATTGCGGTCGATGTAGGCCAAGAAGGCAGCGTAGTCGCCCGCGTGTACCCGTTCGAAATGGCTCTTCAGATATCCGCTAAGGGTGTTGTGGCGGCCGAGTGCGTCCGCGTTCCGAGCATCAGCGTAGAGCGCGACGCCATTTTCCCGGAACACCGGCTCGTCCTTGGGCAGGGTCTGTGATTTCTCATATTCTTCGGTGAGGGCGGTGGTCTTTTTCTTGCTGGCTTCCACGTCCGGCTGGTCGAAGGGGTTGATGCCGATGATCGAGCCCGCGACAGCGGTGGCGATCTCCCAGCGGAAGAACTCCTGGCCAATGGACCAGACGTCCTTCACCTTGATCTTGGCCACCGGGTGGCCGGCCTTGGCCAGGGCGTCCACCGCCGCCTGCTGGTTGGGATCGGCCTGACCGTCCAGTTCGAGGTAGGCGAAGAAGCGGTCCTTGCCGTAGGCCAAGACGTCGCCAAGCGGTTCTTCCGCCAACGGAATGAGCCCCCTGCCTTGTTTGCCGGTGCTCTCCGCCATCAGCTGCTCTAGCCACGCGCCGAGATCGGCGATGCCGGGCGAGGCGATGATGGTGATCTTGTCCTGTCCCAGCTTGCTGGCCGAAACGCCAAGAGCGATGCCGAGCTGCACCCCCGGATTGACGCTGGGCGGCGCGTCGGCGCCGCAGTCGCGGACCATGGTCTGGGTCGTATCCAAGAGCTTCTTTACATCGATTCCCATGGCCGCCGCCGGCACAAGGCCGAACTTGGATAGCACCGAATAGCGCCCGCCGATGGAGGGGACGCCGTAGAAGATGTGGCCGAACTTCAGCGCCTTGGCCCGCGTCTCGAACGGCGAGCCGGGATCGGTCACCGCCACGAAATGCTCGCCCACCTTGTCCGCGCCGCACGCTTTTCCGACCCGATCGAGGAAGTAGTCGGTGAAGATGTTGGGCTCCAGCGTGCCGCCGGATTTGGACGAGGTGATGAAGAGGCTGGTCTCGATGGCGATCGCCGCGTCGATGTCGTGGATCTGCTGGGGATCGGTGGCGTCCAGCATGTGGAAGCGCGGCGCGCCGGCTTGCGGACCGAAGGTCTCGCTGATCACTTCGGGGCCGAGGCTGGAGCCGCCCATGCCGAGTAGGACGACATCGGTGAACCCCCGCGCCTTCACCTCGGCGGCGAAGGCCTGCAGGCTGCCGTCCGCCAGCTCCTTCTCGACAACGTCGAGCCAGCCGCCCCACTTGTCTTCGTCCGCGGAGGTCCAGAGGGACTTATCCATGGACCAGAGCTTTCGGATCAGGCCGTCCTTGCGCCAGGTTTCCGTCTCGGCCTCGAAGGCAGCCTTGGCCTCGTCCGATCCCGGAAGGATTTCCAGCGTCGGCGTGGCGTCGCCGAGGATTTCGCGTCGGTGAGCGGCGATGGAGCCGAACAGCTTGTCGAAGGCGTCAGCGAACTGCTGCACGCCGTCGACGACCAGGTCCTTGGTGATCTCATCAAGAGAAACGCCTGCGTCTTTCAGTGCAGCGAGGGTGGCCTTGGCGCCCTCCACGTCGTCCTCGATGGCGTCAGCCTTGACCAGGCCGTGTTCGCGGAAGGCGTCCATGGTGGCGGGGGGTATGGTGTCCACCGTGTCCTTGCCGATCATGGCTTCCACGTAGAGGGTGTCCTTGAGGGCCTTGTCCTTCACGCTGGTGGAGGCCCAGAGCAGGCGCTGCGTCTTGGCGCCGGCTGCGGCCAAGGCGTCCCAGCGGGGCCCTGAGAAGAGCGCCTGATAGCGGGTGTAGGCGAGCTTGGCGTTGGCGATGGCGACTTTGCCGTGCAGCTTTTCGGCGACAGATTTGTCGGGAAGCTCACCGAGCTTCTTCTCCACGGCGCTGTCGATGCGGCTGACGAAGAAGCTCGCCACGCTACCGACCTTGGACACGTCCCCGCCCGCCGCCTTCAGGTCCTCCAGGCCGGCGATATAGGCCTCCACCACCGCCTCGTAAGCCTCGATGGCGAACAGGAGGGTGATGTTGACGTTGATGCCCTTGGCGATGATGCGGCGGATGGCGGGGACGCCCTCCGGCGTCGCGGGCACCTTCACCATCAGGTTTGGCCGATCGACCATTGCCCAGAGGTGCTCCGCCTCCTTCAGGGTGTCTTCGGTGTCGTTGGCCATGTAGGGAGAGCATTCGAGGCTGACGTAGCCGTCCCGCGCGTCGGTCTCGTCATAGACGGGCTTCAAGACGTCGGCGGCGGCGCGAATGTCGTCCAGGACGAGGGATTCGTAGATATCGACGATGCTGGCGTCCCCTTTGCCGAGGAAGGTTTTCATCGAGTCGACGTACTCGTCGCTGTCGCCGATGGCCTTCTGGAAGATCGACGGGTTGGAGGTCACGCCCTTAAGCCCGTCTCGCTCGATCATGGTCTTCAGCTCGCCCTTGGCCACGAAGCTGCGAAGGAGATAGTCGAGCCAGGGCGCCTGGCCACAGGCTTCAAGCTGCTTGAGGGGGTTCACGTCGGACGCACTCACTGGGCAGACTCCTTGGCTTTCGCCATCTGGTCCTTGGCCGCCTTCAGCACCGCCTCGGGCGTGAAGCCGAACTTCTTCAAGAGGTCTTTGATGGGCGCTGAGGAGCCAAGGGTGTGCATGCCGATGATGTGACCTTCGGATCCCACGTAGCGATCCCAGCCGATGATGGTTCCGGCCTCGACGGAGACCCTCGCCTTCACCGCCGGCGGGAAGACGCTGTCCCGATAGGCCTTGTCCTGCTTCTCGAACAGGTCCCACGACGGCATCGAGACAACCCGCGCCGCCACGCCCTCGGCTTTCAACGTCTCGTAGACTTCGACGCAGAGCGAGACTTCGCTGCCGGTGCCAATCAGGATCACCTCCGGCGGCTGGTCTGGCTTGGCGTCGGCCAGGACGTAGGCGCCTTTGGCCACGCCCTTGGCCGAGGCGTAGATTTCGCGGTCCAGGGTCGGCATGGCTTGGCGGCTCAGCGCCAGCGCGGCCGGCTCTGTCTTCAGCCCGCCGATCACGCGCCAGCATTCCACCACTTCGTTGGCGTCACCGGGGCGGAAGGTGACGAGCCCCGGCACGCTCCGCAGCGACAGAAGCTGTTCTACCGGCTGGTGGGTCGGGCCGTCTTCACCGAGGCCGATGGAGTCGTGCGTGTAGATGAAGATGGCCGGCAGCTCCATCAGGGCGGCCAGGCGGATCGGCGGCTTCATGTAGTCGGAGAAGATTAGGAAGGTCGAACCGTAGGCACGCAGGTTCGAGAGCGTCAGCCCGTTGACGATCGCCCCCATGGAATGCTCGCGGATGCCGAAGTGCAGATTGCGGCCGCTGTATTTGGCCGCCTCGAAACTGCCCGCACCTTCGAAGGTCAGGTTGGTCTTGGTGGAGGGCGACAGGTCGGCCGCGCCGCCGATCATCCACGGATAGTTCTTGGCAACCGCATTGATGACCTTGCCGCTGGACTCCCGCGTGGCCGAGCCCTTGGCGTCGGCGGGGAAGGTCGGCAGGTCCTTGTCCCAACCCTTTGGCGGCTCCTGATTCTGCATTGCCGTCAGTTGCTCGGCGAGATCGGGATGCTTGGCGGTGTAATCCTTCAGGAGTTTTGACCATTCGGTCTGGAGCTTCCTGCCCCGCGCGCCGATGCCGGCGTCGAAATGCTCCATTACCCCGTCGGGCACCAGAAACTGGGCGTCTTCGGGCCAGCCATAGGCGCGCTTGGCGAGCTTCACCTCTTCTTCGCCGAGGGCTTCTCCGTGGGCTTCCTTGGTGTCCTGCTTGTGCGGCGCACCATAGCCGATCAGGCTGTTGACGATGATCAGGGTCGGGACCTGATGGGTGGTCTTGAAGGTCTCGATCGCCTCGGCAAATCGTTCAGTGTCGTTGGCGTCGCCGACCTTCAGCACGTTCCAACCGTAGGCCATGAAGCGGGCCGCTACGTCGTCGGAGAAGGCGAGGTCGGTGTGGCCCTCGATGGTGATGCGGTTGCTGTCGTAGACCCAGCAGAGGTTGCCGAGCATCAAATGGCCGGCGACGGAAGCGGCTTCGGAGACGATCCCCTCCATCATGTCGCCGTCGCCGCAGAAGGCGTAGACGTCGTAGTCGAACAGGGTGAAGTCGGGCTTGTTGAAGTGCGACTTCAGCCACTGCGCCGCCATGGCCATGCCGACGCTGTTGCCGCAGCCTTGGCCAAGCGGACCAGTGGTGGTTTCGACGCCCATGGTGATGCCGTGCTCCGGGTGGCCGGGGCATTTGCCGTCGAGCTGCCTGAATTTCTTAATGTCGTCCAGCGACACGGCGAGCGGGCCGCCTTCCTTGCGCTTGTCATCCTTCACCCCAGCCAGATGCAGCAGCGAGTAGAGCAGCATGGAGGCGTGCCCGTTGGAGAGCACGAAGCGGTCACGGTTCGGCCAAAGCGGCTGGTCCGGATCGTAGCGTAGGAAGTCCTGCCACAACGTATAGGCCACCGGGGCCAGCGCCATAGGCGTGCCGGGGTGGCCGGAATTGGCCTTCTGCACCGCATCCATGGAAAGGGTGCGGATGGTGTTGATGCAAAGCTGGTCGATGGATTGAGCTTCGTTAGCGATTTCCGCCTTGGGAAACTTTTCCAGCTGGGCGTCATCCATGGTGGCTTCTCCGTTTCGCCGACATCGTCCTAGCCATAGCGGCTAAAGCAAAGCTTGTGGACCGCCAATCCATCATCAAGCCCATGCGATACCGACTTCAGCCCCCGCTGCCTTCGTGACTTCGCCCAAACGATCCGGCAGGGGTTTGGTTCATGGGAAAATGCCGACCAGCGCGTGTTTTTTCCGGCCGCCAACGCCTTTAATCAGCTATCGGAGAACCCAAACGGCGCCGAGGTGCGGCCAAAATCGTCGGGCAGCACCGGGCGGCCAATGGGCGGCGCCGACCGCGCGGTGCATTCGGTGCGCTGGCAGAGACTGCAGCTTACGCCGATCAGCGTGGCCAGTTCGGCGGGCGAGGCGGACTGATTTCGGGTATAGATGAGGCGGTGGGCGTGCTCCTCGGCGCAGCCCAGCGCAATGGCCCGCTCCACCCGCAGCGCCCCGAATGCGCCGCCGCCGCCGGTGACCGTGCGGGCGATGGAGAAGAACCGCTCGCCGTCCGGCAGCTCCAGCCATTGCGTCACCACCTCCCGCGGGGTGCGGAATACCTGATGCACGGTCCAGAGCGGACAGCCGCCGCCATGCCGGGCGAAGGGAAAGCC
Organism: uncultured Caulobacteraceae bacterium; assembly: GCA_964243985.1. Taxonomy (GTDB): domain Bacteria; phylum Pseudomonadota; class Alphaproteobacteria; order Caulobacterales; family Caulobacteraceae; genus CAIOYC01. The sequence continues at coordinate 68,858 of CAXTHJ010000005.1, read as the reverse complement.
GGCGCCGTCCATGCGCTTGGAGACGTTGCCGGCCGGATCGACGCGGATGAAGAAGAAGGGTACGCGCTGATGCCCCGGCTTCTGCAGGGTGGTCAGCCGGTGCGCCGTCTGCTCGAAGCTGGCGCCGAACTGGCGCGCCAGAGCTTCCACGTCATAATGGCGGGCCTCCACCGCCCGGGCGAAGGCGGTGTAGGGCATGATCACGGCGGCGGCGGCGTAACTGGCCAAGGCCCGGCGGGTCAGGCGCTCGCCGTTCTCCGTGGCGAAGGCGCCCTCGCGCAGCACGGCGTCGATGCTGTCGCCGAGTTCCAGATAGGCCAGCTGTAGCACCAGTTGAAACGCCTGGCTGGCGGCGTCGAGGCCGTCGTCCAGGAGGACCTCGCTGCGGTGCCGGTCGAGCCTGCGGATCGAGCCGACCATCACCTCGGACGGCAGGCGGCGGACACGGAGGTTGTGACGTCCCTTGAGATGCGCCGCGAGCCCGCCTTCCTCCGCCACCACCTGCGCCAGCCGTTCGCCGGCGTCGTCCAGGCTCGGGAAGCTGTTGCGGCGGGCGGCGAGGAAGCGGCGGGCTTCGCCCACGGGATCGAGGGCGTCAGGGTTGCGGGCGCCGGCTTGCGCTTCGGCGCCCCGGTCGGCAAGGGCCAACTGCTCCTCCTGATAGGCGGTGTGCAGGCGCAGCAAGGCCTCGGTGATGCCGGGGTAGCCGGTGGCCACGTCGGCGGTCTCCAGCGGCGGCAGGTCGATGTCGGCGAACATCGGGTCTTTCAACACGGCCTGCAGGCGCGTGGTGTATTCCGCGCCGCCGTCGCCGCCGAGCTCGGCCATGTCCTTCTTGTAGGTGCGCGCCAGGCGCAACAGCATGTCGGCGGTGAGCGGGCGCTGGTTCCGCTCCAGCAGCGCCACGTAGGAGGCGGAGATCTCCAGATCGGCTGCCATGTCCGCCTGGGTCAGGCCCAGTTCGCGGCGCAGCTTCCGCATGCGAGGTCCCATGTAGACGGGTCGAAGGTTGGCCATCGGGATCGCTCAGCCTAGCGTCGGTATGATCCTTACAACATTACAGAAGAAGCTTGTAAAGTGTGACAGCTGCGCTTCGACGGTTCTCTCTTATTCAAATGAAAGCGGATTAGGTGAGCATCATCACTTCGTTGCTTCGTCGGGATCCGCTTATGTCGTACCAAGAACACATCCATCATATCGACCAACTGATCGGCACAAAGGCCGGAACCTGGGATGGCGTTTCCGCCGAGTCGGTGGCCCGCATGCGCCTGCAGAACCGCTTCAAGACCGGGCTCGACATCGCCAAATACACCGCGGCGATCATGCGCAAGGACATGGCGGCCTATGACGCCGACGCCAGCCAATACACCCAGTCCCTAGGCTGCTGGCACGGTTTCATCGGCCAGCAGAAGATGATCGCCATCAAGAAGCACTTCGGTTCAACTGATCGCCGCTACCTCTATCTCTCCGGTTGGATGGTCGCCGCGCTCCGCTCCGAGTTCGGCCCGCTGCCCGACCAGTCCATGCATGAGAAGACCTCTGTGCCGGCCCTGATCGAAGAGCTCTACACCTTCCTGCGCCAAGCTGACGCTCGCGAGATGGGCGGCCTGTTCCGCCAGATCGACGCCGCGCGCGAAGCCGGCGACGTGGTGACCGAACACAAGCTCCTGGCCCAGGTGGAGAACTTCCAGACCCACGTGGTGCCGATCATCGCCGACATCGACGCCGGTTTCGGCAATGCTGAGGCCACCTACCTCCTGGCCAAGAAGATGATCGAAGCCGGCGCCTGCGCCCTGCAGATCGAAAACCAGGTCTCGGACGAAAAGCAATGCGGCCACCAGGACGGCAAGGTGACCGTGCCGCACGAGGTGTTCCTGGCCAAGGTGCGCGCCTGCCGCTACGCCTTCCTGGAGCTGGGGGTGGAGGACGGGATCATCGTCACCCGCACCGACAGCCTCGGCGCCGGCCTGACCCAGCAGATCGCGGTCAGCAAGGAGCCGGGCGACATCGGCGACCAGTACAACGCCTTCCTGGACTGCGAAGAAGTGCAGCCCGGCGACGCTCGCAACGGCGACGTGATCATCAACCGCAATGGCAAGATGCTCCGCCCCAAGCGCCTGGCTTCGAACCTCTATCAGTTCCTGCCCGGCACCGGCGCGGACCGCTGCGTCCTGGACAGCATCACCTCCTTGCAGAACGGCGCGGACCTGCTCTGGATTGAAACCGAAAAGCCCCACGTGGAGCAGATCGCCAGCATGATGGACCGCATCCGCGAAGTCGTGCCCAACGCCAAGCTGGTCTACAACAATTCGCCATCCTTCAACTGGACCCTGAACTTCCGTCAGCAGGTCTATGACGCCTATGAAGCGGCCGGCAAGGACGTCTCCAAGTACGATCGCGCCAAGCTGATGAGCGTGGATTACGACGGCACGGAGCTCGGCGCCGAAGCCGATGAACGCATCCGCACTTTCCAGGCGGACGGCGCCAAGCGGGCCGGCATCTTCCACCACCTGATCACCCTGCCAACCTACCACACGGCCGCCCTCTCCACCGACAACCTCGCCAAGGAATACTTCGGCGAGCAGGGGATGCTGGGCTACGTCAAGAACGTGCAGCGCAAGGAGATCCGCGAAGGCATCGCCTGCGTGAAGCACCAGAACATGTCGGGCTCCGACCTCGGCGACGACCACAAGGACTACTTCGCCGGCGAAGCGGCCCTGAAGGCGGGCGGCGTCCACAACACCATGAACCAGTTCGCGGCGTAAGCTGAAGCTGGATCGTTAGGCGGCGGACGGCCCGGGGCGAAAGCTTCGGGCCGTTTTGCTATGGGGTGCCGAGAATTGCACTCATGCATCAGGGTGCAATCCGTGCAATTAGGCCTCGCTCTTGGGACGGCGAAACGCCCCGGACCAGCGCTTGGCCGCTTAGATTGCACCCTCGTTTTCGGGTGCAATGCGTGCAAATTGGCGCCGGTCGCGCCTTGTCAAAGACCCGTTAGCCGCAAAGCGACGGTCATGGATTATAATAGCATCGGACGGGACGGGGATAAGTCGCGGCTTAGTCTGTAATCAGACGCTTTGAACGTCAGCTACTGGGTGGAACTCAGACCGCCTGCAGCGTAGCCTGTGGCAATTATGGCGTCGGGAACACCAAAGTGTTTGAGGATATCGTCTGGGCGCTCCTAGGTGCTGACCGGGTAATTATCCCCTTCTCGGTGTTGCACGAAACGCAGGATGTGCAGACGATTGTGGCTGCCACCGGCGGCGAGTTTTCGTCGTTTGATTTTGTAGATGACGACGTTCTCAATCCATCTTCTCTTTCGTCCACCTACCTCGAAGCTGCAGTATCTGGGCTGACTGATTTTATCGAGCTCTTCGCACCGATCACCGTGGAAGCGGCGGTGACTTGGACGGCGACCAAGAGCGGCCGGTCAGCCGCTGTCCACAGCATGATCGTCTCCGGGGCGCGTGGAGAACGTGCTGTGCTGTCTAGAGAGGGCGCGGTGTACGGATACAGCATGGCCTTGCTCGGCTCGAATAACAGGCAAACTTCGGCCTAGAGTCGTTTCTGCCGCAAACTACCACGCCAAAAAGTCGACATTTGATCCACCTCCGACAAGCAGACCATCCGAGGGGCTGACGAGGGTGGTGAGTGGGCGTAGGCTCCGGTCGTATTTGACAGTATATATATCGAGCCCCACATTGCCTCGGGAACAATTCAGCTCGGAAGCGCTCAACGAAATGAAGTTTGCAATTTCAAGTTCACAGCTAGAAAGCATCATCCTTGGCGCGATGATTTCGCTGTATACTTATTGGTCTTGGCGGACGGAAAGAATTTATTTTATCAATAGCATCGTGGAGAAGGAGAAGGATCCTCAAGGTTATTATACACTAGTGGGCTTGTTTGTTGTCGGATCTATCTTCTTCTCATTCGGCGCATTGGGATTGATTTCCGGGCAGGCCGCTGAAGGTCACGTTCTATAGCACTTACTGCTCGAAAGGACGTCCGCTAAGGGTCGTTAACAGCCTTTAGCACGCAGCCGAAAAGCGGCCCTCACCCCACAACATCACCCTTCGCCACCCGCCGCCACTTGTGCAGCAGGAACTCGGTGTAGCCGTTGGGTTGGGCAGCGCCTTGCAGGACGAGGTCGCGAGCGGCGGCGAAGGCGGGGCCGTCGAAGGCGGGGGCCATGGGGTTGTAGGCGGGATCGTCAGCGTTCTGGCCGTCCACCACCACCGCCATCTTCTTTAGACTGGCCTCGATCTGCTCGGCGCTCAGGATGTCGTGACGGAGCCAGTTGGCCAGGAGCTGGGAGGAGATGCGCAGGGTGGCGCGATCCTCCATCAGCCCCACATCGTGGATGTCCGGCACCTTGGAGCAGCCGACCCCCTGGTCCACCCAGCGCACCACATAGCCGAGGATCGACTGGATGTTCTCGTCGAGCTCGGCCTGCACCTCGTCCGGCGCGAAGTTGCGGCCGGTCGCCAGCGGCGGCGTCAAGAGGTTTAAGAGCGCGTCCACCGGGCGGCCCGCCATGCCGTCCTGCAGCTTCAGGACGTCCACCTCGTGGTAATGCAGGGCGTGCAGGGTTGCCGCGGTGGGGGAGGGTACCCAGGCGGTGGTGGCGCCGCTCCTCGGATGGGCAATCTTCTGCGCCAGCATGTCGGCCATGCGGTCGGGCGCCGCCCACATGCCCTTGCCGATCTGGGCCTTGCCTTTCAGCCCCGAGGCCAGGCCGATCTCGACGTTGCGAAGCTCATAGGACTTGATCCAGGGCGTCCCACGCATCTCAGCCTTGCGCACCACAGCCCCACCTTCCATGGCGGTGTGGATCTCGTCGCCGGTGCGGTCCAGGAAGCCGGTGTTGATGAAGACGATCCGGCGGCGGGCCGCGGCGATGCAGGCGGCGAGGTTGGCGGAGGTGCGCCGCTCCTCGTCCATCACCCCGATCTTGATGGTGTTTTCGGGAAGGCCTAGGACGCCCTCCACCTGGGCGAAGAGATCGACAGTGAGCTGCACCTCCTCGGGCCCATGCATCTTCGGCTTGACGATATAGATCGAGCCCGCGCGGCTGTTGCGGAAGGCGCCGGTTCCGCGCAGGTCGTGCAAGGCGGCGGTGCTAGTGATCAGGGCGTCCAGCAGGCCTTCCGGGATTTCGCCGCCGTCGGCCGTCTTCACCGCGTCGGTATACATGTGGTGGCCGACGTTACGGATCAGCAACAGGGCGCGGCCTGGAAGGGTCAGCTCGCCGCCATCGGGGGTGGCGTAGGTCTGGTCCGGCGAGAGACGGCGGGAGATCACCTTGCCGTCCTTCTCCAGATCGGCGTTGAGGTCGCCCTTCATCAGGCCGAGCCAGTTGCGGTAGACCAGCACCTTGTCCTCGGCGTCCACGGCGGCCACCGAATCCTCGCAGTCGATGATGGTTGAGACGGCGGATTCCAGCAGCAGGTCGGCGACGCCGGCCGGGTCGCCCCGACCGATGCGGTGGCTGCGGTCGATGACGATCTCAAGGTGCAGGCCATTGACCTTCAGCAGGATGGCGGAGGGCGCAGACGCCTCCCCGCGATAGCCGGCGAACCGCTCGGGCTCCGCCAAGGCCACGTCGCCGCCTTCGGTCTTGACCACCAGGGCGCCGCTCTCCACCGCATAACCGGTCGCCTTGGCGTGGCCGCCGGAGGTCAGCGGCGCGGCGAGATCCAGCGCCGCCTTGGCGCGGGTGATCACCTTGGCGCCGCGCACGGGGTTGTAGCCGCCGCCCCGCGTGGCGCCGTCCGCCTCGTCGATGGCGTCGGTGCCATAGAGGGCGTCGTAGAGGCTGCCCCAGCGAGCGTTTGCAGCGTTCAGGGCGTAGCGCGCGTTGGTGATCGGCACCACCAGCTGCGGCCCCGGCGTGCCGCTGAACTCCGGATCGACGTTGGTGGTTTCGATGGTGAAGGGTGCAGGTTCGGGGACGAGGTAGCCGATCTCCTTCAGGAACGCCTCTTCGGCGGCCACATCGAACGCTTCGTGCTTGTGGGCGCGATACCAATCGTCGATCTGGCTCTGCAGCGCATCGCGCCGATCCAGCATCGCTTGGGCACGCGGGCCGAACTCGGCGACGAGGTCCGCCAGCCCAGTCCAGAACCGCTCGGCCTTCACCTTAAGGCCCGGCAGGAGCTCGCCCTCCACGAAGGCGGCGAGGCAGGGATCAACGGTCAGATCAGCGCGGGTGGTCATGAAGGCTCCTCAATGCGCCGACCGGATAAGGGGTCGCGGCCTCCGCGTCCAGATCGCCTTACGCCGCCTGCAAGGTCCGCCACTTAGCGAGGCGTCAGACCCGGAACTTATACTCCGTCCCCACCGCCCGCTCGATATCGGGCGGGAAGTTGGCGCGTTTTTCGGCGTAGTAGCGGGCGCGGTGGTCGCCGTCGGCGGCGAGGTTGTAGGTGAGGTAGAGGATGCGCCGCGCCTTGTCCGTCAGGTTGGGCTTGGAGGCGTGGGGCGCATAGCTGTCGAAAAACAAGACGTCGCCGGGTTCGGTGGGCACGGAGATGAGAGAAAAGCTCTGCATCTCCTCGTCCGTCAGCGGCGTCCACTCCTGGCCGATCAGGCCGGCGAAGCGGGGGGCGTCGGTCATCTCCAGGCAGCCGTTTTCCACCGTCGCGCGGTCGATGCTGACGAGCGCCGTGACGAACATGGGAGTGAAGGTGCTCCAGCCCGCCTGCTGGTCCTGGTGCGGCTCAAACCCCGCGCCGCCGGGCATCTTGAAGTTGACCTTCTCCTTGAACAGGATCGCGGCGCCGTCCATCAACTGCGCGGCCGCCCGTTGCAGCCGCCCGCCCCGCACCAGCCGGTCGAAGGCTGGGTGATAAGGGCAGAAGTTCTCGATCCGCTGCACAACCTTGGCGTCCGGGTCCTTCAGGCTCTGCTCGTAATAGACCATGTGCTCGCCGGGCACCTCCGGCATAGCCAGAAGCTCGTCGGTCCAGGCGCCGATGGCCGCCGTCTCCTCCGGCGAGAAGAACCCCCGCGCCGCTACCCAGCCGGTGCGGGCGAACGCTTCGATCTGCGCCTCGGTGATCTCCGATGCGCGGACTTCTATGCGGTCTTGGACGAGCGACATGCTCAAGCTCTCAGTTGCGGCAGCACGATATCGCGGGCTTTTACCACATCCTCCGGAAAGTCGATTTCTGTCCAGGGCAGATCGCTCACATCTTCTGCGACAAACGTCCGGGGCTCGGCGAGGATCAGGTCGCGGATCGCCTCCTCGTATTCGGTCTTCACGAGGCCCTGATCCACATACCAGGCACAGCGGTCCGCCAGGGCGGCGGCCACATCGCTGGAAAACTTGAAAAAACCGACCGATTCTCCGAACCGCACGTGCCGGTTGACCGGAACCTTGCGAAAATCGACGATAGCGCCCGCCTCGTCGAAACAGATCTTCACCGGCTCGTCCCCAGGCTCGATCTCCCGATCCACCAGAAGGACGCCGCCGCCCTCGCCGCCGAGAAGCCGCTCGATCATCCGCGCGTCGTAAAGCACATCGCCGTCCATCAGAAGGATGTCGCCGCCGCCGCGCAGCGTATCGCCCTGGGTGTGTAAGGAGACGAGGCTCCCGTCCCGATACGCCGGATTCTCAATGAAGCGCACCTCGAAACCGCTAAAGTCTCCCTTCGCCACGATGTCCGCCGCCGCCGCCCGAATACGCTCCGGCTCATGGCCCACGGTGATCGCCAGCGCTCGAACGCTGTTGGCGTAGAGCGCTTGCATATGCCGTTGCAGCAGGGACCGGCCGGCGAATTGCAGCAGCACCTTGGGCCCGTCCCGCTGGTCGCCGAGCCGGCGTCCCACACCCGCGGCCAAAAGCACCGCCGTGCAATTACGGCTTTCTATAGTCTGCATCCGGAACGCCTGTTTCAAAACCTTCACAAAAGGGCATACAGTTATTATCTATGCGTCTAAAGATGAAGTCGGTGGGGAAACGAGCGTTGAATCAAATCATTCCTGCTTCGCGGTCGTTTTTCGACGGCGCGAAAGAGCCCAAAAAAGCCAGCCGCTTCGCCGCGCTTCGCCATCAAATCGCCTCTGCCGATCTGTCTTTTCTGATGGAGGCGCACAACGGCCTTTCCGCCAAGATCGTGGAGGAGGCGGGGTTCCAGGGCGTGTGGGCCTCTGGATTGACCATCTCCGCCAGCCTGGGTCTGCGCGATAGCAACGAAGCCTCCTGGACCCAGGTGATGGAGGTCTTGGAATACATGGCTGACGCCACCGCCCTGCCGATCCTGGTGGACGGCGATACTGGGCACGGCAACTTCAACAATGTGCGTCGATTTGTGCGCAAGCTGTGCGAGCGGGGCGTCGCAGGCGTTTGCATCGAGGACAAGCTCTTCCCCAAGACCAACTCCTTCATCGGTGAAGAACAACCCCTGGCCGACGTCGACGAGTTCTGCGGCCGCATCAAGGCCGGCAAGGACAGCCAGACCGACGACGATTTCACCCTGATCGCCCGCACCGAAGCCCTGATCTCCGGCCGGCGCATGGACGAGGCGCTGCGCCGGGCCGAGGCCTATCACGCCGCCGGCGCCGACGCGATCCTGGTCCATTCCAAAAAGGCCTCGGCCGACGAGATCTTCGGCTTCATGGAGCGGTGGGGCGCCCGCGCGCCCATCGTGATCGTGCCCACCATGTATTACGCCACGCCGACGGACCTGTTTCGCCAGGCCGGCGTCTCCACCATCATCTGGGCCAACCACCTGCTGCGCTCGTCCATGACCGCCATGCGCGCCACGGCGCTGCAGATCCACGGTGACCAGTCGCTGATCGAGGAGGAGGGCCGCGTCGCCAGCGTCAAGGATATCTTCAAGCTCGTCGGCAACGCCGAGCTGGAGGCGGCCGAGCGCCGCTACCTGCCGGAAAAGCCCGCCGCCAAGGCTATCGTGCTCGGCGCCTCCAAGGGCGATCTCGGCGAAATCACCCGCGACCAGCCCAAGTGCATGGTGGACATTCGCGGATCGAGCCTGCTGCAGCGGCTGGTCTCCACCCTGTCGGAGGGCGGCGCGCGGGACGTGACGGTGGTGCGCGGGTATCGCAAGGACGCGGTTTCCCTCAAGGGTGTCCGCACCGTCGACAACGACCGCTACGACCACACCGGCGAAGTCTTCTCCCTGGCCGTGGCGCGGGACCAGATCGAGGGCGAGACTGTGGTGGCCTACGGCGACGTCCTGTTCCGCCGCTATATCCTAGACAGCCTGATGACCTCCAAGGCGGACATCGTGCTGGCTGTGGACGCGCTGAATTTTCATAAGGCCAAGGCGCCCGCCCACCGGGATCTGATCTCAGCTGATCACGCCTATTCCGGAGATTATCTGGACGATCTGCCGGCGCGGCTGGTGACTATGCGCCATGGCGGGAGCGACGAAGGTGTCGATGGCGAGTGGATGGGCCTCGCCCGCTTCAGCGCCCTGGGCGCCGAGCAGCTGCGCGCCGAGATCGAAGCCCTGGAGGCGGAGGGCCTTTTGGAGACGGCGGACATGCCGCTCCTCTTCACCCGTCTCGCTGCAAGGCACCCGGTGCGAATCAAGTATTTCACCGGCCACTGGATGAACGTGAACACTCTGACCGATCTGGCCGAGGCTCGGAACTTCACCTGACGTTACGACCCCAAAATGCATTTGATTTCCGCTCATCCCGCGAAGGCGGGGACCCAGTCGCGCTTTTAAGCCGGTTGACGAACCGGCTGTGTTCCCGCCTTCGCGGGAATGAGCGGATAAAGAGCTGGATTATCAACGCCACGCAGGCCTAATCCCCAAATGATCGAAGCGTCCCAGTTCATCACCGAAGCCAAGCGGCAAGGGTTCGACTTCTTCACCGGCGTGCCGTGCAGTTTTCTGACGCCGCTGATCAATGGCGTGCTGTCCGACCGCTCGCTGACCTATGTGGGCGCGGCCAGCGAGGGCGAGGCGGTGGCGATCGCCTCCGGCGCCTGGCTGGCGGGGCGGCGGACGGTGGTGATGTGCCAGAACTCCGGACTCGGCAACGCCGTCAACCCGCTGACCTCCCTGAACGCGCCATTCCGCATCCCGACCCTCTTCATCACCACATGGCGGGGCGAGCCGGGACTGAAGGACGAGCCGCAGCACGAGGTTATGGGCCGGATCACGCAAGAGCTGCTGACGCTGATGGAGGTGCAGAACGCCGCCTTCCCGGATACGTCGGACAAGATCGGCCCGGCGTTCGCCGAAGCGATCGACGCCATGCGCGCCTCTGACCTTCCTTTCGCCTGGGTGATGCGCAAGGGTGATGTGGCGGACTCTACGCTGAACCAGACCCCCTTGCCACCGCGCAAACCTGGCGTCCGCGATGCGTTCGAGGAGGGCGGCGAGCAGCCGATCCGCGCGCAGGCGCTGGAGCGGCTCCTCTCGCTGGTCGATCCCGAAGCCGGCGTGATCGCCACCACGGGCAAGTGCGGGCGCGAACTCTTCACCCTCGAGGACCGGGACCAGCACCTTTACCAAGTCGGCTCCATGGGCGGCGCGTCCGGCATGGCGCTCGGCGTTGCGCTCAACAGCCCGCGTCCGGTGGTGGTGCTGGACGGAGACGGCGCGGCGCTGATGAAGCTCGGCGCCCTGGCTACCATCGGCGCCTATGCCCCAAAACGCCTGATCCACGTTCTGCTCGACAACGGCGTGCACGACTCCACCGGCGGACAGGCGACCGTGTCCGCCTCGGTGAATTTCGCCGACATCGCGTTGGCCTGCGGCTATAGCTACGCCGCCTCGTGCAAGACCCTCGCCGGTTTCGAGCAGGCCTACCGCAAGGCCGAGGCGACCGATGGGCCGAGCCTAATCCACCTGAAGATCGCGCCGGGCTCCATGGAAAAGCTCGGTCGCCCGACGGTGAAACCGTTCGAGGTGGCGCGCCGCTTCAAGGCCTTCCTGGCCCGGCCCCTCAGAAGCGAGGCGGCCGCATGAGGCGCGTCCTCCTCACCCCCGGCCCGCTCACCACCTCAGAGCAGACCCGCCGCGCCATGCTGGCCGACTGGGGCTCCCGCGAGCCGGACTTCATCGCCCTGACGGCGGAGCTGCGCGCGCGGCTGCTGGCGGTCGCCAACGGCGGAGACGCCCACGTCGCCGTGCCGCTGCAGGGCTCCGGCACCTTCGTGGTGGAGGCGGCCATCGCCACACTGGTCGGGCCGGATGCCAAGCTGTTAGTGCTGATCAACGGCGCCTATGGCCAGCGCATCGCCGCCATCGCCCGGCGCTACGGCCGGGCTATCGAGACCCTGGTCTGGCCGGAACACCAGCCGGTCGATCCGGCGCAGGTAGCCAAGGCGCTGGGAGCGGACGGGGCGATCACCCACGTCGCCATGGTCCATTGCGAGACCACCACTGGGCTGCTCAATCCGCTCATCGAAGTGGCGAAGATCATCCGCGACGCCGGGCGGCTGTTCATCCTCGACGCCATGAGCAGCTTCGGCGCCCTGCCGCTCAATCTCGCGACCACGCCGATCACGGCGGTGCTGGCCTCCAGCAACAAGGGGTTGGAAGGCGTGCCGGGGCTGGGCTTCGCCATCATCGAGAAGGCGGTGCTGGAGGCGTCGGCGAACGTCAGCCCTTCCATGAGCCTCGACCTGCACGCCCAATGGCGCGGGTTCGAGAGCAACGGCCAGTGGCGCTTCACGCCGCCGGTGCAGGTGGTCGCCGCCCTGGTGGAGGCCCTGCGGCAGCTTGAGGCCGAAGGGGGTCCGCCCGCGCGTCAGAAACGCTATCAGTCCAATTTCGACACGCTGTATGCGGGGATGCGCCGGCTCGGCTTCGAGCTTTATCTCGACCCCAAGGTCCAGGCGCCGATCATCGCCACCTTCCGCCCCCCGAACGCCCGTTTTGTGTTCGAGGATTTCTATCAGGCGCTGGCGGCGAAGGGCTTCATCATCTACCCTGGCAAGCTCACAAAGGACCCGAGTTTCCGCATCGGCTGCATCGGCGCGGTGACGCCGTCAGATTTCACGCGGCTCCTGGACGCCATTGCTGAGATCGTCGAAGTCGAGACGAAGACGGTTCTGGCTAAGATCGCCTAACCCGCGCCGACGCCGGCCGCCGCGCGCACCCGTCGCTTCAGCAAGAGCAGGCGCACCGCGATCACCAGCGCCATGATGCTGGTCCCGATGCTCGCCAAGCCCAGGATCGGCGCCAGCCACCCAAGCCACGCGAATGGTCCCAAGAGATAGAGCGCATCGTCCAGGTGAAAACCGAAACCGCCGTTGAAGGTGCGCACCCCCGGCCCGCTGATCTGCTCATAAACCTCCGCCAACCAGCAACAGAGGATCATGGCGACGAAGGTGACGATCCCCAGCGGTATGGCCAAGGCGCCCAGCCACGAATGCTGCTGCCCAAAGCCGATCCCGAGGAAAAATAGTGAGTTAATGAGGACGTCTGTATAGTAGTCGTAGCGATGGCCGCCGGGGCTCTGCATATCGCCGATGCGCGCCAGCTCTCCGTCGGCCCGATCCAGGAAGGCCGAGACCACCCACAGCACCCCACCCCAGACGTCGCCGCTCCGCGTGCCGAGCGCCAGAAGCCCGCAGGCGATCAGGCCGGTGATCAGCCGCAGGGTGGTGATGTGGTTCGGCCTGACGCCGGTTCCCACCAGAGGCCGGACGAGAAAACGCGCGGCGGCGTGCGTCCAAGTGTCGTTCATAGAGGCTCCCACAGCGCCGATCCGCTTCGATATAGGTGCTCGTGGACCCGAAAGAAGCCGCCGCTCGAAAAGGCGATTGTCACCAGCTACGCTTGGTGCGGCGGATCGCGATTCATAGGGCTCCGCTCGGCCGCCTTCGCCCAAGTTCGGACAGGGTTTCGTGACGATAAGGCGGGATGCTCGACCGTAGAAGCCTGATCCTCGCCGGCGTTTCGACCTTCGCCCATATCGGCAAGACGGCGGTGACGCCCACCGTCTCCCAAGCCGTGCAAGGCGTGCTCGATACGGCCGGCGTGCCGGCGCTGGGCTATGTGGTGATCGGTCCCAAGGGCGTTGTCGCCATGGAGGTGGCGGGCAAGCGGCGAACCGACAGCAACGATCCGGTCACCGCCGACGACGCCTGGCATATCGGCTCCAACACCGAGGCCATGACGGCGGTCCTCTATGCCAAGTTGGTGGAGCGGGGGCAGGCGGTGTGGGGCGCCAACGTCGGGACGCTGTTTCCCGAGTTCAAGGCCGATCCCGCCTGGGCCGACACCACCATCGAGGCCTTCCTGTCCCATCGGGCTGGGGTTTCCGATGTGGGCTTGATCGACGAGGGCTGGCTGATCCGCACCAGCCACGACAAACGGCCGGCCCCGATCCAACGCACCGAGATGATGCAGCGCATCCTCGGCCGCGCGCCTGTCGGCAAGCCCGGGGACTACGAATATTCTAACGCCGACTATGTGATCGTCGGCGCCGCCATCGAGCGGATCACCAAGATGAGCTGGGAGAACGCTATCACGGCCAACCTCTTCCTGCCGCTCGGCATGAGCAGCGCGGGGTTCGGCGCGCCGAAGGGCGAGGAGCCCTGGGGGCACGAGATTGCGGGGAACGGCGACTTCGATCCCATCGACCCGGCCACCGGCGTTTCCGACAATCCCGTGGTGATGGCGCCGGGGGGGCAGGTTCATGTCTCCCTGCCCGACTATGTGAAGTTCATCCAGCTGTTCCTGGATAACGGCGCCGGCTTCCTTTCGCAGGCCAGCCTGATGAAGCTCTGCAAGCCGCAGGACGCCTTGCCGGAGGGGGACGGCCTAGGCTGGCGGGTCGAACTCCTGCGCGCCTGGGCCAAGGGGCCGGTGTTGGCGCACGAGGGGTCCAACACCCTCTGGCGCGCCCTGGTGGACATAGCGCCGGCCCGGCCGCTGGCCATCGCCGTGGTCACCAACGCCGGCGGCGAGCCCGGGGCGCGCGCGGTGCAGATGATGTCCGCCCGGCTGATTGGCGATCAGACCAAAGACGATGATGACTGAACGGTTCAGATTTCAGCGCGCCACATCACCAGGAATTTGGGTTGACCCGTTTTCGGGTCTTCGGCAGAAATCGGACGCAACTCGAATTTTGGCCTGCCGACACGTCTCGCGCACAGGTCGCAAGACCTTGGTTCGAACACAGCCGTTATCCCAGAAATTGAGATGTCTACCCCGCGGACCGCAGCACGGTCCGCTTCTGGAACGGCCTGTCAGGAGACCCGGACGATGTCCACCGGTACAGTCAAGTGGTTCAACACCACCAAAGGTTATGGCTTCATCCAACCCGAAAGCGGCGGCGCGGATGTGTTCGTGCACATCTCGGCGGTGGAGAAAGCCGGGCTGCGCGCCTTGAACGAAGGCCAACGCGTGGAGTTCGAAGAGCAGAAGGAACGGGGCAAGACCGCCGCCGTGAACCTGAAGCCGCTCTAGCTTCGTCTAGTGGGATAGCTCTGAAAGGGGCGTCGGTCGGGATTGATCGGCGCTTCTTTCTTGCCCGGCCTTACGCTTCCGGCGGCGGCGCGGCGCGACTGGCGCTTTGGGCCAGCGCCACCCCCGCCAGCGCCACCAGGGCGCCGAGCCCCTGTAGCGGCGTCACCGCCTCGCCGAAGATGATCCAGCCCAGGGCGGCGGCCACCACCGGCTGCACTAGCACCACCACCGACGCCAGCGCCGTCGGCACGCGCCCAAGCGCCCAGGCGATGGCGCCCTGTCCGGTCACATGCATCACGCCGAGCCCTAGGCACGCCGCCCAGCCAATCGCGGCCGTTGGGAAAAACGGCTCGCGCAAAGCCAGGGCGGTCACCACCAGGATCGGCAGGCCGACGACGCTGGACCAGAACATCACCGCGCCGGCCCCTGCGCGCTGGCGCGCCTCCCGCACCGCCAGGAAGTAGGCCGCATACCAGACGGCGGCGAAGATCGAGAGGGCGTCTCCGAGGTGCGGATTGCGGCCGGGCGCGCCCTGTCCGCCGCCCTTGGACAGGGCCATGACCACCGCGCCGCCAATGGCGATCCCCATGCCGAGGGCGAACAGGCGTTTGGGCCGCTCCCTCAAGAACAGCCAGGCCGCCGCCGTCACCAGGATCGGCGTGCCGTTGGAGAGCACCGTGGCGTTGGTCACCGAGGTGAAGTGGATGCCGTAATGCCAGCAGGCCAGGTCGCCGGCGAACGCCACCCCCGCCAAAAGCATGATCGGCGTGAAGGCGAATCGGCGCGCGGTCGGCTCCGCTTGGGCGGGCTTCTCCACTGCTGTCAGGATGGCCAGCAACGGCGCCGCGAACGCCAGCCGCCAGAACCCCGTCGCCGCCGGCCCCGCATCCGACAGGCGCACGAAGATGGGCGACAGGCCGATGATCATCGCCCCGAAGATCAGGACGATCAGCGGCAGGCGATCGGGAGCGGACGTCATGGCGCGCCTTTTGGCGGACCACGCCTCTATTGGAAAGGAAAACCCAACTCCGCTCGGATCACGGCGGGAACGGCGCCCTCGGCGCGAAGATCGGCCAGGCTCTTGGACCCCGCACGTTTAGCCAGCTTCTGGCCGTCTGGTCCCACGAGCAGGCGGTGGTGGCGATAGACGGGCTCCGGCAAGTCCAGCAGGGTCTGCAGCAGGCGTTGGATGTGGACCGCTTCGCGGAGGTCCTCGCCGCGGATCACGTGGGTGATGCCCTGCAGCGCGTCATCCACCACGCAGGCGAGGTGGTAGGCGACGCCCACGTCCTTGCGCGCCAGCACCACATCGCCGGCAAGCGCGGGCCATACGGCCTGCACGCCGTCGTCAAGGTCGACGAAGCTGAGTTGGTCCCACGTCGCCCCCAGCAACAGCTTTGCGCGATCCAGCGACAGCCGCCAGGCGAAAGGCTCTCCGGCCGCCATCCGCCGCGTTTCGTCATCCAGGGGGAGCGGGCCGCCGCGAAAGACCTCCTGTTCGCCGTGCGGGGCGCGGGCGATCTCGTCCAGCAGCGCCTTGCGGGTGCGAAAGCAGCGGTAGAGCAGGCCCTGCGCCTTCAGCGTCTCCAGCGCCGCCTCATAGTCCGCCATATGTTCAGATTGACGGCGCACCGGCGCCTCCCAGCAGAGGCCAAGCCATTGCAGGTCTTCATAGATCGCCGCCTCGAACGCGAGGCGGCAACGCTGGCGATCAATGTCCTGGATCCTCAGCAGGAAGCGTCCGCCCGCTTGCTGCGCGGCCTCAAACACCGTTATGGCCGAGACCGCGTGCCCAAGGTGGAGGCGGCCCGTGGGCGATGGCGCGAAACGGGTGACGAAGGCCGCTTCCCCCTGCAAAGATTGGGTCACATCATTCATCTTGCCAGCATAGGGCGGCGCGCAAAGCGTGCTGAAGTCAATCTTAAGCGCAGGATCTTGCCCTTGCCGCCGACGGGAGGGAATGCTTCTAGGCGTCCGTGGACATCGAAAACGCTGAAGAGATCGACGCCGCCCGCATGGCCCTGGCCGCCCTGGACCCGGCCCTGGCCGTCGCCCACGCTGCAACGCCGCTCTGGGCATGGCGCCTTCGCCCCGGTGGGTTCGCAGGCCTTGTGAAGATGGTGGTGGAGCAGCAGGTCTCCGTCGCCGCCGCCAACGCCATCTGGGCCCGGTTCGAGACCGGCCTTGGCGAGGTGACGCCGCAAACGGTGTTGGCGCGGGACATCGACGGTCTGAAGCTCTACGGCCTCTCCGCGCCCAAAGCCCGCTACGCCCAAGCGATCGCGCAGGCGCACCTTGGCGGCCACGTGAATTTCGACCGGCTCTGCGAGCTTGACGACGAGGCGGCGACGGCGGCGCTGATCTCGATCAAGGGCGTCGGCCGTTGGACGGCGGAGACCTACCTGATGTTCACCGAAGGCCGGTTCGACATGTTCCCCGCCGGCGACGTGGCGTTGCAGGAGGCCCTTCGCGTCGCCGACGGCGCGCCGGCTCGCCTGACGGAAAAAGCGCTTTACGGTCGCGCCGAGGGGTGGCGGCCCTATCGCGGCGTCGCGGCGCATTTGCTCTGGGCCTATTACGGCGGGGTGAAGCGCGGAGAGATTGCGCCCCCCTAATTCGTTCGCCGTCTTGGAGCCGTCGCAAAAATCGGCCAATAGGAGGGCGGTTCGGGACTCCGAGTGATTCCTGGGCGTGAGTTTGAAGGAGACGCGTCTTCAGGCAAACCAACCGAATGCTCATCGCCCCCGGCCGGAGGGCTTGTCTATGACGATGCAGGTGCTGCGCCGCCCGCCGTCAGGGTCTCCGGCCCTGGTTCTGAACGCCGATTACCGGCCGCTGTCCTATTATCCGCTATCCCTCTGGCCCTGGCAGGAGGTGATCAAGGCGGTGTTCCTGGATCGGGTGGACGTAATCTCCACCTACGATCAGGTGGTCCGGTCCCCGTCCTTCGAGATGCAGCTGCCCAGCGTGGTGGCGCTGAAGTCCTACGTGGCCCAGGACCGCCCCCCCGCCTTCACCCGCTTTAATCTGTTCCTGCGCGACAGCTTCGCCTGCCAGTATTGTGGGTCAGGGGACGATCTGACCTTCGACCACATTAACCCGCGCTCCAAGGGCGGACGCACCACGTGGGAGAACATCGTCACCGCCTGCGCCCCCTGCAATCTCTCCAAGGGCGGGCGCACGCCTCGCGAAGCCGGCATGGTCATCCGTCGCCCCGCCATGCGCCCCAGCATGTACGAACTGCAGGACCACGGCCGCCGCTTCCCCCCAAACCACCTCCACGAAAGCTGGCTCGACTATCTTTACTGGGACATCGAGCTGGAGGCTTAGAGGCCGCCCAGGAAGTCGCGCTTGCCGATCTCCACGCCGTTGGCGCGTAGGATGGCGTAGGTGGTGGTGACGTGGAAGAAAAAGTTCGGCAGCACAAAATGCAGGAGGTAGGCCTGGCCGGTGAACTCCATCTCGTTCGGGCCGACCTTCAGGACGATCTTCTTGTCTTCGGAGCCGTCCACCTTTTCCGCCGGCACGCTTTGGATGAAGGCGATGGTCTTGGCGATACGGTCCTGCAGTTCGGGGAAGGTGGTTTCGGTGTCGGGAAAGCCTGGAACGTCCACGCCGCCGAGGCGGGCGATCCCACCCTTGACACCGTCCGTGGCGATCTGGATCTGGCGGGCGAGGGCGAACATATCCGGCGCCAGGCGCGCGTCGATCAGGGTGGCGGGCTCGAGCTTGTTCAGCTCCACGTGTCCTTCGGCGATCTTCAGAATGGCGGAGAGCGCGGTGAGCTGGCGCACGAAAACAGGCGCCGACGCCTGGTACATGGAAAGCGGCATGGAGTTTCCTCTGTTAGACTGGCGACGCTGAGCGTCGCCGTTTTTCCATATGGGCGGCGGACGCCTATTTGCGAAGGGGCTTTAGGGCCCTTTCCTCGACGCTTATGCGATAGGCCAGCATAGCGAGGTTCAAGGCGCCGAACACGACGGCCGCGCCCCAAAGGCCGAAAGCCAGGGGCAGCACCGGCATCTCCAGGGCCACCACCATATAGTTGGGATGAGAAATCAGACGGAACGGCCCTCGCTTCACCAGGGCCTCGCCCGGCTGGTAAAAGACGCGAGTGGTCCAGCGGCGGCCGAGCGTCGCCAGCACCCAGGTCCGCGCCGCCTGCAGCGCGAAGAAGGCGATGACCCAGGGCCAGACCAGCGGACGGTCCCAGCCCCTCAGCCACAGCCAGGCGAGCCAACTGGCGTGCAGCAGGACGATCAAGGGGTAGTGGGCCGCGCCGACTTCCATGGCGCCCTTGGCTCGAAGCGCCCGCTCGTTGGATCGGCCCCAGACCAGCTCCGCCCCCCGTTGCAGGGTGACGAAGATGAGGAGCGCCAGACTCTCAAGCATCGGCCGGCTCGATCTCAACGAAGCTGGCGGTGAAACCGGGGCCGAGGGCGGCGGCCACAAGGCGACCGGGGGCGCCTGCGTTCAACACCCGCTCCAGCACGAAGAAGACGGTGGGGGCGGACATGTTGCCGAACTCGGCCAAGACCGCTCGCTCGTGATCCAGGGCACCGGTCGCTATGCCCAGACTGGCCTCCAGCGCCGGCAGCACCTTCGCGCCGCCCGGATGGCAGACGAAGCGGGAGACGTCCGCACCGCTCAGCCCCGCGCCGTTCAGGAAGGCGGTGGAGGCTTCGGCGAAGCGGCGCTGCACGAAGGCCGGCAGGTTGGCGTCCAGCACCACGCCGAGGCCGGCCGGATCGACCCGCCAGCCCATGATGTCCAGGGTGTCGGGCCAGGTGTGTTCGCCCACCGCGCCGATCCTGCGGCCGTCGCCTTCCCCCGTCCGCAGCACCGCCGCCGCGGCGCCGTCGGCAAACAGGGCGGTGGCCACCACATTGGTCTTGGTGGACTCTTCGGGCCGGACGCTGAGGGTGCAAAGCTCCACCACCACCAGCAGCACCGCCTTGCCGGGCCGCGCCTCCGCCAGGCGCGCCGCCAGGGACAGGCCGCTGACGCCGCCCGCGCAGCCGAGGCCGAAGACCGGGGTGCGGAGGGCCTGCGGCGAGAGGCCGAGCTTGGGGCCCGCTCGCGCGTCCAGGCTCGGCGTGGCGACGCCGGTGGGTGACACGGTCACCACCGCGCCGATCTCGCCTGCGGCGATGTTCGCCCGCTCCAGCGCCATCGACGCGGCTTGCAGCCACAGTCGCTCCGCTTCTTCCAGATAAACGGCGTTACGCTCCTCCCATGGCCGCGACTGTCCGTACCAGTCCATGGGGCGGACGGCGCAGCGGGTACGAATGCCAGTGTTGGTGAAGAGGGTGAGGATGTCGTTGGACCGGAACACCTTGCCGCCGAACATGGCCGCCGTGCGCGCCGCAGCTTCATCCTGATCGATGACGTGATCGGGGGTGACCGTGGCGACCGATAACAGGCGGGCTGCGGGTGAAGGGGCCGAAGGGGTCATGCCGCTCATTGATGTCCGGCCTAAGCTCAGCCGTCCACTTTAAAGCGCGTTGGTCACCCTCGTTCCTTAAACGGTCTTCGGCTGCCGCCACGAAGGTCATGACCGGATGAGATCAGACCCTCTCCGAAATCCGGATCGCCAGCTTGCATCCGGCGCGGATGGCGGCGGCGAGGAGGGGATAGCCGGGGGCGTCCTTGGCTCCGTGTTCGATCGCCTGATCCCGATGTCCGAGTTCGTCGTCGCGGAACTTGCTTAAGTCGGCGGCGAGGGCGGGGTCGCGGGTCTTCAGCTCCTCGATCTGGCCGGCGTAGTGCGCTTCGATCACGCTCTCCACCGCCTCGGTGCAGGTGTGGGCGGCCTTTTCACCCAAGAGCGCGGTCCCGGCGCCCAGCGCGAACCCCGCCGCCCGCCAGAAGGGAGCGAGGAGGGTCGGGCGCACCCGCCGGTCGGTGAGCAGTTGATCGAACGCCTTCAGGTGTTCCGCCTCGTGGCCTTCCATCTCGGCGAGCTGGCCTGAGAGAGTCTCGCCGCCCTTGGCCGAGGCGAATACCGCCCGCTGGCCGCGATAGATGTGGACAGCGCCGAGTTCGCCCGCATGGTCCACCCGCAGGATCTCCGCGAGGCGCGCCCGGCCGGAGCCTTGGCCGGGTCGAGGCAGGGGAATGGCGCGGGGGTCAGACATGCTGGCGCGGCTTTCGGATGGCGAAGGCGGCGCTGATCAGCGTCCACTTCAGAGCGGCCAGCGCGTTCCAGCCGGCCATGGAGAGGCCGAGCAACCGCCACGCCGCCACGTCGCACTGGATGATGTGCTGCGGCTTGCCGGAGAGCAGGCCGGACATGTCGCTGACGGACAGGGCGTGGACGCCCGCGCCGGTGCAGCTGGTCGGTCCCGGCCACCACTTCCATTCCACACCGGCGTGATAGGCGGCGAGGACGCATTCTGCGGCGAACAGGCCGGCCAGGAGCCAGCAAACCGGTCGCAGCAGATAGGGCCGGATCAGCACGGCGACGAACAGCAGCGTCCCGGCCCAGGCGATCAGCCAGTAGACCTCCCTCTGCTTCAGGCAGAGCTCGCACGGCGGATAGTGGCCGAAGGTCTCAAAGGCGTGGGCCACCGCCAGCATGAAGGCCGCCGCCACCGCCGCCAGGAGCGGCCAGTATCTGCCGTAACGGTCGATCCACACCAGGAGCATACGCCGCTTCTAGCCCCTTCCGGTCAGGGATGGAACTTCAAGAGGAGGATCGCCGCCACCAGCAGGATCGCCACCGCGGAGATCACCAGCGCCAGCCGCTTCTCCACGAACGCGCGGATCGGCTCGCCATAGACCCGCAGCAAGCCCGCCACCAGGAAGAACCGCGCGCCCCGGATGCAGAAGGAGGCGATGAGAAAAGTCGGATAACTGAAGTGTGCGAAGCCGGAGGCGATGGCGATCAGCTTGTAGGGAATGGGCAAGGCGATCAGCACAAGGCCGAACTGGGCGTACATTTGGCGGAAGCTGTCGAGGCTCCCCCCATTGCCTGTGAGCGCTAAAATCCACCGCCCCACCGGCTCCACGAAATAGCCGATGCAATAGCCCACCGATCCGCCGCAGATCGAAGCGATCAGGCAGACGCCGGCGTAGAGCCACGCACGCTTGCGGTTGGCCAGCACCATAGGCATCAGCATCAGGTCTGGCGGGATAGGGAAGAACACCCCCTCGCAGAAGGCCTCCAGCGCCAGCCACAACACCGCATAGGGCGTGGCGGCAAGCGCCATCAGCCGGTCATAGAGTGAACGAAGCAAGGCGAGCCCCCGATGAAATCCCGCCCTCGCTAACAGGCTTTCGAGCAAAGCAAAACGCGAGATGCACCGCTATCGCGCTAGATCGGGTCTGGTCCGCGATAGGCCCAGACGGCGCGCCGGCGCAGGACGGCGGCGTAGTAGATGAGGCTGGCGATCACGGTGACGGCGGTGGCGGCGAGGCCCTTGGCGCCGGCCACATCGTGCAGGTCGAACCACACCACCGCGGCCAGGGCGATCAGCGCCGCTATGGGCGCGAGCGGATAGAGCGGCATCCGGTAGCCGGCGCGTCCCGTCGCTCCCGATCGTCGCCCCAGCATGACGGCGGCGCAAAGCCCGGCGTAGAGCGCCACATTGCCGTTGCCGAGGATGATGACCAGCACGCGCGGATCGACAAAGCAGCCGATCACCCCCGCCGTCCCCATGACGATGGTGGCGACCCAGGGCGAGCCGAAGCGAGGATGCAGCCGGGTCACCGCGCGGCTGAAGACCTCGGGCCAGAGGCGATCCCGGCCCGTGCCGTAAAGCTGGCGGCCGGCCATGACGGAGACGGCGATCATGGCGTTGAAGATGGCCAGCGCCACGGCGACGCTCATCAGCTTGGCCAGCAACGGTCCGCCCACCGCCGCGATGAAGGCCGGAACCGGCGCCTCGGCGGAAATGAGGGCGTGTAAATCAGGCGCGCCGACCAGCATGGCGAGGATCGGTAGAAGTTCGGTCACCACCGCCACGCCCAAGGCCATGAACACCACCTGCGCGATCCGGCGCGGCGCCTCGTGCAGCTCCTCGCCCAGGAAGACCACCGATCCGTAACCGTTGAAGGCGTAAATCGCCCCCGCCGTCGCTGCGCCCGCCACGGCCAAGGTGACGGGCGCAAGATCGCCGTGCAGCCCCAGCACCACAGGGTGGAACGCCGCCTCCGCCAGCGAGCGGTGCGGATGCAGGGCGCCCAGCACCGCCAGGGCCGCGAGGGCGCTGAGCTCCACCGCCAAAAAGACGCCGGTGATCCAGGCGTTGATGCGGATGTTCAGAATGGCGACGCCGGTAACGATGGCCACCAGCACCGCCGCCGTCGGCGCGGGCGGCAGGTGGGGCGTCAGCACGGACAGATAGGTGACGACGCCGAGGCCGGACAGCGACTGCGCCAAGCTGAAGCCCAGGAGGTTCAGCCCCAGCGCCGCCACACCCCAGCCGCGCCCCAGCGCCTTGCCGAGGATGGTGTATTCCCCGCCGGTCTGCGGATAGGCCGACGCCAGCTCTCCATAGACCGCCGCCATGGCCACGCCGAGCAAGGCCGCCGCCACGAAGCAGAGGAAGATGCTAGTCCCCGCCTGATGGATCACATCGGACCCGACGATGAAGACGCCGATCGAGGGCGACAGGCACGAGAGGGTGATCAGGAGCGCCCCGAACCCGTGCATGGAGGGCTTCAGTCTCGCCTCCGCCAGGCTGGCTTGGGGCGGCTGCCCGACCGTTTCGTTCAGAACCATTGAATGTCCGGCGGGGCTGACTTTGGATCGCCACCTTCGATGAGCGCCAGAGCACGCGCAAGCGTGATCCGGCCGACTTCGTTCAGCCTGGGACGGTTGCGACTTAAATGAGCGGCTTTGCTCTGCTGGAAGGAAGCCGATCACGCCCCCTTGACCGAACGCCGGTTGGCAAGGGGCGGAGCGGGGCCTAAATCAGCCTGTAAGCGCGCCCTGTGCGAACAGGCGTTTCCCTATTCAGCACGAGAGGGCCGAGCATGGCCGATCTGTTCGACAATCCCCTCGGCACCGACGGGTTCGAGTTCGTGGAGTTCACCCACCCCGAACCGTCCGTCCTGGCCGCCCAATTCGAGCGGATGGGCTTCACCGCCGTCTCCCGCCACCGCTCCAAGGATGTGGTTCGGTATAAGCAGGGCGACATCAACTTCCTCCTCAACATGGAGCCCACCGGCCAGGTGGCCAGGTTCCGCGCCGAGCGGGGCCCGTCGGCCAACGCCATGGCCTTCCGGGTGAAAGACGCGGCCAAGGCCCTAGCCCTGGCCATCGAGCGCGGGGCGACGCCGGTGGAAGGCCCGGTCGGTCCGATGGAGCTGAACATCCCGGCCATCGAGGGGATCGGCGGCTCCAACCTTTATCTGGTGGACCGCTATGGCGCGCAGGAGATCTACGACGTGGACTTCGTCCCCATCGAAGGGGCGGCGGAGAAAATGGCGGCCAACGAGGTGGGCCTGACCTACCTCGATCACCTGACCCACAACGTCCAACGCGGCAACATGAAGAAGTGGGCGGACTTCTATGAGCGCATCTTCAACTTCCGCGAAATCCGCTATTTCGACATCGAGGGCCAGCAGACCGGCCTCGTCTCCAAGGCCATGACCTCGCCCGACGGCAAGATCCGCATTCCCCTGAACGAGAGCCAGGACGATCACTCCCAGATCGAGGAGTTCCTGCGGGACTATCACGGCGAAGGCATCCAGCATCTGGCCCTCGGCACCGGCGACATCTTTCATACCGTCGAGACCATGGGCGAGCGAGGCGTGAAGTTTCAGGACACCATCGACGCCTACTTCGATGGCATCGACGCCCGCGTGCCGGGGCACGGCGAGAGCGTGCAGCGCCTGCGCGCCGACCGCATCCTGATCGACGGCGTGCCCACCGAGGGACAGGGGCTCTTGCTGCAGATCTTCACCGAGAACACGGTGGGCCCGATCTTCTTTGAGATCATCCAGCGGAAGGGCAACGAAGGTTTCGGGGAGGGCAACTTCAAGGCCCTGTTCGAGAGCCTGGAGCTGGATCAGGTTCGGCGGGGCGTGCTGCCGGCGAAAGCCGACGCCTGAGCATGACGGATACGCGGCAGGACGAACTCGCCGCGATGGCTGAGGACGAACTGGCCCGCGCCTGCACCTTGAGCTGGCTGGCCCTTTCCAACGTCACGCCCTGGGGCGACACCTACGAAGGCTTCGCGCCCTCCGGCCGGACGGTTGAGGTGGAGCGCACCTACGTCTGGGCCGACCAGCCCGGCGGCGACGTCCTGGTCGAAGTGGTCGTGTTCCAAAACGCGGTGCTCTACGACCGGGGCGCGCGGGTCAGCCGGCTGATCAGGAAGCTCGGCTTTTCGGGGTGATGCGCCTGGCGGCTTGCGACCCTTTGCGGACTGTTGAGGGCGTATGATGCCTGACGGTCACTACTGAGCATCGTCGTAGACGCGCCGATGTTCCTCTATCCGAGGCAGGTGGTCTCTGACCCAGAAATTCAAGTCCTGAAGGGCGCGCAACACGCCAAGACCCATCTCGGTCAACTCATATTCCACCCGCGGCGGCACCTCAGGGAAGTAATGACGCAGCAGCAGTCCATCCCGCTCCAGGTTGCGGAGCGTGAGTGTCAGCATGCGCTGGGTAATGCCTTCGACTTGGCCCTTGAGCGCCGAAAAGCGAAGACGATGATTCCGGGCGAGCGCAAGGCGGTAGATGACCTGAACGGTCCATTTGTCTCCGAGCCGTTCGCACACCCCGTTTCCCGGAAGCGGTTCGAAGCGCCGCCCGTCGATCGGCGGCTGATCGGGTTCGCTGTGGATAGCCTTGTCCATGCGTATCATCCTTGTGCCTTGGGCTGAGGAATGTGCCGTCTTCCAGCACCTCGCGAGCGTCTTATAAGAACAATCCATTACTGAGCGCGAGAGTGGATCATGAGTAACGCCGAGCGGCTTGTCCTGGTTTTCGGCGCAACCGGTCGGCAGGGGGGCTCGGTCGTCGAGGCCCTGCTGCAGGCGCAATGGGCCGTTCGCGCGCTTGTGCGAGAGCTTGAAAGACCGAAGGCGGCCGCGCTCCGCGACGCGGGCGTCGCCCTCGTAGCGGGCTCGTTCACCGACCCCGACTCGATTCGCGCCGCAATGAAGGACGCCTACGGCGTCTTCATCGTGCTGCCGGGCGACCTGCCCGGTGGGGAGGAGGTGCGCGCGGGAACCGCCATCGTGGACTTGGCCATGGAGGCCGGGATCGCCCACCTTGTCTACTCCTCCGGCGCCAGTGTGGGGGACACGTTGACGGGTGTGGCGCGTTTTGACGCCAAGCCCCTTATCGAGGCACACATACGCGAACTGCCGATCACGGCGACCATCATCCGACCCATGATCTTCATGGAGATGCTGGTGAGGCCGGGCCTCGGTTTGGACGAAGGGCGTTTCACCTTCTTCATCGAACCGGAGCAGTCCATGCAGCTCACCGCCGTGGCCGATATCGGGAAGTTCGTCACTGCGATCTTTGCCGACAAGGCGCGGTTCGCGGGGGAGACCTTGAAGATCGCGAGCGACACGGTGACCGGCGGCGACCTTCAGGCCGCCTTCAGCGAAGCCGCCGGCCGGCCGATCCCCTATGCGCCTTTCCCTGAGAAGCTTTTGGCCGCCAACCCGGACCTTGGGTACATGGCCAAGAGCTTGGAAGACGGGCCTCTATCGGAACACGTGGACTTGACCGTCATGCGCGAACTCAACCCGGAGCTTCTCTCGTTCCGATCCTGGCTCGCGCAGGCAGGGCGCCAGCCCCTTCAAAAAGCCCTTGCGATTGGTGGTGGCGGCCATATCAAGGGGTGAGGCGCCGCCGCCCGCGGCCAACCGATGGCAGCCTTCCACCCGGCTGAGACGTTCGCGACGTCCGCTTTAGGCGTGCTTTCTGACCTGCTAGGCCAAATGATCTGACATTCTCTCCTGCCCTGCGCGCGGGCAGAAAAGGGAAACTCGCCCGCGACGCGCAAGCGCTTTACGCGCAGCAGGGTTAACTCCGAGCTTGCAGGCTTGAGGTCGCGCCTTCATGCTCGGCGGGCGTATCCTCGGGGCAAGAAATGAGTCTCGACTACATCGATCCCACCACGCCCCCGCCTGTGGACTGGACCGGGGGCGTCTTCCCCGAACCGATGCTTTATCGGATGGCACCCCTTTGGGTCTTCCTGCTGCTGCTGGCGGTGCTGGGCCTGCTGTTCTATCGCCAGCGCCTGCTCGACCTGCGCAGCGATGGGCGCCGAGCGCCGGCGATCATCTTCAAGGAGATTCGCACAGCCATCGACCGCGCCCTCTACGCCACAGGCCCCGCCACCATCCCGGCCGGGCAGAAGGTGGTGGAGACGATCAAGCTCTATCTCGGGCCGGTGCTGGCCTTCTCATCCGACCTGAAGGGACAGCTCGGCAGGCTGGAGAAGGCCATCGAGGGCAAGGCGGAGGACGGCCTTCCCAAAAAAGAGCCTCACGATCCCGCCAAGGCCGAGGCCAGGCACGGCGCCGTGGTGGTGACCACCACCGGCCAGGAGGGCGCGGTCACGGCGGACAAATTCGTCCAGGTGGTGGGCCCGGCCCAGATCGTCACGGTGACCGAAGCCCCCCGTCACGAGCCCCACGACGGCGGGCGCGACAAGCACGATCACGAGAACGTCATGTCGGTTCACGAGCAGACGGCTGCGGTGCGCTACGCCCTGGAGCGGCTGCACGAACTGTGGACCGTCAACACCATGGAACCGCGGCTGAAAGCCATGCAGGAGGCGCTTTCCATCCGCGAAGCCAAGGGCGCGCGGCTCGGTCGCGATCCCTATCGCCGCCCGCTGGAGGACGCCCCTCGCCGCCGGTCAACCGCCGCCGCCGCGCCCAAGCTCTGACGCCTTTCGACTTTTCTGCGCCCTTCGCCTGTGCGACCAAAGGGTTATGAAACTTGCATCTCTCAAACAGACGGGCCTGACATCGGGCCGCGACGGCGCTCTTGTGGTGGTGTCCAATGACCTCGCCTGGTTCGCCCCGGCGGACGCCATCGCCCCGACCCTCCAGGCCGCCTTGGACGACTGGGCGCGGTGCGAGCCCATGCTCCGCGCCTTAGCCTTGAGCCTTGAGACCGGCGGCGTGCCGCAGGACCGCTTCCACGAACACGAGGCGGCCTCGCCCCTGCCTCGCGCCTATCAGTGGGCGGATGGGTCGGCCTATGTGAACCACGTGGAGCTGGTGCGGAAGGCGCGGGGGGCGGAGATGCCGCAAAGCTTCTGGACCGATCCGCTTATGTACCAGGGCGGCTCGGACGGCTTTCTCGGCCCTCGGGATCCGATCCCGCTCGCGGACGAGGCGTGGGGCTGCGATCTGGAGGCCGAGGTGGCGGTGATCGTCGGCGACGTGGCGCAAGGCGCGACGGTGGAGGACGCGCGCGCCGCGATCCGCCTCGTCATGCTGGCCAACGACGTCTCGCTTCGAAACCTGATCCCGGACGAGTTGGCCAAGGGCTTCGGCTTCTTCCAGGCCAAGCCCGCCAGCGCCTTCTCACCTGCGGCCGTGACGCCGGACGCCCTGGGGGAGGCCTGGGCTGGCGGAAAGCTGCATGGCGCGGTGGAGACCTATCTGAATGGCGCCGAGTTCGGCATGGCCGACGCCGGGGTCGACATGACCTTCGACTTCGGCGTCCTGATCGCCCACGCCGCCAAGACCCGCAGCCTCTGCGCCGGCACCATCATCGGCTCGGGCACCGTCTCCAACAAAGGCCCCGACGGCGGCCCCGGCAAGCCCATCGTAGACGGCGGCGTCGGCTATTCCTGCATCGCCGAAGTCCGCACCGTGGAGACCCTCACCACCGGCGCGCCGAAAACGCCCTTCCTCAAGGCCGGAGATCAGGTGCGGATCGAAATGCGCGACAAGAAACACCACTCGATCTTCGGCGCCATAGAGCAGACGGTCGTGACGGTTTAGGTCGCGCCGAATCGTTTGCGCGATGATCTGAAAACGCTGGCGCTCTTGGGCTGACGCGCGGCGGTTGGATCGGGGAAGGCGCATGGATCGAAGACAGCTTCTGGCGTCCGTCGCCGCTTTGGTCGCCGCGCTTGGCTTGGCATCGGCCTTCGCGGCGATGCCGTTCCATCGAGTGGCGCCCCTGAAGCGTCTCGTCCCGTCGCCGGCGTCCTACGTTTCGGAGAGCGACTATTTCGAGGCCGCCTGGCGTACGGCCTATTGGGGCGTCAACGCGACGCGCCTGGCCGCCATCAAGCAATGCTACGATCCTGAAGGTCTGTTCTTTGTCCATCACGGGATCGGCAGCGAGCGCTGGAGCGCCGACGGGTTCACCCGACTGGTTTGAAAACGGCGCAAAACCGGAAGGTTAACGTGACGTTTCCATCCGCCCCGTAATCACCGCGCCTCCTGGTCACATAGGCGCACGCTGCGTTGCGGTATAGCCTCCGGGACGTTCTTGTGCGGAGCGGCAAACATGACCCCGAATTTCCTGATCGGCGCCATCTTCGGATCGGCTTTCGCCATCTTCGGCCTCGGCGGCCCGCTCCGCCGGCTGATGCAGCAATGGCGCGAACGCAAAACGGCGGAATAGCCTGCCGGCCTTTCAATCCGACGCCGCTTAACGCAGGCGACGCCGCCGTGTAGACGAGCGGATCGCCCAGCGAGGAACGGCCATGGCCCACCTGAACATCTGCAAAGCCCTGTCGGCCGCTGCGCTTCTTCTGCTGGTGGCGGGATGCGTGCATAAGCCGGCGCCCGCCGCGCTGTTGGTGCGGCCAGGGCTGGCGGCGGATGTGGGGCCGCACCTCAGCAATTACAGCGAAGCCACGGTTCCGGCCAACGGGGTGATCGTGCTCCGCTCCGATGATTTCGCAGGGCCCGACGCCGCGTCCGAACCCCACAAAGGCCGTCCCGCCAGAACGGTGAAGCTGGCCGATGCGCTGGCCGCCGCGACGGGCCTGAAGGTGGTCGATCAGTCCATGCTCGGCGAGACCATCGAGGCGGCGGCCGAGCGGCTGAAGACCGCTCCGGTGGGCGACCTCCTGGTGATCTGCTACGGCTTCGGCGACGCGGCCGCCACGGATGCGGGCGACTTCGACGCTACCCTGACGGCGATGATCGAGGCGGCTGAGGCGCAGGGCGCCGCGGTCTATCTGGTGGTCGAGCCGGTGTCGGGGTCCAAGCTCTCGGACGCCGTAGAGGCTTATCGCAACCTCACCCGAAGCGCTGGCGCGGCGCACGGTGCGGGGGTCATTGACGCCAACGCCGGCATCACCAAGGCTGAGTTCGGGCCGGGCAAGAGCGCTTACCAGACCCCCGCCGCCGTCAAACTGATCGCCGGTTCGCTTGCCGCCTACCTCAAGATCGCGCCGGCCGGCTAGCGCCCCGAACCGCGCCGGCGTCCACAGCCGAATGCTTGTCGATCTACCGGAGATGAGGATCGCCGTTGACCGCTGCGTCCCTAAGGGGAGCAAGAGTTCAGATACAGGTTCGCCTTCTCAGCGTTCGCACGCAAAGTTGGAGTGCTATGTTACAGAATAGCGCGCCGCCAAATACTTCGTTCGGCTTATAGATAACGTGGCAGTTTTTCCAGAGTAATCGTCACCGATTGACTTAAAATCCATCTATGCGACTGTGTTCGCGGGGGTCTTAAAAACTGGGGATATGGATGTCCGCGCGATTTTTTCTAGCGATTTCGATGTGTTCCGCTGTTGTTTTTGGCGCCTCCGCCAGCGCTCAAGTCGCTCATCCTGCCGCAGGCTACCGGGGCGCTTTGAAGTGGTACATCGCGGATCTGAAAGCGTCGTTTCCCGAGCAGAGGCAGTTTTACTCTGAGCAAACGGCGCTGACCGACGCAAATTACAAAAGCGTGCTTAGAGGACTAAAGAATAACGCGCGTTTCAACGGCATACGACTGCCGATTTTTCCGGCCGAGGTCCCCGCTCAATACTCGGCGACCTACAAAAACGTCGTCCTTTACGCTCGCGCCATCGGATTAGTGATCTATGCCAGTCCCCTATCTGTGGGAGGCGGGCAATTTGCAGGGTGGAGCAACGATCAATACGTCCATTGGCTTGCGGACTACGCGAACTATTACAAGCCGCAATTTCTCTCTCCTTTCAACGAGTCCGGATTTGATAATCAGAGGATAAGGGAGATCGTGCTCAAGCTTCGCCCGCTCATCAGCCCGAATATAGAACTGATCGGCCCGGATAAAATTCATCTTCAAAATACACTACAGGCGCTCGCTCAAAACGACGGCACGGCATCCCTGTTCGACATCGTCAGTTCGCACAACGCCAATCAGGATAATACGGCGAACAGCGGGAACTGGAACGCGCTGGTCCGTCTGGCGTCAGGTGAGCGCAGGCAGCAGGTGTGGTCCTCTGAAAATCCGCGCGACTGGGGCCGGCTTAACGGGCTGCCGGGTATGGGCGACGCCGTGGGCGGGGGCGTTCAAGGCGTCGTCGTCTGGTTGGCGAAGCCGGGCATGGTGGATGACAACGGCCGCCCCACGCCCAAAGCGCTGGATATCGCATCCCACATTGCAGTCGGCGGTTCGCAGTAGTTTGACGCTGTCCGCATTTGGGCGATAGGCGGCCAGGGCCGTCGCGACGCCGAAAGCACTGCATGAGGACCTGAGTTTCGCCGCTGTGGTGGAGCTTAAACCAAAAACCCCCGGCCTTTCGACCGGGGGTTCGGTAGTCTTAGACATGGCTCCCCGGAACAAGTCCGGGGATGACGGGGTCGTTATGCCGACCCCGGCGATTAAAAGTCCATGTCGCCCATGCCGCCCATGCCGCCGCCGCCGGGCATGCCGCCCGCGCCCGCGCCGGAACCCTTCTTGGGGGCTTCGACGATGGCGGCTTCGGTGGTGATCATCAGGCCGGCGACTGAGGCCGCGTCCTGAAGCGCGGTGCGAACGACCTTGGCGGGGTCGATCACGCCTTGGGCGACCATGTCGCCATACTCTTCGGTCTGGGCGTTGAAGCCGTAGGTGACGGACGGGTTGTCCAGCACCTTGCCGACCACGATGGAGCCTTCAACGCCGGCGTTTTCGGCGATCTGACGGATCGGGGCCTGCAGAGCGCGGCGAACGATGGCGATGCCGGCGTTCTGGTCGTCGTTTTCACCCTTCAGATCGTCCAGCACAGAGCCGGCCTTCAGGAGGGCGACGCCGCCGCCCGCCACAACGCCTTCTTCCACAGCCGCGCGGGTCGCGTTCAGGGCGTCGTCGACGCGGTCCTTCTTTTCCTTCACTTCCACTTCGGTGGAGCCGCCGACGCGGATCACCGCAACGCCGCCGGCCAGCTTGGCCAGACGTTCCTGCAACTTTTCCTTGTCGTAGTCCGAGGTGGTGTCTTCGATCTGCTTCTTGATCTGACCGATGCGGGCTTCGATGCCTTCCTTCGGGCCAGCGCCTTCGACGACGGTGGTGTCGTCTTTGGTGATGGTGACCTTCTTGGCCTTGCCGAGGTCGGCCAGGGTGACGTTCTCGAGCTTGATGCCGAGGTCTTCGGAGATCACCGTGCCGCCCGTCAGGATCGCCAGGTCTTCCAGCATCGCCTTACGACGATCGCCAAAACCGGGGGCCTTCACGGCCGCGACGCGGAGGCCGCCGCGGAGCTTGTTGACCACCAGCGTGGCGAGCGCTTCGCCTTCGATGTCCTCGGCGATGATGAGCAGCGGACGGGCCGACTGCACAACCGCTTCCAGCACCGGCAGGAGGGGTTGCAGCGAAGAGAGCTTCTTTTCGAACAGGAGGATTTGCGGGTCGTCCAGGACGACTTCCATCTTGTCGGCGTTGGTGATGAAGTAGGGCGACAGGTAGCCGCGGTCGAACTGCATGCCTTCCACGACGTCGAGTTCGGTTTCGGCGGTCTTGGCTTCTTCGACGGTGATGACGCCTTCGTTGCCGACCTTTTCCATGGCCTTGGCGATCATGTCGCCCACTTCCTTGTCGCCGTTGGCGGAGATGGTGCCGACTTGCGCGATTTCAGAGTTGGCGGAAACGACCTTGGAGGTCGCCTTGATGTTGGCGATGACGGCCGTGACGGCCTTGTCGATGCCGCGCTTCAGGTCCATCGGGTTGCGGCCCGAGGCGACCGACTTCAGGCCTTCGGTGACGATCGATTGCGCCAGCACCGTCGCGGTGGTGGTGCCGTCGCCGGCCTTGTCGTTGGTCTTGGAGGCGACTTCGCGGATCAGCTGGGCGCCGAGGTTTTGGAACTTGTCGGAAAGTTCAATTTCCTTGGCGACGGAAACGCCGTCCTTGGTGGAGCGGGGCGCGCCGAAGCTCTTTTCGATCACCACGTTGCGGCCCTTGGGGCCCAGGGTCACCTTCACCGCGTTGGCGAGGATGTTGACGCCTTGCAGCATGCGGTCACGCGCATCTGCGGCGAAATATACGTCTTTAGCAGCCATTGTGTTTCTGTCTTTCGATCAGAGGATTGGGATGGAAGGTGCAGATCAACTGAGGTCTAAGGTTTGGAGCCTTAGAGCACGCCCAGGATGTCGCTTTCCTTCATGATGATCAGGTCTTCGCCCTCGAGCTTGACCTCGGTGCCCGACCACTTGCCGAACAGGATGCGGTCGCCGGTTTTCACGTCCATGTCGACGCGCTTGCCGTGCTCGTCGCGGGCGCCGGGGCCCACGGAAAGAACTTCGCCTTCCTGAGGCTTTTCCTTGGCGGTGTCGGGGATGATGATCCCGCCCTTGGTCTTGGATTCTTCTTCAACGCGCTTTACCAGAACGCGGTCGCCGAGCGGACGAAACGCCATTTTGCTCTCCCTTATGGTGAGGTACGGTTAGAACGGCCCTGCAAGCGCGGCTGTTAGCAGCCGGACGTCTTGAGTGCCAACGCGGCGGAAGTAGCGATGGCGACGGGTGAAGTCAAGTGACGGTTCGGTGAAAGGAAGGCGCTTTGTTCGATCATCTCAGCATCGGCGTTCCCGATCCTCAGGCGTCGCGGGCCTTCTTCGACGCGGCCCTGAAGCCTCTGGGAATCGTGGTGGTGGACGAATTCGCCAATCCATCGAGCAACTATCAGGGCTACGCCTACGGCTATGATCCCAACGGGTTCGAGTTCTCCGATCCCCGCGCCCTGCAGAGCGGGCGGCCGTACTTCTGGATCGGCGGTCCGCGCGCCGGCGCCCGGCCCGTCCACATCGCCTTCTCCGCTCAAAGCGTGGAGGAGGTGGACGCCTTCTATGCCAAAGCAATGGCGGCGGGCGGCGTGGATCACGGGGCGCCGGGGGAGCGGGCGCACTATCACCCCGGCTATTACGGCGCCTTCGTCCTGGACGCGGACGGCAATAACATCGAGGCGGTGTGCCGCACGATCCGCCACAAAGGGTCGATGTGAGCGGCGCTGCAACGCCCAAAGCGAGCCGTCGCGCCTGGGCCGGGCTGGCGGCGCTGAGCCTGCTGTTCTTCCTGATCACCGCCGGCAGCTTCACGGCGCTGGGCGCCGTCCTGCCCGACATGGTGACCAACCTGCACTGGAGCTGGAGTTCCGCTGGGCTCGGCTACACCATCTTGGGATTGACTTGCGGGCTCGCCAGTTATGCGCCGGCCGTGCTGATCCGGCGGATCGGGGTGCGCGCCACGCTCTCTATAGGCGCGGTGTTGATGGCGATGGGGTTCGCCTGTTTCGCGGTCACCCAGTCCCTCATGCTCTATTGGGTCGGCGCGGGTTTGATCGGCGTCGGTTTCGCCCTGACCGCCACCATTCCCGCTCTCCATGTCCTGACGCACAGCTTCAGGCACGCCAGCGCCGCGTTTGGCGCCTACTTCACCTTTGGTGCTCTGGGCGGAGCAGGCGGGCCGCTGCTCTACGCCATGTTGCGGACGGTCGCCCCGGACTGGCGGGTGTACTGGATCGTGTTCGGCGTGCTGGTGGTCTTCGTGGGCCTCGTCACCGCTCTCGTGGTCCCCGACGCCGGCGACGGGCAAGCGCCGCCCGAGGACGACAGCCCCGTCCATCATGCGACGCAGGACTTCACCGTGCGCGAAGCCCTGGCCACCCCTCAGTTCTGGATCATCGCCGCCGCGTTTACCGCCTATCTCACCTGCGAGACCTCCGTGAACGGCCTATCCGTGGCGCACCTGGTGCAGCGGGGAGTCTTGCCTGCTGTGGCGGGCGGGATGCTCAGCCTGCAGGCCCTGGTGAACGCGGCGGCGCGGGCTGGCGGCGGCCTGCTGGGGGAGCGGATCGAGCCGCGGCGCCTGGTGATCGGCGCTCTGGCCCTCACCGCCATCGGCATCGCCGCCCTGGCCGGCGCGCGGGGCTATCCCCTGATGCTAACCTATGTGTTGGGCGTCGGCGTCGGCTACGGCGTCAGCTATCTCGCCACCATCCTCCTTCTTCTCAACTACTTCGGCCGCAAGCGGAATCTGGAGCTCTTCTCCATCATGTGCCTGGTGTCGACGCTGGCGGCCGGCGGCCCGTGGCTGGCGGGATGGATTCGCGACAAGCTCGGCGGCTTTGAGGGCGCCTTCTTCCTCTTCGCCGGTCTCGCTGTCCTGGTCATGCTGGCCGTTGTGGCGATGCGGCCGCCGGGATCGCCGCGCCGAGACCCGGTCGCTTGAAGACCTCCAGGCGTCCGATCGCAAAAGGGCCCGGGGCGTTATTTCTACCTTTGCCAATGTCGCGTCCACGATAGAAGATGAGCGGGGGCGAGAGCGCCTCAAGATTGTTGGGTCGAAATTGCATGGCGCTTGTCAAAACCACGAAAATGCAAGGCGCTGTCTCTCGGGTGGCCGCGCCGAAGGCGGTGGCGACGACCCGACCCGCTCCGTCGCGCAAAAACAACAACGCCCCGCGTGACAAGGTGGCCGAACGGGTGGCCGCCGCCACCGAAGAACTGGCCAGCGGTCTTTCAGAAGCCGCCGCCGCCGCGGAACAGCTTCGCCGCTCCATGGAGCAGATCGCCAGCGGAGCCGAAGAGGCGGCCGGTGGATCGCAGGAACAACTGGCGGCCATCAAGACTGTGGCCGGCGCCCTTAGCCAGGCGCGCACCCAGGCCGACGCGTCGCGCCGGCGCACCGAGGCGGTGCAGCTGGTGCTGGCGGAAACAGCGGTGCAGATCACCACCTCCGTGCGGTCCATCGAACGCAACGCCGAGCGCCAGACCGCTTCGGTGGCGATCATCGCCGAGTTGGAGCGGCGGGCGGGGGACATCGGCGAGATCACCCAAACCGTCAGCCGTATCTCCGACCAGACCAATCTCCTCGCCCTGAACGCCGCCATCGAAGCGGCGCGGGCCGGCGATCTTGGCCGAGGCTTTGCGGTGGTGGCCGATGAGGTGCGTGCGCTGGCTGAAACCTCAGAAATGAGCGCGCAGCAGGTCCAAAGCCTAGTCGATACGATCCAAACCGACGTGCGGGGCGTGGTCGAAGCGGTTCGGGCGGCGGCGCAAACCGCCGTGGGCGAGGCGAAGGTCGGCGCGGCGGCGGTGGGCTCGCTGGAGGCCATGCGCGCCGACATGACCCGTCTCGCCGACGCCAGCGACGTCACGCTGACCGCCGCGCTCGAAGCGGAACGGGCCGCCGGCGAAGCCCAACGCGGCGCCGAACAGGTGGCCGCCGCCGCCGAGCAACAGGCCTCAGCCGCCGCCGAGGCCCAGACCGCGATCCAACAGCAATCCACCTCGCTGGAGCAGGGCCAGACGGCGGCCCACGGCTTAGCGGCGCTGGCTGACGATGTGGGCGGCGACGCCACCGCGCAGGCGGCGGAACAGATCTCCGCCACCGCCGAAGAGCTTTCCGCCGCCGTCCAGGAGCTTTCCAGCGCCTCCGCCCAGATCATGGCCGCGGTGGAGCAGATCAATCGCGGCTCGCAGATGCAGGCCGCCGCGACGCAGCAGACCTCGGCCGCCCTCACCCAGATCGAAGCCGGCGCCCGCATCGCTCAGTCCAACGCCAGCGCCGCTGATGACGGGGTGATGCGGATGGAGGTCGCGCTGAAGGAAAGCCGGATCGCGGTGGAGGGGCTGATGCGCGGCGTCGGCGCTGCCCTGGACACCACGCAGACCAGCCTCGCCACCATCGTCGGGCTGGACGCTATCGGCAGACGGATCGAGAAGGTGGTGGACAGCATCGCGCTGGTGGCGGTGCAGACCACCATGCTGGCGGTTTCGGGCTCCGTGGAAGCCGCGCGGGCCGGCAGCGCCGGGCGGGGCTTCGCCCTGGTCTCCAGCGACATTCGCGCTCTGGCGCGGGAGGCGTCAGATAGCGTGGATCGCGCCAAGGACACCGTGCGCGGCATCCTGGATCAGATCGCCTCGCTTCGCCGCGACAGCGAGCAGGTGATCGCCGCCGCCGAGGTCGAGGTCCAGAGCAGCCGTGCGGTGTTCACGGCGCTGGAAAAGCTCGGCGCCGACGTGACGGCGATGAAGGCGGCCAACCGCGCGCTGAAGGACGGCGCCGAATCGATCCTGGCCGGCGCGACCCAGACAGCCGCCGCCGCCCGCCAGATCGCCGCTGCCGCGGAAGAGGCCTCCTCCGCCGCGCGTCAAGCCGCCACCGCCGCCTCGCAGCAGGCGCGCGGCGCTGAAGACCTCGCCGCCGCCATCGAGGAGATCGCCTCCCTGGCCGACGAGTTGAAGACCCGCAATGAATGATCCTGGCGAGGCGCGTCCGGAGAAGGTGGCGCAACGGTTTTTGACCTTTCGCATGGCCGAGCGGCTCTACGCCTTGCCGGCGGTCGATGTGGCGGAAGTGATCCGGATTCCCGCAGTGGCGCGCGTGCCGCAGGGGCCGCAGGGGCTGATGGGCGTCGCCAACCTTCGTGGCGAAGTGCTGGCTGTGGCCAGCCTGCGCGGACTGCTGGGGGAGGAGAAGACCGCCTCCACGGCGGCCTCCCGCGCGCTGGTGCTGGCGGGAGATGCGCCGGTGGCCCTGGCGGTGGATGCGGTGGACGCCCTGGTCAGCGTGGAAGCGGATGATGTGCAGACCGCGCAGGCGGCCTTGAGCGCCCATCCTGGGGAGCGGCTGATCGGC
This sequence comes from uncultured Caulobacteraceae bacterium, assembly GCA_964243985.1. Classification (GTDB taxonomy): domain Bacteria; phylum Pseudomonadota; class Alphaproteobacteria; order Caulobacterales; family Caulobacteraceae; genus CAIOYC01. Next base: position 31,483 of record CAXTHJ010000005.1, on the reverse strand, counting down.
GCCTTCCGCTGCGATGGAGGGGCAGACGTCGCCAAAATCCTCGACGTTCGCGCCTTGCTGGCCGAAGCCTTTGTCCAGAAACCCCGCCCCGTACGAGTTCACCGGGCTCAAGGCGGCGTCACCGCGCCGGATCGAACCGCCAGCACGATTGAGTTCGAACGCCTGATCACCTTCGAGGCGGCCGATCAGGAATACGGCCTCAGCCTGGACGCCGTGCGCGAGATCATTCCCGCCCCGAAAGCCACCACGGCCGTGGCGCTGAGCGAAGCGCTCGTGCTCGGCGTCGCGCCCTACCGCGACACGCTTCTGCCGCTGTTTTCGCTTCGCGGGTTGTTGGGTTTGCCCAAAGCGGCGGGCGGCGCGCCGCAGAAGGTGGTGGTGACCACGGTGGCTGGGGTGCTGGTGGGGCTGGTGGTGGACCGTATGCGCGCCATCCTGCCCCTCGATCCGGACCACATGGAGCCGACGCCCGCCGTGCTGGCCGCGCGCACCGGCGGCGAAACACGGATCAAGGCCATCTATCGCGGGGAGGGCGGGCGGCTGGTCTCGATCCTGGCGCCAGAGCAGCTTTTTCGGGAGGACGTGATGGAACGCCTGCATCGAGCCATGAGCGCCCAAGGCGACAAGCCCGAATTGGCTTCCGTCGAAATCCAAGAGCTGAAGTTCCTGGTCTTTCGCCTGGCCGAGGACGAGTTCGCCCTGCCGATCGAAGTGGTGGACGAGGTGGCGCAGGTTCCCGTCCACATCACGCGCCTCCCCAATACCCCGGCCTTCCTGGAGGGTGTGGTGAATCTTCGGGGCGAAGTTTTGCCGGTGATCGACCAGCGCCGCCGTTTCGGAATGCCCGAACCGGAACACAGGGCGGGGCGCCGCCTGGTGGTGGTGCGTACCGAGCGCCACCGCGCCGGTTTGATCGTGGACAGCGTCTCGCAAGTTCTCACCAGCTCCGCTGAGGCTATCGGCGCGGCGCCCGATCTCGCCGGGGAGACGACGCGGCTGGTGCGCAGCGTCATCAACCTTGAGGCGGCGGGCCGCATCGTCCTGGTGCTCGATCCGGCGGAGCTGCTCAGCCGCGCCGAACGGAGCCTGCTGGACGCCTTCGAGCCCGACGCCGCGCAGGCCGATTTGTGATCAAACTTCTGGTGGTCGACGACTCCGCCTTGGTGCGGAAACTCATCGGCCAGGTGTTCTCCAACGATCCGGACTTTGAACTCCAATACGCCCGCAACGGTCTGGAGGCCCTCGACGCCCTTCCAACCTTTCAGCCGGACGTGGTCACCCTCGATGTGAACATGCCGCAGATGGACGGCTTGGCCTGTCTGGACCGGATCATGGTGGAGCGGCCGTGCCCGGTGGTGATGGTGTCGTCGTTGACGGCGGCGGGCGCGGAAGCAACGCTGGAGGCCTTTCGATTAGGCGCTGTGGACTTCGTGCCGAAGCCCGGCGGCGCGGTGTCGCTCCGCATGGACGAATGGGCGCCGGAGCTGATGGAGAAGGTGCGCGGCGCGGCCAGCGCCAAGCTCAGGACCAGTCTGCGGCTGCGCGATCGCATCCGTCACCGCGTCGGCGGCGTTCGCCCCGCGCCTCGCACAGCCGCTGCGTCAACGGTCGACAGGAGCCGCCCCTGCGTCGCTGCAACCGGCGACGGGCTTGTGCTAGTCGGAACGTCCACCGGCGGGCCGCCCGCGCTCGAGACCCTGCTCACGCGATTGCCGGCGGATTTTCCCTGGCCGATCCTCATCGCTCAGCACATGCCGGCAAGCTTCACGGGCCCCTTGGCCAGCCGTCTGGATCGCCTCTGCGCCCTCACGGTGACGGAGGCGACCAAACCCGTGGTCCTGCAGCCAGGCGTCGCCTATATCGGCCAGGGGGATCAGGACTTGATCGTTGGCCGTCGGGGCGGTGATCTCATGGCAATGGCGGTCTCGCCCGAGCCCTATCCCTGGCGGCCGAGCGTCAACCGCCTGGTGCGAAGCGCCATGCAGCATCTGCCGGCCAGCCAGCTTGTGGGGGTGCTGATGACCGGCATGGGCGATGACGGCGCCGCCGCTATGGCCGAACTGCATGCCCAGGGCGGCGTGGCCATCGCCGAGGCGGAAGAGACCGCCGTCGTCTGGGGAATGCCGGGCGAACTGGTCAAGGCGGGCGGCGCGGACTGGATCGAACCGGTGCAAGGGATCGCGGATCGACTTCGGCAGTTAACGCCCTGACATGCCCCTGATCCGCAGAGACGCCGCCGCCCCGCCGGCCCGATCGCCGCCCGCCGCCGATCCCTTTGCGGGCCTGCTCGCGTCGTTTGCTGGCGAGCGATGGGCGGCCGCCCGGGCGATCGGCGGCGATCCCAGCGCGGTTGCGGCCCTGGAGCAGGCCCTTCTCCGCGAGCCGGACGATCGGGTTCGTGAAGCCATCTTTGCGGCTCTGGCCCGCGCCGACACAAATGAGAGCGCGCAGGCCGTTCTGCCATGCCTGCGGAGCGATGACGCCAACCTCAGAACCGGCGCCGTGGACGCTCTCCGCGCCATGCCCACGGCGGCGATGATGGTGCTGCCCGATCTCCTCGCCGATCCCGATGCGGACGTCCGCCTTCTCAGCTGCGAGATTGCGCGCAACCTTCCGCCCGCGCGGGCGACGACGCTCCTGTGCGGACTGATCGACCAGGAGGCCGAGGTCAATGTCTGCGCCGCGGCGATCGACGTTCTGGCGGAGGTAGGCGACGCCTCGGCCCTGCCATCTCTCGACCGCTGCGCCGAACGCTTTGGCCACGAGCCGTTCCTGAGCTTCGCCATCAAGGCGACCCGCAAGCGCCTAGCCGATGGCCCCGCCGAGCGTGGCTGACAGCGAGCCGATCAACGAGGCGGAGTTTCGCCGTCTGTGCGAGTTCCTCTACCGCCGCACCGGCATGGTCTTCACCGAGGCCAAGCGCTACTTCGTGGAGCGACGGGTCACCGACCGCATAGACGCCACCGGGGCGGCCAGCTTCCCCAGCTATTTCGCCCGGCTGCGCAGCGATGTGGATGGCGAGGTCGAGAAGTTCATCAACGCCTTCACCGTCAACGAGACCTATTTTTATCGCGAGGAGCACCAGCTCCAATGCCTGACCTTGGACCTCCTTCGGGAGCGAACGACGATGCGCTCGCCGACCCAGCCGATCCGCATCTGGTCTGTGCCCTGCTCCACCGGGGAGGAGCCCTTCTCCATCGCCATGTGGCTCCTAGAGAACTGGGCGCAGGTGGACGCGTGGGACATCGAGATCCTTGGTTCCGACATCGACACCCGCGCCTTGGACGCCGCCCGCAAGGGCGTCTACGGCGCCCGCGCCCTGACGCGCCTGCCGCCGGGCGTGGTGGAGCGTTATTTCGAGCCGCTCGGGGATGATCGATGGCGGCTTAGCGAGGACATCCGTGGATCGGTCAGCTTCTCGCCGGTCAATCTGGTGGAGGCGGAGGACACACGCCCCTATGGACGGTTCGACGTCATATTCTGCCGCAACGTGCTGATCTATTTCGACGACGCGTCCCGGCGGACGGCGGCGGAGAACCTGTATGAGAACCTTCTTCCGGGGGGATTCATCTGCCTTGGCCATTCGGAATCCATGAGCCGTATTTCGCCGCTCTTCGAAGTGCGCCAATACGCGGACGCCATCGTTTATCGACGCCCGCCGGAGGACGCCCATGGCTGATCTTGCAAAGCGCCGGGTTCTTGTGGTGGACGACGCCAGCCTGGTGCGGCTCTATTATCGGGAGGCGCTGGAGGCGGCCGGGTTCGAGGTGGATGAGGCGCTGAACGGGATTGAGGCCTTGGAGAAGCTGCTGATTGCACCGGTCGATCTCCTGGTGGTCGATGTGAACATGCCGCAGATGGACGGCCTGACCTTCCTGCGCACCTTGCGACGCCAGAACGGCGTCACGGCCACGATCCCGGCCCTGGTCACCAGCACGGAAGCCGATGCGCGGGACTTCGCCGCCGCCCAGGCCGCCGGCGCTAACTTCTACCTGGTCAAGCCGCTGACACAGGAGATGCTGGCCGAGTACGCGTTGCTTCTGGCGGGGGCGGCGGCGTGAACGAGTTCATCGAACAGTTTCTGATCGAGGCGCGCGAGCTGGTCGACCAGGGCACCGAGGACCTTCTGGCGCTGGAGGCTGATCCCAGCGACCGGGAGCGGCTGGACAGCGCGTTTCGGGCCTTTCACACCCTGAAGGGTGCGGCTGGGATCATCGACTTCGCCGCCATGGCGCGGGCGCTGCACGGGGCGGAAGATGCGCTGGAGGCGGTGCGAAGCGGGGCCAAGACGTTGTCGCCGCGTCTGGTGGGCGACTGCCTCGGCGCTTTAGACCAAGTGGTGCAATGGCTGGAGCAGATCGAGGCGATCGACGGAGCGCCGAGCGACGCTGATGAGGCCGCCGACGCCGTCATCGCGCGCTTTGCGCTCGAACCAAGCCGGCGCAACATCCCAGTTGCGCCGCCGCCAACCCCGACATTGGACGACCGGCGAACGACGGAGGCACGCGTCCTCGAAGCGCAGCGTCTGATGCTGGAGGCGGCGGGCCCCGATGGTCTGGCCGGCCGTCTCGGCGCGGCGGCCCGGGTGGCGAAGGCGGTATGGGTCCGTCTTGGCCTATCCACCCTCGCCCTCGACCAGGCGCTGGATCGCGCTCTGGAAGCCGGCGACGCCGCCCTTCTAATCGCAGCTCTGCAAGATGCTCCGGCCGATGCGCCCGCCACCGCCAACGCCGTTCCAGACGCCGCCGTTCGCGCCCTGCGGGTCGATATCGAGCGCGTGGACGCCCTGGTGCGGCTGACGGGGGAGATCACCACCGTAAAGACCGCCATAGGTCATCTGGCCGAACGCGCTGAAGGCGGCGGCGACGCCAAAAGCCTGTCCGCCGCGCTTAAGGACCAGCACCTGCGCTTCGATCGCCTGGTGGACGAACTTCAGCACGCGGTGTTCGGCATCCGCGTCCTGCCGCTGCGCCAGGTGTTCCAACGGTTTCCGAGGCTGGTGCGCGACCTCGGCGTGCAGCTCGGCAAGCCGGTCCGCCTGATCACCGAGGGTGACGACACCGAGGCGGACAAGGCCATCGTGGAAAGCCTGTTTGAACCTCTGCTTCACGTGTTGCGAAACGCGGTCGACCACGGGGTGGAGGACGAGGTCAAGCGGACGGCGGCGGGCAAGCCGGCGCTTGGAACCATCACGTTGCGCGGCGCCCGGCAGGGCGACCATGTGGTGATCGCGGTCGAGGACGACGGCGCCGGGATCGACCTGGACCGCGTGCGCGCCGTCGCGGCCGAGCGCCGAATCGCTCCGGCGGAAACCCTGGCGGCGATGCCTGCGGAGGCGGTGGCCGATCTGGTGTTCGCGCCGGGCTTTTCCACGGCCAGGACGGTCTCGGATGTGTCGGGCCGCGGCGTCGGGATGGACGCCGTTCGAAGCGCCATAGAGCGCCTGGGCGGGCGGGCGACGATCGAAAGCCGGCCGGGCGCGGGAACGACGGTTCGGCTCATCCTGCCCTTCACCGTGATGATGACCCGGGTGATGACGGTGGAGGCCGGCGGTCAGGTGTTCGGCATCCCCTTCGATGCGGTGGTAGAGACCCTGCGGCTTGACCGAACCAGGATGTCGCCCATCGGAGCCGCGCGCGCCTTCGTTCTGCGCGATAAAACTGTGCCGGTCGTCAACCTGGCGGACGCGTTGGGATCGTCTGCGGCCGGATCTTCGGACGCGCCGGATGCGGTCATTGTGGTCGTGCAGGTGTCGTCCGAGCGGATCGGGCTCGAAGTGGAAGCGATCGGGGAGCGGATGGATGTGATGCTGAAGCCGATGGGCGGCTTGCTGTCGGGGCTTCCGGGCTTGTCCGGCGCCACCTTGCTGGGGGACGGGCGTGTCTTGCTGGTGCTCGACCTCCAGGATTTGCTCGGATGATGCGAACTCTAGCGGCGGCCGCGGGGCTGAGGCATAACAGCCGTTCGCGGGACAAAGTATAGACGCTCGCAAAGCAATCGGGATCTCACATCAATGGGCTATCGCGTTCTTATCGTCGATGACAGCCGGCTTGCCCGCATGTCCGTAGGCAAGGCGCTGGATGGCTTGCATCCTGACTGGGTCCGTATGGAAGCCGCCAACGCCGATGAGGCGCTGAGCCTGATCAAGGACGCCGACATCACCCTGCTCGACTTCAACATGCCGGGGCGGGATGGTCTTGAGGTCGCGACCGAACTGCGGACGCTGCATCCCGACATGCCGGTGGCCGTCATTTCCGCCAATAGTCAGACCGAGATCGTCAGCCGCGCTGAGGCGGTCGGCGCGATCTTCCTGAACAAACCTCTGACGGCGCAAGCCCTGGCGGCCTTTCTCGACGACGCCCAGGCGCGCCTGAAGTCCGCCGGCCGGTGACACGGGGCGCCGTCGACGTGCTGGATGACCTGGAGCTCGATGCGCTTACCGAGCTGGTGAACATCGGCGTCAGCCGCGCCGCCGGCAGCCTGCGGGAGATGGTCGGCGAGCAGGTGCATCTGTCCGTGCCAAGGATCGCCCTCCTGGCGCGCAGCGAGGCGATCAATCTCCTCAGCGAGCGGGAGGAGGACAAGCTCGTCGCCGTCCATCAGGTGTTCGACGGCGACATACATGGCCGTGTGCTTCTGATCTTTCCGGAGAAGAAAAGTCTTGAGCTGGTGCGCGCGATCACCGGCGGCGAGCTCTCCCTCGAAGACATCATCGAGCTGGAGCATGAGGCGCTGGCGGAGACCGGCAACATCATCCTGAACGGCTGTCTGGCGACCATCGCCAACTTGCTCGAGCGCAATCTGAAGATGTCGCTGCCCGAAATCCTCAAGGGCGAGGGTCCGGAATTCTTCGAGCTGGAGCTGCCGCCGCACGCGGGCGAGGTCGTTTTGTTTCTCTATATCGACTTCGCCATCCAGCAGCGGGACATCAACGGCTATATAGTCATGCTGATGGACATGCCTTCCCTGGAGGCGCTGAAGGTGCTGCTGCAGGAATTCATCGAGCGCGAAACCGGGGCGGAACCGTCGCGGCAAGATGCCTGACATCGACGCTTCCAACGACGTTCTGGACGCGCTGGATAGCGGATTGATCGTTCTTGAGGCGGACGGCAGCGTGGCGTTCTGGAACGATTGGATGACTTCGGCGACGGGGATCACGGCCGCCGAAGCCGCCGGCAAGACGCTGCAGGCCCTCTTTCCCGACGCCCCCATTCGTCGGCTGGAGTCGGCGGTCGGGGACGCCTTCTCGTCCGGCGCATCGAGCTTCATCACTCACGCCCTGCACAACCGGCTTCTGCCCCTGAAGACCCGCGCCGGGCGGGACTTGATCCACGACGTTTCCGTGCGGCCGGCCGGCGCAAAGGCTCACGCGCGCTGCCTTATTCAGATTAACGACGTGACGGTCGCCGTCGAGCGGGAACGGGTGCTGAGAGCCCGCCAGAACGCCCGTTACGCCGCCGTGGTGGATAGCGCGTCGGACGCCATCTTGAGCATTGACGCCGAGGGCTTGATCCAGTTCGCCAACGTCGCGGCGGGCCCGGCTTTCGGCCGGCCGGCCGGCGAGCTTCTGGGCATGGCGGCCGCCGATCTGATCGACAGTCGAGATGTTTGGGCCGAGGCCTGGCGCACGGCGCTCAGCGGCGATCCGCCCCGCCGGCTGGAATTGACCGCCCGTCGCGGCGACGGCACGCCCTCCTATCTGGAGGTGTCGGCCTCGCGCTGGCTCAGTGAATCCCGCGTGTTCGTCAGCGCCATCTTCCGCGACGTGAACGAGCGGCACGCGGCCGATGCGGCGCTGCGGCGGCTGAACGAGACCTTGGAGGATCGGGTGGCGGCCGCGCTGGCGGAGCGCAAGGTGCTGGCCGACATGGTGGAGACCACCGACACTCTGGTTCAGGTGTTGGACAAGGATTTTCGCGTTCTGGCGATCAACAACGCCTGCGCCCAGGAGTTCGAGCAGGTGTTCGGCGTTCGGCCGCGGGTGGGCGATATCCTGCCCGAGCTTGTGAACAATCCGGCGGAAGCGGCGGTTGTCCGCGCCTTGTGGGGGCGGGCTCTTGCGGGAGAAATCTACACCATCGTGCAGGAGTTCGGCGACGCCGAGTTCGATCGCCGTTATTACGAGTTAAAATTCAATCCGCTGCGCGACGCCAAGGGCGAACAGTTCGCCGCCTTCCAATTCGTCTACGACGTCACCGACCGCATCCGCGGCCAGGAGCAGCTGGCCCAAACCGAAGAGGCGCTGCGGCAATCCCAGAAGATGGAGGCCATCGGCCAGCTCACCGGCGGCATCGCCCACGACTTCAACAATCTGCTCACTGGCATCATCGGCGCGATGGATATCCTCAAGCGGCGCCTCGCCGCCGGCAAGTATGAGGACACTCAGCGGTTCATGGACGCCGCCACCACCTCCGCCAATCGCGCCGCCTCTCTGACACACCGCCTCTTGGCCTTCGCCCGTCGCCAGCCCCTCGATCCCAAGCCGGTGGACGCCAATCAGCTGATCCGCGGGATCGAGGACCTTCTCACCCGCACCCTTGGTGAGCGCGTGCGGCTTGAAACCGCCCTGGAGCCGGACCTCTGGCCCATGCTCACCGATCCCAATCAGGTGGAGAATGCGGTCATCAATCTCGCCATCAACGCCCGCGACGCCATGCCGAACGGGGGCTGCGTGACCATCGCCACGGAGAAGGTCTCGATCGCTTCGCCGCTGAGGTTCGGCCAAGATGAGATCCAGGCGGGTGACTACACGATCATTCGGGTCAGCGACACGGGCGCCGGCATTCCTCCGGACGCCATGACCAAGGTGTTCGAGCCCTTCTTCACCACCAAGCCGCTGGGGGAAGGCACCGGGCTAGGCCTCTCTATGATCTATGGCTTCGTCAAACAGTCTCGCGGCGCCGTGCAGATCGAAAGCGAGCTGGGGCAGGGGACTCACGTCAGCCTCTACCTGCCCCGTTATCACGGCCTGCTGGACGCCGCCGAGGGAAGGCGCGACCGGGCGCCCCCAAAAGGGCAGGGTGAGACCGTGTTGCTGGTCGAGGATGATTCCTCCGTCAGGCTCCTGATCGGCGAGGTGCTGCGCGATCTCGGCTATTCGTGCATTGAGGCGAGCAACGGACAGACGGCCTTGCCGGTGCTGACCTCCAACACCCGATTGGATCTGATGATCACCGATATAGGGCTTCCGGGCCTGAACGGACGGCAGCTTGCGGATCATGCGCGGCAGCATCGGCCCCACCTCAGCATCTTATTTGTGACCGGTTACGCCGAACACGTCACCGGCGGGGAAGACTTTCTGGAGCCCGGCATGGCGCTGGTGACCAAGCCTTTCACCCTGGACGCCCTGGCCTTCAAGATCCGCGAAATGCTGGCGCCCGCGAGAACCTAAGCGATCGCCGTCGGAGCGTTACAATAAAGCCGTGATTTCGGGTTAGAGGTGCGAGACTCAAGGGAACGACCGCCTCCATGTCCAGCCTGCTTCCCGCACCGCACTATCCCACGTCGGCCGCCAAGAAGGCCGATTTGATCGTTCACCTTGTCGGCCTGATCTTTGCGCTGTTCGGCGGTGGGATGCTGCTTGGGCTGTCTGTGGGGTTTGGTCGCCTGACCCAAACGGCGGCGCTGGGCGTCTATGCGGTAGGGCTTCTGGCCATGCTCGCCTTTTCCACCGCCTATAATTTTGCGAACGACCGCTGGCGCCCGGTGATGCGCCGGCTCGATCATGCGGGCATCTTCCTGATGATCGCCGGCTCCTACACGCCGTTCACGACGCAGAACCTGACCGGCGCCTGGGCTTGGGGCATGACCATCGCGGTATGGACCATCGCGGGCTTCGGCGCTGTCGCCAAGCTGTTCCTGCCGGGCCTTGGCAAGCGGTTTTGGATCGGCGTCTATCTGGCCCTGAGCTGGGTGGTTCTGGTCGCCGCGAAGCCCATGATCGCGGCTGTGCCCTGGATCGCCCTGATGCTGCTCATCATCGGCGGCGGGGTCTATACGCTCGGCGTCACCTTCTACGTCAGCAAGCGCTTGAAGTTCAAGCGGGCGATCTGGCATGGACATGTCATCGCTGCGGCGGGAACACACTGGGCTGCGGTCCTGATCGGGGTGGTTCTTACGCGATAGACAGGGTCGCTCGGCCGCCTAAGCGGATTTCATCGTTCAAGCTCAACAGAGTCCGTCCCGCACATCTTGTCCCAGATCCGGAAGTAGAGGCCGTAGTTGCGGTTGAAGTGCTTGTGGTGGCCGTCATGATGGGTGGCGGTGATGAAGGCGCGCCCAAGCGGATGGGCCAGCCACCGTGCGGGCCAGACCTCCCGGCCCGAATGGTTGAAGACCGCTGTCATGGTCATCAGCATCAGCAGGCCAAGGGCCACCCCCATCTGGATAGGAATGACCAGCGTCAGCGCCGGGAGGAACCAGGCGGTCAGCAGCGCCTCGGCGGGATCGAAGGAGAAGGAGGCGAAGGGACTGGGATCACGCGACACATGGTGCCCCCTGTGCGCCCAGCCGAACACCGACTTGTGGTGAAGCCCCCTGTGAAGCCAGTAGTAGAAGGCGTCGTGGGCGAAGAGATAGATCACCGCGCTCGCCGGAAGCCACCACCAGCCATAGGCCGCAGGATCGACGTAGAGTTTGGTGTAGCCATGCTTCCACCCTTCGAGCGCGGCGGCGGCTGGCAGGGCGTAGATGGGCGTCGCGATCAGGGACGCGATGACTTCGTGTTTTACGGTTTCGCGCCGCGGCGGCTGGCGATTGAGTTGCCGGGAACGCCTGCGCCGCCCGTCCCCACCCCAGAACAGCCAATAGGCCGTTCCCGCGATAAGGATATAGCGAAGGGCGATGATGACGCTGAGCGCCACGGTCGTCAGGATAAGGGCGCTGATCACCCGCTCACCCTTGGCGCTTGCCGGCGCCGCGTCAAGTTCAGGACTATTGGCCGACGGCTCAGAAGCGCTACATTGAACCTATGTTCGTGCGCCTTGCCGAGTTCGCCATCTTTCTCGCCGCCTTCGTGGGCATGGAAGGGTTCGCCTGGGTGATGCATCGATATGTAATGCATGGGGCGCTGTGGTGCTGGCACGAGAGCCACCATGTGAAGCACGACGGCGTGTTCGAGCTTAACGATCTTTTCGCGGTGGTGTTCGCCGCACCGGCGGTGCTTTGCATCTGGCTGGGGATGCACGTCTCGACCTGGTTCCTGCCCATCGGCCTTGGCGTCACCGCCTATGGCGCGGCCTATGCCCTGTTCCACGACGGCCTGGTTCATGGCCGCTTCCCTGTGCCGATCAACGGCCGGCGCGGCTTTTGGCGATCGCGTCTGCAGGCGCATCGCATTCATCACGCCGTCGCCACCAAGCAGGGGTGCGTATCGTATGGCTTTCTTTGGGCCCGGCCGGTGCGGGAACTCAAGGCGAAACTCTCCGCCATGAAGCAATGAGCGTGTCGCGGCGACGCAACGGCTATGTCGGGGTTGCACCAGACGGCTAGATGAGCGCCAATGCTGGATGAAGGGCGTCGAATCCGTCTGAACGCCCTTTTTGGTGTTGGCGCTTCGATAGGTCCTGAAGCGTTTTTGCTGAGAGGGGCGAATGTTGAGCAGCTTGGCGCTCCGAACGGCAAGACCTGCTCCTGGGCAAGAGACGACGCCCGTCCCAAGCCTTCGAGACTTCATTGATTTTCGGCTGGACAAGCTTTTGCCCCGGCCCGGTTCGGCCTTGCTCGCGGATACAGTGCGTGCTGCCTGTAGCGGGCGCGGCAAACGGGTGAGGCCGACCCTGGCTATGCTATCGGCGGCCCATTTCGGCGGCCCGGAGTTGGCGGCGCTGGATTTCGGCTGCGCGCTGGAGCTGATTCACACCGCGTCGCTGATCCTTGACGATCTGCCGTGCATGGACGACGCGGCCATGCGGCGGGGGCAGCCGACCCTGCACCGGCGGTTCGGCGAGGACGCGGCGGTGCTGAGCGCGGTCGCCCTGTTGAACCACGCCTATGCCATCATCGCCGCCGACGAGGGTCTGGATGCGGAGACGCGGCTGTTGCTGAGCGGCATCGTCAGCGGCGCCGTGGGATTCAACGGCCTCGTCGCGGGGCAGATTCGGGATTTGCGTGATCCGGCGGCTCTGCGCGACGAAGCAGCGCTCACCACCCTCAATCACCAGAAGACCGGCGTGCTGTTCGTGGCGGCGCTGGATGGGGGCGCTGCGATCGCGGGCGCTGACCCCAAAGGCCGCGCCGCCGCTCGCCTGTTCGCGGATCGGCTGGGTCTGGCGTTCCAGCTGTGGGACGACCTGCAGGACTCCACCTCCACGCTGGAGATCATGGGCAAGGATGCGCTCCAGGACGAAGGCCGCGTCACCTTCGTCACCCTGTGGGGCGTAGAGCGTACCCGCGCCGCCGTCGATGAGGTGATCGAGGAGGCGCTGGCGGCCCTGGGCGACCGCGAGTGCGCTCTGGCGACTTACGCGCTCAATCTCTTCCAAAACGGCTGACGTGCGGGCTGACCCGGCGGTCGTCCTCCGCATCGCCAACGCCAGCCGCTGTTATGGCGAACGGACAGCTCTGGACGATGTGAGCCTTCATATTGCGGAGGGCGAGGTCTACGCCCTGGTTGGCCGCAACGGCGCGGGGAAGTCCACCCTGGCCAAGGCCGCCATAGGGGCCCTTTCATTAGACGGCGGTATGGTGCGGGTGCTGGACGGCGACCCGACCCATGATCCCGCCGCCCGCCGCGCCATCGGCGTCGCGCCGCAGGAGGTCGCCCTCTATTCACACATGACAGTAGCGGAGAATCTCGATGCCTTCGCCACCCTCGCCGGCGTGCGCGTGGGGCGGGCCGAAGCTGTGAAGGTGGCGATGGAGGAGACCGCCTGCGCCGCGCGGGCACACCAGCGCATCGATCAGCTATCCGGCGGCTGGCGACGGCGCGCCAACCTCGCCGCCGCCATCGTGCACAAGCCGCGCCTTCTGGTGCTCGACGAGCCCACCGAGGGCCTCGATGCGGAGACCCGTGTGGTGCTCCGCCGCCTGATCGACCGGCTCCGCGTCCGCCGAACCGCAATCCTGCTCATTAGTCACGACGGCGAAGATGTCGCCACCCTCGCCAACCGAGTGGGCGTGCTCCGCGCTGGCCGGCTTGTGGCGGAAGGGACGCCGGACGCGCTGATGCAGCAGGCGTTTGGCGCGAAGCAGGAACTCTCAGTCAGACTTGGCGCCTACAGCGCGCCGGCTGCATCGATCCTTGGCGCCCACGGTCTCTCGACCGCTGCCAATGGTGTAGCTTGGTCCGGCCTCATAAAAGACGCTTCGGCTCACGCGGTGGAGATCGACCGAGCTCTGCGCACCGCCGGTGTCAGTGTCCGGGAACTCGCGGTCAGGCCACCAGGGATCGACGCCCTGATTGGCTGGGCGGGGGGCGAGGCCGCCTCATGATCTTTGTCATGCTGCGGGTGATGGCGCTCAGCCTGTGGCGGGACAGGGCCGGCCTGGTGCTGGCCTTCGTCCTGCCGCCGTTAGTGTTCATCGTTTTCGCCTCTGTGTTCGGCGCCGGCGCCAGCGGCAAGCTAGACGTGCGGGCCGGCGTGTTCGATCATGCCGACAACGCGCAAAGCCGCCGACTGACCATCGCCCTAAAACATCAGCTCGGCGGCCGGCTGACCGCCTACCCCAACAACGCCGCGCTCCGGGACGCCGTCGCCAACGGCCGGGTGGATGCGGGCCTGATCCTCGCAGGAGACCTCGGCTTCGATCCGGCGCCCGCAACGGTTCTGATCCATCCCGGTCGGCGGGCGGCGGGGGAGGTACTGACCGCGAAGGTCAATACGGTGGCGGCGGAGGCCCTGCCGGACGTGATGATGCAGCGGGAGATCGTGCGCCTCGGGCCCCTGCTCGCCCTCTCCGAAGAACAGCTCGGCCGCCTCAGCAGCACGCCGGCGCCGGCGGCCGCCGCGCCGTTCGTGACGCAGCAGGTGCTGAGCGGCGGCGATCCAATCGTGATCTATTACGCCGGGGCGGTCAGCATCCTTTTCCTGATGTTCTCCTCCATGCAGGGCGCCATGAGCCTGATCGACGAGCGGCGGACCGGCATGCGGCTGCGGCTGGGCCTCAGCGTCGGCGGCGTGGCGCCCCTCCTCGGCGGCCGCATGCTGTGGCTGGTGGCGCTGGGAGTCGCGCAGGCGCTGGTCCTGTTCGGCGTGGCGACGGCCGTCTACCGCATCCCGCTTCTGGCGAGCTTCGCACCGTGGCTCATAACCGCCGTCTGCGCAGCGGCGGCGGCGGCGGGGATCGCGCTGCTGCTCGCCGCCGCCTGCCAGACGCGGGAGCAGGCGCAGACCATCTCCACCTTCGTAATCCTGATCCTGGCGGTGGTGGGCGGCTCCATGGCGCCGCGCTTCCTGATGCCGGCAGCGCTGCAGGCGCTCGGCTGGCTGACGCCGCACGCCTGGGTGATCGAGGCCTATCAGACGGTGCTCTGGCGGCGGATCGTCGATCAATCGGTGCTGGAGGCGTGGCTGGTGCTGGCTGGTTTCGGCGCGGTGGGATTTCTAGCGGCGCTCGCTATCGAAAGCCGGCGAAAGCTCTAAAGCGGCGTCCAAAGGTTCGGTCGAGCCGGCTCCGCGCGCCAGCCGTCGAACGTCGCGGCGCGGGCGGCGATCAGGCCGCCCTCCATTACCCGCCCAAGCTTGGTGAGCGAACCGGTGACCGCGCGGCCATCCATGCCCGCCGGACCGTTCGCCAGGACCTTCACGCCGATCTGGCGATATACCCCTCGCGCCGCCGCGATGGCCCAGGCGGAGCGAAAGCCAAGCGCCTTCAGCCCCCAGCGCGCCGAGGCGTAGTAGGGCTCCGCCGCAGCCAAGAGCTTCTGCGTCGCCGCGAACACCGCCGCCCGGTTGGCCGGATCGGCCACTGCGGCCGGCTTGCCGCCCGCCGCACCCAGCCACTCGGTCGGCAAATAGACCCGCCCGCCCTTGGCGTCCTCGATCACGTCGCGGGCGATGTTGGTGAGCTGTAGCGCGAGGCCAAGATCGGCCGCGCGGCGAAGGGTCGGCAGGTCCTGCACGCCCATCACTTGCGCCATCATCACCCCCACCACCCCGGCCACGTGATAGGCGTAGAGCAGCGTCTCCTCCAGGGTCTGGTAGGTTCGCCCCTCCACGTCCATGCGGAAGCCTTCCAGCAGGTCTAGAGGATAGCGTGCCGCCATGCCGTGCCGAAGCGCCACCCGTTGGAAGGCGGCGAAGGCGGTATCCGGCATCGGCTCTCCCGCCAGGGCGCGGCGAGTCTGGTCCGCCAGCTCCGCCAGTTTAACGCCCGCCAGCACAGGATTGAGGCCGACCGAGCCGTGGCCCATCACCTGCCCGTCGATTTCATCGTCACAGTGGCGGCACCAGGCGTAGAGCAGGTAGGCGTCCTCCCGCACGCTCGGGTGGAACAGCTTCGCGGCGGCGGCGAAGCTGGTGGAGCCCTTCTGAATGCTGTCGCGGCTGGCGTCGAAGACAGCGTCCGTCATCGGGCGGGCGCGTCTTCCAGCATCAGCGAGGCGGTGGCCTTGGCCGAACCGATCACCCCCGGAACCCCGGCGCCGGGATGGGTTCCCGCGCCGACTATATAGAGGTTCTTGATCACGTCGTCGCGGTTATGGGCGCGGAACCAGGCGCTCTGGGTCAGGATCGGCTCCAGCGAGAAGGCCGACCCGAGGTGCGCGTTCAGCTGATCGCGGAAATCCAGTGGTGTGAAGATGCGGCTGCTGACCAGGTCCCGCGTCAGCCCCGGAATGTAGCGTTCCTCCAGATAGGCGAAGATGCGGTCGCGATAGGCGGGGCCTTCCACCGCCCAGTCGATGTCGGCCGAGCCCAGGTGCGGCACCGGCGCAAGCACATAGAAGGCCTCCTGCCCCGGCGGCGCCAGGGTGGGATCGCTGCGGGATGGCGCATGCAAGTAAAGGGAGAAGTCGGCGGACAAAGCCGGCCCTTTGAAGATCTCGGAGATGAGTTCCCGGTAGCGTGGCCCGAACAGCACCGTGTGGTGGGCGAGGTTAGGATGCTGGGTCTTCAGCCCGAAATAGATCACGAACAGCGACATGGAGTGGCGCTTGCCCGCCAACGCCGCCCCTTGGGAGCGGCCCCGCGGATGGGCGGCCAGGAGCTTCGAATAGGTGTGCACCACGTCGGCGTTGCTGGCGACGGCGTCGAAGGGCTTGACCTCGCCGGTCGCCAGCCGGACCCCGGTGACGGTGGTTCCCTGCGCCTCGATGGCGGCGACCGAGGTGTTTAGGTGAAACGTGCCGCCGAGGTCCTCGAACAGCCGCACCATCGCCTGCACCAGGGCGCCGGTGCCGCCCCGCGGAAACCACACGCCCCATTGGCGTTCCAGCGCATGGATCAGGGCGTAGATGGAGGAGGTGGCGAAGGGATTGCCGCCCACCAAAAGCGAGTGGAAGCTGAACGCCTGGCGCAGCTGGTCATCCTTGATGAACTCGGCGACCTTGGCGTAGACCGACTTCCAGGCCTCCAGCTTCACCAGGGCCGGGCCAGCGGCGATCATGCTGGAGAAGCTCAGAAAGGGCACGGCGCCCAGCTTCACGTAGCCTTCCTGCAGAAGCTCTTTGGAGTAAGCCAGGAAGCGCTGGTAGCCGGCCACGTCCGGCGGCGATTTGGCGCCGATCTGGCGGTCAAGTTCGGTCTGATCGTTGACGTAATCGAAGCTGTAACCGTCCTCCCAGCAGAGCCGGTAGAAGGGCGAGATGGGCATCAGCTCCACATAGTCAGAGGGCTTGCGGCCAGAGAGGGCGAACAGCTCCTCGATCGAGCCCGGATCGGTGATGATGGTGGGGCCGGCGTCGAAGGTGAAGCCCGCGTCCTTGTAGACGTAGGCGCGGCCGCCGGGCTTGTCGCGCGCTTCAAACAAAGTGGTCTGTACACCGGCCGACTGCAGGCGGATGGCCAAAGCGAGGCCGCCGAACCCCGAACCGATCACCGCCGCCGTCTTCATGCGCGCCCTTTTTCATGGAGACACCGCAGCGCGGCGCCCACAGGCACCGGCGGCTTGCCACTGAGGATTCGCAGCTTATCCATGCCGGTGAGATTTGCGGTGTAGAATCGTCCGATCAGCGGATCAGAGAGGCCATAAAATCGTTCCAGCACGCGGTAGCGCTCGCCAGGGCGAGAGGCCCGAAACAGCATCCGGTTCAAGAGGCGGAAGAAGGCGCGCTCCCGCCAGAGCCGGATCGAGCGCTCCCGCACCAGCCGCTCCACCGAAGAGGCGTCGATCACAGGTAGGGCGCAGATGGCGTTGGCGAGGCCGACGGCGTCGGGCAGGGAATAGCCGGTGGTGGGATGGAACAAGGCCGCGCGAAGGCCGGTCAATGTGCGACCCTCCGCCCTTCGCCAATGAGCTTCCACGTCTCCGTCGAGGGCGACGGGCAGGACGCCCTGCTCCTCGGCGAGGACGGCGTTGATCGCCCATCCCTGCGCCGCCGCGTAGTCACTGACCCCCTTGCGCATGTCATCGAGGTCGAGGTCGCCGCCATCAGTGTAGCGAGTGTCCTCTATCAGCAGGGTGCGCGCGTCCCAGGGCAGGACGTAGAGGAAGCGGTAGCCGTCCTTCTGATCCACTGTTGCGTCCATGATGATGGGCGCGCCGAGGCCGTGATCGGCCTTGAGCCGCACGGTTTGGCCGACGAATTTCTGGTAACCGAGCACGAGGTCCGGCATCGGCTCCGGCCCGCGGCCATCAAGGGTGAGGGCGCCGATCATCCGCCGGCCGTCCTGCAGGGTCAGCCCGCGCGCGCCAAGCGATGCGATGGGCGCAGACGTGATCACCCTGTGCCCGAGCGCGGCTGTCAGCACGTCATGGAACTGCTCGGAGCTGATGCTGCGATAGCCGCACGCCACCTGTCGTCGGCGGTTTGGAAACCTTACCTCGTAGTGGTCCCAGGACCGGGTGACCAAGGGCGCGATCCAGTCCCCATCGGGCCCAAGGTCGGAGCTGAAGAAGGACCAGGTGTGGCGCCCCCCCAGCCGCTCGCCGCCCTCGACCAGCCTGAACGAGACTTCGGGCCGCGTCTGCGCCAGACGATAGGCGATCAACCCGTTGGCGAGGCCTCCGCCGGCGAGCAGCAGCCAAATGGGCTGGTCTGCATCCACAAGCGTATGCGTAGGTTCCTCGGCGCCCCGCCCCAGCGTCATCAAACAGGCTCAGCCAGAGATTTCACTAGCGAGACGATTGGCGCGGACGTTGGGAAGCATCCACCAGGGCGCTCCTGGCGAGCGATGGTGTTCGATGTGGTAGCCGAAGTGAAAGCAGGCTGCGAGGGAGGCCAGCCATCCAAACTCCAGCGTTCGAGCATTGTGACGATCGCAAAAATCGCCATCCTCGCGCCGGTGGGGCAGCCAAGTGCCGAAGATGAATAGTTGAAATGAAGATGCGATAGCCGGCAAGGCCCAGAAGATAAGGATATTCGAGATCTGAGCGTGTAGAAGCACAGCATAGATCACCACGAGCGCGAAGATTGCAACAAACTGCCAAACACCAAAATATTCTGTGAAAAACCTCCAATACCAAGGCCAGAAGGAGCTTGGATTCTCTACATGAAAGTCCGGATCCCCTGCGCGTCCTGAAAATCTATGGTGAGCGTAGTGTTTCGTCGCCACGATGTCGTAGGGGAAGAAGGCGTAGAGGCCCAGGCACAGACGACCGATCCACTTGTTCAATCCGGGGATGCTCGGCGACAAGCTCCCATGCATCGCGTCATGAGCGACGATGAACATGCCCGCGCTCAGCCACGTTTCGGCGACGACAAGCAGCACGGCTTTCCAGCCGCCGGTCAGGCTGATACTGACCATGAAGACGCCGTAGATATGAAGCGCCGCCCATGCCGCAACGATAGCCGCCGCCAACCCCACTCCGAGCAGCGATTGCTTAGCTTTCGTCACCGACTGTTTCACCCTTCCTGCTTATCACGCCTTGGCGGCGAAAGGCGGGAATACAGCGCTTTTGACCAAGAAAGCGCCTCCGCTTGGCGGCGCGGCCGTCAAGGCGACGAGCAAGCTTTGGGGCTTACCTTGGGACCATCAAGGCCAGGGATTGTCATCGTGACGATCAGGCCGCTATCGGTCCACTCCTGCTGGACTTTGCCCCGCAGCTGCCGTTCGATCATGGCGCGCAGCATGGACGTGCCGAAGCCGGACCGGCAAGCGTCTGGTGGGGAAGGGCCGTTGGCTTCTTCCCAACGCAACACGAATCCGCCCGACCGCGGCTCCGCGTCCCAGCGAACGGCCAGCGTCCCGGTCGGACGGGAGAGCGCGCCGTGCACCGTCGCGTTGAGCATCAACTCGTGGATGACAAGCGCGAGCGGCTGCACCACAAGGGCAGGCACCAGGAGATCGGGTCCCTCGACCTTGACCCGATCCTGAGCGACGTCGACCTGTTGACGAATGATGTGGTCCAGCGGGATTTCGCGCCAGCCTCGGTCGGCCAGTAGCGTGTGCGCGGCGGCGAGCGCCTGGATCCGCTGCTGGATCGCCGCCGCATAGAGTTCCGCGTCGTCGGACCGGCTCAGTCAAACGATGCCGCTGACGACCGCCAGGACGTTTCGCGCCCGGTGATCGACTTCTTTGAGAAGCCGATGTTCGTTCGCCTCAAGGGCCTGCACCTTGCGAAACTCGCTCACGTCGTCCTGGGAAGAGAAGAAGTAGAGGAGCTTTCCCTCATCGTCATGGATCGGGCTGACGTGGAGTTGATTCCAAAACGCCGAACCGTTCTTGCGATAGTTCAGGAGCTCGATGGTGAACTCGCGCTGTTCGGCGACGGCCGTTTTTATGTCAGCGACCGTGACCGCGGATGTTTCGTCGCCCTGTAGAAAGCGGCAGTTGCGGCCGAGAACCTCGTCGGCCGTGTAGCCGGTCAGGTTCAGGAACGCCTGATTGGCCAAGACGATGGGGTTGTCAGCCTGGTTGGGGTCGGTCACCGCCATCGGCGTCCGCGTACGGTCAACAGCGATCGCAGCCAGCTCAAGCCGATCAGCCAGACCCCGCGCCGACGCCGCCACGGGGCGTGGGCTGTGCAGACCGGCGGAGGGCTCCTTAATATCTGACACGTTGCACAGCCCAATGAGCGGAATTGTTTGATGTCAACGCCGCAAGGTCTGTCAAGTTTCAGCCTTTCAACGTGTATTCTTCAAGTATTGTCAGTAGCTTGAGTATTCATCGACGCTTCGTTTAACGCGATATCTCCGCCTCGCGCTGTTCAACCGCGCCGAGCCAGCGCTCCGTCAGCCAGGCGTTGCGCCGGATCGAACGATTCCGCATGCGGATCACGAAGCTCTGTCTCAAACCCCATGTCGACCAATACGGCGGCAGACTGGCGCGCGGGGGCGTGACTGAAGCTGGTGGGATCAGGTGGGCAATCACAACCAGCGCCTTTAAGGGTGCGACGGCTTACGATTCGATAAGGCGCTTCGCAGGAACCACTTCGTCTCCGATTACGACCGCGCCAAGGAAGGCTGGCGGTTGGCTGATCCTCGACCTTGTTATGTATGATGTGTCCCTGGGGTCTGGATCGCGATGAATAGCCGGGCGCGGGCGCGGGCCGTCGCTCTACTCGACAAGCCTCGTTCGGTCGAAACATACAAGGATTGCGGCCCATGCTCATTGATCAGCTCCGTTCAGAGTTGCAGGCCGCGGATGCACAGAGGACATTGGTCCTCGCTGACACCTTGCCTTTCCTCCCTGAAGACCGACCCGCTGCGTTGGCTCTGCTTGGGGCCGCGCTTCAACGCCATGGCAGAATGGACGCTGCTATCGCCTGCTATCGGCGGCGCGCGATGCTGGCGCCGACAGACTCTGACGCCTGGATCGCGCTGGGCGATTGCCTGCTGGCGGCCAATCGCCTTGCGGCGGCGCAGATCGCCTATAATGCCGCCCTCCGCTTGACGCCTCTTGGGGCGGTGGCGCTGTGCGGCAAGGCGCGCCTGTTGAGCCGTCAGGGCGATTCGGTGGCGGCCGGAGCGGCGTTTCGGCGTGCGCTGGACGCCGCGCCAGGATGCCCCGACGCCCTGCTCGGGCTGGCCAACTTGGCGTTGAGGGCCGCCGATTGGGATCAGGCGGAGGAATGGGCCAAAGCCCTGGAAACCTCCGCCGGCGGGCCCAAGGCGCCCGGGTTGCGTGTCCGCATCGACGCCGGAAAGGGCGACTTCGCCTCTGCGGAGAAGAGGGCGTCGGCGGCGCTGGCCACATCGGATCTCACCCCCTTGCAGCGCGGTGAGATGATGCTGCTTCTGGGAGAGGCCCTAGACGGTTTGGACCGGACCACCGAAGCGTTCGACGCGGCTGTGCAGGGCAAGCGCTTGCAACACAACGCCTACGCTGAACGCGCCGCCAGTCGTGAAGCCGAGCCGGCCAAATTGGCGCGGCTTGCGGCTTGGTTTGAGACCTGCGATCCGTCGCCTTGGCGGACCGCGCCGACCACGCCGCTTTCCAGCGATGGCGAGCGAACGCACGTGTTCCTGATCGGTTTTCCCCGCTCGGGCACCACCCTTCTGGAACAGGCGCTGGCCGGCCACCCTGATGTGGCCGCCCTGGAAGAGGCGCCGATGCTGGCCGCGGCCTTCGCCGAGTTTTTGTCATCGCCGGAAGGGCTGGAGCGCCTGTCCAGGATTTCGGCGGCTGAGGCGGCCGTTTGGCGGGGTCGATACTGGCAGGACGTCAAAGCGTTCGGCGGCGCGGCGACGAAGGCCGTGTTCATCGATAAGAATCCGGCGGGAACCTGCGACCTGCCGTTGATCTCGAAATTGTTTCCGGACGCCAAGGTTCTGTTCGCCCGACGCGATCCTCGGGACGTCGTGCTGAGCTGCCTGCGCAACGACTTCCAGATCAACGCCATGACCTACGCCTTCACCACCTTGGACGGCGCGGCCGCCTGCTATGACGCCTGCATGCGGATGGCCGACGCCTATCTCGCCGTGCTCTCCGTTGACCTGATGTACGTGCAGCATGAAACGCTGATCGCGGATTTTGCAGAAGGGCTGACCGAGATTTGCCGCTTCATCGGCGTAGATCCATTGTCTGAGATGTCAGATGTGGCCGCGACGGCGCGACGCCGCGTGGTGAGGACGCCCAGCGCCCCTCAGCTTCGCGAAGGCGTCAACTTGAAGGGCGTCGGCCGTTGGCGCCGCTACGCCAGGGACCTAGCGCCGGTCTTACCGATGCTCGATCCGTGGGCGCGCCGCTTCGGCTACGACTGACGTCGGAGTCAGGCGGTCGGCTTCGCTTCGCCGCCCGTCGATCCAGGTGGCGAAAACATCCAGCCGGTCGTCCGCCGCGACGAGGTTGGCCATCATCCCCGGCTTGATTTCTCCGTATTGGTGACGGAGCCCGAGAAAAGCGGCGGGCGCGCTGCTCGCCATCGTCACCGCGTCCTTCAGGGCAAGGTTGAGGAGGTCCTGGGCGTTGCGGACGGCGCTGGCCATATCGAGATCCGATCCCGCCAGAACGCCGGCTTCGTCCAGGCAGACGCCGTCTTTCACCAGGATGGTGCGGCCCTGCAGGCTGAAAGACGTCGCGCCCGAGCCGACGCTGGGCATGGCGTCGGTCACCAGCATGAACCGGTCCAGGGGGCGGCAGCGCAGCGCGACGCGCAACGTCGCCGGATCCACATGACGGCCGTCGACGATGATGCCGCACCAGCTCTTCTGATCCTCCAGCGCGGCGCCGACGACGCCGGGCTTGCGGCTGGTGAGGGGCGACATGGCGTTGAACAGGTGGGTGAAGCCGGTCAGGCCATGGTCCAGCGCCGCGCGTACGACGGCATAGGTCGCATCGGTGTGCCCTGCGGCGACGATCACGCCGGCGTCTATCAGGCGGCGGATCGTAGCGACATCGGTCTTCTCCGGCGCCAGGGTCACGAGCGTTCGTCCTTGCTTCAGGGACGTCAGGATGGAGAACGCCTCGTCGTCGAGGATGCGGAACTTGCGATCATCGTGGATGCCTTTGCGGGCGGCGTTGAGGAAGGGTCCCTCGATGTGGATGCCCAGCACGCCGGGCGCGCTCTCGGCGATGGCGGCGCCCACCGCCTCAATCGCTTCGCGAATCACGCTGAAGTCGTCGCTGATCAAGGTGGGCAGATAGCCGGTCGTGCCGAATTGGCGGTGCGCGCGGCCAATGGCTTTGATCCCCTCCACCGTCGGCGTCTCGTTGAACAGCACGCCGCCGCCGCCGTTCACCTGCGTGTCGATGAAGCCGGGCAGCAGCAGGGCGCCGTCCAGATCGATCTGCTCGGCGCCTGCGGGAATGTCGACATGCGCGCAGATAGCGGCGATGCGGTCGTCCTCGATCACCACCACGCGGCCGTCCGCCAGGCCATCGCCGGTCATCACCCGTCCGTTCACCAAGGCGGAGATCATCAAACGGTCTCAGTCACCTTGTTGAGATGGGGCGGACGGTCGGGATCATGGCCGCGCGCCAGGGCGAGGGCCGCCGCCATGCGATAGAAGCTCTGGATCATGAGCACAGGCTCGACGACCGGATGCGCCGCCAGGGTAGGGAGCGTGACCACGCCTGGCGCGTCAGCCCCCGCCATCACCACGTTGGCGCCACGGGCGGCGAACTCCACCGCAAGATCCTGCACGCTATCCTTGGTCTCGTCGTCCTGCGCCAGCATCAGAACGGGAAAATCCTTACCGACGATGGCCATCGGGCCGTGACGCACCTCGGCGGCGCTGAAGGCTTCGGCGTGCAGGCCGCAGGTCTCCTTCAGCTTGAGCGCCGCTTCCTGCGCGACGCCGTAACCGAGGCCTCGGCCGATGACGTAGAGACCGCGGGCGTCTTTAAAGTGGTCCACGGCGCCGCGCCAATCCAAAGGCCACGACTGGTCGAGGAGGTCCGGCAGGCGGTTCAGCGCCTGCTCCAGCTCCCGATCGCCGGACCAGGCGGTCACCAGATGGATCAGGGCCGAAAGGGAGGCGATGTAGGATTTGGTGGCCGCCACGCTCTTTTCCGGCCCCGCGTTCAGCGCCACGAGGGCGTCGGCAACCTTGGCCAGGGGCGAGGTCTCCACGTTGACCAGGGCGATCACGAAAGCGCCCGCGTCCTTGGCGGCCTTGACGGTGGTGAGCAGGTCCGGGCTCTGGCCCGACTGGGAGATGGCGATGAAGAGGGCGCCGTCCAGCATGGGGTGCGCCGCGTAGATCGAACTGACCGACAGGGCGGCGGAGGAGGTGGGCACGCCCAGCCGGGTCTCGATCAGATACTTGGCGAAGGTGGCCGCGTGGTCGGAGCTGCCCCGCCCGCAGGTGACCACGGCCTTGGGCTTAAGGGCGCGCAGGCGCTCGCCCAGAAACACCATCAGTTCGGCATTGGCGGCGCACTGGCGGCGCACCACGGCGGAGGCTTCGCCGGCTTCCCTGAACATATGGGTCGCCTGGACCTTGGACGCGGATGCAGCCTCGCTCACGACACGTCGCCTTCTCTTTGCATACGAAACACGCGGATCATCCGGTCGTTCAGCTCGACAGGGTGTTCAGCTCAGCGACGAAGTCGTAGGTGTCGCCGCGATAGTAGGATTGGGTCAGCTCCACTGCCTGGCCCTCTGCGAGAAAGCCTCGACGCTCGATCAGAAGCCCGGCGTCCTTTTCCCTCACCCCTAGCAGTTCAGACTGCTCGGCGGTGAACAGCACAGCGCGCAGCCTCTGCAGCGCGCGCACGGGGCGGTGGCCGGTCAGCTCCAGCGCCTCGTACAGTGACGTGTCCACCGCCTCGGCGGCGGTCAGGGCGTAGGCGGGGACGGTAGAATACTCCAGCGCCATGGTCACGTTGTCGGCGTAGCGGATGCGGCTGAAACGATAGACGGCGGTGCCGGGGCTGAGCCCCATGGCCATGGATTCCTCGGGCGTCACCGCCCCCCGCGCGCGGCTCAGCCACACGCTGTGCGCCTTGCGGCCCCGCGCCGCCATGTCTTCGGAGAAGGAGGAGAGCTTGGAGAAGTTCTTCTCCACCCGTGCGGCGACGAAGGTGCCGGCGCCCTGGCGGCGGGTCAGCAGGCCTTCGCCTACTAGGCCGTCCAGCGCCTTTCTGACGGTGATTCGGGAGACGGAGAACTCTTCCGCCATATCGCGCTCGGCGGGGAGAGCGTCGTCGGGGGCCAGCAACCGGCTATTGATGGCGTCGCGTAGGACGCGCTGCAGCCGTTGATAGAGAGGCGCATGATCCTCTCCATCCAAGGTGCCGATGAGTTCCGAAAAGGACGCCACGCTTCACTCCTGCCGCGATTCGGCCGCCATGTGATCTTACGGCCACGCTAACTTATAACCATTCCAATACCAATAGCCCAATTTGGTCTTAGATTGGATTTATTTTGGGCTTGATTTACATTTCAATTTGATGAAACCTCACGGTCGACGCTCCGGCAAGAGCTCCCGATCCAGGCTATTGGGCTTAGATTGGCATCTAAATGGGTTTGCCGCCAGCAGACCTATTGGCCATCCAGGGGGAGATGGGTCATGACTGTCAAAGGGATTTTAGCCAGTTCGGCCAGTGTTGCTGCGCTGATGATGTATGGGGCGCCAGCCGCCTACGCTCAGGACGCGGCGCCGCAAGCTTCGGCAGGCGGCGACACGGGCGAAGTGGTGGTGCGCGGCATCCGCCAGTCGCTGGAGAAGGCGATCCAGCTGAAGAAGCTGAACGACGACCAGATCGACGCCATTTCCGCCGAAGACATCGGCAAGCTGCCGGACCGCAACGTGGCCGACGCGCTGCAGCGCCTTCCCGGCATCAACACCCAGTCGGCGGCCAGCGGCGAAGGCGGCTTCGACGAGAACGACCGGGTCTCGATCCGCGGCACCTCGCCCAGCCTGACGCAGGTGACGATCGACGGCCACTCGGTCGCCACCGGCGACTGGTTCCTGCTGGACCAGTTCCAGACCGTGGGCCGCAGCGTCAGCTTCGACCTTCTGCCCTCCGAGATCGTTCAGTCGGTCGAGGTCTACAAGACCCAGGACGCCTCGCTGCTGGAAGGCGGCGTGGCCGGCTCGATTGACCTGAAGACCCGCTCCCCGCTCGATTTCAAAAACCCGATCACGGTGGAGGCGTCGGCGGACGCGGCCTACAACTCCCTCTCCAAGGACACCAAGCCCCAGATCAACGGCCTCATCGGCTGGCACAACGCCGACGACACCCTCGGCGTGGTGGTGCAGGGCTTCTATGAGGACCGCACTCTTCGCCGCTACGGCCAGGAGACCCTCGGCTACACCACCATCACCGCCGCCATGCCGATCGGCGCGGCCAATCCGTCCCTGGTAGGCGTGCAGGCGCCGAACCTGATCGGCTCCACCCTGTTCGAACAGGAACGCAAGCGCGAAGGCGGCGACGTCGCCATCCAGTGGAAGCCAAGCGAGCGCATGGAGTTCAAGCTCTCGGGCTTCTACTCCAAGCTGGAAGCGGACAACTACAACTCCAACTACCTGTATTGGGGCTCCAACGAGCTGAACAACAACGTCCCCACCAGCTTTACGGTGAAGAACAACACCCTGGTGGCGGCGACCTGGCCGCTTCATGGGCCGCCCACCGCCGCAAATCCGCAGGGCGCCATTGTTGACGGCATCATCGACGACAACATCGACCGGGCCGGCGCTTACAGCAACTCCTACTACGTCAACCTGGATGGCAAGTACCGGGTCAACGAACAGCTGACCATCAAGGCGCAGGTCGGCTATACGCAAGGCAAGGGCGTCACGCCCTCCCAGCCCTTCTATGAGGTGGATGGACCCGTCGCCGTCTCCTATGCGCCATCGGGCAACGGCTGGGCGGTCACCACGCCGGGCTTCAACCCCGCCAGCCCCGCCGGCCTCTCCAACGACTTCGCTATCAACGAGACCTTCACCGCGCTCGACAAGGAACTGTACGGCAAGGTCGACGGCGACTTCGCCTGGAACAATGGGGTGTTCAAGGACATCTTGTTCGGCTTCCGCGGCGCGGGCCACACCCGCCAGGTGGACGGCTTCGACCGGGGCTGCACCCTCGGCGCCGATGGCCAGTGCTATACGCCCGGCTTGCAGCCGTTCTCATCGATCAATCCGACGCTCTATCCGAGCGGCTATAGCGCCAGCGCGCTCGGCATCCCCGGCCTCCTAATTCCCCTCGTGGGCAACGCCGGCTCGATCGCGAACATCGTAAATAACATCACCAATCCGTTCCGAGGCAATCTGGCTCACACCGTGCAGCCGGCCAACTACTACTGGCCCGGGTCGTTCAAGGTGACGGAGACGGACCTGTCAGCCTATGTTATGGCCAGGGTCGGCGGCGAAGGCTGGCGCGGCAACTTTGGCGTGCGGGTGGTCAACACTAATCAGGACGCTTA
The DNA here is from genome assembly GCA_964243985.1 of uncultured Caulobacteraceae bacterium. Taxonomy (GTDB): domain Bacteria; phylum Pseudomonadota; class Alphaproteobacteria; order Caulobacterales; family Caulobacteraceae; genus CAIOYC01. Next base: position 4,132 of record CAXTHJ010000005.1, on the reverse strand, counting down.
CGTCAACGTGTCCGATCCGTCCGGGACCAACCCGGCCGACATCACCACCTCCGCCTATGGCCCGTACGTCCGTACAGACGTCCAACAGAGCTATACGGACTTCCTGCCGAGCCTGAATCTGACCTTCGACGTCAGGAAGGATCTGTTCCTGCGTGTTTCGGCGGCGGAGACCCTGTCCCGTCCCGACTTCAGCGCCCTTGGCGGCACCGTTTCGCTGACCGACACCAACCTGACCGGCAGCGGCGGCAACCCGAACCTGAAGCCCGTCAAGGCGGCGGTCTATGACGCGGCGCTGGAGTGGTATTATGGACCGAGCTCCATCGCCACCATCAGCTTGTTCTACGACGACCTCTCCTCCTACGTGAGCTACGGGGTGTCGCCCGGCACCTACTACAGCCAGTTCTATGGCAAGAACGAAACCTACTCGATCTCCTCGCCGATCAATACATCCGGCAAGGTGCAGGGGGTCGAGTTCCAGGTGCAGCAGCCTTTGCCCTATAACTTCGGCTTCCAGTTCAACGGCACCTATGCTGACGGCTCGGACAGTTCCGGCGCGCCACTGGTGGGCACCTCGAAGATCACCCTGAACGCGGTGGCCTATTACGAAACCAAGTGGCTGAGCGCCCGCCTGGCCTACACCTACCGGTCGCACTTCTTCGTGGGCCTGGACCGCAGCTCGGCGGAGAACCAGGACGACTACGGCTCGCTGGACGCTTCGGTGAACGTGCCGGTGACCCAGAACATCACCCTCAGCTTCGACGCGCTGAACCTCACCGACAGCCTGCTGAAGTATTATGCGGAGAACACTACCCAGCCCCGCGCCGTCTATGAGAACGGCACCCGGCTCTTCGCCGGAGTGCGCATCAAATACTGACGGCTAAGTTCACCAACCCTCGTGACCTAGGGTGGGGCGGCGAACCCGCTCCACCCTTCTTTTTCGCCCCTTCCATTTGAAGGAAAGGGCGGCGCATCATGCCAGGATGTCGATGTACAGACCGAGGCTTAGTCCAAACCCTTTGCTGGTCCCGCTGCTGTTGGCGGCGGTGTTTTGTTTCAGCGGCCGGGCGTCGGCGCAGATCGCCGTCATCCCCGCGCCCGTGACGGTCCAGGCGCAGGCCGGCCAACTTCAGATTTCACAAGGCGCGGCCATCGCCGTTCCCGCCGGTGACGACGCCGCGCTGCAGGACGCCCGCTGGCTGGGGGAGACGGTCGGCAAGGACCGGGCGTTGCAGCTTTCAGTCAAGGCGTCCGCCCATCCCGCCATCGCCTTCTACCGCGTCCCCGCAGACCCTGCCCTCGGCGCGGAAGGCTACCGCCTGGATGTAACGCCGTCGGGCGTCCGCATGGAAGCGGCCACCGACGCTGGCCTGTTCTACGGCGCCGCCACCCTGCTTCAGCTTCTGACGCCCGAGGACGGCGCCAAGGGCGCTGTGAACCTCGCCGCCGTCCATATGGAGGATCGTCCCCGCTTTGCCTGGCGAGGCCTGATGCTGGACTCCGCGCGCCACTACCAGTCGGTGGCGTTCATCGAAGCGCTGCTGGACCAGATGGCGCGCTATAAGCTGAACACCTTCCACTGGCACCTGACCGACGATCAGGCTTGGCGGATCGAGATCAAGCGCTATCCCCTCCTGATCAGCGTCGGCGCCTTTCGAGTGGAGGCCGGCCAGGCGCACCGGGAGGATATCGACCCCAAGACCGGAAAGCCCCGCCTCTACGGCGGCTTCTACACCCAGGACCAAGTGCGCGAGGTCGTGGCCTACGCCAAGGCGCGCAGCATCACCGTCGTGCCCGAGATCGAGATGCCCGGCCACGCCACCGCCGCCATCCTGGCCTACCCGGAGCTGGGCGTGCGCCCCGCTGATCCCAAGACCATCTCCGACTGGGGCGTGTTCCCCAACCTCTACAAGCCGTCGGACCAGAGTTTCGCGTTCCTCGAAAACGTCCTGACCGAAGTGATGGCCCTCTTCCCCGGCCCCTACATCCACGTGGGCGGTGACGAGGCGATCAAGGACTACTGGAAAGCCTCACCGCAAATCCAGGCGCAGATCAAGGCGCTGGGGTTGACGGACGAGGACGCCCTGCAAAGCTGGTTCACGCAACGGACCGAGCGCTTCCTCGCCGCCCATGGCCGCCGCCTTGTGGGTTGGGACGAAATCCTGGCGGGCGGATTGGCGCCGGGCGCTGTGGTGATGTCCTGGCACGGCGTGTCGGGCGCGGTGGCGGCGGCCAACCTGGGTCACGACGCCATCCTGACCCCCGGCCTGCCCTTTTATTTCGACAACCGTCAGTCGGCCGCCGCCGACGAGCCGCCGGGGCGGGGGCTGATCATCAGCCTACGCAACGTCTACGGGTTCGATCCCACGCCGACGTCGCTGAGCGACGCCGCCAAGGCGCACATCCTGGGCCTGCAGGCTAACGTCTGGACCGAGCACATCCGGCTGGACGAGCGGGTGGAGCACATGGCCTTTCCCCGCGCCGTGGCGCTGGCCGAGATGGCCTGGTCGCCGCCGGAAAAACGCGATTGGACCGGCTTCATCGCCCGCCTGCCCGCCGCCATCCGCCGGGATCAGGCGCTGGGCCTGCAACCGGCCCTCAGCGCCTTCGAGGTGCGGCGGACCTCGACCTTCGAGCCGTCTGGCGACACCGTCGACGTCGCGCTGTCTACCGAGGCGGCCCTTGGCGACATCCGCTACACCCTGGACGGTTCGGCGCCGACGCCAGCCTCGCCGCTCTACGCGACCGCCCTGCACGTGAAGCTGCCGACCACCCTTCGCGCCGCCGCGTTCCAGAACGGCGTCGCCCTTTCGCCCGCGACCGACGACCGCCTGGACACCCTGACCCTCCGCCGCCGAGACAATCACGAGCTTACGGTCTGCAGCGACAAGCTCAGCCTCAACCTGGAGGACGACGGGCCGGTGAATAGCGACCACCGCGCCGTGATCATGACCGACACCCTGAACCCCTGCTGGCTGTGGAAAGGCGCCGATCTTACCGGCGTCAAGGGGATCGCCGTCGACGTGGCCAACGTGCCGTTCGACTACGAGGGCGTGGGCCCCACCGGCATGGTCATGCGTCCGCCTACCACCCCTGACGGCGAGTTGACGGTGAAGCTCGATGGTTGCGACGGTCCCCTTGTGGCTGCCTTGCCGCTGGCTCCGGCGGTAAAGAACACGGCCCTGACCACGCTCCGCATCGCCATATCGCCGACGACGGGCAAGCACGACCTCTGCTTTGTTTTCACCCGCGCCAAGCTCGACCCCATGTGGCTGTTGGACGCCGTGCAGCTCGAAACCGGAGCGACGCCGTGACGCTGACGTTGCTGACACCTATGCGGGGATGGGTCGGCCCGCTGGATGAGTTTCCGGACCCGGTGTTCGCCGAGCGGATGCTGGGCGACGGGGTGGCGATCGACCCCACCGGCTCGACCCTGCACGCGCCCTGCGACGCCGAGGTGGTGTCGGTGGCTCACACCAAGCACGCTGTGACGCTGCGCGCCGCCAACGGGGCCGAGATCATGATCCACATCGGCTTGGAGACCGTGGCGCTGAACGGCGAGGGCTTCACCGCCCACGTGCGCGCCGGCCAGCACGTCAAGGCCGGCGATCTAATGATCGCCTTCGATCTGGATCTTCTGGCGCGCCGGGCCAGGAGCTTGTTGACCCCGGTGTTGGTGACCAATCCGGACGCCTTCACCATTGTCTGGCGTGACGCCGATCGCGAGACGGAGGTGGGCGAGCGGCTGATCGAATTGCGTGCGGTGCAAGCCGATCCTGCGGGCGATGATGCGGGTGGCGAGCCGCGCCGGCGAACCATCACGCTGGGCTTGCCGCACGGCTTGCATGCCCGCCCCTCAGGCCGCATCGCCGCCTTGGCCAAGCCGTTTGCATCTAAAGTCTCCCTCTCCGCCCGCGGCCGGGCCGTGAACGCCAAGAGCCCGGTGTCCTTGATGACGCTGGGGGCTCAGCATGGCGACGCGTTGGTGCTGGCCACGCAGGGGCCGGACGCCGAGTTAGCGTTGAACGCTCTGGCGGCCTTTCTAGCGAGCGATGGCGGCGAGGCGGCGGCCTCGCCCCCCCCGGCTCGCCCGCCCGCCCTCAAAGTCGTATCCGTCGCGGGGCGTCTCCAGGGG
>CAXTHJ010000004.1:0-92175 GCA_964243985.1 uncultured Caulobacteraceae bacterium | reverse complement strand
CCACCCGCCCGCGCAGATAGGCGGCGTGATCTGAGGCCAGCTCCCCCGCCATAATCGCCGCCGCATGGGGATCCAGGCGCAGGTCCATCACCACCTTCCGCGCCTCTTCCCCAGACGGCACGTGGTAGCGCCCGTCCGCCCCCTGCTGGATCAGATCGGCGTAGCGGGCGTAGCCGTGGGCGGAGCCGTGCTGCTTCATCGTGGAAAGCCAAGTCTGCTCGATGAACTGAAACAGGCCCGCCGCAGAGGACGTGCCCGCGTGAGCGTTGGCGTCCAGGCCGCTTTCCCGCTTAGCCGTGCGCATCAGGAAGCTGAAATCGACCCCGGTGGAGTTGGCCGCGGTGCGAACCGCCTGCTCCACGGCGCTCAGCGCATTGATCGACGATACGGCCATAGGCAGGAATTGCCGGGATTATGGTTAACGCCCGGTTTCTTTTGCCTAGGCAGACTGGGGCTAAGGCGACGCTGGCCCTTCGCGTAATCCCCCGCTAGAAGGCGCGATCTTCATAAACGGAAAGCTCCCGCTCATGGCTGACGACGCCGAAAACACCCTGATCATGACCCTCGAAGGCGGTCCGGTCACCATACGCCTGCGCCCCGACCTCGCCCCCGGCCACGTGGCGCGGATCAAGGAGCTTGCGCGGGAAGGCTTCTACGACGGCATCGTCTTCCACCGCGTGATCCCAGGCTTTATGGCCCAGGGCGGCGATCCTAAGGGCGTTGGCGTCGGCGGCTCCTCCAAGCCGAACCTGAAGGCGGAGTTCTCCAAGGAGCCGCACGTGCGCGGCGTCTGCTCCATGGCCCGCACCAACGACCCGAACTCGGCCAACAGCCAGTTCTTCATCGTGTTCGACGACGCCCGCTTCCTGGACAACCAGTACACCGTCTGGGGCGAAGTCACCGACGGCATGGATCACGTTGACGCCCTCCCCAAGGGCGAGCCGCCTCGTGCGCCCGGCAAGATCGTCTCCATGAAAGTCGCCGCCGACGCCTGATCTCTAATGTCGAGCGAATGTCGCCTCGATCCCGTAGTGGTCCGATCCCGCGCGGGCGAGGCGGTTGACACCCATGGTCCGCCAGGCCTGGCCAGCGTAGATGTGGTCGATCGGCAGGATCGGGAACGGCGTCGGCTTGTCCAACCGTGCGAACATCGCCGGCCAGGTGATGATGGCGTGATCCCGCCGGGTCAGAGGCCTCAAGTCATGGTCCTGTCGCCGAAGGGCGAACGTCCAGGGCGTCAGGTTGAAGTCGCCTGTCAGGATCATGTCTTCGTCCGCATGGGCGTGCACGAAATGAGCTAAGGCGGGCCTCTGCATCTCCTGGCCGCCGCCGGGAAACGGCCAGGCGTAGTGGGTGGTGGCCAGAGTGAACGGCCGCCCGTCGGGCGCGTTGGTGCGGCCCCAAACGATGGTCTCCGTCACCTCCGGTCGGGACGGCGCGATGGTGATCTGACAGCCATAGGACGAGAATGGTCGCTTTGAGATCAACAGCATGTCCGGCGGACAGCCGTGCTTAGGAATTGTCCGATATGGATAGACGTCGGCCAGGGCCTTCAACTTAGAATGGACCAACGGCCAGCCCATTTCGATTAGGGCGGCCGCATCAGGATCGGCTCGGCGGATCAGATCGGTCACCTTCTCGGGCGCGCTGTTGTCCGACCAGGTGTTGAAGGTGACGATCTTCAGCGGTTGGGCGGACGGTCCGCCGAACGGTCCAAGCCCCGCAAAAAGCTCAGGCAGCACTTCGGTTCCGCTGACAAGCCCTGCTGTTACGGCAAGGCCGAGCACACCTCGCCTCGCCCATCCGGGCGCCATCAGGACCGCCGCCAAAGGCGTGCAAAGCAACGCTACGCCAAACCAAACCGGCGCCAGATTGTTGAGGAGATCGAGCCACCCGGACGCGGCGCCGCCGAGACCTGCGACACTGCCCAGCGCCGCCGCAGCCGCGCCTTCCACCACCGTTGCCGTCGCGATGATCTTCCAAAGCCGCATGGCCGCCCTTTAGCATTCTTCTTGCGGCGCACAACGGCGGGCCTTGACCAGAGCCTCCCCAACATGCGGTTTGCCCGCGCCATGCGTGTTTCCGATTTCGATTTCCACCTTCCGGCCGAGCTTATCGCGCTGCGCCCAGTCGTGCCTCGAGACTCCGCACGGCTCTTGACCGTGGCCGCCGACGGCGCTTTGGCGGATCGGCGGGTCTCGAACTTACCGGATCTTTTGCGCGCTGGTGACATTCTGGTCTTCAACGACACCAAGGTCATCCCGGCGCGTCTTTCGGGCGTTCGCGACAGGGGTGGGTTCATAGTTCCTGTCCAAGCCACCTTGCTGAAGCGGCTGTCCCCCGACCGATGGTCAGCGCTGATGAGGCCCGGCAAGCGCCTGCGCGCAGGAGACCGGGTGGTCTTCTCGTCGCTCCCTGAAGCGGGACGATCGTTATGGGCCGCCGTCGAAGCCAAGGCCGAAGACGGCCAGATCACCCTCGCCTTTGATCTTTCCGGTCCGAAGTTGGACGAAGCCATCACGGCCACCGGCATCATGCCCCTCCCCCCTTATATCGCCGCGCTGCGTCACGAGGACGATCAGGACCGGCAGGATTATCAGACCATCTACGCCCGCGCAGACGGATCGGTGGCGGCGCCCACGGCCGGGCTTCATTTCACATCCAAGCTTCTGGCGGCGCTGAAAGCTAAAGGCGTGGCGCAGACCTTCGTCACCCTCCACGTGGGCGCGGGCACATTTCTGCCGGTGAAGGTGGACGAGATCGCCGATCACAAGATGCACGCGGAAACCGGTGAACTCTCCGTAGAAACAGCCGCCGCTCTCAACGCCGCACGCCGCGCCGGCGGACGGATCGTTTGCGTCGGCACCACATCCCTGCGCCTTTTGGAATCCGCTACTGATCCAGATGGAACAGTGAAGCCGTTTACCGGCGAGACCGACATCTTCATCACCCCCGGCTACCGCTTCAAGGCAGCCGACAGTCTCATGACCAATTTCCATCTACCCAAATCCACCCTCTTGATGCTGGTGTCGGCCTTCGCCGGCCTGAAGACGGCGCGAGACGCCTACGATCACGCCATCACCGCCGGATACCGCTTCTATTCCTACGGCGACGCCGGGCTGTGGTTTCGGGCGGCGGCGTGAGCGCCTTTCCCTTTGAGATCGCGGCGGCGGACGGAGCCGCTCGGACGGGCGTTTTGAAGACGCCCCGCGGCGATATCCGCACGCCTGCTTTCATGCCGGTAGGTACTGCCGGGACGGTAAAGGCGCTGACGGTGGATCAGGTGCGCGGCGCCGGCGCGGACATCATCCTTGGCAACACTTATCACCTGATGCTGCGGCCAGGCGCCGAACGGGTGGCGCGGCTTGGCGGTCTGCACAAATTCATGCGCTGGGATGGACCGATCCTGACCGACTCGGGCGGTTTCCAGGTGATGTCCCTCGGCCAAATCTCCAAAGTGACGGAAGAGGCGGTGACGTTTCAAAGCCATCTGGACGGCTCGCGCCACATCCTCTCGCCCGAGCGATCCATCGAAATCCAGGCCGACCTGCTCGGCTCCGATATCGTCATGCAACTCGACCAATGCGTCTCCTGGCCGGCGGAGGAGGCCGCGGCGAAGGCGGCGATGGAGCTTTCGATCCGTTGGGGGGCGCGATCCAAGGGGGCGTTCGGCGCGCGGGAGACGCAAGCGCTGTTCGGCATCCAGCAGGGCTCGACCTACCCGCACCTCCGTCGCGAATCGGCCGAGCGCCTGATCGAGATCGGCTTCGACGGCTACGCCATCGGCGGCCTTGCCGTGGGCGAAGGTCACCAGGCCATGTGCGACACCCTGGATTTTGCAGCGCCCATGCTGCCCGCCGACCGGCCGCGCTACCTGATGGGCGTCGGCAAGCCCATCGACCTTGTGGAAGCGGTGGCGCGGGGCGTCGATATGTTCGACTGCGTCCTGCCCACCCGCTCCGGCCGCCACGGCCAGGCCTGGACTTGGGCCGGTCCGATCAACGTCAAGAACGCCCGCTTCGCGGAGGACGAGGCGCCGCTTGACAGCTTGAGTGATTGTCCTGCAAGCCGCGATTATTCAAAGGCGTACCTGCACCATCTCATCCGCTCGGGAGAAATCCTCGGCCAGGTGCTCCTGTCCTGGCATAACATCGCCTTTTTCCAAGCCCTGATGCAGGCCCTTCGAGACGCCATTGCGTCTGGCGGGTTGGACGCTTTTCGCCGGGACTTTCGCGCCCGCCACCTTGGTGAGGAGGAGAACGCCTAGCGGTTGGTGGCGTTGGGTGGGACGGTTCCGGCGGCGGCGGTATCGGCCGGCACGCCGCCAAGCGCAGTCTTTTCCGCCGGATTGAGGTTGCGGACCTTCAAAGCCGTCTTGCGCAGATCCAGCGGCGCGGCGGGCCAATCGCAATGTTGCTGCAGACCCACAGCCTTCAGGAAGCCGCGCCGGACCGAACCGGCCAGAACGATCGCCTTGGCTTCCTGCTCCGCCCGATTGGCGCCGGAAAGGCGGCGGACCCAGCTTCGCACCGGGATCACGCCCGTGGTGGCCGAGCGCACCGCATCCAGCGCGGCATCGCCGGCAAAGCTGCGGCCCTTGGCGAACATGTCGTCCTCCTTGCTCTGGCCGCGCGGGATATCCACGTCCGGCCCAAGGGCGAGGTCCAGGGCCGACACCTGGTCTAAAATGCCCTGGCATGAGTCCAGCCCCACCGTGTCGTAGGGCTTGCCATAGGCGCGAACCAGAATGATCGGCACATTGTCGCTGTTGAGATTCAAGTCGCGGAGCGGCGCCTTCACCGCATCGTTCACGCCCGGGAGGCGCTCTTCGGCGCCCTGGCTCACGGCGTCCGCGCCATTGTGCGCCGCGTGCGTGGCGCCGGCGAAATCGGGATTCGGCATCCGCGGCAAGGCGCAGCCGCAGAGCGCGCCCGCGGCGCCGATCACGATCAGACCCGAAGCAACTCGATCAGCAGCGATCCTTACAACCATGCGCACGCTCCATTCGGCCGACGGATCATAGAGCCCCTCGCAAAACCCCGCCAGCAAACTTTCGAGCCGCCGTCCGAGAAGCAGTGTTGAGCCCAGCGAGGGTTGCGGCTAGACAGCGGTGCGCGCGCGCATCAGGGGCCGGTAGCTCAGTGGTAGAGCACCCGACTTTTAATCGAGTGGTCGTGGGTTCGACCCCCACCCGGCCTACCATTCCTGGATTTCAAGGAGTTCCGCTTCAGGAAGCTCTTCGAAGAAGATGGCGACCATAATTTCAAGGGTGACATGGAACAGTCACCGCAGACTTTATACTAACCACCACACATTCCTCATGACGTGGCACCGCTTAAGACGTTCTTAGACTTTTGCTCGTCTTGGTCGTATACAAGGGGCAGTTCGGACGTAAATCTCCAAGTATTTATCGCCGAAACCGCTCATAACGTCCCCATTCATTGCATCGGCATCAACTAAACTAAAGTCTTTAGATTGAGCATCGCAAAAGCATAAACGAGAACTTTAAAGGCAATACAATTTCACATTAAAATGAAACGTGATGCGCTCGCTAACTAACACGGGCTCCACAATCAATTCATACTGCCATGTGACGTGGTGGCGCTTACACTGTCGCCCAATTTTCTGCCTTAGCTAGCGCTAATGATGAAGATGAAGATTTTCGACGTGCGATTTGGCTTCGTTTTGCCAAATTTGAACAGCAATTCGTGGTCGTCATCTGAGTATTGCATCATCCCCCAGTTAGGCGTTACGCAAAATTTAATGAAATCAGCAAGACACACCAGAAAGCCAATGAGGAATTCGGCGCTATATCACAATTAGTTGAGATAAAGTCTTATATCACAATATTTTTATTGCTATCGCCAAGTAAATAACAAGTAATGGTCCTAACTCCTGTTGCGCATACATAATTTTTTTAGTTTCGACCTGATGCGTCTTTCTTAGCTATCTAGACGCTCAATGCGGGCGATAGCGTCATCTCTGACGCAGAGGTGACTGTCATCGGGAACGTCGCCTAAGCAGTAGCGTGAAGCACGAATCACTTCGGTCCAAGACATTTTCAAGGAACGTACATCTGACAATCTAACGAAGAAAAACGCGAGCTCGATGGCATCCTCTCGAGAAAAATTCACAAATTGCGAGGCGATCTTTTCGCCGATTTCTCTTGCCCTAGCGATGCTCTCCCGACTGTGAAGCCCATGCTGGATCGAATTTAAGCTCGACCTTTCCTTGCCGTCGGGGGTTTTCGGTCCCGTACTTTTAAGCGAGTTGCATTTATTCGCGTTCAGCTTAGCTGCTGAGATCGGAAAACTCGGCATCCACCGCGTCCATAGTCTTTTTAAAAATCCTACCAAGCGATTCTCGGCGGCGATAGATTTCACGGATCATATCGTCGCGGCGACGGTCGCAGATCGCAATCAATCTCTCAATCCGCTCGATGTCCTTTAGCGCCACTAGGTAAGCTCGCGCTTCCAGCTGAGAAGTATCAATTCTCAATCTTGCGAAAGATAAATCTACTATTTCGGCTGACTTAGGGTCCGACTGTAAATATCGATAAGCAATCATCTCGGCTGATTTTTCCGGAAGGGCTTTGGGGTCAGATCGACTTGCGTCCGTAATGATGTCCTGTAACGCCCCGGGCACCGACATCGTTATTAGTAAAGTTTCCACTTTCCTGAGACGCCGAGACTCCCATATTAAATCAACAATATCTTTAATCCAAATCCATTCCACCACATCAGTCGGCTTTATTTCGCGAATGAATCTAAGGATCAGGCGATTGTACTCTAAAGGCGGCTCGATTGGCGTGATCGGAGGCGGACCACACAGTTCCGCTATTTTTTCGAGGGTGATTCTATCTCGCTCAGCTCTACTTATACGCTTGACAGTCTTCGAGTTTTTGCCACGCGTTGGCATTTCTTGAGCCCTGAGCAGTTAATGTTGAGGCAAAACTTGTTCGATTGCGACGTCAGCATCTATTGTGATGACGTGACATAGACCTTAGGAGAGGGCGAGCCTTCCATTACCCCATTTCTGCTCGACCGAAGTAGCTCCGGGCTTAATGTGGTCGACAAGGCAGTAAGAATCCATATTTTGGAGCGAAAAAGGTGCTGAAGCGAGTTGCGTCGGGAGCCAGATTTACTGTTGATGGAAAGTTCATCCGGCTTCCTCTCAATAGTTTCGCCGTTGACATTACTCGATGGTCTGGTGAGGTCAACGACAGCCGCGCTAAAACGTCAGAACGAGGGGTCTCTCTTGGACGGCAATCACGCCGCTAACGGAGTCCTCCTTCCAGGCCGCTCGACACTGAAGGTCGATAAACGCGTTGACCTGACCCCCTGAAAATCCTCCAAAAATAAGTAGAGTCCGGCCCATTGTTTGACCTTGACCCCAACCTTGGACCGGCCTGCGCCAGAACTTCCCGCCGGTTAGGCGTCGGGCGGGCCATATGGCCCGACGCCGTTCATCAGCTCGATTGGGCACTTATCGCCGATCGCGCTATGGGGACGCTCTTCGTTATAGTCTCTACGCCAAGTCTCGCATTTTGAGCGCGCGTCGTCGCGGGACATGAACCACGCGGTGTTCAAGCACTCGGCCCGCACCATGTCGCAGAAAGGCGCCGTCACTACGTCTTTATGCATTGGTGCCATATACTTGAACTTAGCCGAACTGCTGATTCCATATGCGGAAAACTTCTCAATTATGTATGTTGAATAATTAAACAGTGGCATGGAAGTTTAAGGCGTTCGAAAAATGAACTTATATTTGATCACCGTGTTTGCCATAACAGGTTTTATAATGCTGTTGAACTTGGAAAGCCTCGTCGAAACCAATCCAATGTTTGGGATTATCCGTCGCTAAACACGTTCAGTGGCGGCCGAGACGAAGACCGCAAACTCCATCCAAATATTAAACCCATGGCGGCACAGAAAAAGAGCATTGGCGCCGGGATGATAAAGAAGTTGCTTCCACCCAACCAATGATGATGTTGCCACATGTCGCGCGCTCCAGAATCACAACGCAGGTCCCGTCATCTGTCTAGTGGCGAACGCGTTGGCGTCATCCTCGTCAGCCTCTTGCTTTTTTTGGCTTTCATTTCTATCGCCGGGGGCGATAACGCCGCAGCCCTCGCCGTTACGTTCGCGTATTGCGCATCGCCACCGCTGCTCTTGTTATCGAAATGGGGGCGGCTAGCTGTCGAACCATCGGTGATCTTGGTAGTGCTGGGCCTTCTTTTCGGCCTCACGATCATCGTTGCGGCCTTGACTCTAACCCCTGTCCATCTGGACTCGCCGCATCTGGCATGGGGCATGGTCGCTGCCAATTCGACACCTTCGCTAGATCATTCTCGCACGTCTATTGAAATCGTAAAGCTCATGGGACTTTCCAGTATATTCATAACGGGCCTTATTTTGGGGAAAAGCTATTCTCGAGCAATATATCTCCTTCAAACTGCGGCTTTGATGGGATGTATTTATGGGCTTTGGTCTTTTATCGCTTTCATTGTGGCGCCTTCGACGTTTATGGGCTTTGGAACTTCACAATGGTCGAACCGACTGTGCGCAACTTTCTCCAGTGCCAATACGGCAGGCACTTTTTTCGGCACGATGCTCATACTTTGCGTCGGCTTATTGGTGATCATGCCCAGCCAGGCATCAAGATCCGTCGATAGGCGGTCTGAAATAGAAAGAAAGCTGTCCCTTTCTGCTGGACTGATCGGGATAGCGCTCATCGTATCCACGGCCTTACTCCTCACAGGATCAAGAACTGCAATCTTGACGACGACCCTTGTTCTGCTAATATTTGTTTTGTCAGAAAGTTTTTATCAACGTTGGCGATGGCAGATTTCTGCTTTAGTCCTAGCGCCATCGGCAACACTCGCGGGATTTTTATTATTATTGTTTAGCGGTGCCTCGTTCTTTCAACGAATGACGGCAGTTCAATTCGACGCCGCAAGCCGCGCCCAAATATACCTAATCAATATTCAAGCCGCCAAGCCATTTCCTTATTTTGGGCTCGGACTTGGTTCTTTCGAACTCGTTCACCGTCAGCTGATAGATACTACACACTTTGGTATACTTTGGAACATCAGAGCAATGCACAATGTTTACTTGCAATGGTGGCAAGAGGCGGGAGCTCTCGGCTCCGCACCTCTTTTTATGTCCATAATACTATGCCTTGCTTTTATAGGGTCTAGGGCTGTCCAACGACGAGCGACGGGAACGTATCTGCGGATTATCCTGGCTATGAGCGCCATCGTGCTTCTTCATGGATCCACAGATTTTGCGCTTGAGGAGTTCTCTTTCGCCGGGTTTTGGACGTTGCTGTTAGGGTGCGGTCTAGCTGTCTCGCTAAGCCCTCAATATAAGAAGTGACACGAGCTTCCAAATCGACACCGCACTATGTTTTCAAGTCAGCCGCTGGCGCATTTTTTGTAAAGATGGAGAGTGACTGGGATTCAGTGGCTAAAAATGCAACGGTTCAATGCCTGAGCAGGTAAGTTTAGATTAGAGCGCATATGATGGACGCACGATTACACGACGAGACAGCGGCCGCTTCGCATCGAGGCAATGAAGATCAGCCGGAAAGCTCCGGCATAGATCTTCATCGTTATATTGCGTTGCTGCGACGCCGGCTCCGCCTGTTGATAGCTATCGCCGCGCTTGTCTTGGTCGTGACGATCGTTCTGACTTATCAATTAACGCCCAAATACACGGCTACAGCTGAAGTCATGCTGGACCGCCAACAGCAAAAAGTGAGCGATGTCCAAGAGGTTCTTTCGGATTTGCCGCCGGATACTTCCGCCGTGGATACAGAGGTGGAGGTATTAAAATCAAGAAACCTCGCAGAAAAAGTTGTGGGTGCTCTAAAATTGGATGAGGATCCTGAATTCAACAAATCGTTGGCCCCCAAATCCGTTTGGTCGAGTTGGCTACCAAGCAAGGCTGATCACTCGGCGTTGGACCAAATCAATACAAAAAATTCAACCGTCGATCATCTGATGGGAGGCTTGAAGATCGCCCGTTCAGGCCTGTCCTACGCGATCAATATTTCATATACATCTCAGTCAGCAACCAGAGCGGCCGATATCGCCAATGCCTTTGCCGACCAATACCTGTTAGAGCAGCTGGACGCGAAGTTTGACGCGACAAAGCGGGCGTCGGATTGGCTGAATTCACGTCTGGAGGGGCTCAAAACGCAGGTCCAGCAGGCTGAGGCGGCCGTTGCTCAATATAAGGCAACTCACGGGCTGATGGGGATCACAGGCGGCGTGGGCGCGACGATCGCACAGCAAGAAATTTCAAATATTGATACCCAGCTTGCGCAAGCTAAGGCGCAGCAGGCGGAAGCGGATGCAAATCTCTCTACGGCTCGCAGGCAACTCGAGCATGGAAGTGCAGGCGATGACCTAGGAGCCGCCCTGAATTCGCCAGTCATAAACGGCCTTCGCCAACAACGGGCGGAAATATCATCTCAAGTCGCCGACATGTCGGGACGATTGGGGCCCCGACACCCGGATATTCTGAAGGCACAGCGGCAATTGGCCGATATCGACGCGCAAATCCATTCAGAAATTGTCCGCGTCATATCGAATTTGGAGGCCCAAGATCAGGTCGCCCGCCAAAGAACGGCGTCAATTGAGGCAAGTCTTGCGTCGTCTCGGAGCAATTTAGCCGCTAACGGGAACGCCTCCGTTCAACTCAATGACTTACAAAGGAATGCCGATTCTCTCACAGCGCTCTATCAGACCTATCTTGATCGGTTCAAGCAAACGTCAAACCAAGGTGGTATTGAACAGTCGGATTCTCGCGTGGTGTCCCGAGCAAAAATTCCGCTGAAACCCAGCTTCCCAAATAAGCCCCTTATGGCTCTCTTAGGCGTCGTCCTAGGCATTGCAGCTGCCGTTGGCGTGATGATTGTCGTCGAAGCGTTAGAACATGGACTATTTACGTCTGAAGATATCGAAAGGACACTCGGGCTTCCGCACGTCGGCTCAATTCCCCTTGCCAGCAGTACTATGACTGGCAAGGAAAAAAACGCTAAGGCCAATAATCAGGTTTCTCCGACGCGCTACGTAGTAGAAAAGCCACTGTCGAGCTTTGCAGAAGCCTTTAGAAATTTACGAACCTCAATCCTATTCTCCAAAGTTGGGGAACCCGTTCGCATCATAGCCGTGACATCTGCTCTGCCCGGTGAAGGTAAGACGACCACCTGCATTTGCCTTGGAAGGGTGATAGCAATGGGCGGCGTCACGACCGTGGTTGTCGACTGCGATCTCCGCCGTCGGACTGTGAACCGACTTTTCGCCGATGAGCCGGCTATCGGTCTTTTGGAAGTCTTGGCGGGGACGGCCGCATTGGACGAAGCGCTCATTAGGGACGATGCGTCGGGCGCTTGGTTCCTTCCACTCGCCAAGGGCGATTACACGCCAAAGGATGTATTCGCGTCGACCGCCATGGATCGACTTTTGTCGGATCTTAAAAGCCGTTTTGACGTCATTCTGCTCGACACCGCGCCCGTTCTACCCGTGGCGGATACCCGCGTTCTCGCACCAAAAGCGGATGTGACTGTCTTTCTCGCCCAATGGCGTAAAACCCCCCGCAAAGCCGTTGAGAACGCGATCAGACAACTTGAAAGCGTAGGTGCATTTGTCGCGGGGGTCGGGCTCACGCAGGTGGATATGAAAGAGCAAGCTCGATCAGGGTACGGTGATGCTGGGTACTACTACCGCGCCTATCGGCAGTATTATCAATAGTCTTTGATCGGGTCGAGGCTATGCCAATTTAGTATTCAAATGATCGCATAAGTCAATAAAACATTCCAGTGCGAGCACTAGCTGAAAAGATTACTGAGAACTTTTTGCAATTTGTCATCGGTGAACAGAATGCCTTCAGCACTACTTTTTTTATTTATCAGTACTCTTCAACTGGTTCTTTCCTCTAATTCAGAAGAAGCTAAAACTTATGCTTTTTGCATGGCAACAGACAATCACTACGTGATCTACTCTGAGGCCTTTTTATTGCGAGGAAGGGAATTATCTCAAGTTTCGTCTGCATGGAAGAACTTCGTAAAGTACGCCAAGCCCAGTCTTGAAAATGGCTCTGATGGCTCCTTACTCTGTTCTACCACTTTAGCGCCTACCAAGTATGAAGCAGGTAATGTGGAGGCTGTCACAGTTAGCAGCCTACAGAGAAGTTCTCGCAGCGTGAGATCTTTCGGTACAGGATGGTCTTTCTGACATTATTTAATGTCATTTTCCAATTTCTGTTCAAGAAAGAAAATACATGTGGTGCTACGTATGACGGTAGACTACCCTGCATATTGACTGGCTATAAATTTTGACAGGTAAAAAGACGGCAATTCGGAGCAATTAATGCTGAATTTGCGACTCGTACATACAGCCCAGTCGGCTCGATCAAGGTTTAGCTGGACAATGCTTCAACGGTTCTGCCTTGACTGACGTGAGCGCACCCGAGGTAGCTCTAAAAGCTCGATATGAGATCATGGATGCGCTACGCGGCATCGCGGCAGTAGCAGTCGTATTTTATCATTTTGGATCGCGATTGGGAGCACCTGCGACCGTCGTGCACGGCTACCTGGCGGTCGATTTCTTCTTCATGCTGAGTGGCTTCGTCTTGGCACATGCCTATACCGAGAAATTTCCAAGGCTGTCCCTAGCGCGCTTCATCCTGATCCGAACGGTTCGCCTCCTCCCGATGAGCGTGTTCGGAGTGTTGATAGGAACGGCCTATTTGTTGATGCGGTGGAAGGTTCAGCCCGCAGCTTCCGATAACCTACCGCAAATCCTAGGCGCGAGCGGACTTAACTTAGCGCTTATTCCCAAACTATGGAGCGCGGGCGCGACTCAGGACGAAATCTTCCCGG
This sequence comes from uncultured Caulobacteraceae bacterium, assembly GCA_964243985.1. Classification (GTDB taxonomy): domain Bacteria; phylum Pseudomonadota; class Alphaproteobacteria; order Caulobacterales; family Caulobacteraceae; genus CAIOYC01. The sequence continues at coordinate 79,287 of CAXTHJ010000004.1, read as the reverse complement.
CGAACGGCGTACTCTGGTCTCTGTCCTTTGAATTTCTGGTCAACATCATCTGGGCGGCAGCGCTTGTTCGCCTCAAACCGCTAGCGCAAATGGTTTTCGCTCTCATTGGCGCAGCGGTTATGGGTTACTATATCGCCCAAATCGGCAACGCTGATATCGGCTGGAACTGGGGAACTTATCTCGGAGGGGCAGGACGCACCATCTTCGGCTTCCTAGCGGGGGTAATTCTCTGGCGTTGTAGGCCGGCTATAAGAAAGTCTTGGCTCAGACCTTTGACTGCTGCTGCACTGCTAATATTAGCCATCAGCTTGCCGGTTGTGGCGTGGGATTATGATTTGCTTGTCATCCTGTTGGTGTTTCCCGCGATCATCTACATCGCCGCAAGCGCCGACTTAGGAGCGGAGCACTCAATCGTCAAATTTCTGGCCAATATTTCCTACCCTCTCTATGCTGTTCACTTACCCATTCTGATGGCCATCTCAGGTACACTGAAGCGGTTCACCCTATACGGCAACCACGCACCGGCTTTTTTTTACGTCTTTTCTATCCCAATAGTTACTTTCGCCTGGGGGATTGGGCGCTGGTACGATTTGCCAGCCCGACTATTGCTTGGGCAACGCCTTTTACCTGGGCACCGCACTTGATCAAGACCGCATCCAACTGCCTGTGCTGCGCACGCCGATCTCTGTCTAAGGAGCTTCGAACTTATTTTACTTCAAAGACCGCAAGTTCTCCGAGCAACGGCTGAGAATTTTCGCTCGAACGTCGTTCTCGAAAAGCGCGACGCCACCCTTTGGCAGTTTTCCGCTGTGAATAGGTGCTCATCACGTTCGAAGTCCAAAATAGCCGAGCAGATTTGATCGACCGTCTGCTTTTGAAAGAAAACGCCCGATATCCCTGGTTCCACCGAATCCAAAGCGCCGCCATATCCGAAAGCGATCACTGGGCGGCCGGAGGCCATCACTTCCACCGGCACGATCCCGAAGTCCTCGATCCCCGGGAACAATAAAGCGCGGCAACGCCGCATTAGGCTGCGCATCGTTTCAAGGTCGAGTTTGCCTTTGAACTCCACCCGCGAGCCCGCCAGCGACTTCAACGCCTTCTGGTTCCCGGCACCCGCAATCACCAATCGGCGCCCCAGTTTCTCACAGGCCTCGATCGCGAGATCCAGGCGCTTATAGTGACGGATCTCCCCAGCACATAGGTAGAAGTCTTCGGGCGCCTCGGTGGTGAAACCGTCCACATCCACGGGCGGGTGAATGACCTCGGCGTCCCGGCGATAAAACTGCGCGATCCGCTGGGCCACGAACGAGGAATTGGCGACAAACTGATCCACCCGCATGGATGACAACACATCCGATTGCCGCAGCCCATGGGCCGCCATATGCGCCAGCGGCCGAAGGGCGGCCGGCAGTTTATCAAAATAGATGAAACGTTGGTCCCAAACGTAGCGCATGGGCGAATGGCAGTAGCAGATGTGCTTGGCGCCCGGCGCGGGCAGCACCCACTTTGCGGGCCCCGCCTCGCTGGAGATGATCAGATCATAAGGCGACATATCCAATGCCTCCAGCGCCGTGGGCATGAAGCCCAGGTAGGCTTGGTAACCCTTGCGCGCGCCCGGCAACCGGTTGATGGCGGTGGTGGTCACCGGCATGGCGGCGAGACTGCCGAACAAGACCTCGGGATCGACCACATGGCTATAGAGGTGAGCATGCGGCACGAGGCGGCCGATCGCCTCCAACACCGCTTCCCCTCCCCGCCTGTTCACCAGCCAGTAGTGGACCAGGGCGGTGTTAAGCTCGGACGTCAGGCGCTGTGAGGACATACAGTCAGGCCGCATTGTTAGATTTATTTATTGGAAGGTAATGTTGCGGACCGTCCCGGCCGTCATCCATCCTTTTAAATTGTTCCGGGCGCGCTTTTCTACGGAACACTGGGGATCTGGCGCTCCAACATTCAGCGCCAACTAAGCCGCACAGGCAGGCAGCCGTCAGTCCGAATCCGACACTCGTTCCTGACAATGACTGGACCGTCAACAGCGGGATCAGCGCAAATTTCGCCCCGCGGGCAACACTCACGCCCCTCGGTCCAGGATACGTCGGCCGGCTTAGGAAGATTTTGCCAATGAAAGCCAAGATCAAGCCAGCCCCGACAACTCCGATATTTCCCAGGACGGCCACCACCCAACTTGAGGCGCGCGTTGATCCCAGGCCCGTTCCTAGCCCAAATGTCAATCGGGCCGCCTCCAGACTGACTTGGTTCCAGTAGCTGCGCTCTACATACGAAGTGGTCAAATGCTTCTGGAAGACCATCTGGTCAACCATAGCGATGGGTCTGGAAAAGCTATCCGGACTTAAAGCCGCGACCATCAAACCAAAAAGCCCTGCGAGCGCAAATAAGGACAATCCTCCCAGACCGTCCGGCTTCCCACTCCCCGCCTGGGAGATTGAATAGGCCGCCATGGCGCAAAGGAGGACAGCCACCCCCACATACCCTCCCGACGAAGTCGATAGGGCGATCATGACGATCAATAACAAGGACACGACCGGCGCGACCATCGTTCGCACGGTCCGGTAGGCGTAGGCGCCTCGAAGAAAGAATAGCGCCCCTGCAAAGCCGATGCAGAGAGATCCATAGGCTGAAGCCTCTGACATCAGGCCCGCCACCCGCTTGCCTGCGCCTAGGTCACCCCCTGCAAGGATCGCATAGCCCGCTGTCCGGAATAATGCGAGGAAATGGCCCGGCACGACCATATCCGCTAAGCCGGTCAGGATCGCGATCATTCCTCCTAAAAGTATGCCATTGAAAATATGCTTTTTTTGGCGCGGGTCCGCGAATAGATAATAGAATGTCAGCGCCGCCAGGGTCGTCAGCACAAAATAAAATGTCTGCGTGAAATTGGCGACTTGAGGGCCAAGCGGATAAGCGGCGTTTGACATACGCATCGGGATCACTGGAACGCCTCGAAACAATAGAGGCATAAAGATCGCCGAAAAGATCGCGTAAAGAGTAGCCAAAAAGAGAAGCCCGAAGCGACGCATATCTGTCAGCGGAAGGAGGGCCTGGGTCAGGTTCGGCCTCGACATGACAACCTTTATGGCCAGCGCCATCAAGGCCACCCATTCGGGCGTGACGGTTACGCCCCCCAACAAGCCCGGCGGCACTAATGCAACCGTTCCGAACGACTGCATCGCAAAGAAGATATAGATCATCGCGGGGCCGCGCGCGAAGGCACCACCCAAAATTATCGCCCAAAAAATAAGCCCCACTGGATCCAATTTTATTCACCTATTACTGACCTAGATTCGCATCGTACCTCCATAATTTAAATAATATAAAGCATATCTAACCCCACGATCTTGATTTTTAACGCCTAAGGAGATGACGCGACTCTAGGCGAGCTTGCGGAAAAATCACATCGGAAACGATTCGCGTCGCCTTGTAAGGTGTCGGCTCTAAAAAGGCATTTAAGGCCCGCACCGTCGAGGTGACAGTCACCGGGCGGCTCCTGTTCGCGACGAGCGCCTTAACCCCTATGATAGGCGCAGCAATCAGGTAGTGTCTTAGTTTGAAATCCGCTGCCGTTGACAGGTGTGGCGCAAGGGGCGTTGCGCGCGTATCATAGCGAATGAAGCGACGCACCATGTTGTACGCATCGGGACCTATAGTAGCCCTATCAGGTGTTGGATGCCTCAACGCACACTGGGTTGGCGGCTTCATGATAGCTTCTGGCATCTTTGGCTTTGTTTCAGTGGCTTTTTATTATTGGAAGAATCCCAATGCCTAAAGGCTCCAACGGACAGAAGCGCCCCGCCGACGCCATCGGCCTAGCCGTAATGGTGGGTAAGATCGCTACGAGAGAAATTGAGGACAGTGGCGATGCGAAGCGCGTTGCATCTGATGACCGACACTTCCAGCAATCACGACGACTGGCCTGACGAGCACCAATCCTTTAAAACCTTTTTACCTCGGATTACATTTGGCGGCTCGCAACGTATTTTTGGCCATGCCATAATACACATTTAAAGATTTTGCTTTCCTTTCCTTTAGTGGAAGCCCTGAAGAGCCATTATAGAGCGAGTGATTTTATCTTGGACACAGTCTCCGAGGGTTCCACAAATGTTCTTGGGCGCATTAGCGTAATTATTCCTAACTATAATTACGGGAATTTTGTCGGTGCCGCGATAGAAAGTGCTCTGGCTCTAGATTGGCCAGATGTGGAGGTCATCGTCGTAGATGATGGTTCAACCGATCATTCGCGAGATGTGATCAGTGCGTTCGGCGGTAGCATCACGCCTGTCTTTCAGGCGAACGCCACCCAGAGAATCGCCTGCAATGTTGGTTACGCCCGCTCGACGGGTGCCGCTGTCATTTTTCTGGACTCTGACGACAAGGTCGTCCCCTCCCTGGCGAAAGAGGTGGCGGCGATCTGGCGGTCTGGGCTCAGCAAGGTTCAGGTCCAGCTCATGCGGATTGACGCCGACGGTCAGCCCCTGAATTCCGTCTTTCCCAGCTATAGGCCGATGCCGACGCCGATAAAGATCCGTGATTGGGCGGCGCAAACGACGGCCTACCCGACGCCGCCGGGCTCGGGAAATGTGTATGCCCGAACATTCTTGGACAAGTTGTTTCCGTTGGATTCTTCCTGTGGCGCGGCGCCTGACTCGGCCTGCTTGGCAGCTGCGCCGTTCGCTGGCGATGTAGAAACGATCGCCAAACCACTCGTCTTTTACCGTGTTCACGGGGCCAACGATAGTAACTTGATGTCCGATCCTACCCACTTTGCACGCGAAATTCGCCGCGCGCAGGACCGTTACGAGTTTTCGAAACGTTTCCAACACCACATAGAGCCCATAGCCCCCGAAAATAGGCGTTCCCTGATATACAAAAGTCTGCCTATCCTACAATTTCGCGTCGCCTCATTAAAGCTGGCGCGATCCGCCCACCCCCTCAGCGACGATAGCTGGTTCCGCGCCCTATTGGATTGCGTCCGCGTGCCCTGGTCATTTCCCGCCGCCACCCGAAAGATGCGTTTAGCGGTGTCGGCCTGGGCCATGCTAACCCTCTTAATGCCCACGCCGTGGGCGCGAAAATTGGTCGCCTTTCGTTATGGACCGCGGTGAAGGGATCAAGATATTGAACGATATCGAGGGATCCAACGGCAAATATGATGCGATCGTGCTTGGCGCAGGAGTCAGCGGGCTCGTCGCGGCGTCTCTGTTGATTGAAAGGGGGTTTAAGTCAGTCATCATCGTTGACACTTATCAAGATGTCGGGGGAAATCATATCGATGTGAAGGTTGGCGACTATAGCTTCGACATCGGCACATTCATTTTCCAAGACGACTCGCCTTTCTTGAGGCACTTCCCCGATCTAATATCTCTGTACACGAACATATCGCCGACCATCAGTCGGGTGACGCCGGCCGGTTCAATCCACGCTTATCCAATCTCGCCAGGCGCCGAAATTCTGGCGGCCGGCCCTTTGGCGTGGTGGCGCATTGGGATGTCTTTGCTGTTGGGTCGGCTCACACGGCGCTCGAAACGCAACGCCGCGGATTTTCTGCATTTTTGGATTGGTAAGCGGCTGGCCGCGATCACAGGAGTCGAAAACTATATCCGGCGCTTCTACGGCGTGCCGGCCGATCAAATCGATATCAATTTCGCCGAAAAACGAATGGGGTGGATTTCTGACGCCGCCTCATTAAAAAAGCGGCTCGCGCGGTTGATGGGCTACAAGGACCCCTGGAACACAACCCAATCCTTCGTTCGGCCTCAGCAAGGGTTTGCCTATCTCTACACGGCAGCGATCGATCGGATCGAAAAGGCGGGCGGCGTAATTCGTTTAGGGCAAGACCTCCAGCGCATTCGCCGCACGAGCAATAATTTCGTGCTCTCGACCTCTGAGGGCGATATTGAAGCAAATGAAATAGTATCAACTATACCGCTTCACAACGCCTTGGCTTTATGTGATTTGCCGCAGGCATTTTCGCTACCCACCCTGTCTCTTACCACACTGCTCTTCAGCTTCGAAGGTAAGAGAGGGTTTGATACCTATATACTCTATAATTTTTCCGACGCCGGCGATTGGAAACGACTAACCATGTCGTCCGACGCCTACGGTCTGGTGGCGCAACGCGAATATTTCGGCGTAGAGGTCAATCACCATGACATGACAGCCGCTGAGTCGAGCGACGTCCGCGCCAAACGCGACGCCGAGGCCTTCATGGCTGATATGCAGGAAAAGAACCTGTTTATCGGCGACCTTAGGTATGAGGGCTATCACGAACTCAAGAATGCTTATCCCGTCTACGTCCATGGCGCCGCAGAGCAAGCCGCTCAAGCCATCGCGGTGCTAAAGAATTTCGGCATCTGCTCCATCGGCCGCCAAGGGGGCTTTGACTACCTCCCCACCGCGAGGCAAACCACACTGGTCGTAGAGGAGGCCTTGCTCGGCAACCACGGCCCTTACGATAATAGCCCCCTCAAATAGACTGAGAACCCAAGTGATCAAAAGTTCGTCCGGCAAAGACCCGCACGTCGCACTGACCGGGCGCCGGCTAGCTTTGGGCGCCGGGGCTATGGGTATTAGCAGTATTTTGAAGATTGCCGCTCAACTCGCGATGTTGCCCCTTATGGCGCGGTTTCTAGGGCCCGGTGAGTTCGGTCTTTACGCCTTGGCGCTGCCGTCGGTCTCGTTTTTGCAAATGCTGGTGGACGGGGGGTTCGGCAATTCCCTGGCGCGCGAGCCTGAGTCTGCTGAAGTCGTTTGGTCTACCGCCTTCTGGGTCCTACACGGCGTTTGCGCGGTTCTTGCTTGCATCGTGATCGGCTGGTCGTTCATCCTAGCCTATATATCGCACCAGCCGCGGTTGCCGCTGGTTATGACTGTTCTCTCTCTCAATTTTCTGTTCCTGGCGTCTTCCATTTTGGGCGGCGCACGATTGATCCGCCGCGCAAAGCTCGCCGCTGGCGCGATCGCCGATCTAGCGGCAAATTTGCTCGGCGCGGTGGTTGGCCTTGGTTGCGCGATCAATCATGCGGGGGTCTGGAGCCTGGTCGCTCAGTATCTCTGCACGTTCGGGGGGAGAGCGATTCTGATCAACATGGTGGCGCCCCGCTTGCCAAAATTCCATTTTCAACTTCGGGTCCTGGCGGCCCATTTCGCCGTAGGCGGCGCCATGGTTGGGAGCAAGCTAGCCGATTTCATGGGCCGGGTTTTCGAAAGTGCGCTTCTAAATCGATCTCTCGGGGCGCCAACATTGGGTATCTACAGCTTTGGAAATCAAGCTTCGCGTTTCCTATGCGATTCTTTAGGCAATCCGTCGTGGGCGAGCCTTTATGTTCAGGCGTTGCACCAAGAACGGACGCCGCTTTTGCAGAGCTATTATAAAACATGCCGCTTCATGGGGTTAATTCTTTTTCCCGCGACGATATTAATATCGGTTTGCTCCTCCACATTAATTCCACTGCTCTTGGGTCACTCTTGGCAGATGGCGGCTCCTCTTATTTCAATCGTATTGCCAACTAACGTCGCTTGGGTGATCGGAAGCCAATGCAGCGCCATGCTGTACGCAAATGGGCGCAGCGCTTTGCCGTTATGGATCACTTCGGGGTTCGCGATTGGCCGCGTGGCGGCCGTCGCTATCGCCCCTTGGGTCGGCCTGCAAGGCGTCGCGATAGGGATCGGTATCGTCAATGTGATTGGCGGTTGCGCCTATATAATTTTCCCCGCACAAGCGACAGGCTCCGATCCACGCGTTATCGCGCGAGAATTGGCAGGTCCCCTAGCCAGCGCGGGCTTAGCCGGGTTAGCTTGCTTTGCGCTCATGCAACTTGGACACCAAAATCTTGCGTGGGACGCATTTTCTTTGCTCATCTCGGGCGTTATTTATGTGATAATGTTGGCTTCAATCGATCGTACAAGATTTGTTGGCGACATAACGATACTTCGTTCTTTAGTTTAAAACAATTGATCCTGTAAGCATTTTCGTTTGAATGAATATTGGGTGAATTCCGCAATGTCGCTTGAGACGAAAATCTGCAGACTCAGCTACGCCATAATGACCCACAATGAAGAATTGGAGTTCAATTTATTGATGGATTCCCTTGAACCCTTTTTGATCGAAAACAGTGAAGTTGTCGTCGTCGATGATTTTTCAAATCCGTGCATGGTCGGGGCGATCAAGCGGCGACACGTAAATTTTTTTCAAAGGGCATTGAACAGAAATTTTGCTGAACAACGCAATTTCACCAAAAGCCAGTGCAAGGGGGAATTCATTTTCGTGCTTGACCCCGATGAGTCGCCGGCGCCCCATCTGTTAAGCAGGCTGCCGGAGATTTTGGGTCAGATGGAGCGTGAAAATCTCGATGGCTGCATCTTACCGCGTTTTAATAAGATCATTGAGTCGGATGGGACCATCGACCCATCGACGATTAATATTTCTCAAGCGGATATAATAAAATCTCCGCCTGAGGACCAACTGCGGATATATAGAAATACCGCCGATATAATGTGGGTCAACCCCCTCCATGAAAGCCTCAAAGGCATAAACCGCGCCTTGCGGCTTCCAAATACTGTTGATTATGGCATTTTTCACGTCAAAACAAAGAAACGCTCCATTGCTCAGGTGGAATTTTATAATTCTATAAATTCCAAATTAGACAATTTTATCATTGACATTAAATTTAGACTTATTAAATTATTTCGGAAAATAAATCTTTTGCCTATTATACAGCTAATAACACGACCGCGAATAACCGAAGTCGCGTTTAAAGAATAGCAACGCGGCCAAAACAATAGTTTTTGAGCCTCAAGCGGGTGAAAAAACGCCCCTCCCTCTATGATCCAACCCGGTTTAATGCAACTCTAAGAATGATAAAATACGCCTATGGTTGGTTCGGGGAGGGGCATCCGTGGATGAATCTAAGAAAGTCAGCGCTTTTGTGCACCTGGCCTATGGCTTTGGCGCGGAGCGCTGGAACGCGCGCTGGAAGAGCGGCGCGCTGATCGGGGTCAACGAGCCTTTCGCGTACGGCTACCACCGCGCGCAGGCCTTCAACTGCACCGTAAATTATTCTCTGGACCACAGAGAGGGGCGCATCGGCAAGGCGGCTAGGCAGGGCCTACGGCTTCTGCTCGGATTTGATTTCATCCACGCCTGGCGAAATAGGCAGGCAATATTTTCTTCAGATGTCGTCTGGACACACACTGAATCCCAGTCCTTAGCCGTCGCCGCACTGATCATGCTCATTGGAAGATCAAATCCTCCAAAGACGATACTTCAAAGCGTATGGCTTATGGACAAGTGGCATAGGCTAAACGCTATTCAAAAAATAGTTTACAAAATCTTGTTTTCAAAAGCGGATGTTCTTTCCTTTCATTCGGCAATGAACGCCGATAAGGCCCGCAAAATTTTTATCGGAAAGCAGGTTGAAAGGGTGTTTTTCGGCATAAACGCCGACAGAATGATCACGCCAGTTCCCGCTAAAGCGCACCAACCCACACGGGTGCTATCTATAGGTAATGACCCGCACCGCGATTGGGCGACCTTACGTGCAGCTCTGATGGGGCGCGGCGCCTACGAACTGCGCGTCGTGACCACCCGCTTGCCAAAGGGTTATCTAAACGACAATGCATCGGTCATGCGCGTCAAGACCAACGAAGAACTGTTCGAGCTTTATCGCTGGGCTGATGTTGTCATCGTTCCCCTGAAGCCGAATTTGCACGCTTCGGGCATTACGGTGATTCAGGAGGCGACGACGCAGGGCTTGCCCGTCATATGCACAGATACGGGCGGCCTGAGGGATTACTTCCCAGATGGCGAGGTGCGCTATGTTCAGGTCGGCGCTCCTGACGCCTTGCGCCAGGCGGTCGACGACTTGGCGGCCGACGCCCATCTGCGCGCCGAGATGGTTCGATTAGCGCAATTGAGGATGACAGATGGAGAATTGAACTCTCAGTCGTTCGCGAGAATACATGTGGAGATATCACGCAGTTTGGCCTAAAAACTTTTAAAAGTATTTTTAGAGCGAAGTTTCGTCGGTTTATGATTAGCATAGTCGTTATAAATCATAATTATGGGCGGTTTTTGCGATATGCTGTCGATAGTGCTTTGGGGCAAACTACATCACCCGTCGAGGTCATTGTGGTGGACGACGGTTCCACCGACGATTCGAGCGCAATGATCTCCACCTATGGCGAACGTATTGTCACTGTTTTCAAGCCCGCGGGCGGACACGTCTCCGCAGTGAACGCGGGTTATGCGCTTGCCAAGGGAGAGATTTGTATATTTCTCGACGCCGACGATGTGCTATACCCCCATTGTGTAGAAACTGTGCTGCGGGAATGGCGGCAAGGCGATGTAAAACTCCAATATCGCCTAGATACGATAGACGCAGATGGTGTAGATCAAAATATGCCATTTCCCTACTTCGCCGCGGATCTCACCCCCCAAGCGGTGCGCGACCAGGCGATTTGTTATGGCGTCTACCCCTGGACAGTGTCCAGCGGCAACGCTTTTTCGGCTAAGTTCCTGGATGCTTTGTTGCCCATAGACCATGAGGAGGTCTATCGCTCGCCTGACGGCTATCTGAATAAGATGGCGCCGCTGTTCGGCAATGTGCGTAGTATAGGTGCTGTATTGGGCGCCTATCGGGTGCATGGCGCCAACGCCTGGGCGCAAATGGGCGGCAGCCTGAATATGGCGCCCATTTTGCGTTGGCTGGCGTTCGATCGGGTGCTGCAGAAACAGTTCGAGGCTGAAGCCGCCCGGCGCGGGATCGCCGTCACGCCTTACGCCGAGATCAGGACGCTGCAAAGAATGGAGCACCTTCTGCTGGCCTTTCGATTTGCGCCGCAGAATTTCGATCAGTCCGGCGAAACAGCGGCCGGCTTGTTCGCCATGGGCGTCCAGGCGGCTTGGATTGCGCCTAACATCAGCATGGCTGGGCGCGGCGTTTGGATGGGCTGGATCTTCACCCTGGCTTTCCTCCCAAAAGGGGTTGTACGTAAGGCGTTCGGCCTAGCGCGGGGGCAAACGGCGCGCGGCGGGATTTCCCGCCTGTTGCTGCAGTTGTCGCGCGGGTCGTCCGCCGCCAACTTGCCGAAATCTTAGGGGCTTCAGCATTACATGCGTGTCGCCGTCGTGATCGCTACCCTGGGTCGGCCGGAAGAGGTGGGACAGCTCTTGCAATTGCTGGCCCGGCAAACCGTCCCCCCCGTGACGGTTGTCTTGTCTGTAGAGAGCGAGGCGGATCTGCCGCCCGGATTGACCGAGGGTGTTCAGGTCATAATGGGATCCAGGGGTCTTCCGGCACAGCGAAACCGAGCCCTCGACTTTTTACTCGGCGATGGAATCGATCTTCTATTGGTTGCAGGCCCGCGCGGATCGAGCGTGCTGCGAAACCGCGGCATCGATCTGGTCCAGAAGGATTGCGACCTTATCGCCTTCTTCGACGACGACTATTTGCCGAGTGACCGCGCGCTTGAGGGAATGACGACCCTGTTTCGTGATCACCCCGATGTCGTAGGGGCGACAGGCTGGGTGTTGGCGGATGGCGTGACAACGGGAGGCATCGACTATTCACGCGCCCTCGCCATTGTCAAAAAGTTCGATCAGGCTCCGCCGGTCGCGCCCCGGATTGAGCGGGATGTCCGCGGCGCCTACGGCTGCAACATGGTGTTCAGCGCCGCAGCCATCGACGACGTCCGCTTCGACGAAAACCTGCCGCTCTATGGCTGGCAGGAGGATGTGGATTTCGCCGTTCGCTTGCTGCCGCGCGGGCGAATGGTCAAGACCAACGCCTTCGCCGGGGTGCATCGGGGCGTGACGCGCGGGCGGACATCGGGCGTGCGTCTAGGCTTTTCTCAGGTGGTCAATCCCGTCTATCTGGTCCAGAAGGGCACGATGGGCGTCGGCAAGGCGGCTGGGCTGTTGGCGAGAAATCTGATCATCAATCATGCCAAGATGCTCTGGCCCGAGCCTTGGGTCGATCGACGCGGGCGTGCGCGGGGCAATTGGCTCGGGCTCGCCAGCCTGTTCGCCGGCCGTCCCGATCCGCGCAAAGTTTTGGACATTCGGTGAGGCGAACAGCGTCCTCTAAAGCGCCGCGGCTCGGGAGGACCATCGTCGTCAACGGTCGTTTTTTGGGCGCGAACCCCTCAGGCGTGCAGAAGGTCGCGGGCGAACTGTTGCGGGCTGTCGACGCCCAGCTTTCAAGCGCCGCCGTGGGCGCACCCGACTTAAACGTCACGCTCGCCACGCCACCGGGGGTGGCTGGACCGGATCGGTTCGAGCGCATCGTTTCGGCCCAGGCAGGGCGCTTTTCGGGTTACCTCTGGGAACAACTCTCCCTCCCCCTTTTCGCCCAGGGGCGTCTGGTGGTGAATCTGTGCAATCTGGCGCCGGTCTGGCGGCCTGGCGTCTTGATGATCCACGACGCCCAGGTGCACATCTCTCCCCAGTCCTACTCCAGGGCCTTCGTCGCCTTTTACAAGTTCATTCAGCCGGTCATGGCCCGTCGGGCGGTGCGTGTGCTGACCGTTTCCGCCTATTCAAAGGCTATGCTCGTGAAATATGGGGTGGCGCCCCCTCACAAGATCACCGTGATCCATAACGGCGTCGACCATATGCTGCGGGTCGTCGCCGATGAGAGCGCCACTGAGCGGCTGGAGCTGGGGCCGGGCCGCTATGCCGTGGCCGTGGCCACCACTCAGGCGCACAAGAACATCGGCGTGCTGCTGGCGGCCTTCACCGATCCGCGCCTCGCCGACGCCAAGCTGGTGCTGGTGGGCGGCGCGACGGCGACGGACTTTGAGGCTGCGGGCCACCCCTGCCCCTCCAACGCCGTCTTCGCGGGCCGGGTGAGCGACGAGGCTTTGCGGGCGCTGTTGGAAGACGCCGCCTGCCTGGCCTTTCCCTCCACCACAGAGGGGTTCGGCCTGCCGCCGATGGAAGCCATGATCCTGGGCTGCCCCGCCGTGGTCGCCCCGTGCGGCGCCTTGCCGGAAGTCTGCGGCGACGCCGCCGTCTATGCGGACGCCCACGATCCGGACGCCTGGGTCAGCGCCATCGCCCCATTTATCGGCGATCCCGCAGCGCGGGCCGCGGCGGGCGCGGCGGCCAGAACGCACGCCAGCACCTTCACTTGGGCGAGGAGCGCTGCTCAGCTGCTGGATTTGGTGGCGACTTATAAATAGGAAAATTTCACGACGCCCAAGTGACGGAAATCGCATTCTGTATAAAGTAAACATGCGACACCTATTTGGCGTAGCACACTTAGTTCGGAAGCGCACTTACGCCTAAAGTAAAACGGCCTGATTTTTTGGCCGGAGTGTCACATAGACGCAGTGTCGGCCGACACCGCGTGCACTAGGTGGGGGAAGCGGTGAAATGGAAATCGGAACGGCGCAGAACCATCGTCATATCATTGGCATAGACGCCCTTCGATTTATTGCCGCAATTTTGGTGTTCGCCTTTCATTTAGGCGCATTCTGTTTGATATCACCGGGTCACTACAAAATAGACGGATTTCAAGCACTCAAACTTTACTCTTATACGGGCTATTTTACAAAATATGGATGGATTGGCGTTGAAATTTTCTTTGTTATTTCAGGATACGTAATTGCGTTTTCATCGGATGGTAGAACTTTAATTAGTTACCTAAGATCGCGATTTCTGCGCCTCTGGCCTACGGTGTGGCTTTGCGCAACCATCTGCTATTTGTTGGTGTTCCGACCTTAGCGGAACGTCCCTCCAGCGTTTTTGTTGGCTGGCTCGGATCAATGATCATCTCACCAGTTGGCCCTTGGATTGATGGTGTTTATTGGACGCTCCCGATCGAGATTGCCTTTTATTGTGTTATAGGCGTCATCTGTGTTGGTAGAAGCCCCCGAATGGCTGGTTTAACGCGCGACGCTTTAGTCATCGCCAGCGGCGGTTTTTGGATGGCTTACGCGGCTTTTGAATTTTTGCCGAAATCGAGCCCTGCACGAACCCTAATGGAAGCGCTTCCTTTCAATCACCGGCTGGACTTGCTCCTCCTACATCATGGAATATATTTCGCTACAGGGATGTCCCTATATCGACCGCCAAATAAATTTAGAAAATTATTCACATTTCCAATAATACTGGCGAGCGCGTGGGCAGAGATAAATTTTTCTGTCAAAGCCTCCGCTCTTACTTTGCATGTTTATACCAACCCCACTGTTCCATATGTAATTTGGATATCGGCTATTATATTGTTGGCGCTATCACTCCGCTGGAATGATTTCCTTCATAGGAATTTAAATTCAAGGGCAACGGGAATTGTAAAATACCTTGGTTCTATGACATACCCACTCTATTTAATGCATGTGGTGTTGGCTTTTGGTACCATCTATGTAGCTACTCGATTAGGCTCTTCAACTTTGGAAGCCTGGATATCAGGCATTGCCATAGCGCTCATAATCAGTGCAGCTGTTGCGACATACATAGAACCGTCATTTCGACAATTGTGCGACAGGCTGATAAATTTTGGACTTGCGCGATTAGCCAGTATGAGACTGTCTAAGACCCTTCCTGTTAGCTAAATTTGCGCGAGCAAATTCACACCGCAAACACATGCAAATCGTCCAAATACAGTGTCATCGGCGGCAGGCTGACAAGGTTGATCCGCAAGAGAAGGTGGGTGGCCCAGGCGGGGGCGTAGCCGCCCAGGGGATCTGAAGGATCGGTGTAGATGGGGTCGCCATAGGCCAGGCGCGACCAGGGATGGTCGGTGCGGCTGCAATCCACGGTTAGCTTCGCCTCGCCCGTATAGTGGGTTTCGCCGAACTGCGGCACGCCAAAGCCGTCTCGTCCGATGACGCTGGCCCACAGCAGTTGTGTGAACAGGGGGGCCGTGAGCGCGCTCGGCTGGGCGACCACGGGCTTCACCCAGAACTCGCAGGACCTGAGATGGCCGCCACCCGGGGGAAAGGCGATCAGCACGCTCACGTCCGCCCCAGACCCATGGCCAAATCCGGCCTTGACGATCGCCAGGCTGCCCGACCCGCTGTGAGCCGCCTTATCCGACCGTTCCGCGGACAGGAAGCGGGTCGCGGGCGCTGCAGCGGCGGCATGGTCGTGGCCGTCCCACACCACCCGCGCGCGGCTTTCGCGGGTGGGCGCCCCCTGCCCGCTCACCCAAAGATCGAGGTTCGCCTCCTTATCCTCAAAAAGCCCCGCCTTCCCAGCCAAGCTGTGGATCGCATCCCGCTTGATGATGCCGGGGATGTTCCAGTTCCAGCCGCCCAGAAGCCGGTCGATGACGATCCGGCCGGGACCGCCGCAGATCACATGATCGCCGCCCTGCCAATTATAGCCCCAGACGTTGCTGAGGATGACCCGCGAGGTGTTGGTGCGGGTATGGAAGAAGCAGTCATAGGGAATAGGCGACCCGTCCAGGGCGGCCCCGCCCATGATCTGCCCGCCGTTGATGTAAAGCTCGCCCCCGATGTCGAACGGCCTGCGCGTGGACAGCGCACCCGGATTGGTCTCGAAATGACAGCCGAAGCAATGGGTCTGCCCAGCAGACTGATCTATGAAAGATTTTGGAAAATCCATGGAAACGCCGAATAGATAAAATTCACCCCCGTTATTCTTTAAAGCGGCGCCCCCATTGCTTCCCATAAAGCCACCAAAGAAGCTGAAATTTTCTCCTGCGTCTTCGCCGCGAATAAACTCCACCCCCGCCTCTGCGCCGCCAAAAGCGCACGCATAGAATTTCGCGAGATAGCTGCGATTTCGTAGTACGAGCCCTCGGGCGAGGTTTTGCACTGCCTCAACGTTGTAGAAAGTCCAGCGGCTGGAAAACGCTGCGGTTGCGGTGTCAAAATAAAATCCGTCCGCTGAGGCTGGTTGCGAGGCCGGCCCGATAACCTTCAAACCGCGACAATAATGGCTGTCCTGACCATATTGAGTTCCTTGTGGGCTCGGTGGATCGCAAATTAACACGCAAGCCGCCTGACGGTCCGCATCCGTAGCGGGGCCCTTTTCAGGAACTTTCGGCCGATCCATAGCTTCCACAGGCATCAGCCGAAAATCCCAAATGGCCGATAGCCCTTCAATAGAAGTTCGAGTCGGGTTCACGGTTATGGTTTTACTGAGGTAATAGACGCGCCCGGATACGCACCACACCACGCCACTGCGATATTCCTCATTATAATCAATGGCCGCTTGTATGGCGGGTTGATCATCGTGCGCAGCGTCGCCGCCTATGGCTCCAAACATCTCCACGAATATCTGAGGTTCAGATAACTCAAACCATCGGCCGTCAGCCAATTGGGCTCGATAAAGAGTTGCGCCCGTTTTTGACGAAAGGACGTAGCGAGCGCCCCCCTCTCCAACTTTTTTATATCCCATCGTCCACAATTCGCTAACTTCAGCTTCTAGTTGAAGTGAGCCAAGTTCGACAAATAGTCCTACCGCTCGTGAATCCTGATTTTTTGCCGTGGCCGCACAGACAGGAGGGGCATGGAGGGCGTCCAATCCGACTGATCCTGCGGCAGCCAATAGCAACGGCCGGCGTGTGTAACTTAAAGGGGGACTTGCCATATCACACGCCGATATTTAAAGAATACGATCACCCAACCTGACATCCGAGCTTCAATAAGCTAGAGTACAATTTGTTTTCACAATGAAAGATGTATCACAATTTCGTTAACCAATAAAACAAGATGAAATCCCGTGAAAAATTTCGCCCTCCATCTCACTCTTTTGTGTTCGTTAGAATAACAAACGGCGCTTCCCTAAAATATAATATTTAACATTTAACCTGTTATGCTGGCGCGATTCTTTATCGCGGCAACCTGAAATATATTTGTCGAGAACGATTTAAATTAATTGCTTTACGTATGAGCATATTAGACGGATTGTATTTCAGAATTTTCAAGACTTGGAAGAGCATCATTTGGGACCGCGCTGGCTATTACACACTGAATCATCATTAGCAGCATTTCGCCGTAACGAATCTGCGTAAAATTTGCTCTCTTTGCTCGGCCCTCGGCAATTTGGATATTAAATCTGTGGCATTTCAACGCTAATCTTCGCGTGTTGGGTTAATGTTATAGACTCCTTGACGACGGTTCAGTTAAGCAAAAACTTAAATACCGACGCATTTTGAGAGGCCGTCCATGACGCTCAAAACTAACGCCTTGTTCGTTGTTATGTTAGGTCTCATCGCCACTGCTACGATCGTCGCACCCACGATCACGATTGCAGCCACGCCAAAGGCGCAGCGACAAAAGGATGCCGACGTCCGCAAACTTCAGGCCGACATTCGAGCGGCGATCAAAAGCGCACAAGACGCATTCACGCCTAATGAAACACAGGCCGAAAAAGAAGCTGCCATTCAAGCAGCAATTAGCGCGGCGGTGCAGGCCAGCGGCTTTGATGCCATCACAGCGCAAGCTGCTCTTTCAGGAATGAATGACGGCAATCCCAACTCACCGGTCAGTAAGGCTGTCGCAGCGGTGTTGTTGATCGTCGGCCCCGCGGCTCAGCAAGAAGCTGCCGCCGCAGCTTCGACCGGCGGAAATTCAAATGCTAGTTCAGCAGGAAGTGCTGCGGCGGCAAGCGGCAGCGCGGGAGGCGGTGGCGGCGGCGGCGGTTATATCGTCAGCCAGTGACTATCGACTTGGCGGTGGGCATAGTCTTATCGCACTAGGGATTTTCTGCCGAAGGTCGTTGGGGAGCTAAGATGCGACTTCTTACGAGGGTAGTGCTTCTATCAGCAGCCTCAGTTTTTGTCTTGGGTTATGCTGTCGACGCTGACGCTCAAGACGATGCCGCACTACTGCGGGATGGCCTTTTTACGCGTGATCGAAACATCGCCGTTACTCAGCGACCCAAGCCGGAATATGATCCCCTTCCGATCAGAGTTGGCGCGTTTATTTTTAATCCGACTATTGCCGCCGGCTTGGAGTACAACGATAATATTTACGCTACCAACATCGATAAGGTGTCAGACGGCATCGTTCACGTGCAGCCAAGCGTAGCGGTAGTATCCGACTGGGGGCGCAATCAAGTATCGGCATTCGCTAAGATCAATGGCAGCTATTACTTCGACCACACGTCGGAAAATACTACAGATTTCGCCCTGGGGAGCGCCGGTCGATTAGATGTTCAGCGGGGTCTTGGCTTTGCCGGGGGGGCGAGCTATGAAATGGATACCCAGCCGCGAACGTCCGAAGCATCGCCCCAATCATCAGCTCATCCGGTCCAATATTACGTAGCCGATGCTTGGCTCGAAGGCACGAAGGAATTTAACCGCCTTCGCCTGACCGCGCGGGGTTCTTTGGACGATTATACTTACGATAATGCTGCCACGACAAGTGGCATACAGATATACGAGAAAGATCAAGATCACACGGCGGCGGTCGGCGCGTTACAGGCTGAATATGCCTATCTTCCCGACATGTCTTTCTTAGCCAGCTTGGTCGGCAATCATCGCGAATATCGCAATGAACTGCCAGGCGAAGCTTCACGTACGTCTAGTGGATACGAACTGACCGTCGGCACAAACTTTGACCTGACGCACTTGGCGCGCGGCGAAGTTTATATCGGCTATTTGGAGCAAGACTACGACAATTCTAGCATCTTCAAAAATGTGAGCGGTCTGGCCTTGCGCGGTAAGGTAGAGTACTTTCCGACGCAGTTAACCACCGTTACTTTGTCCGGTTCTCGCAGTGTACAGGACTCCGGAATTATAGATGTAGGTGGATTTTTAGCGAATACAGCCGCGGTGCAGGTAGATCACGAACTTCTTCGGAATCTCATTCTCACAGGTGTAATATCTTACACGGAGGATGATTATTCCAACTATAGTCGAACAGACAAAATCGATAGTGAACAGATTGGCGCTGCCTACTTAATGAACCGTGCGGTGTCTTTAAACCTCACTTACGCGCACATGGACCAGAACTCTAGCGGCTCCCAAGCTGGCCCAAAGTATAATATAAACCGGATTATTGGCTCCTTGGCAGTTAAGTTCTAACGTTAAACCAAGCCATTTGCGTTATGTTGCCTGCCTTCAGTTGGTCCAAGTGTAGTGGGTCATCGTCACGTGTTGGTCTGGGTTCGGATTTTCCAATAATTAATTTAGACATAACCTCGGGGCTTGAGCAAATGCAATTCGCTCCATTATACATTGCTTGGGGTTGAGCATATGCGGATCAAAGATCAGACCTTCTTCAACGATGTTGTTATCTTAGACGGCAATGAGTTTGACAGCTGTAATTTCACAGCGTGCAAAGTGGTTTATCGCGCTGAACATCCCACTGCACTCCGCGACAACAGTTTTGAGGACTGCGAGTTTATTTTTGAAGGCGCCGCACGCCTCACCATGGGCTTCCTAAAGGGCATGATGGATTCCAGCGACGGTTTTCTCATCACCATACTGAAAGCGTTTTCCCTCGACGCGGCCCGATTGGACAGACTGGCGGCGCCCCAGTCTACTTCGCTCCACGTTGCAGAGGTCGACCATCACCGTTCCAGCGGTGTCGCGCACTAGGGATTGGTTCGAAGCTCTTAGTCGCCGAGACTAAATATTGTGGGCATTAAAATAAGGCACTCGCAATTATCGTTTGTAAATTCAGAGAATTGCGATTGAGCACGAGACGCCGACGTGACTATGAAGCGGCCAAATTGCTGACGGGCTGATGCGATGCCGAAATATATAGTGACTGGAGCAAGCGGCTTCATCGGCACGCGCCTGACTCGGCGCTTGTCGGCCGCCGGGGCAAAAGTCATTGCGATCGACATCGCCCCCCCGCGTGAAACCTTACCGAATGTAGACTATCTTTCCGCGGACGTGCGAGAGCCCCTGAACGAGAAACTTGGGCAAGGCGTAGACCGAATTTACAATTTAGCGGCCGTCCACCGTACGCCAGGTCACCCGCCTCACGAATATTACGACACCAACGTGCGCGGTGCGCTCAACCTCACCAAACTCGCTGATAAGGCCCAGATCAACGAGATCGTTTTCACCAGCTCAATATCTGTGTACGGCCCGTCAGAGGCCATCATGACGGAAGAGTCTCCGCTAAAGCCCGTCTCTGACTATGGTCGATCCAAACTGATGGCGGAACTGATCCATCGGGACTGGCAGGCTGGAGGGCAATCGCGCAGATTGGTGGTTGTTCGGCCGGGCGTTGTGTTTGGGCCGGGAGAGCGGGGCAACTACACCTTCCTGGCTAGAGCTTTACAGCGCGGAATCTTCGCCTATCCGGGGCGAAGGTCGACGATCAAAAGCGGGGGCTATGTCGACGAACTGCTAAGCGCCATCGATTTTGCGTCATCTTCCAACGCATCGCTAATAACCTTCAACTTCGCGTATCCGACTGAATCTTCTACAGAGGACATCGTAAACGCGTTTCAAACCATCATGGGTTCGAAACGAAGGCCGATGACCATTCCCTTCCCCCTGATGATGGCGGCGGCGTCGAGCTTTGAACTCGCAAATCATCTGGGCTTGAAATCTCCAGTTCATCGCGAACGAATATTGAAGTTAGTGAACTCGACGAAAATCAAACCCAAGTGGCTTCAGGATAACGGCTATCGCTTCTCCACTAGCCTTCCGGTCGCTTTGGAAGCATGGTCTGCTGAGACGAACGGCGCATTTATCTAAGTAGTCGTCTTCGATACATTATCCAGCTGCACCTTCTTCAGAACGGCCGGCGGACTTTGCACCAGTAGTCTTCAAACCTTCGTCGATGCGTCGTCATCAAAGTTATGTTTGATCCAGACGGCAAATCAACGCGCTATTATCTTCAGACATAGTCGGCCGTTAGCCCACTGATCCTCGCACGCCTTTATGCGCGCGTAGCGATCATCAGGATGTGCTCTCCAATAAGCATAGGCGTTTGGAAGTACTTCAATTTTGGGTTGGTTAGGCATCGGGTTGTCGTAGGTGCAGGATGTTATGTGTCTTCCTAAAGGAGTCTTCATACCCGCAGCCCTGCAGACTTGGTCAGGGTTATCCACCTCCCGCACCAGGGTCACGGGCGGAATGTGGGCGAATTGCAAATCTCGATGATCTTGAGCAGTAAGACCGAAGTTGAAGGTCATGGCCCCGACGCCCACTGCTGCTGTCACTAAGACGACACAAGCTCGGAAGGCTCGGTGCTCTAAAGATACAGGGGGGGCAGTTTTCATAACGCCTGGACCTCGTGTTTTAAAAACGCGCATTTTAGCTTTAAGTTCTTAGCCCTATCCGCTCCATGTCATTAGTCCTGGCAGGCGCGGCGGCTTCTTAGTCCTGTCCACGCGCTCGGCGTTCAGGAGGGGTGTATTACCGTCTAAGCCGGCGATGAAGATGTGGACGGATTGATCCCTGGGACGAAGGCCTAGTTTGGCGCAGGACGGACTCTAAATTCCCGATCCTTGGCGTTGAACAAACCATGCCGGCGCCGCCCTCCCCGTCCGGGCGGCAGCTAAAGGAGCCCGTCGCCACGTTGGCTTCGAATAGCAGCCGGCGGCTCTGCCGCTGGTTTTCGCGGCGCTAATCAAAGGTTGCCCCCTATGATTTTTTGTGCGGTGCGGTAGAAGGGGTCGTCGGGTTTTCCAGGAGCGCGTGATGAGCTTCAAACTACGGCAATGGCTTTGCCTTTGGTTTTGGTCCACCGAGTATGGCGCTCGCGGGATCGCTTTCACGAAGGCCCAAGCTAAGGCGTGGGCCACGGCTTCAAGCGACAGAGCTAAGCACCGGCTCGGGCCGATTTGGCGCTGAGCCTCAGTGCCAAAGCAAAGATAGTCCCCCGCAGACCCAGAAGCCGCAAAGGGCGGCGAAGACAACAACTCGGTCCCAGCGACGACGCATACGCCGGGGACGTACCAAAACATGGTGGCTACCAAGATATGCCATTACGCTGTTCCTCCATGGCCTCTTAGCGGGCCGCATCAACGTCAATGTGCTTTACGCCTAACAGGCGAGCCTGTCATGCCCTTCGCGATGGAGGAGTTTTTGCCTCTCAAGGCGCTTCGCCGTGAGCTGAAGCGCCGATGAACGGTTATCTCATCCTCCTATGACTTGCACTTTATCTGATCGACCATCGATATAACTGGCTTCGAAACAGCACCGCTTGCGGCTTCGGAAAAGGTCTCCGCTGGGCGAGTAGCTTGCAGTGAACGCGGCGCAGTGCGGAGCTGTCGGCAGCGCGTAAGACTTGCACTGGCAAAGTACCGAAGCATCTGCATAGTTTCCCCATGCAAGATGAGCCGCTAGCACCCCGCCGCCGGTCCCGTTCGGCCAGTTCCAGCGGGTCGGGACGGGCGCGATCCCGCTCGCGGTCGCGGGAATCATCCGCAGAGCCATTGACGCTCGGCGCCAAGATCATGGTCGGCGCCGTCGCCGCCTTCGGTTTCACGACCGCCGCCCTCGCGTTCATCGCCTTATGGGAGATCGTCCCTCTGTTCGGCGGCTGGCCGGGACCGCCGCTTCTACCGCTCTCCGGCTATTGGGAAAACATCACCTTCGAAAATCTCAAACCTGGACCCGATGGAAAAGTCTCGCCGGAGCATCAGCAAAAAGCCGAAGCGGCCATTTGGGAAGAACTCCACCTTTCTCCCATGGCGACCGATGCTTGGCTAAGGCTGGCGTTCGTGCAGACGCTGAAGGGACCGCACCTGAACGCAACCGGCGTGGATGCCTTGCGCAAGTCGTTTATCGTCGCGCCGCTAGACCCCGTTTATTGCGGCGACAGAGATGTTCTTGCCCTAAACTATTGGCCTGATCTGACCGACGAAGTCCGAAAAGAGGTTTTGACGGAAATCAAGGTGACGTGGCGGCCGCCGACCGTGGTGCATCCAGAGGTCATCCGCGACTGGCGTAGCAAGGTTCACAACCCAAGTGGCCAATTCGCTCTTTTGCTGCTTTTGGGTCCGCTGGATAAAACCTAAGCTAGTCGTTTACTTCGGTAAAGTTGACTCGTTGTCAGGTCGGAAGTCGAGTTGCCTTCAGTAAAAAGGACAACTGGCGAGGCGCGGTTCTGAGGTTTAAATGTCGCCCATGAACGCACCCATCAAAACCCTCGAACCCGCCGCTGCGCAGGATACCTGGACCGTCGCTGGCCGCACCTTCTCCTCGCGGTTAATTATCGGCACCGGGAAGTACGCCGACTACGCCCTGAACGCCGCCGCCGCCGAGGCGTCGGGGGCGGAGATCGTCACCGTGGCGGTGCGCCGGGTTAATCTATCCGATCCGTCCAAGCCGATGCTGGTGGATTATGTGAAGCCGGATCGGTTCACTTACCTTCCCAACACCGCCGGCTGCTTCACCGGCGAGGAGGCGGTGCGGACGCTCCGGCTGGCGCGGGAGGCTGGCGGCTGGTCGCTGGTGAAGCTGGAGGTGCTCTCCAACACCACCCACCTCTATCCCGATATGGAGGAGACCCTGCGCGCCCTGAAGCTGCTCGTGGCCGAAGGATTCGACGTGATGGTCTACTGCACCGACGATGTTGTCTACGCCAAGAAGCTGGAGGAGGCGGGCGCCGCCGCCATCATGCCCGCGGCCGCGCCGATCGGTTCGGGCCTTGGCATCCAAAACCGGGTGAATATCCGCCTTATCGTGGAGCAGGCGACGGTGCCGGTGCTGGTGGATGCGGGCGTCGGCACGCCGTCAGACGCCGTTGTGGCCATGGAACTCGGCTGCGACGCCGTCTTGACGAACACCGCCATCGCCGGGGCGAATGATCCGGTCCGCATGGCCCGCGCCATGAAGCACGCGGTGATCGCCGGCCGGGCAGGCTATCTGGCCGGCCGGATGGCGAAGAAGCTTTACGCCGACCCGTCCAGTCCCCTGGCGGGTTTGATCTAGCCTTAAGGCTGGCCCGAACCGCCGCCGCCGTGGCGTTCGGCGGCGATGCCGGCTTCCAGATCTTCCGGCACCCAGCCGTCGATGCGCTTGCCGTTGACGATGAAGGCGGGGGTGCCTTCGACGCCGACGTCGTGAGCGAGTTGGCGGTTGGCGGCGAGATGCTGGCCCACCTCGGTGCGGGCCGATGGCGTGTCGACGGCCTGCACATCTACGCCCTTGTCCCGCAGGATGTCGGCCACGTTCTGATCGCTGAGCCCCGGCTGGTGCATGAAGGTCTGGAAGACGTCCAGGTAATGCCCCTGCCCTTTCGCCTCCAGCTGATAGGTGGCGGCATGGTTGGAGGTATCCGACAGAATGGGGAACTCCTTGAACACGAACCGCACGTCCGGATTGTCGTGGATCATCTTGATCACGGCGTCGGCGGAGGTTTTGCAGTAGGGGCACTTATAGTCGAAGAACTCCACCACGGTGATACGGCCGTTTGGATTGGCCACAAAATCACGGGCGTCGTGCTCAAGCGCCTGCTTATTACGGATGATGCCGATGCCGGCCGATTGCGCCGCCTTGGCCTCCTTGTTGGCTTCGAGCTTGGTCAGGGCCTCCTCCACCACTTCGGGGTGGGCCATCAGATAGGCGCGCACCTTGGCGCCGAAGGCGGGATCGTTTGCGCTTTGGCTGCATCCGGCGGTGGGGAGCGCGATAGCGGCGGCCGCAAGAAGAGCGGCGGGAAGAACGGCGCGGAGCATCATGGACGTTTGAACCTGGCTGAAGACTTTACGCCATCTGCGGTGACATCGGTGCGCCGTCAATGAGACTAACCGGCGCGGGGAAAAGTCCTTCCCCCAGCGACCGACGAGTTAACGATGTTACAGACCCGAGCCGGTCATGGCCTTCAGATCGTCACGCGACGGGTTTGAGGTAAGCACAATGTCGGTAGCGCGCCGCCATTCGGGGGTGTTCTGCTTCAGGATCTGGCGGGCGCGGAGGGCGAAGATGCGGGCGCGGGTCATATCGCCCACAGCATAGCTGGCTTCGGCGGAGGCCAGGCGTGCATCGCCGCCATCGCCCTTGGCGTCATAAGCCCGAGCCATGTCTTCCCAAGCGATAGCGTTGTCCTTCTCGACGTTCAGCGCTTTGCGCAAATGGCCGATAGCTTCGTCCGCCCGTTTGCCGTCCTCCTGCGCCAATATGGTTTGAGCGAGGTTGATCTGCAGCAACGGCGCATTGGGCTTCAGCTCGACCGAGCGGCGGTGGGCGGGCTCCGCCTCCTTGGCGCGACCGGCTTCGAACAACACCTGGCCTTTCAGCTCCCATAGATAAGGGTTGTCTGGATAGTCCTTGATCATGCCGTCGATCAGGCGGATCGCCGTGTCCGTCTCCGTCTCCTTGTAATAGGCGATGGCGCGAGCGTAGCGGGCGGGGAAGGAGGCATCGGTCTCCTTGTAGGTCATGAAGGTCTGCTGTGGCGGCTGAATGAAGCCGAACAACTTGGCCTTCATGATGTTGTAGTCGGCGATCGCTTCGACGCTGTCGGGCTTGTCATAGTCCGGCTGCTCCTCGGCGCGGCGGCGGAGCAGTTCAATCCGTTCGGAGCTAATCGGGTGGGACTGAAAATAAGGGAAGCGGCGGGCTTCGTCGAACACCTCCTCGTAGCGGAAAGCGTCGAAGAAATCGACCACGCCCTTAGAGGACTGATGAGCGCGGTTCAGATAGGTAATCGCCGCCTGGTCGGCCCGCGCCTCCTGCTGACGGGAGTAGCCAAGGGCGCCGAGGGTGCCGAACATGCCCGCCGATGACGCCAACGCCGCGCCCGCCTCCGGCGCGCCGGCGGCGGCGGCAAGCACGCCGAGGCCAAGGGTCAGGAGGAAGGGCACCATGCCCGCCTTCTCCATCTCACCGGAGCGCTCGATGTGACCGCCGGCGGCGTGGCCGGTCTCGTGGGCCATAACGCCGATGATCTGGTTGGGCGTCTCGGTCTTGAAGATCAGATCGGTGGCGATGGCCTCCTCATTGGCGGACACCGTGAAGGCGTTCATCTCCCCCTGATAGAGGTCAAGCTGCATATGCCTGGGGTCCAAACCCGCAGCGGCGAACACCGGATCGCATTCCTTATGCAGAATATCTTCGATCTCGGTATCGCGGATTTGGCCAGGAATAGCGCCGGCTGCGGCGGCGGTGTTTTGGGCGTGTACGGCCGAGATTGGGCCGGTCGCCACGGTGGAGAGGGCCGCCAGGGCCAGCACGGTCCGGCGCGCGGCGCCGAACCCTCTCGTCGCAAGGCTAGGTCGGGATTGCATTAACCGCGCTCCTTCGCCCCGCCCCAAACGCAAAGTCATCGCGTCCCCAACACCCGCTTTAGCGACTTAGACGAGGCGGCGCCACCAGCCGCGACGCGGGGCCGCGGGCGGAGCCGTGATTTCCGCCGGATCGGGTTCATCCGGCGCAAGCGGCGCCACCTCGGGTTCTGGATACGACGCCACCAGTTCCGGCGCGGCGAGCGGCTCGGGCGCTAGGGACGACGAGGGTTCCATAACCGGCTCAGGATAGGACGCCACCTCTGAGGACGCGACCACCGAAACCGGTTCAGCCGTTACAGCATCCAAGTCGATTGCCGGCGCCTCATCCGCCTTTTTAGCCCGGCTGCGACGTGGCTTCTTGATCGGCGCTTCCGGCTGGACTTCCGATGCGGCCACTTCGAGCGGCGCTTCCATCGGCTGATCGTCTGTAGGCTCAGGCGCAGCGAAAGCGCCCAAGTCCGTGGAGGTGTCGGTCCAGACATAAGGGCCTTCCGCCTCGCGAGCGATCGCCGTCTCCGGCGCGGAGGGTGTCCGATCCTCGCGATCGCGATCCCGGCCGCCCCGACCGCGCCGGCGGCCGCGACTGCGTTTGCGCTCGCCCGTGGGCTCTAAACTCGACGATGATCCATAGCCGCCACCGCCGCTCTCTGGCGCCTCGTCGCCACCTTGGCTGTCGGCCTTAATGTGGCTCCAAGCATAAGGGTCGCTCGGCGCTTGTTCAGTCACCTCGCCATGAGGAGAATGCCAGGCGTAGACGTCGTCGTTCCGCGGAGCGCCCTCTTCGCGAAGACGCCGACCACCCCGACGGCCGCGGCGACGGCGGCGGCGACGATGGCTAGCTTCGTCTTCGCCTGCCAGACGGGGGACCTCGCCCTCACTGGCCTCGCCTTCGCCGTCCTCGCCGCCTTCATCTTCGGCTTCGCCATCGGTGGAAGCTTCTCGGACTGGGCGATCAAAGCCTTCTTCGCCGCCTCGGCCACCGCGTCGGCGACGCCGCTTGTTGCGGTCAGGGCCGCCTTCGCTCTCGCGACTTTCGGCAGCGAATTCGACAGCGTCTTCCTCAGCTTCTTCTTCGTCGTCCTCCTGATCTTCAGGCGGCGTCCAAGCTTCGTCCGGCTCGATGGCAGGCGCAGGCCGTTCGCGCACCGGCCCTTCGCGGCTTTGGGTGCGTTCGATCTCCACGTCGGCGGCCGCCAGCTTGTCGTCGATCAGGATCGAGACGTGCAGGTCGTAGCTGGCATCCAGGTTCGCCAGATAGGCGCGCTTCTCGTTGAGAATATAGAGGCCGACGGCGGTGGGCAGGCGCACGGTGATTTCGCCCGCCCCGCCCTTGGAGGACTCCATCTCGATGGCCCGAAGAGCCGCAACGGCGCTGGACTCCACAGAACGCACCCGGCCCGTGCCTTGGCAATGTTCGCAGATGTGGGTGGAGCCTTCCAGGACGCCTGAGCGGCGGCGCTGGCGGCTGATCTCCATCAGGCCGAAACCGGAAATCTTACCCATCTGGATGCGGGCGCGGTCGTCTTTCAGGGCATCCTTCAGCACCTTCTCGACGTGCCGGTTATTCTTCCCCTCGTCCATGTCGATGAAGTCGATCACGATCAGGCCGGCGAGATCGCGCAGGCGCAGCTGGCGGGCGGCTTCCTCGGCGGCCTCCACATTGGTCTTGAGCGCCGTGATCTCGACGGACCGCTCGCGAGTGGAGCGGCCGGAGTTGACGTCGATGGCGACCAGCGCCTCGGTCTGGTTGATGACGATGTAGCCGCCGGACTTCAGTTGCACGGTCGGGGAGTGAATCTGAGAGATCTGATCCTCGACCTGGAACTTGACGAACAGCGGCGTCGGGTCGCGGTAGTGCACCACCTTCTTGGCCTGCGACGGCATGATCATCCGCATGAAGTCGCGGGCGTCCTTATAGCCGGCGTCGCCTTCCACCTGGATGGTCTCCAGGTCCTTGTCGAACATGTCCCGGATCGCCCGTTTGACCAGGTCCTCTTCCTCGTAGATCAAGGCGGGTGCGATGGAGGACATCGTCTTCTCGCGGATGTCTTCCCAGAGGCGGGTCAGATATTCGTAGTCGCGCTTGATCTCCACCTTGGTGCGGGCGGCGCCGGCGGTGCGGATAATCAGGCCCATGCCCTTGGGCACCTCCAGCGACGCCACGGCGGACTTCAGCCGCTTCCTGTCCGTCATGGAGGTGATCTTGCGGCTGATGCCGCCGCCCCGCGCGGTGTTGGGCATCAGGACGCAGTAGCGGCCGGCGAGCGACAGATAGGTGGTCAGCGCCGCGCCTTTGTTGCCGCGCTCTTCCTTCACCACCTGCACCAGCATGATCTGGCGGCGCTTGATCACTTCCTGGATCTTGTAGCGGCGCATCAGGCGGCGGCGGCGGCGCTCCACCGCCTCGTCCATGGCGTCTTCGTCGTCCGCTTCGGCGGCGTCTTCGGCAGAGGGGTGCTTGGCCTCCTCCTCTTCCTCTTCGCGCATCAGCGCTTCGCGGTCTGCGACCGGGATCTGGTAGTAGTCGGGGTGGATTTCGTTGAAGGCGAGGAAGCCGTGCCGGTTCCCGCCGTACTCGATGAAGGCGGCCTGGAGCGACGGTTCGACCCGTGTCACCTTGGCCAGATAGATGTTGCCTCTCAGCTGCTTTCTGGAGAGGCTTTCAAAATCGAGTTCTTCAATCCGGGTTCCGTCCACCACCACGACGCGAGTTTCTTCCGCGTGGGCGGCGTCGATCAACATTCTCTTGGTCATTAAAGTCTCCACGGCGCGCGCCGAGATCATGTCTCGGGGGCCGGCATCGAGCGAGCGGCCGGCGCAAAGCGTCGTGGCGCGGAAGGGTCCACGCTTCGGTACGACGATTGAAGGCGACGGCGACGCGGCCCATGGGTTTCAAGGTCCTGCGCGCGGCCCGGACGATCCGAACGGCGCGATTCTAAGCTTTGCGCGGACTGCATATAGCGACCCGACGCGGCGCGCGCTGCGGGCCAGGGTTCTGAGTCGAACGAACGGCCGCGTTTCGCGCGGGGAGAGTCTGCAACATTAGCGCGGGAAAGGAAAGGCGCGTGATGGGCGGAGCAGCTCAGATCGTCTGTCGAAGGGGGCGGGAGCCTCTGAGCGGACCTATTGGATGTTCGTTTTTTGGATGAAAGCCGCCAAGTCTAAAGGAGCCTAGTCGGGCGCCCGCGCCGGATCGTGCGCGACGGCCATGGCGTTTATGTTGGTGTTGTGTGCGTGGGCGATCCGCCAGCCTTCGGCGGTCTTGACGAGGATCATGGTCATGATCGCGCCGTCGGTCGGATAGGGCGTGCCGCCGGGCGTCGGGCCGACCCCTTCGATCTTGCTGTTGTAGACCACCAGCACGACGCTCGGAGCCAGTCGCCGCATCTCGGAAATTTCTGGCGGCAGCATCCGGCTTTGCGCGAACATGCCCTTGTGAAAGGCGATGTGCGCGCGGCGTACGGCGTCGCGGCCTTTCCAATGCATGCCGACCACATTGACCCAATCCACGTCGGGGGTGGTTTCGGCTACGAATGCGTCCATGTCGTGCCGGTTCCAGGCTTCAGTCAGATGGCCCAGCACCTGCCCGATGGCGGCGGCGTCTGCGTCAGGCGCAGGGGCGGCGAGGGCGGGGCTGGACATGATCAGGGCTCCTGCAATGGCGAAGGCGGGCGGAATGAAAGGGCGCATGGGACGGCTCTCTTGTGGACTTTTCGCCTACCAGCCCCGCCGCTTCCCCCGCTAGTAAGGAACGGCCATCACGCGACCAATCGGCGGCGCACGAAATCGGTCGGACTGGCCCCTGTCAGGGCGATGAAGTCCTTGTCCAGGTGCGCCTGATCGAACCATCCGAACTGGTGGGCGATCTCGGTCCATGAGATCAGGGGATCGGCCGCCTTAGCGTCGAGCGCGGCGTTCAGCCGGACGATGCGACCATAGAGCTTGGGCGCGGCGCCGACCTCGGCCTTGAACGCACGTCGGAATTGGCGGGCCGACAAGCCGCTTTGCCGCTCGAGATCGTGCAGGGACGCGCCGCCATGGGTCGATCGCAGACGATGCGCCGCAGCCGCCAGGGATTTGGCGGGGCTAGGGTTTAGCCGCGCGAGCAACACGTCGTCCATGACGGCGGCGCGCGCCGTCAGGGTAGAGGCGGCATACAGGCGGTCGTGAAGTTCTGCGGACTGGCGCTGACCGAAAAGATGCTCCGCCTCCACCGCGGCGTCGGTGAAATCCGTCATGGGCATCCCAAAAATCTGATTCAAGCCCGTTGGTCGAAGTCGCACGGTGAAGACGTCCAGATGGCCCGACAGGACCAGATCGACCCGCCTGAAGGTCTGCATGCCAACGGCCACCGCCCAGGGCGCACGGTCTCGCTCGCCCGTCTTCTGCAGTTCAACCAAATGAGGCGTCGTAAAATAGAATTCCAAGATGACATCGGTGCGCGCCGGAAGGGGGATGCGAACCTCTTGTCCGACCAGATCGGCGGTTCGGGTCTGATAGCAGACGAGGGCGTCGTGGAGCCGCGGGTTCCGGCGCGTGCTGTTCGATCCGCATGGCCGCAATTTGTTACAGGTCTTCGCCCCTTTCAACCGATATGGCGCTGCCGGCCGCCACGCCGCGCCGTTTGCTCGACTGAAGCCAATCGGAAACGTGTCGCAGTGGGCGCGGGGAGCTATCATCATATTTCCGCCGACCCTCCGCCCTTCATCATGCTTAAGGGTTTGTCTACACAGACCGTCCATATCCTAGCGGATCGCCAGAGCCCTTCGTTTCCGAGCCGTTCCTTGCGCCTGCCCACGCCGCCCGCCTTTTTGCGCCGCCCGATCGTCCGGCTCACGCTGGCCCTCGCGGTTGTGTGTGGCTTGGCGGCCGCCGGCGTTGCGGTGGCGGAGAGCACGCCCGGCGCCAACCTCCTGAAGGTGCGGGTCGGCGGGGACAGTCATGCGGCGCGCGTGGTGATCGAGCTGGACAAGGCCGCTTCGGGCAAGCTGGTCTCGGCGGCCGAAGCCTCCAAGGATGTGGTGCTGGCCCTGCCGCACGTGGACACCGCCGGCGAGATGTCCGGCCAGGGCGAAGGTTTCGTAAAAGCTTGGGCGGTGGATAGCGCCGCCGGCGCCACGCGGATCAAGTTCGAGCTTCGGCGCGACGCGGTGGTCAAGCGCCGTTTCCTGCTGCCGCCGGGGGACGGGCTGAATGTCTATCGCTACGTCATCGACCTCGACAGCAGCGATACGGCGCCGCCGACGCCTGTCGAGAAGGCCGCAGAGACCAAGACCATCCTGGCCAAGACCGCCGCCATCGCCGACGACCCGCAGGTGCGTCTGCCGCCTCAAGGCAAGAAGGTGGTGGTGATCGACGCCGGGCATGGGGGCAAGGATTCCGGCGCGCTCGGCGCCTCCACCAAGGAGAAGGACGACACCCTCGCCGCCGCCCACGCCCTGCGCGACCGGCTGGAGCGCTCCGGCCGTTACAAGGTGGTGATGACGCGGGACACCGACGCCTTCATCCCCCTGGAGACGCGGGTGCAGATCGCCCGGCGGGCCAACGCCGACCTCTTCATCTCACTACACGCCGATTCGGCGGGAGCGCAGGGATTGGATACTAGGGGCGCCTCGGTCTACACCCTCTCTGAGCGCGGGACGGACCGCACCGCCAAAGGCCTGTTCGGCAAGTCGGACTGGTTCATGAACGTGAGCCTGCCCGGCGACGACTCGGCCACCAAGCGCATCCTGCTGGACCTGACCCAGCGCCAGAACGTCAACCGCTCCTCCACCTTCGCCGAAATCCTGCTGGACAAGATCGGCAGCGCCACCACGCTGCTTCGCCGCAGCCACCGCGACGCCAACCTGATGGTGTTGCTGGCGCCGGACGTCCCGGCTGTTCTGATGGAAATGGGCTTTATGACCAATCCCGACGACGAACGCGCCTTGGCTGACGATGACCACCGCGCCAAGGTGATGAACGCGGTCGGCGACGCCATCGACGCCTACTTCGCCCAGGAAGCCCGCTACGCCATGCGGTGACTCCGCAGCCTGCGGCTGAGTTCCGCAGGGGCACGAAGCGGCTTGACGTCCACCGTGGCCGCGTCATTGGTCTGCCGCAAGATGCAGAAGCTCACCGCCCAATCCGCCGGACGCTGGCTCGCCATAGCCGGCGTGGCCGCGCTGAGCCTGGTCGCGGTGGCCGGTTTCGCGCTGGCGATCTACGCGGCGTGGCTGTTCCATGATCTGCCTGACGCCTCGCAGCTGGCCGAATACCGCCCCCCCACCTCCACCCGGGTCTATGCGGCGGACGGCACCCTGATCGGCGAGTTCGGCAAGGAGCGGCGCATCTTCGTGCCCTACGACCAGATCCCGCCTTTGCAGGTGAAGGCCTTTCTGGCGGCGGAGGACCGCAAGTTCTTCGAACACGGCGGCATCGACGTCTCCGGCATCGGCCGGGCCATGACCAAGGACCTGCTCAGCCTGGCGCGGGGCAAGAAGCTGCAAGGCGGCTCCACCATCACCCAGCAGGTGGCCAAGAACGTCCTCCTTTCCAACGACCAGACCTTCGGCCGCAAAATCAAGGAAGCGATCCTGGCCCGGCGGCTGGAGCAGACGTTGCCGAAGGAGCGCATCCTGGAGCTCTATCTGAACGAAATCTGGCTCGGCTATCGCTCCTATGGCGTCGCCGCCGCCGCGTTCAACTATTTCGGCAAGTCGCTGAACGACCTCGATCTGGCGCAGATGGCCTATCTCGCAGCCTTGCCCAAGGGGCCGGACAACTACCACCCCATCCGCCACCGCACCGCCGCCATAGGCCGCCGCAACTGGATCATCAACGAGATGGTGGCCATGGGCGCGGTGACCCGCGCGCAGGGCGAAGCGGCCATGCACGAAGACCTGACCGTGCAAACGACGCCCGAACGCACCCACTACAAGGACGCCGATTATTTCCTGGAAGAGACGCGCCTGCGGGCCGCCGGCACATTGGGCGACAAGGCGGACAACGGCGGCCTCTATATCCGCACCACCCTCGATGCCCGTCTGCAGACCGCCGCCCGCATCGCCCTGATGAAGGGCCTTGAAGCCTACGATCATCGTCACGGCTGGCGCGGCGCCTGGGGCCATGTGGAGCTGGCGCCGGGGTGGGAGAAATTGGCCGCCGCAAAGTCCACCCCAGCCGAACGACGAGACTGGCGCGCTGCGGCGGTGGATCGCAGCGCGGGCGAGGTGCATGTGATCCTGCCCTCCGGCGGCGCAGGCGAACTCGATCCCAAGGACGTCGCCTGGGCCAAGGCCGGCAAGGGCCTGAACGTCGGCGATCTGATCTTCGTCGAGCCGGAGGACGGCGGAAAGCTCTATGGCCTCCGCCAGGTGCCCATCGTCAACGGCGCCATCGTCGCGCTGGAGCCGCACTCCGGCCGGGTGCTGGCCATGGTGGGCGGCTATTCCTTCTCCCTCTCCAAGTTCAATCGCGCCACCCAGGCGCAGCGCCAGCCTGGGTCGTCCTTCAAGCCCTTCGTCTACGCCACGGCGCTGGAGAACGGCTTCACCCCCGCCACTATCGTCTCCGACGCGCCCATCTCCGTCTCCGGCGGCGACGGCAAGGTCTATGAGCCTGAGAACTACAAGCACGAAAGCTTCGGCCCCGGCCCGATGCGCCAGGGGCTGGTCCACTCCCTTAATCTGATGACGCTGCACATCGCCATGAAGGTCGGGATGAAGAAGATCGCGGCCAATGCGGTGAAGTACGGCCTGGTGAAATCCATGCCGCCGGAGCTCGCCATGGCTATCGGCGCGGGCGAAGTGACGCCGCTCAATCTCGTGAACGGCTATTCCATGTTCCCCAACGGCGGGTTCCGCATCGAGCCGCACCTGATCGAGGAGGTGCAGGATCGCGCCGGCGCCACAATCCTGAAAGCGGACAAGCGCGACTGCGCCCATTGCGGCGATCCCTTCAACGGTCAGGAAAGCCCCCGCATTCCCTCGGAGGGGACACAGGTGATGGACCCCATCACCGCCTATCAGATCACCCTCATGCTGCAAGGCGTGGTGCAGAACGGCACGGGTGCGGCGGTGGGCGCCGCCATCAAAAACCCCCTGGCCGGCAAAACCGGCACCACCAATGAATCCCGGTCGGCCTGGTTCGTGGGCTTTTCGCCCAATCTCGTTGCCGGGGTCTTCGTGGGCTTTGACGACAACCGGCCGCTCGGGGCGGCGGAGACCGGCGCCCAGGCCGCTGTGCCGATCTTCATCGACTTCATGCGTGAAGCGGTGAAAGGCGCGCCGTCCGTCGACTTCAAAGCGCCCAAGGACGTGAAATTCGTCACCATCGCCGGCCATCGCGAGGCGTTCAAGCCCGGCACCGAACCCACCGGCCCGGCGGCGCCCACCATTGGCGCGAACGGCCTGCCCACCGCGCCGCTACCCTTTGAGAAGCTGCCTTTGGACCCCAACGGCAAGCCCCTCTTGCCCGCCGCCGGCCTGCCGCCCGCCCCACCGAAGAAGGCGCCCGACGATCTAAAGGGGCTTTACTAAGGTCGCCAATTTACGGCGCCCGCACTTAAAGCCAGATTACAGACTCTGATTGAAATCTATAGTTGCATACAACGTCCGGGTGCATAATGGATGGTTCCTAAAGCATGCATGTTAGTATAGGACATCGCTACCGGTTGGCCGACTGACTTGTCCACGCTGTTGAAACTTCCCATGATCTAAAGAAATGATGCTGTCATACACATGTATAGCCCTAGTATTTTCGCTATATATGGTGGGAGCAATACCATCCCGACTATAATGGGAATGCATTTCATCAATCAAAACTTTTATCAGCTCGATGAAAGATCCTTCTTTGCGCAATCCTCCTCCGTACTCCTCCCAATAGGCTGTATGAAGGTCTTCCACCAAATAAACGCCGCCACGGGCCATCTGCGGATAAAGGTATTTAAACGTCTCACAAACATGTTCCATCACATGGCTGCCGTCATCAAGTACGATGTCGGGGCGGCCAAACTCGTCTACGATGCTTTGTAAGAACGCCGCGTCTGCCTGGCTGCCAATACGGACAGCAATCTGCTCGCTTTCGAGATCCTTGCATTCTTCGCGGATGTCTATCGAAACAATCTGGACCGTCGGGCCGAAATAAGATCGCCATAACTGGCCCGAGCCTCCATGCCCGGCCCCAATCTCAAACATCAAGGTCGGGACGCCACGGAACCGGGAAAAATGGTTCTCGTAAATTGGAAAATAATGGGCCCATTTATTTATTACTGGTCCAGTATGTTTTTCAAATATTGTAAAAAGTGACAAGATCTTCTCTCTTTTAACTCGAAATCGAAATCGTGGGTCCATTCTGCAAATCCCAATCTATGACTTGATATCGCATATCAGTCAACGCAGCGAGTGACCGCAAAACTTTATAACAAAGGCCACACTCGGTTCGCGATCGCTTTGAGACATGAAAGCATAACTAGAAGGTAGGCTGCTCGGCAAGCGCAACACGTTCAAGTTTAAAATCATGTCTCAACAGGAAATGGGGGATAGCCGGTCGTGGTCGTAAATCAACATTTCGTTGCCCCGTTTTCCAATTTGCTAACATCCGTGTTGAAGGCTATCTCCCGCGCCTACTTGTCCAAAGGGTTACACCATGAGAGCGGATGTCGAGGCTGCTGCAGCCGACATCGAGCAGTCGATCGACTTGCTCAGGAGGCGTCTTTGACTGGGATGTCTCGCTACGGAAACTGGATGAACTGAACGCCCGGGTCGAAGACCCGACCTTGTGGGATCGCCCTGCCGAGGCGCAGGCCGTCTCCCGCGAACGCTCCCGGCTCGCCACCGCCATCGACGCTGTGAAAGCGCTGGAGCGTGAGCGCGCCGACGCCCTCGAACTGGCGGAACTGGCGGAAATGGAGGGCGACCAAGGCGTCGGCGACGAGGCAGCCGCCTCGCTGAAGGCCCTGAAGGACCGTGCCGCCCGCGCCGAGCTGGAGGCCCTGCTCTCCGGCGAGGCGGACGGCAACGACGCCTATGTGGAGATCAACTCCGGCGCCGGCGGCACCGAATCCGCCGACTGGGCCCTGATGCTCTTCCGTATGTATTCGCGCTGGGCCAACGCTCACAACATGGACGTGGAGCTGGTGGAGGAGACCCCGGGGGAGCAGGCCGGGATCAAGTCCGCGACCCTTTTGGTGAAGGGAACCAACGCCTACGGCTGGCTGAAGACCGAGGCCGGCGTGCATCGTCTGGTCCGCATCTCGCCGTTCGACTCCAACGCCAAGCGCCACACCTCCTTCTCGTCGGTCTGGGTCTATCCGGTGGTGGACGACACCATCGAGATCGAGATCAACCCGGCGGACGTGCGTACCGACACCTATCGTGCGTCCGGCGCCGGCGGCCAGCACATCAACAAGACCGATTCGGCCGTCCGCCTAACCCACATCCCCACCGGCATCGCCGTCGCCTGCCAGGCCGGGCGCAGTCAGCATCAGAACCGGGAGGAGGCGTGGAAGATGCTCCGCGCCCGCCTCTATGAGGCCGAACTGCAGAAGCGCGAGGCGGAGAAGGCCGCGCAGGAGGCCCAGAAGACCGACATTGGCTGGGGCCACCAGATCCGCTCCTACGTGCTGCAGCCCTATCAGATGGTGAAGGACCTCCGCACAGACGTGGAGACCTCCGACACTCAAGGGGTGCTCGACGGCGACCTCGACGCCTTCATGGGCGCCTCACTGTCGCAGCGCGTGGGCGCTACGCGGACGGCGGAGTGAGCGTGCAAAGTCCCTTCTCCCCTTGCGGGAGAAGGACATGACGGCCGCCGTCTACGGTGCGCCGCCGAGGGCTTTGGCGGATGCTGCGCCGGATGCGGTGCAGCTGTCGCCCCTCCTGCCGGGCGCGGCGTCTCTGGAGACGATGGAGCCCGGCGCCCTTTCAGAACTGACCTTGCTGGCCCCGCCAGGCACGGTGGAGCGGCGCTACACCTTGGCGCTTGGCCTGCGCGCCCTAGCGCCGGACGGAACCCTGCTCGCCATGGCGCCCAAGGATCGCGGCGGATCGCGTCTTCGTAAGGAGCTGGAGGCTCTTGGCGCCGTAGTGACCGAGACGGTGAAGGCGCACCACCGCATCTGTCGCTGCTCACGCCCCGCGACCATTCTCGGCCTGGAGGACGCCATCGCCGCCGGCGCGCCGCGGGTGACCCCACCTTACGGCCTCTGGTCGCAGCCCGGCGTGTTCAGCTGGGACCGGGTCGATCCCGGTACCGCCCTTCTGGCAAAGCATCTGCCGGCCTTTTCCGGCGAGGGCGCGGACCTCGGCTGTGGCGTTGGTTCCCTGACGCGGGCGGTGCTGACATCGCCCAAGGTGCGGCGCGTGGCCCTGATCGACCTCGACCGCCGCGCCGTCGAATGCGCCCGCCGCAACGTGCAGGACGCCCGCGCCGCCTTCCACTGGGCCGACGCCACGGGCGCCGACGCCCCGCTGGAGAAGCTGGACTTCGTGGTGATGAACCCGCCCTTCCACGGCTCGGGCTGGGAAGATCGGGGCCTTGGGCAAAAGTTCATCCGCCGCGCCGCCGCCATCCTGCGCAAGGGCGGCTCGCTTTGGCTCGTGGCCAACCGGCACCTGCCCTACGAAGCGGTGCTGGGCGAGCTCTTCTCCGCCGTGGAGGTGAAGACCGACCAAGGTGGCTACAAAGTATTCGAGGCCACAAAATGAGAGCGCGCGAATGAGCAAGCTGCCTGCAACCCTCCGTCTGGACCGGCTGCTCGCCAACCTCGGCTATGGCTCGCGCAAGGAGGTGAAGGACATGGCCCGCGCCGGATGGATCACGCTGGACGGCGCGGCGGTGAAGGATACCGACCAGCACGTCAAGATCGCCCCGAACCTCTCCCCACGCCTGCTGATCCAGGACCAGCCGATCGATCCGCCGCCGGGGATGGCGCTTATGATGCACAAGCCGCTGGGCGTCACCTGTTCGCACAAGGAGTCGGGGCCGTTGGTCTACGACCTCCTGCCGCTGCGCTGGCGGCGGCGGGAGCCGGCGCTCTCCACCATCGGGCGGCTCGATAAGGAGACCTCGGGACTGCTCCTCTTCACCGATGACGGCGATCTTCTGCACCGGGTGATCTCGCCGAAGAAGCATGTGGCCAAGCAGTATCTCGCCACCCTGGACCGGCCCCTGCGCGGCGACGAGGCCGCCCTGTTCGCTTCGGGCGACTTGATGCTGGAGAACGACGACAACCCGCTCCTACCTGCCGAGCTCGAACCCCTGACGCCCACCTCCGCACGCCTGACCATCCATGAAGGCCGCTACCATCAGGTGCGCCGCATGTTCGCCGCCGTGGGCAATCACGTCACCGCCCTGCACCGGGGCCGCATCGGCGGGCTTGCGTTGCCGGACGACCTCGCGCCAGGCGCTTACCGGGTTCTGGGTGCGGAGGACGTCGCCAGCATTTTTGAAGCCAGCTCCTAAGCCGGCACGGGGCGCAAACGCGCACTTATCCCCCGCCGCCGATCCGGCCGTACTATGGACGGTCTTCAAGGAGCCGACCATGCCGCCCGCCACCGATCAGATTGCACCGATTGCACCCAAGGAGATGGTGCAATCCGAAACTCGACATTGCACCCATTGCACCCGCGGGGATGGTGCAATCTTCCCCCTCACCCGCCGCCGATGAAGTGCACGATTTCGATCCGGTCGCCATCCGACAGGGCTGTGCGGGCGTAGAGGGATCGGGGCACGATCTCCAGGTTCCGCTCCACCGCCACCTTGCGCACGTCAAGGCCGAGGCCCGCCACCAGCGCGCCTACCGTCGGCGCGTCGACATTGCGGTCTTCGCCATTGACGGTCAGACGCATGAAGGCTCCACGGTCGCGGCTTGTGACGGCGGGAGCGCGGCTATACAAGTCCGCCCTCTCATCCGGCCATCCTAGCCCACCGGGACTGATGCCTAAACCGATTTTCGTCTTGAACGGGCCAAACCTGAACCTCCTGGGCGTCCGGGAGCCGCACATCTATGGCGCCGACAGCCTGGACGATCTGCACAAGCGCTGTGAGGCCAAGGCCGGCGCGCTGGGGTTCGAGGTGGTGTTCCGCCAGTCCAACAAGGAGGGCGAACTGGTGGACTGGCTGAACGAGGCGCGGACCGAGGCCTCCGCCGTGGTGCTGAACGCCGCCGCCTACAGCCACACCTCCATCGCCATCTATGACGCCATCAAAGCGATGGCGACCCCGGTGGTGGAATGCCACCTGTCGAACCCCATGGCGCGCGAGGCGTTCCGACACAAGAGCATGGTCTCTATCGCCGCCACGGGCGTGATCTCCGGCTTCGGCGCCAAGGGTTACGAGCTCGCCATCGAGGCGGCGGCAAACCTGGTTTCGGCCTGAGTTTCGGTCGTCTCGTTAGAATCGTTTAGGATCGAGAATGGCTTCAATAAAGGATACGGCCGAGTCCATGGAAACGCCGGCGACAACTTCGCAAAACCCGATCGACACCAAGTTGGTGCGCAAATTGGCGGATATCCTGAAGGACACGGACCTCTCGGAGATCGAAATTGAACAGGGCGAGCTTCGCATCCGCGTCGCCCGCGAACTCATCGTCCAGGGCGCGCCGCAGATGTACGCCTCAGCGCCTGCGCCTATAGCCGTAGCGCCGACGGCCCCGCCCGCTCAAGCCTCCACCGCTGCGGCGCCTTCTCCCGCCGTTGAACGCAAAGGCGATCTCGTCAAATCCCCCATGGTCGGCACCATCTATCTGCAGGCCACCCCCGGCACGCCGCCCTTCGTCAAACCGGGCGACAAGGTCACAGAAGGCCAGACCCTGGTGATCGTCGAGGCCATGAAGACCATGAACCCCATCCCCGCCCCCCGCGCGGGAACGGTCGCCGAAATCCTGGTTGAGGACGGCCAGCCGGTGGAATATGGCGCGCCCCTGGTGGTGCTGGAATAAGGCCGTGTTCAAGAAGATCCTGATCGCCAACCGAGGCGAGATCGCCCTTCGGGTGCATCGCGCCTGCAAGGAGATGGGAATCGCCACGGTGGCGGTCCACTCCGAAGCCGACGCCGGCGCCATGCACGTGCGGCTGGCGGATGAGAGCGTCTGCATCGGTCCGGCTTCGGCAGCCAAGAGCTATCTGAACGTGCCTTCGATCATCTCCGCCGCCGAGATCACCGGGGCTGAGGCGATTCATCCGGGGTATGGGTTCCTATCGGAAAATGCCCGCTTCGCCGAGATCGTGGGCGCGCATGGCATGACCTTCATCGGGCCCAAGCCCGAGCATATCCGCGTGATGGGCGACAAGATCAGCGCCAAGCAAACGGTAAAGGACGCCGGCATCCCGGTCGTGCCGGGATCTGACGGCGGCGTCGAGACGGTGGAGGAAGCCTTCGAGGCGGCTGAAGCGATCGGCTTCCCCGTTCTCATCAAAGCGGCGGCGGGCGGCGGCGGGCGCGGCATGAAGGTCGCCAAAAACGCCGACCAGCTAGAAGAAGCGGTGCAGACGGCGCAGACCGAGGCTAAGGCTGCGTTCGGCGACGGCGCGGTCTATATGGAGCGCTACCTCCAAAAGCCCCGCCATATCGAAATCCAGGTGATCGCCGACAGCTTCGGCACGGTCTGCCACCTCGGCGAACGAGACTGCTCCCTACAACGCCGCCATCAAAAGGTGCTGGAAGAAGCCCCATCCCCCGTCATTGACGCGGCCGCCCGCGAGAAGATCGGCCGGACGGTGGTCGAAGCCATAGCCAAGATCGGCTACCTCGGTGTCGGCACCATCGAGTTCCTGTACGAAGATGGCGAGTTCTTCTTCATCGAGATGAACACCCGCCTGCAGGTGGAGCATCCCGTCACCGAAGCCATCACCGGCATCGATCTTGTGCGCGAACAAATCCGCATTGCCGATGGCCTGCCCCTCTCCTTCACCCAGAAGGACGTGATGATCGAAGGCCATGCTATCGAGTGCCGCATCAATGCGGAAAACCCGAGGACTTTCACCCCCTCCCCCGGCCTGGTCACAGACTTCCACGCGCCGGGGGGACTTGGCGTGCGGCTGGATTCAGCGATCTACGCCGGGTATTCAATTCCGCCCTATTATGACAGCCTGATCGGCAAGCTGATCGTGCACGGGCGCGATCGGGCCGAAGCCATCTCGCGGATGCAACGGTGCCTGGGCGAAATGGTGGTGGGCGGGATCGAGACCACCATACCCCTATTCCAGGACCTGCTGGGCAACCCAGACATTCGCGCCGGGACCTACGACATCCACTGGCTTGAACGCTGGATGGCCGAACACGGCTGATGGCTTTCGGCCCCGACGACCTGATCGCCTGTTACGTCGAGGGGGTGTTTCCCATGGCCGACAGCCGGGACGATCCGGGCGTGAGGCTGGTGGACCCGGAACTACGCGGCGTCATTCCGCTGGACCGGTTCCACCTATCAAGCCGCCTGGCGCGCACAGTGAGGAGCAACTTGTTCGAGGTGCGGATTGACACCGCCTTCTCCGAGGTGGTCGCCGCCTGCGCCGCGCCTGCACCCGATCGGCAGGAAACGTGGATAAGCCGTGGGATCGAATATCTTTACGCAGAGCTTTTCGCCCGCGGGCAAGCTCACTGTATAGAATGCTGGCGCGAGGGCGCGCTCGTGGGCGGGTTGTATGGCGTTTCGCTCGGCGGGGCTTTCTTCGGAGAGAGCATGTTCTCCCGCGCGACGGACGCCTCGAAGGTGGCGCTGGTCCATCTGGTCGCCAGACTTGTCGTCGGCGACTACGTCCTGCTCGACGCGCAATTTATGACCAAACATTTGGCGCAATTCGGCGCGGAGGAGATCAAGCGGAGAGACTATCGCGGTCGGCTCGCTGCCGCACTACCGCTGGGCTCCGACTTCTACCGTCTGTCGCCCAACGCCCCCGGCGCCGCCGTTTTGCAGGCGATCCGCCAGGGGTCTTGAAGAAATTAGCTTACTGCTTTTCGGCCCAGCGGGTGGTGGCTTCATCCTTGGTGATGCTGAGGGTCACCTTGTCGTCCTCCACGAAATCGACCCAGCTCACGGGGATGTAGTGGTGCTTGCCCATAGCGGTGAGGTCAAGCTTGGCGAGTTCAATCTGGTCGCCCTTC
This sequence comes from uncultured Caulobacteraceae bacterium, assembly GCA_964243985.1. Classification (GTDB taxonomy): domain Bacteria; phylum Pseudomonadota; class Alphaproteobacteria; order Caulobacterales; family Caulobacteraceae; genus CAIOYC01. Next base: position 37,073 of record CAXTHJ010000004.1, on the reverse strand, counting down.
ACATGGTCTACCCGGCCCACATGATGGCCGTCGGAGCTATGGACGTGCATGTGTTCTTGGATTTCAGCAGCGGTGGTCATGGCCTTCTCCCAAAGTGCAAGGTGCTGCGGTAAACCCTCAAAGCCCGGCTCGGGTTTCTTGATCGGCGGAATTTGTTATCCTAGGCGTTCAGGAGGCGTGTATGGCCCGAACTGACGTTCATCTAAATTTGGAGGCGTCGCTCGTCGCCCGGGCGGAGGCGGAGGGCGCCGAGCTTTCCGTTCTCGTGGAGACTGCCCTACGCCGCTATCTCGACCGTGCCGAGGAGACCAAGGCGGCAGATCAGCGATGGGCTGAGGATAACGCCCTTATCGTCGAAGCAATAGCTGGGGGAGCGGAAGAGGCTCGGCCGGTCTCCCGATGACGACAACGCTGATCAACCTGAACAAGGCCCGCAAAGCCAAAGCCCGGGCCGAAGGCGAGATACAGGCCGCCGAGAACCGCATTAGGTTCGGCCGCACGAAGGCGGAGAAAAAGGTGGAAAGCCTCGCCGCCACCAAAGCCGCGCGCGACTTAGATGGTCACAAGCGAGGTCAGTGACTTAGCCGAACGCGACACCGTTGCGCCGCTCTGGCGGTACGGCGTCGTAGAGGTTCGGACGGGCGATATTCAGCCGGGCGCGCGCCGCCTCCAAAGGCTCGTTCAGCAAGGTGACGAAATCCTGCCCAGGCAGCCAGGCCGCCTTTTTGCCATTGCGATAGGCCTGCCAAACGATCTTCAACGTCTCGCGTCCGTGGCCAAGCTTGAAACCTTGCAAGACTCCGCCGACCGCGATCAGGGCCCAGCCCGGAGACCGGGTCTGAGCGTAGGAAAAGGCCACCAGGGACAATTCTCCAAGCCCGTCGCGATGATAGCCGGTGAGGATGTGCCAGATGTCGTGGGTGTCCCGGATGCGGCGGCCAAACCAGGCGACGGGGTGTTGAATATTTAGCGCCGTATCGCGAGCCTTGAGGCTTTCGGCCGCCAACCCTTCCGGCGTCAGGCCCTCAGAGCGGACAAACTGGCGATAGGCGCCCCCCACCGTGCCCTCGGCGAAGCTATCGACAAAAGCGTGGTTCGACAAAAGCGGCGCGATCTCCACCCGATCATAGGCGATCTTGCCGCCCGATACAGTGGACATCAGCCGGCGATAGGCCTTAGCCTTAGACCGGCCGTTCAGCGCCTGCATGATCTCGAACACCTGAACGGTGTCGTCTTTATCCGCTAACAGTCGGCGGATCGCCTTGAGAGCGCGCAGCGGCTGCACCTTCATCGGCTTCAGGCGATCTGTCGGGGTCACGCTAGGCGTCGAGGCGCGGAAGGCGGGATTAGAAAGAACGGCGTCGCTCATGCTAGAGACCCTTGGTGACGCCACAAAGATGACGCCAACGTCACCTTTTTGCAAGGGCTCCATCCATCTATGTCCGGCTTTTTGAAAAAGCGGTCGATCAACCTGTCCGGCCACGCCACCTCATTGGCCCTAGAGCCCGAGTTCTGGACTGTTTTGGACGCCATGGCGGCAGGCGGAACCTTCTCGGCTATGATCAGGGGGATCGATGAAGAGCGGGGGGCGCGGCCTCTAGCCTCCGCCTGTCGAGTCGCAGCCTTAACCTGGGCCTCGAAGGATAGAGACTAGCGGGGTCGCTCTTAATCCGCCGCGCAGGCGTGCTACATACGTTCTCCCCTATGTTCGAGTCGTTCCAGAGTTCCACGCTTTGCCTGACGATCTGCCCGCCCCCCGCATCTCAGACCTCGCCCGCGCCAACCCGCGGCCAGCGGGCTATCTCGACGGGCTGAATCCGGAGCAGCGACGCGCAGTGGAAGCCACCGACGGCCCTGTGCTGGTGCTCGCGGGCGCCGGCACGGGCAAGACGCGGGTGCTGACCACCCGCCTCGCGCACATTCTGGCTGTCGGCAAGGCGCGGCCGTGGGAACTCCTCGTGGTCACCTTCACCAATAAGGCGGCGCGGGAGATGCGGGAGCGGATCACCGCCATCATCGGGCCGGAGGCGGAAGGGCTGAGGTGGCTCGGCACCTTCCACTCGGTGGCGGCGCAGATCCTCCGCCGCCATTGCGAGCTGGTGGGGCTGAAGTCCAGCTTCACCATCCTCGACACCGACGATCAGGAACACCTGCTGAAGCAGCTGATCGACGCCGCCAACATCGACCCCAAGCGCTGGACGCCCCGCGCCCTCGCCGGCCTGATCGACCAGTGGAAGAACCGCGGCTGGACGCCGGACAAGGTGCCGCCGAGCGAAGGCGTGGATTTCGGCGGCGGCAAGGGGATCATTCTCTACCGCGCTTATCAGGAGCGGCTGCGCACGTTGAACGCCTGCGACTTCGGCGATCTCCTGCTGCACAACCTCACCATCTTCTCCCAACACGCCGACGTGCTGGCCGACTTCCACAACCGCTTCAAATACATCCTGGTGGACGAATACCAGGACACCAACGTGGCCCAGTACCTGTGGCTGCGCCTGCTGGCCCAGGCCCACAAGAACGTCTGCTGCGTCGGCGACGACGATCAGTCGATCTACGGCTGGCGGGGGGCGGAGGTGGACAACATCCTGCGCTTCGAACGGGATTTCCCCGGCGCGACGGTGATCCGGCTGGAGCGCAACTACCGCTCCACCTCTCACATCCTTGCCGCCGCGTCGGGGCTCATCGCCGCCAACAAGGGGCGGCTCGGCAAGACCCTCTGGACCGAGGATCAGGGGGGCGAGAAGGTGCGCGTCTCCGGCGTCTGGGACGGCGAGGCCGAGGCCCGCCTTGTGGCCGACGAGATCGAGCGCTGGAAGAAGGGCCCGATCGAAAACCCCGGCCCAAATTCTAAAAGAGTCACCCGCAAGTTCAAGGACGCCGCCATCCTGGTCCGCGCCTCGTTCCAGATGCGGGCGTTCGAAGAGCGGTTCGTGATGCTGCAGATCCCCTACAAGGTGATCGGCGGGCCGCGCTTCTTCGAGCGCGCCGAAATCCGCGACGTCCACGCCTACCTGCGCCTCGTGCAGTCGGAAGACGACGATCTGGCTTTCGAGCGCATCGTCAACACGCCCAAGCGCGGCATCGGCGACACCAGTGTGTCGAAACTCATCACCCTGGCCCGCGAGAACGGCGTCTCCGCCTTCATGGCCGCGCGAGGGATCGTCAACACCGACGAGCTGCCCGCCCGCACCCGAACGGCGCTCTCGACCTTCATCCGCGACATGGACCGCTGGCGCACCATGGCGGCCACCCTGCCCCACGCCCAGCTGACCGAAACCATCCTGGAGGAGAGCGGCTACACCGACGCCCTGCGCCTCGACAAAGGCCCGCAATCGCAAGGACGGCTGGAGAACCTGAAGGAAGTCGTTCAGTCGATGAGCGCCTTCGACACCCTGCAGAGCTATCTGGAGCACGTCTCCCTGGTGATGGACCTGGACCGCGAGTCCGGTGACGACGCGGTGCAGATCATGACCCTGCACTCGGCCAAGGGGCTGGAATTCCCGCTGGTGTTCCTGCCGGGGTGGGAGGAAGGGGTCTTTCCCTCGCAACGGTCTATGGACGAGACCGGGGAGAAGGGGCTCGAGGAGGAACGCCGCCTCGCCTACGTCGGCATCACCCGCGCCCGCGAAGAAGCGCGCATCTCCTTCGCCGCCAACCGGCTGGTCTACGGCCGCTGGACCAGCCAGCTTCCCTCCCGCTTCGTGGACGAACTGCCCTTGCGAAACGTCGAGGCGGCGTCGGAGACCGGCTACTACGGCGGCGGTCCGGGAATGCAGGACAACACCAAGTCCCGCTGGGACGAGGCCGCCCCCGTCTATGGCTCCGGCTACACCTCGCCCGGCTGGCAGCGAGCCCAGGCTCGGGAGACGACCACCCCCCTCCCTGCCGGCGTCAAGCGCGGCTTCACCCGCCAGCCGGTGATCGAAGGCGACGGCCGCCTGATCGCCACCTCAGACCCCAAGGCGGGAACCGGCGCCTACGCCCGCGGCGACCGCGTGTTCCACCAGAAGTTCGGCTACGGGGCGGTGACATTGGTGGAGGGCTCAAAGCTGACCGTGGCCTTTGACAAGGCGGGCGAGAAGCGGGTGATCGACAGCTTTATTCAGAAAGGCTGACTAAGTCGTATAATCGTCAGGAGAAGCGCCCTCCCGTCTGAATGGGATCCCGCCCCGCGTTAGAAATTCTAATTGGTCAGGCAGTCCTTTTGCGTTTCGATACACGACCAATTTCGCTAGTGGAACTCAGTGAGCGAAGCTCGGGGGCTAGCTGTGTATCGAAAAACCACGCGTCTTGCCGCGCCCTCGCTGGCGACTGTCACAAATCGTCGCCTGATCGCTTAACTGTGAACTTGGCGGCGCGAAACTCGCACGAACGATTAAAGGTGATTTTGCTAACGCTTAATAAGCTCAGCTTGGTATTGGAGGGGAATTCAAATGACTATCAAAACCGCGCTCCTGCGGGGAGCCGCGCTTGGCGCATTTGTGGCGCTGGCCGCCGGCATGACCGCTCACGCCGAAACCGTTGTGAAACACCGCAAGCACCATGGGGTCACGGTCGTTCACACCGGCAGCGGAGAGAGCGAAGAAATTCGCGTCCTGAAAGCCGAAGTGGATGAACTGAAGGCACGGCTCGACTCCCAAGGTCAGCAACAGCAAGCGACCGCCGCGCAAGTGGCGCAAACCCAGACGCAGGTGCAGGAAGTCGCCGCCAGCACAGAATCCGCTCAGGCCAAGATCGAAACGATCCCCGAGCAGGTCAATGTGGCCATCGGTCAACTGCCGAAGCCGAAGCCGAGCTGGGCTGACAAGACCCAGGTGGGCAGTATTATTTTCGCCGACTTCTCCAACATCGACCAGAAAAACAATGGTGCTCCGGTCGCCCCGAGTGGCACAGCCTTTGATCTGAAGCGCGCCTATCTCGTGGTCGATCACCAGTTCAATGACATTTACTCCGCCAACCTGACCACCGACTTTCAATACACGACGGCGGGCGGCCTCAACTCGACTGAGCTCTTCGTCAAGAAGGCATACCTGCAAGCCAAGTATTTTAACTGGCTGACGATCCGCGCGGGCGCGGCGGAACTGCCTTGGGCGCCGTTCGTCGAGAGCCTTTATGGCTATCGCTACGTTGAGAAAGTCCTGATCGACGAAACTAGCTTCGGCACCACGACGGATTGGGGCATTCACGTTCTAGGCAGCTCCGATCCGCTCGGCAGCCCCACCGGTCCGGTGGTCAGCTACCAAGTGTCGGCCATCGACGGCACAGGTTATAAGGCGCCCCCGGGCACGGGCAGCGCCCCGCGCACGGATACGCTGGATGTGGAAGGCCGCTTGAGCGTCAAGTGGCTGGACTTCACGGCGGGTGTGGGCGGCTACACCGGCAAGCTCGGCAAGGACGCCAGCGCGATCACCACCGCCACCACGGCCACCAGCTACTCCACTAGCACCGGGTTCAACTCGCTGACTTCGCCGATCCCGATCACCCATCACACGGCCAGCCGCTTCGACGCGATCCTGGCCTACACGGGCGGTCCCTTCCGCGCGGGTGTGGAATACTTCAGCGCCGACGACTGGACCGCCGTAACCTCCATAGCGCCGGACAAGGCGGATGGTTACTCGATCTTCGGCTCCTATCAGTTCCTGCCCCAGTGGGCGGTGTTCGGCCGCTACGATGATGTGAAGCCCAATAAGCTCACCGCTTCGACCAAGGAGTTCGATTACTACAATGTCGGTCTTGGCTACACGCCGGTGAAGGGCGTCGACCTCTCCCTCGTCTATAAGCGCGATGAAGTGGATCATGGCGTCTTCACGACCTCAAACGGCGTGATCGGCAACACCACGACCGTCGCCGGCAAGGCGAACGACGGGACCTATGACGAAGTAGGCGTCTACGCTCAGGTGAAGTACTAAAACCACATCAAGGGCCGCGACCCCTGTTGCGGCCCTTTTTCATACCCAATCTAAGCGCCTGAACAAATGTCGCCTCTAGGCGATTATGCTTGTTCGAAAGCCTCTGGATTGGACCCTAATGCCCCCCTGTCGCACTGACGCGCTCTTGAAGTTCTGCGCCCTATGACCGATCTCGTGAAGACCCTGCAGACGGTCCTTAGACCTGACTCGACCCGCACCGTGATCAGGCCTTTCGTGTTGGAAGATCCGGAAGCTTTCGCCGACAAGAATCGTTCTCGTACGCAAAGGATCGTCGACCGGGTGATGAGTCTGGACGAGGCCGGCATCAAGGCGGCGCTCGAGGTCGTCATGCAGGCCCTGGATGATCGCCACCGCGATCCGCTCAAAGAGCTTATCAACCGTTACGACAGCCTCGATGGCCTGACGATGGATCGCGCAGGCATCAGTCGCGATCAATCACTGTTGATCGGCGCGTATTTCAGCGAGGAATTTTCGTTCGAGTCGGCGGCCTTGTTCAATCCGAGCATCGTCCGCCACCCCGACCAGACCGGCGCGGCCGACGGCGAAACGCGCTTTATTTTGTCCCTTCGTGGGATCGGAGAAGGCCACATCTCCTCCCTCACCTTCCGGACCGGAATCTGGACAGCGGACGGTGAAGTCACGGTGGATAAGCCAAGCGCTCGCGCTATGGGGCCGCGTATCGAACGGTCCGAAACCGCGAACAAGGAGCTTATTGTTCAACTCCATTACGACGACCAGAGCGATATTTCCGAATCGGTGATCTATCCCTTCATGCCCAGCCAAGGGCGCGGCATCGAAGATGTCCGCCTGGTGGAATTTACCGAAGATGACGGCGCGGTGAGCTATCGCGCCACCTTTACCGCGTTTAACGGCTCCGACGTCCGCCAGGGCCTTTTGAACACCAGCGATTTCAAATCCTTTGAACTCAGGGGTGTCCAAGGCTCCCTCTACACCGGAAAGGGCATGGCGCTGTTTCCGCGCAAAATCGGTGGCCATTACATGATGTTGGGACGTCAGGATAACGAGAACATCTGGCTGATGTCGTCGGATGATCTTTACACCTGGAATGGCGGGGAGAAGATCATTACGCCACGGTGGCCGTGGGAGTTCATCCAGATCGGCAACTGCGGCTCGCCCATCGAACTGGACGAAGGATGGTTGGTCCTGACCCACGGCGTCGGCGTGGTGCGCAACTACTGCGTCGGTGCGTGCCTGTTGGACAAAGCTGATCCTTCTAAGCTTCTGAAGCGGCTGGAAAAACCGCTATTAGAGCCTGCCGGAGAATGGCGGGACGGATACGTGCCCAATGTGGTCTATAGCTGCGGCGCCATTTTGCGGGATCGGACTTTGCTGCTGCCTTTTGGCGAGGCGGACAATTTTGCAGCCTTCGCCACAGTTGATGTGGATGCGCTTGTAGCGGCGATGATCTGACGGCGCTTGCGTTGATCTGACGTCAACACGATCGCCCGGAGCGAAACCGGGAACGGCTCCGCGCCTAAGACATTCATCTGTAGCGTGCGACCGCTTGTCAAAGGCAAACTTTGAGATGTATTAGAGTCGTTAACATTGGATAATTTGGACTCGCTATGGCCGTCAACGACTCTCCCGACCCGATAGACATCGAGGTGGGCGCGCGCATTCGCGTGCGGCGCAAATTCCTATCGCTGAGCCAATCAGCCTTAGCGGAAGCGTTGGGGCTGACCTTTCAACAGGTTCAGAAGTATGAGCGGGGCGCCAATCGCGTGTCGGCCTCCATGCTTGTGAAGATCGCCGTCAAGCTTGAGACGACGGTTGGCGCGCTTGTGGGAGAAAATGATACGGATCGACATTCCCATGAGGTCTATCAAAAACTAGCTTCACCCGGGGCGCTGGAGCTTTTGGAAGCGTTCGTGCGTATGCCCGATCCGGATGCGCGCCGGGCGGTGGTGACGCTGGTGAAGGTGCTGGCCTCGGAAGGTAAGCCGTCCGCCAAGAAGGCGGCTTGATAGCGGAACACGCGCCTGCCTAAACCCTGGCGGGCGGGAGGATTCCCGACCACCCGAGACGCCGTCATTCGGTTACAGGGCAACGATTTTGGGGCGGCGGCGGAGGCACCTTTTACCCGTTGTTAGGGCTACGTCGCTACGATCCTCGAAATCGCGGAGCCTGGCGTTGATGTCAGTCAAAAACAGTTCGGGTGTGGAGCGCCTCGCCCGCGTGATGGACGTGCGCCGCCGCCAGTTCGCGATGCGCGTTGTCGTGGCGGCGGTGATTGCCGGTTTATTTTTCGGCTTCACAGGCTGGATTTTCGCCACCGCATGGTTTGTCGCTTATCTTGCGCTGCAACTTTTCGAGTTAAAGGTCTACGAAGCGCCGGGCGTCGGGAGCGTTTCGACGCCCGCCCGACGTCTCGGCGCGCTCTACCTTCTGGCATTCAACAATCTTCTCTTCGGCGCGTTCGGCTTCTGGGAGGCTATGAGCGGCGGCACGTGGGGCGTGGTCTGCGCCTGCATGCTCTGGGCCGGCGCGATTATGAACGGGGTCGTGGTCAGCAACGGCTCTAGGAGTGCTTTCGTCTACCAGACAGCGCCGCTGGCGCTCTTCTATTTGACGGCGCCCATCTTCACCCTCGCCGACGGCGCCCCCTGGATCGACGCCGGCGCGGTGATCATGGCCGGCGGCTTGAACCTGATGGTCGGCATCACCGTCTGGGGCTCCTCGCAGAAACTCTACGAAGCCGAACTGCTGGCTCAGCACGAGCTTGAGCGCAAGAAGGCCGAGGCCGAAGCGGCGACGGCTGCGAAGTCCGCGTTTGTCGCCATGGTGAGCCACGAACTGCGGACGCCGATCAGCGCCATCCTGGCCGGCGCAGCAGAAATAGAGAAGACGGCCGCGGAGCCGGGGCTTCGCTCCAACGGCCTTTTGATCGCGGATTCGGCGCGCATGATGCGCACCCTGCTGAACGATCTCCTGGATCTCTCCAAGATCGAAGCCGGCGCCATGGGCGTAGAGCTTATCCCCTATGACGCTCGCAGCCTCGTCCTAGACACCATTCGCTTCTGGTCGAAAGAAACCCGCAAAAACGGCTTGAAGGTGCGCTTGCAGGGCGCGACGAGCTTACCCCAGTGGGTGAAAGGCGATCCGACACGCCTGCGCCAGATTTTGAACAACCTCTTTTCTAACGCCATCAAGTTCACCAATCAGGGTTCCATCACCCTGGATCTTTCGGCTGTGCCCACGATCGACGGCGGATTTGAAGCCACCTTTAAGGTGATCGACACCGGGCCCGGCATGAGCGAGACCCAACTCGGCCGGCTTTTCATAGCGTTCGAGCAGTTGGGCGAATCAACGGCGCGGACCCACGGCGGCACGGGCCTTGGCCTTGCGATCAGTCGGGATTTGGCGCGACTCATGGGCGGTGACCTGACGGCGTCAAGCGTCGAAGGTGATGGCGCCACGTTCATCCTCACCCTACCCCTGTCTCTTACCGAGGCCTCAACGCCCAACGTCCAGGCTGCGCCAGCGCCCTTGGACATGGAACGGCCGTTGCGGGTGCTGATTGCCGACGATCACGAGTTCAACCGCCGCGCCTTCACCCTCATGCTGGAGGCGGCTTCTGCGGAGATCACGGCGGTGGAAGACGGCCTGAAAGCGCTGAACGCCCTAGCCTCCATCGCTTTCGACGTGGTTTTGATGGATGTGAACATGCCGCGCATGGGCGGGTTGGAGGTGGTGCGAAACCTTCGTGCCTCAACTGGCCCGAACACCAAGGTTCCTGTGATCGCCCTCACCGCTGCGGGCGGCGCTGAGGACATAGCCGCCTGTATGGACGCAGGCATGGACGCCTTCGTCACCAAACCCGTGGAAGGCGCCGAACTCTTCGCCGCGATCGATCGGGTGCTGTCGCCCGCTGAAACCGAAGTCGAATTCGCTCTATCCGCCTGACTAACGGGCTAGTTATCCCACAGATTTGAAGTTCACCGCGGTGGCGTGCTGCGCGCTCGCCCATTGTGGGTGGACATTCAGGGGCATCCGGCTGAAATCGCCTATCACGTCAGACTGGATTTGAGTCTCATGGCGCTTTCCGCCGAAGCCCTGCCCCCGCCCGTCCGCTCTGCGCTCAGCCTGATCGGCCGCACGCCCATGCTGGAGTTGACCGACTTCGACATCGGGCTTTGTCGCCTGTTCGTGAAGCTGGAGAACACCAACCCCGGCGGCTCGATCAAGGACCGTATCGCCCTCACCATGATCGAGGCGGCGGAGAGCGACGGTCGCCTGAAGCCCGGCGGGACGATCGTGGAGGCCACCGCCGGCAACACCGGTCTTGGCCTCGCCCAAGTGGGCATCCTGAAAGGCTACCGCCTTGTCCTCGTGGTGCCGGACAAGATGGCGCGAGAGAAGATCCAGCATCTGCGCGGCCTCGGCGTCGATGTCCGCATCACCCGCTCGGACGTCGGTAAAGGCCATCCGGACTACTATCAAGACATCGCCGAGCGCCTCGCCAAGGACATCCCCGGCGCTTTCTTCATCAATCAGTTCGCCAATCCCGCCAATCCACAGGCGCATGAAACCTCCACCGGCCCGGAAATCTGGGCGCAGATGGAGCATGATCTCGACGCGGTGATCGTGGGCGTCGGCTCTGGCGGAACGCTGACCGGGCTTGGCCGCTTTTTCAAAAAGGTCTCGCCGAAAACGCAGATGGTCGTGGCCGATCCGGTGGGCTCCATCATCGCGCCGCTGGTCAATGACGGGGTGATGATTACGCCCGGCTCCTGGGTGATCGAAGGGATCGGCGAGGATTTTGTGCCCTCAATCTGCGACCTTGATCTGGTGACCAAGGCCTATTCGATCTCCGATCGCGAGAGCATCGACACCGCTCGCGCCCTTCTTGCCAGGGCGGGCGTGCTCGGCGGCTCATCCTCGGGTACGCTTCTGGCCGCCGCCCTGCGCTATTGCCGTGAGCAGACCGAACCGAAACGGGTGGTCACCTTTGTCTGCGACACGGGCGCAAAGTACCTCTCCAAGATGTTCAACGACCACTGGCTGGCGGAGCAGGGGTTCGGCGACCGCAACATGCACGGCGATCTGCGCGACCTGATCGCCAGGCGTTACGGTGATGGCGGCGCGGTGACCATCGGTCCCGACGAAACCCTGAACACCGCTTATAACCGCATGCGTCAGGCGGACGTCTCACAGTTGCCGGTGATCGACGACGGGCGGCTGATCGGCCTTTTGGACGAAAGCGATCTTCTGGAAGCGGTGGAAGACGCCGACGACCAGACCAAGGGTTTCGCCCGCAAGGTCTCCACCGCCATGACCGCTAAACTCAACACCCTGCAGGCCCATGAGCCGCTCGACTCGCTGCTGCCCCTGTTTCAGCGGGACGAAGTGGCGTTGGTGATGGACGGGCGAGACTACCTTGGCCTCGTCACCCGTATCGACCTGATCAATCATATGAGGCGTGCGGCGTGAGCAATTCGGAGCGCCCGGGCAAGAACCGCCTTGCCTTCGCCACGCGCGCCATCCACGGCGGCCAGCATCCAGACCCGCTTACCGGCGCGGTGATGCCGCCGATCTACGCCACCTCTACCTACGCTCAGGAAAGCCCTGGCGTAAACAAAGGGTATGAGTATTCCAGGAGCCTGAACCCTACCCGCCTTGCCTTCGAAAACGCCATTGCCGATCTGGAAAGCGGCACAAAGGGATTCGCCTTCGCTTCCGGCCTCGCCGCCATTTCTACGACCTTGGAGATCCTCGATTCCGGCGACCACGTGATCGCCAGCGACGACCTCTACGGCGGCTCGTTCCGCCTGTTCGACAAGGTGAGGAAGCGGAGCGCCGGATTGAAGTTCAGCTTCGTCGATTTGTCGGATCTAGAAGCTGTGGACGCCGCCATTCGCCCCGAAACAAAGCTCATCTGGGTGGAGACCCCCACCAACCCCATGCTGAAGCTCTGTGATCTGGAGGCCATCGCCGCCTTGGCCAAAAAGCGCGGCGTGATGACCGCCGCCGACAACACCTTCGCCAGCCCCTATGTGCAGCGGCCTTTGGAGCTGGGGATCGACCTCGTGATGCACTCCACCACCAAATACCTGAACGGCCACTCGGACATTATCGGCGGCTGTGTCGTGGTGGGCGAGAACTCAGATATCTCCGAGCGGATGACGTTTCTTCAGAACGCCGTCGGCGCCGTCGCCAGCCCGTTCGACAGCTTTTTGGCTCTTCGCGGCGTGAAGACCCTCGCGATCCGTATGCGCCAGCACTGCGCAAGCGCACTGAAGATCGCGGGTTGGCTGGAGACACAGGACGCTGTCAGTCGGGTAATCTACCCCGGCCTGGACAGCCATCCGCAGCACGACTTGGCCAAGCGTCAGATGACCGGCGGATTTGGCGGCATCATCACCGTGGTTCTCAACCGCGATCTCGACGGATCGCGACGGATGCTGGAGCGGGTGCAGATCTTCACCCTCGCTGAAAGCCTCGGCGGGGTGGAGAGCCTGATTGAACATCCGGCCATCATGACCCACGCGTCGATCCCTGCGGAACAGCGGACGTCGCTGGGCATCTCTGACAGCTTGATCCGGCTGTCGGTCGGGATCGAGGACGCGGACGACCTGATCGCCGACCTGTCGCAGGCGTTAGCCTAAGCGGGCCTTGAGCTTGCCGGACCTTAGGCTTGCCGGGCCTTAAGCTAGAACGTCGCCTTTAGCTGGCCGACCACGTGGGAGTGGAATGGCTTGCCGGCGGAATGTTCGTCCGTGTCCCAATATCGAAGGTCGAGGGAGACGTGGTCGTTGATGGTGTAAGTCGGCCCGATATTTCAGGTCGTGTAGTTGAAATCGACGCTGCCGCCTCCGTGGATGTAGGTGGCCTTGGACTCGTCCTGACGGCCAACGGCCCCCGATAAGGCCGCTGAGAGCGGCCCGCGCCGTTAGTCAGATACGCGCTAGGTCTTTACCGCAGACTCGCGAAAAACCGCGCCAGACCCGCCAAGCGCCCGCCTATTATTGCGCCGCTGCTTGAGTGGGATTACCTCCGCGTTATGAGCACGGACAGCGCAAACCTTACTCAGCTCGGCCATGACGCAGCAGCGGCGGACGATCCCCGCCGGGCGACGCTGGAGCGTGTACCCAATCCGCATCCAGATACGCTCTACCTCGCCCGCTTCACCGCGCCGGAGTTCACCTCCCTCTGCCCGGTTACGGGTCAGCCGGATTTCGCCCACTTGGTGATTGATTATGCGCCGGGAGACTGGCTGATCGAATCCAAGTCGTTCAAACTTTACCTGACCAGCTTTCGCAATCATGGCGCCTTCCATGAGGATTGCACCGTGAGCATCGGCAAGAAGATGATGGAAGTCGCCGCGCCGAAGTGGCTGCGCATCGCTGGCTACTGGTATCCCCGCGGCGGCATTCCCATCGACGTCTTCTGGCAGACCGGTCCGATTCCTGAGAGCCTCTGGGCGCCAGACCCCGGCGTCGCGCCCTATCGCGGGCGAGGATGAGCCAAGGCGGCAGGCTCCCCCTAGAACGCTTCGGTCGCGATCTCGTCGAAGGTCTAAGGCGCCACGCCGGGAGCGGGCGGCTGACCGGCGCGGCGTGCGAAGTCCTCATGTTCGGGTTGAAACAGGCTTGGGCCTGCCTCTTCGGCGCATCGCTCCTTGTGCTTCTTCTCGGAACGCACCTCTTCTATCCCGCCCACGCTCCGATCTCCCGCTACGACTTCATGCTGATCGCCGCCATCGCCATTCAGGGCGCCATGCTGGCCTTCAAGCTAGAGCGGCCGTCCGAGGCGCTGGTGATTCTCATTTTCCACGTAGCCGGCACGGTGATGGAGGTTTTTAAGACCGGCGTCGGCTCCTGGGCTTATCCCGAGGCCAGCTTCTTCCACGTCGGCGGCGTGCCTTTGTTTTCGGGGTTCATGTATTCCGCCGTGGGCAGCTTCATCGCCCGGAGCCTCAGAATCCTAGAGATTCGCTTCAGCCACTATCCGCCAGCCTGGACCACATGGACTTTGGCCGTCAGCGTCTACCTGAATTTCTTCACCCACCACTATCTGCCCGACATTCGCCCTGGCCTTTACGCCTTCAGCATCCTTTTGTTCTGGCGAAGCTGGATATTCTTCAAGCCGGACGTTAAGGCGCGGAGGATGCCGCTCCTATTCGGCCTCTTTCTCGTGGCCTCATTTATCTGGTTTGCAGAAAACATCGCCACCTTCTCCCATGCTTGGGTGTACCCTCGCAGCGGAGTCATTGGTCAGCGGTGCCACCGGGCAAGCTTGGCGCCTGGTATCTCCTGATGTTGATCAGCTTTGTTCTTGTCGGCCTCGTGCATCGGTTTGGGAGCACGGACAAATCGTCATGAGACTGTCACGTCGGCTAGAGTAAGGAGCCCAAATGCCGATCCGTCGCCTGCCGCTTCTCGTCCTCATCGCGCTTGCCGGCTGTGGCACGGACGGTGGACAAAACGACGATAGCGCCAGTCTTCGCGACATCATCCCTCACGTCAGCCTTCCCCAGTGGCTGGGTGGTGAAGCCAAGGGCGGGACTTATCACGGCAGCCTCGACAAAACGGTCCTTGCGGGACGGCCCGCACAGCTTTGGGGCGACACGTCCTTGGGGCGGGATTGCACGCCGTCCGGCGAGACCGCCTTGGAGGTTGTCAAACCAGGCAATCACGGCGTCACGGCGATCCGCGACGGCGAGCTTTATGCGGTCTATCCTGAGGGCGCGGAGCGGGCCTATTGCAGCGGCCGGCTGGTGACGGGCGTCCTCGCCATCTACACCGCCCAAGTCGGCTACAGCGGCCCGGACCAGGTGGTGCTCCGGGGAACGACGGCGGACGGCGAGGTGCGGGAGGTGACCGTGGACATCACCGTCAAGCCCGCGCCGCCTGCGGTCAAGTCGGTCGGCGCGCCGAGGCGGATAACAACGCCCGCGGCTCATCCACCCCCGGCGCCGCCGCCCATCCTTATGCCGCTTCCCACACGCAAACCCGTTCCGACAGATCCGGACGCACCCGTTCCAACGGCGCCTCAGTCATAGAGCCGATGTGGATAAAGCCGGCGACCTTCTCACCGTCTGCAACGCCCAGCAGGGCGAGGGCCTGCGGATCGTAGCTATACCAGTCGGTGATCCAGTTGGCGCCGAATCCCATGGCCCCCGCCGCCACCAGCAAGAGGGTGCAGACAGCGCCGGCCGAGAGCTCTTGCTCCCAAACCGACTTCGGTCCCAGCTTGGCGGTAGAAATCACGAGCACCGAGCATGGCGGCGCGGACAGCTTGCCGAGCACGGCGGCGGCCTTGGTGGCGTTCGGCTGTTTTTGCGCCAAGCCCTGCAGCCGCCGCACCAGCTCGCCCTTGGCCGCGCCTTGGAGGATTACGAACCGCCATGGAAACAGCTTGCCGTGATCCGGCGCGCGGGCGGCGATGCGCAGAAGATCGTCCAGTTGCTGAGCGTTCGGCCCTGGCGCCGTCAAGCTTTGAGGCGAGCTTGATCGCCGCTGAGCCAGCAAGGCTAAGGTCTCATCAGACGACACAACCGGGCAGGGTTCGCCAAAAGCTGGTGCGGTGGGGACTGGAAAGGACATGCGGCTTCTTTTTGCGAACGATTCTGAACTAGGCTGATCGCACAGCTATGGTCTATGAGGCTCCAGCGCAATGCGGAAGGCCGCTAAATGACGGAAAAAGCACCAGCGTGGTTAACGGCCAAGGGCGATCCCTGGACCGCCGGTCCGGCTGATCGCCTGATCGACAATCCCTGGTTCGCCGTGGATCACTATGACGCTACAGCCCCGACCGGCGCGCCGGCGAACTACTATGTCCAAAACTTCAAGGCCAACGCCACGGGAGTCTTGCCCCTGCATGAAGACGGGACGGTAACCCTGGTGGGTCAGTGGCGGTTTCCATTCAAGACCTATAGCTGGGAGATTCCCGAAGGCGGCGCGCCAAAATCCGAAACGCCGCTGGACGGCGCCAAGCGGGAGCTTCGCGAAGAAGCTGGGCTGGAGGCGGCGACTTGGCGCCACATCCTGACCCTGCAGCTTTCCAACTCCTCCTCCGATGAGAGGGCGTTCTGCTATCTGGCGACCGAGCTGACCGCCGTTCCCCGCGCGCCGGAGGACACCGAAGACCTCGCCATCGTGCGCGTGCCTTTCCGCGAGGCCCTTGACGCTGTCGTCAGCGGCCACATTGAAGACGCCATCACGGTGGCGACGCTTTTGCGCGCGCACCATATGGCGTATGAGGGCAGCCTCGATCCAGCGGTCGTCGAGGCGATCCTAGCGCGATAGCCGGCAAGGAAGACTCCCATGGGCCAACGGTTAGAAGTGGTTTCCGTCGAAGGCCCGCCCCCCGTTTGGGCTGCCCTTCGCAATGAGGCCAAACAGGCGGCGCAGGCGGAAGGCAGCCTCGCCTCCATGCTGAGCGCCACCATCCTGGCGCACGACGATCTTGGCCGCGCCCTCTCCTATCAACTGGCGCGCAAGCTCGGTGATCAGGAGCTTCGGGCCATGAGCGCGCGGGAAGTGGCGGAAGCCGCCTATAACGCCGATCCGACGATCCTCTTTAAGGTCGAGGCGGACCTTCGGGCCGTGTTCGAGCGCGATCCCGCCTGCAAGGGCTATCTGCAGCCCTTCCTGTTCTTCAAGGGTTTTCAGGCGTTGCAGACCTATCGGGTGGCGCACTGGCTCTGGACGCAAGGCCGCGAAACCCTGGCCTTTTATCTGCAAAGCCGCTCTTCGGAGCTGTTTCAGGTGGACATCCACCCCGCCGCGGAGATCGGTGCCGGCGTCTTTCTCGACCACGGCACCGGCATCACCATTGGCGAGACGGCGGTGGTGGGCGACGATGTCTCCATGCTACACGGCGTGACGCTGGGCGGCACGAGCGCCGAGGGCGGCGACCGGCATCCCAAGATCGGCAAGGGCGTCCTGCTCGGCGCGGGCGCCAAGGTGATCGGTAATATCGCCATCGGCGATTACGCCAAGATCGCCGCCGGATCGGTGGTGCTAAAGCCCGTCCCGGCTGGCTGCACCGCGGCGGGCGTCCCCGCGCGCTTGGTCAACTGCCCCACCTGCGAAGAGCCGGCTCGCAGCATGGACCAGACCCTAGGGGATGTGGTGTTTGATTACGTAATCTGAACCGGAAGCCTCGCGAAGGGTTCTCCCCGCTGCGGTTCAGCCTTAAAGGTCTGCGCCTCAAGTTTCGGCGGTAAGGATTAGCTTCGTGGAAGATAAAGACGTCAAGCGCCTCGAAGCGCACCTGAAGCGCACCTTCGGCAACCCGCACGTGGCGGTAAAGGCGCGCCCGAAGCAGAAAGACTCCGCCGAGGTTGAACTCGGCGGCGAATTTATCGGCGTGATCTATCAGGATGAGGACGAGGACGGCTCGTTCATCTTCGAGATGCCGATCCTGGCTGAGGACATGGACTAGCGAGCGGGGAACCTCCGCCGCGATTGGGTGTTGCTTCGACGCTGTCCAGGAGGAACCTCATGCGGTCTAAATCCATCATAACCTTGGCCATTCCCGTCGTTGCATTGCTGCTCGCGTCTTCCGCGTCGGCCCAGCCTGCTTCGGCCAATAAGCCCATGCGCGATATGGGCGACACGATGGCCAAGCCGGTGGGCATGGCCTCGGCGACGACTCTGGGCTCTGTCAGTAGCTCCGCCTTCGTCCAGAACGCCGCCCGTAGCGACATGTTCGAAATCCGCGCCAGCAAGCTCGCGGAGACGAAATCCTCCTCGCCGGAGCTCAAGAAATTCGCGGCCGAGATGATCAAAGGCCACATGAAGACCACCGCCGGCCTCAAGAAGGCCATAGCCGAGGGCGACGTGAACACGCCAATCCCCGCCGGCCTCGACAAACGCCGTAAGGGCATGCTGGAGAACCTCCGCGCCTCTTCAGGTCCCGAGTTCGACAAACGCTATGTGGCGCAACAAATCGCCGCTCACCAGGAAGCGCTGGACCTGATGAAGGGTTATGCTGATCACGGCGACAATCCGGCGCTGAAGGCGGCGGCGGGGAAGACCGCGCCGATCGTGCAGATGCACCTGGACATGGCCAAGCGGCTTCCAGGCGCCTGATCTAAACAGGGCGATGCACTTGACTGTCCGTAGCCAACCTGCTGATCAGACTGTTCTAGGACATGGCCCTGTCCGCTGCCCTCAGGCGACCCTGCCGGGGCCCAAGGGGCTGGCGGTTAAGTTTCACAGGACGCTTAGCATCTCGGCCACCAGGGGATGGCGGACGATGTCCACGTCCTTCAGCTTCACCACTGAAACGGTCGGCAGAACCTCCAGCTTGGTCGCCACATCCGCCAGCCCGGAGATGCCGGGCAAAAGGTCGGACTGGTGCGGATCGCCGGTGACCACCATGGTGGAATTCCAGCCCAGGCGGGTCAGCAGCATCTTCAACTGAACGTAGGTGCAGTTCTGCGCCTCGTCGATCACCACGAAGGCGTTATTCAGCGTGCGCCCGCGCATGAACCCCACCGGCGCGATCTCGATCAGCCCTTCGGCCATGAGCGCCTTGACCCGTTTCATGGAGAGTCGATCGGAGAGAGCGTCGTATAACGGGCGAAGGTAGGGCGCGAGCTTGTCTTCCATCTCCCCGGGCAGGAAGCCGATGGACTCGCCGGCCTCCACTGCCGGGCGGGAGAGCACGATGCGACCGACCTTGCCGGCATCCAGCGCCTCCACCGCCTTGGCGATGGCCAGATAGGTCTTGCCGGTGCCAGCGGGGCCGAGGGCGAGAACAAGATTCTTGGCGTCCATCGCGTTCAGCAGCTGCTCCTGCCCTGGAGATTTGGGTTTTATGGTCTTCAAATACCCCTGGTCCCGCTCGTCGCAGCGCGGCCCGTCGTTGGCGCTTCGATGCTCTCGAATGGGCGACCACCCGCCCCGCTCCACCGGCAGGCGGCGAATCTTGGCTTCGTCGCCGAATTGGGCGAAATCGACTTCACCTTCACGGACGAGACGTTTCAGGGCGCGCTTGGTCATGGGAGCCTCCGAGTTCAACGATAAAAGCCAAGAAAAAAGGCGCGGCCCGGAGGGCTGCGCCTTGCGTTGTCAATCATGGAGCCGAAGCTTGCGGCGCCGGGCGGGCCGCTTTCTACCGTCAGGTTAGGCGGACCATTCGTCCGCCACGATGAAGATGGCTTCACCCCGGTCTCCTACTGTTCGAGGGATCACGCCCTCGAATCGCCTAACGAGATTGATGCTATATGAGTTTCCAAGAAATTAACGAGCAAGTTGTTGCGGTTAGGACGGGCACAGATGAAAATAAAGCACCATGTCTATCGTCTAGGCGATGTAGCGCCTCAGTTTCCCAAAAAAGGGGAATACTGGATTGCGCCCAATGCAACGGTTCTTGGAAATGTCATACTCAAGAAAAACGCCAGCATCTGGTTTAACGCGACTTTACGCGGCGACAATGATCCGATCACGATCGGCGAGAATTCCAACGTGCAGGACGGCTCTGTGCTTCACACCGATGCGGGTTCGCCCCTGACCATCGGCGCCGACGTCACCATCGGCCACATGGTGATGCTGCATGGCTGCACCATTGGCGACGGCTCTTTGATCGGCATCGGCTCGATCATCCTGGACGGCGCGAAAATCGGGCGGGGATGCCTGATCGGCGCCAATTCCCTGATCACCGAGGGCAAGGAAATTCCCGACGGCTCCATGGTGATGGGCTCGCCGGGCAAGGTGATTCGGGCGCTGGATGAGGGCGCGTCGCAAATGTTGGCGTTGTCGGCCGCGCATTATGTGGAAAACTGGAAGCGCTATGCGGCGGAGCTGGCGCCCCTCTAGCCATTCTCTGGGCGGCCTAGCCGAGCCCGAGAACCCAACAGCTCCAACCGTCCGCGCTTGCTGAGTCCTCGGATCCGCGGCGTGTCCCGAGGATGACTAGCTTCTACAGGTCCTCTGCGGGATTGATCTTCTCAATCCCCGCCGCCTGCAGCGCCGCCGTCAGCTCGTCTACCACCAACTCAACCTCCGCCCGATCGCGTCCCCTTATCACCAGACTCGACCCATAACCGTCCGGCCCGAAGAAGGGATAGGAGCCGAGCGACATGGCCGGATGCGCCTTCGCCACCGCCTCCAGCGGAGCGGCGAGGACGCCCTCCCCCGTGCCGTCCACCCGGATCGACTTGGAGATCACTACCGCGCCGCCTTTCAGCCGGTGGCCAATGTCTTCCAGCATGCCGCGCATGATCTGAGGCACGCCGGCCAGCACGAACACGTTGCCGATCTGGAACCCCGGCGGCCCGTTCACGGGATTCTTCACCAGGCTGCCGCCTTGCGGCACTCGCGTCATCCGGCGACGAGCGGGGGTAATCTCCCCCTGCCAGCGGCTTTCCATCATGGCGATGATCTCGGGGTGTTCGTATAGGGACACGCCGAAGGCCAGGGCTACACAGTCAGCGGTGATGTCGTCGTGGGTCGGCCCGATGCCGCCGGTGGTGACCACATAGTCATAGCGAGCGCGAAGATGAATCAGAGTGGAGACGATCTCCGCCTCGATGTCGCCCACCACCCGCGCCTCGGCGATTTCCACCCCGTGGGCGCCGAAGTATTTAGCGATGTCGCGAAGGTTGGTGTCCTGAGTGCGGCCGGACAGTATCTCGTCACCGATGATCAGAACGGCGCAGGTGACGCGATCGGTGCTGGCCAACATGGGCGATCTTCCCTTATGGGCGACTGCCCCATGGGGGCGGCTTCCCTATGAGTGACTAAGCATCCCATGCTGTTCCCGCAACCGCTGAAGCGCGGCGTCCTGATCCGCCGTTACAAACGCTTCCTGTCCGATGTTCTGCTGGACCCTTCTGAATCAAATGGGGTTGGCGAGACCACGGTGCATACGCCCAACCCCGGCGCTATGCTCGGCCTGGCGGAGCCGGGGATGACGGTATGGTGTTCGGAATCGGGATCAACGACGCGGAAGTTGCCGCTCACTTGGGAGTTGGTAGAGGCGGACGGCGGTATCGTAGGCGTCAACACCATGGCGCCCAACCGGCTGGTGGCCGAGGCGCTGGCCTTAGACGCCCTTCCCGAGCTCTCCGGCTACACCTCGATCCGCCGCGAAGTGAAGTACGGCGAGGCCAGCCGGATCGACTTCCTGCTGGAGAGCCCTAAGCGCCCGCCGTGTTGGCTCGAGGTCAAGAACTGTCACTTCATGCGCCAGCCCAGCCTGGCCGAGTTCCCCGATTGCATCGCCGCCCGCTCGGCCAAACATCTGCGCGAACTGGAAACCATGAAGGCGCGCGGCGAACGGGCGGTGATGCTGTTCGTGGTGCAGCGGAACGATTGTGATCACTTCGATACGGCGGGCGATATCGATCCAACCTACGCCAAAGGCCTGATCCACGCCGCCGACGCCGGAGTGGAAGTGCTGGTCTATCGGTGCGACATGCAGATCGGCGGCGTGAAAATCACCACCCCCATGCCCTGGCGCCGGTGAGTTGAGCCCGACATTGTGCTTAATCGCTGGCGGCCTGCCAACCGCCTCGGTTCATAGTCGTCAATGTTCATTTGTCAGCGGAGTGGGAGGAAAACATGGCCTACTGGCTCGTGAAATCAGAGCCTGACGCTTACAGCTTCGATGACCTCGTGCGGGACGGCAAAGTGTTCTGGGACGGCGTGCGCAACAACGCGGCGGCGCTTCATCTGAAAGCCATGCGCAAAGGCGACCGGACTTTTTACTACCATTCGCAACAAGGATTAGCCGTTGTTGGCATCGCTGAAGTAATCGGCGAAGCCGTTTCTGATCCCACCGACCCGACCGGCCGCTTTGTTGGCGTCGAATTCGCCCCTGTCGCGCGCCTGCCGCACCCGGTGACGCTGGCGGAAATGAAGGCCGCGCCGGTGCTCGCCAACATGGCCATGCTGCGCCCGTTCCGGCTCTCCGTATCGCCGGTCACGCCGGAGGAGTGGGGCGCTATCCTCAAGATGGGCGGTATCGATGATAGCAAGGGCCTTCCCCCTCACGCCGCGCTTTCTATGTTATGGTAATGTCACAGATCACCGGCGTGTCGCCTGGCAGTTGGAGTAGAGCATGAACCTGGCCGGCCTCGCCGACGCGCCCATCGCTGAGACCCCTGTTCGCACCAACGGGATCAAGGTTCACACGGCCGCCGATTTCGAGGGAATGCGTAAGGCCGGCAAGCTCGCGGCCGAATGCCTGGACATGCTGGCGCCCCACGTTCAGCCTGGCGTCACCACCGAACATCTGGACGATCTGGCCCGCGAATTCGTTCTGGATCACGGCGCCCTCCCCGCCTGCCTGTTCTATCGCGGCTACGCCAAGACGGTGTGCATCTCCACCAACCACGTGGTCTGCCACGGCATCCCCTCCGCCAAGCCGCTCCGCGACGGCGACATCGCCAACATCGACGTGACGGTGATCGTCGACGGCTGGCATGGCGACACCAGCCGGATGTACGGCGTCGGCGCCGTCTCGCCCCGCGCCCGGCGTCTGGTGGACGTGACCTACGAGGCGCTGCAGCGCGGGGTCGCGGCCGTAAAGCCCGGCGCCACCACCGGAGACATCGGCTACGCCATCCAGGCCTATGTGGAGGCGCAGCGCTGTTCGGTGGTGCGGGATTTCTGCGGTCACGGGGTGGGCCAGGTGTTTCACGACAACCCCAATATTCTGCACTTCGGCCGCAAGGGCGAAGGCGCCAAGCTGAAGCCCGGCATGTTCTTCACCATCGAGCCGATGGTGAACCTCGGCCGACCGGCGGTGAAGCTGCTGTCGGACGGATGGACGGCGGTGACGCGCGACAAGTCTCTGTCCGCCCAGTTCGAGCATTCGGTGGGCGTCACCGAAACGGGTGTGGAGGTCTTCACCTATTCCCCCACCGGTCTCGATAAACCGCCGATTTTGAGCAGCGCGGAATAGCGTCAGGGATTTAATTTAGTAGAACACCCTTATAGGTGTTGTGCGCCGTCCAGCCCTTGGCCATGCTGGCGCGGCATGGTGGATCAACCAAACGAAGGTGTGGGTGAGCGATCGGAGAACAGGCCGGTTCCTACGCACGCTGGCCACCGCGACCGGCTGCGCGCTCGGGCCCGTCTCGGCGGCCTCACCGCTCTTCCCGATTACGAACTCCTGGAGCTTTTTCTGTTCCGGTCTATTCCTCAGCGGGACGTCAAGCCGCTGGCCAAAGTTCTGCTCGGCCGATTTGGCTCTCTCGGCGGGGTGCTCGCGGCGGAGGAGGATGCGCTGCGGAAGGTCTCGGCGCCAGACAGCCGCGGCCGCGCCTTGACAGTTGGACCCGAGACGGCGCTGGACCTTAAACTCATGCACGAAGCCACGCTCCGCATCGGCCGCGCGACTGCCGCCGCTCGCCCGGTGATCTCCTCCTGGTCGGCGCTGCTCAGCTATGTCCGCGTGGCGCTGTCGCACGAGACCCGCGAGCAGTTCCGGGTTCTGTTCCTGGACAAGAAGAACCAGCTCGTCGTGGACGAGATCATGAACCACGGCACGGTGGATCACGCTCCGGTCTATCCCCGCGAAATCATGCGCCGTGCGCTCGAACTCTCCTCCAGCGCCCTGATTCTTGTGCACAACCATCCCTCGGGCGATCCGACCCCTTCTCCAGCTGATATCGATATGACCAAGCGGGTGATCGAGGCAGGCAAGGCCCTCAACATCTCCATCCACGACCACCTCGTGGTGGGCCGAGACGGTGTGGCGAGCTTCAAGTCCCTGGGTCTGATCTAGCTTTCCGCTTCCCAGGCCTTGAACTCGGCGGTTTCCAAAAGGGACTCGGCGTATCGTCCCGCCCCGCCCTGATCCCCGAAATCCGAAAGCTGCACGTCATAGGTGCGAAACCGCGTGGCGACGGGCGTATAGAAGGCATCAGCGATCGACCATTCGCCCAGCAGGAACGGTCCGCGCTCACCAAAGCGCTCCCGAAGCTCGTTCCAGAGCTCCACGATCCGCCGAATGTCCTTGTGCGTCGCCTCAGAGAGCGTGACATCCCGCGGTTCGGCGGAGAGATCCATCGGGCATTCGCCACGCAGGGAGTGGAAGCCCGCGTGCATCTCTGCAGCCGCAGCGCGGCCGAGCGCCCGACTCGCCACGTCGGAGGGCCAAAGGTTCGCCTCGGGAAACTTGTCGGCCAGGTATTCGCAGATAGCAAGGCTGTCCCACACCACCAGCCCGTCATCCTTCAACACCGGGATGAGGCCGGAGGGGGAGCCGCAAGCCCGGATGGTCGCCTCCGTGGAATCGTGCTCGCGGAGCGCCACCAAGGTCTCGGTGAAAGGCTGGCCGATGCGCTTCAGGGCCAGCCAAGGGCGCATTGACCAACTGGACCACTTCTTGGTTCCGATCACGAGTTCCATGACAGTCTTTCTCATTTTCGATTTTGCGGTATGGCGCGGTGGATGCGCGAAAGCTACAGTGACCGAAACGACGAGATCGCTCGTACGATCCAGCCGGGGTCGACGTTTAAGGCGTCCACAGGAGAGGATATGACCAACATCGCAGCCCCCAACGGGGCTAAGCCGCTGTTCACGAAAAGCTACACTGGCTGGGTGCTAACGCTCCTTCTCCTCACCTACACCTTCAACTTCATCGACCGCACCATCATCGCCACCATCGGCCAGGCTATCAAGGTCGAGCTGAAGATCAGCGACGGACAGCTTGGCTTGCTTGGCGGGCTGTATTTCGCCCTGCTCTACACCATCCTCGGCATCCCGATCGCGCGCCTGGCGGAGCGGTATAGCCGCGTGCGCATCATCACCATCTCCCTGATCCTCTGGTCAGGATTCACCGCCCTTTGCGGCACGGCCAGTAGTTTCCTGACCCTGTCCCTATTCCGCTTCGGCGTCGGCTTCGGAGAGGCAGGCTGCTCGCCGCCGTCCCATTCGCTGATCTCGGACTACTATCCACCGGAAAAGCGGGCGACGGCCCTGTCGATCTATTCCTTCGGCATCCCGCTCGGCACGATGGTGGGCGCGGTGATGGGGGGCTGGCTGACCCAGGCCTTCAGCTGGCGCATCGCCTTCATGGTGGTCGGGGCGCCAGGCCTGGTTCTAGCGTTGATCGTCTGGCTGTTTGTCAAGGAACCACCCCGGGGACACTCCGAGCCCAAACCTCAGCCCGCCTTGCCGGGCGATGCGACGATCGAGCCGGAGGCGCCCCACGGCTTCTCCCTTTGGCGCGAGCTTAAGGAGACCGGCGCGGTCGCCGCCACCCTCTTTGGCAAGTGGCCGGTGCTGAACATGGTGCTGGGCGTCACCATCGCCTCCTTCGGCAGCTACGGCTCGGGCCAGTTCGTCCCGCCTTATTTCATCCGCGCCTTCGGACTGAACTATGCGCAGGTGGGTCTGATCGTCGGCGTCATCGGCGGATTTTCCGCCGGCCTCGGCACCCTGGCCGGGGGCTTCATCACCGACTGGGCGTCCAAGCACAGTCCAAGCTGGTACGCGCTCGTACCGTGCATCGGCCTCTCCATCGCCGCGCCCATCTACATCACCGCTTTTTCGCAGCTGAACTGGCAGGTTGCGGCGCTGATCCTGCTGATCCCCGGCATCTTTCATTACACCTACCTTGGACCGACCTTCGGCGTGGTGCAGAACATGGTTCCGACCCACCGCCGGGCCACCGCCACCGCCCTTTTGTTCTTTTTCCTGAACTTCATCGCTCTGGGATTTGGGCCGCCGTTCACCGGCTGGGTGATCGACCACTTCGCCGCTTTCGGGTTCGCCCATCCCGGTGCGAGATTCGCAGACACGATGATAGGCGCCTTCACCCACGCCCCCTCCGCGGCCGATCCCGGCGGCTTCCTGAAAGCCTGCCCTGGGGGCGCAGCGTCCAAGGGATCGCCGGCGATGCTGGCGGGCCAGTGTAAGAGCGCGTTGGTGCTCGCCACCCGGCGAGGGATCATCATCTCGCTCTGCTTCTATTTTTGGGCGGCGTTGCACTATCTCCTGGGTTCGATCGGCCTCGCCAAGGCTATGGCCAAGGCCCGCGCGGATCGGGGGGAGGCGTAGGCGAGAGCATTCGGCCGGACATTCGGCTTGACTCATAGGGTCTACGCTCGCATCGGAAACCCATGATCCCCCGTTATTCCCGCGCCGAGATGGCGGCCCTGTGGTCGCCCGAGACCCGTTATCGCATCTGGTTCGAGATCGAGGCCCATGCCGCCGACGCCATGGCGGACCTCGGCGTGATCCCCAAATCCGCCGCCGCCGAGATCTGGGCCAAGGGCGAGGCGGCCACCTTCGACGCCGATCGCATCGACGAAATTGAGCGCACCACTAAGCACGACGTGATCGCCTTTTTAACCCACGTCTCGGAGATCGTCGGCCCGGAAGCGCGCTTCCTGCACCAGGGCATGACCTCGTCGGATGTGCTGGACACCTGTCTCGCCGTGCAACTTTCCCGGGCCGCCGACCTACTGATCGAGGACGTGGACCTCGTGCTCAAGGCCATCAAGCGCCGGGCGTTGGAGCATAAGTTAACCCCAACTGTCGGCCGCAGCCACGGCATCCATGCCGAGCCCACCACCTTCGGCTTGAAGCTCGCCGGCTACTACGCCGAGTTCCAAAGGGCCAAGGAGCGGCTGGCCATGGCGCGGTTCGAGGTGGCCACCTGCGCCATCTCCGGCGCGGTCGGCACCTTCGCCAATGTTGATCCCTTCGTGGAAAGCTACGTCGCCGAGAAGATGCACCTGACTGTCGAGCCGGTTTCGACGCAGGTGATCCCGCGCGACCGCCACGCCGCCTATTTCGCCGCACTGGCCGTAGTCGCTTCCTCGGTCGAACGCCTGGCCACCGAAATCCGCCACCTGCAACGGACCGAAGTGCTGGAGGCCGAGGAGCCGTTCGATCCCGGCCAGAAGGGCTCCAGCGCCATGCCGCACAAGCGTAATCCGGTGCTGACCGAGAACCTGACCGGGCTCGCGCGCCTGGTCCGCTCGGCCGTGGTTCCAGCACTGGAGAACGTGGCGCTGTGGCACGAGCGGGACATTAGCCACTCCTCGGTCGAGCGCGGCATCGGGCCGGACGCCACGGTGCACCTCGATTTCGCCCTTCGCCGCCTCGCCTCCGTGATGGAGCGGCTGGTGATCTATCCGGAGAACATGCTGAAGAACCTGGATCGCCTGGGCGGTCTGGTCCACTCACAACGGGTGATGCTGGCGCTGACGCAGAAAGGCGTCGTTCGCGAGGACGCCTACGCCGCCGTGCAGCGCAACGCCATGAAGGTCTGGCGCGGCGAAGGCCGCTTCATCGACTTCCTGAAGGAGGACCCGGACGTCCGACCGCACATGACTGATGCGGATCTGGAGGCGCTGTTCGACCTCGACTACCACTTCAAGCACGTGAACGTAGTGTTTGATCGGGTTTTTGGAGCGGCGTGACCTACCCCGCCTCCAGCGACTGGTCGCTCGCCTCTTCCACCGGGTCAAGCTCGGCAACCGGCATATCCTCCAGATCGTGGAAGCGGGTGTAGTCGATCACGCGCAGGCCCTGGTCGTCCTCCGAGATCACGTCGGCGAAGTGCTTGTTCCACACCGCATCGCCCGGCAGGTAGGAGTGGCGGGCGTGGATGCGCTGGGCAAAGGTCTCATCCATACCCGAAAGCACCACCAAGATCTGGCCGGACGCTTTCTGCAGGGCCTCCTCGGTCACGCCATAGATCGGGCTGGTCTCGTCGATCACGTGCAGCACCGTCCAGGTCAGGGCGAACAGGGGTGAGCGGGAGCGCACCAGGTTCAGCTGATCGAACCGCCGCATGGTCTTGCCCTCGCGCGTCTGCAGGTCCCGGGTGACAGAGACGGTGACCTCGGCCTCCAGCACCCGGTTGGCCCGCTCGTTGGCGGCACGGAACATCAGCACCTGGTCGCCGTCATAGGTGGTGATCAGGCAGTTCTTGGAGAACATCACCCGCGCCGTGGGCCTGGACACCCGGGCGAAGATCACCCCCGTGGCCACCGCGATGAACGACAGGCCGAAGAAGTTCTCGCCCGTCATCACCAGGTTGGCGTAGAAGTTTCGCGGCGACAACACGCCGTAACCGATGGTGCCGATGGTTTCGACGCTGAAGAAGAAGGCGTCGGCGAAATTGCCCGGCCGCGCCCCGGCGATGCCGTGCGGATCGGCGAGATAAAGGAAGGCGAACGCCGTGTTGGACACCAGATAGGCCGCAAGACCGACGGCGGCAAACACCGCCCAGTTAATGGTCAGCAACCAGTGATAGATGTCCAGCGCGCTCCTGTGGCGCCCTTTGATTCTGAACGGTGTCGCGCGTTTGCTGCTGAACATGGGGGGCCACGGCCGTGTTCCGGATTTGGAAGCAGGCGCGGAGGCGGGTTTCACCTCGACCCGAGATTTTTGCTCTACATCGGCTTTCGCTTCACTCACACCCTTGCCCCATTTCCTGCGCGCCGCCGTTTGCGCGCAGCCTGTCATTCCTCTAGGTCTATAGCGACCTATATCGAGGCCGAGCCCGAGTCGAACATCGCATCTGCTTTTCCGACTTGCAGAGCCCCTCCGGAGCACCAAAGGCCATGACGCGCCGCAAGAAAATCTACGAAGGCAAGGCCAAGATCCTTTACGAAGGGCCCGAGCCCGGCACCCTGATCCAGTATTTCAAGGACGACGCCACCGCCTTCAACGCCCAGAAAAAGGCGGTGCTGGAGGGCAAGGGCGTGATCAACAACCGCATCTCCGAATATGTGATGACGCGGCTGAACGGCATCGGCGTGCAGAACCACTTCATCCGCCGCCTGAACCTGCGCGAGCAGCTGATCAAGGAGGTGGAGATCATCCCCCTGGAGGTGGTCTGCCGCAACATCGCCGCCGGCTCCATGTCCACCCGCCTCGGCATCCCCGAAGGCACGGCCCTGCCCCGCTCGATCATTGAATTCTATTACAAGAAGGACGAGCTGAACGATCCCTTGGTGACTGAGGAGCACATCACCGCCTTCAACTGGGCCGCCACCCAGGAGATCGACGACATGCTGGCCATGACGCTTCGCGTGAACGACTTCCTCTCCGGCATGTTCAGCGCCGTCGGCATCACGCTGGTGGACTTCAAGATCGAGTACGGCCGCATCTACGAGGGCGACTTCTCCCGCGTGCTCCTGGCCGACGAGATCAGCCCGGATTCCTGCCGCCTGTGGGATAGCACCACCAACGAAAAGCTCGACAAGGACCGTTTCCGCCGCGACCTCGGCAACGTGATCGAAAGCTATACGGAAGTGGCCCGCCGCCTCGGCATTATGAACGAGATGCCGACCGTGATCCAAGGGGGTAAAGGGTGAAGGCCCAATCGAGATGAAAGCAAAGGTTGAAATCTTCCTGAAGCCAGGCGTTCTGGACGTGCAAGGCAAGGCCATCGAAGCGGCCCTACACGGCATCGGCTTCCCAGGCGCCTCGGACGTGCGCGTCGGCCGCGTGATCACCCTCGATCTTACCGCAACCGACAAGGCCGCCGCCGAGGCCGAGGTGAAGGCGATGGCCGACAAGCTCCTCGCCAATCAGGTGATCGAGAGCTACCGGGTGGAGATCGCGGCATGAACTCCGCCGTCGTCGTCTTTCCCGGCTCCAACTGCGACCGCGATTGCGCTGTGGCCATCGAGCGCACCACAGGCTCCAAGGCGCACATGGTCTGGCACGCCGAGAGCGAGCTGCCGGAAGGCCTCGACCTGATCGTCCTGCCGGGCGGCTTTTCCTATGGGGACTATCTGCGTTGCGGGGCCATGGCCTCGCTCTCGCCGGTGATGGGGGCGGTGAAGGCGGCGGCGGATAGGGGCGTGGCGGTGGTGGGCGTCTGCAACGGGTTCCAGGTCCTCTGCGAAGCCGGAATGCTGCCGGGCGCGCTCCTCAGGAACGCCGCCCTGAAATACGTCTGCAAGCCGGTGGCGCTGGACATCATCAACGGCCAGACCCGCTTCACCGCGGCCTACGGCACCCAGCGCGAAGCGACCATGACCGTCGGCAACGGCGAGGGCAATTACTTCGCCGACGCGGAGACCCTGGACCGGCTGGAGGGCGAAGGCCGCGTGGTGTTCCGCTATCGCGACAACCCCAACGGCTCCGCCCGCGCCATCGCCGGCATCGTCAACGACGCCGGCAACGTCCTCGGCATCATGCCCCACCCGGATCGGGCGTTCGAGCCGGACCTGGGCTCGGCCGACGGCGCGCTGCTCTTCCAGAGCGTGGCGGCGGCGACTTAAACACCACCGCGAGCCCCTCTCCGTCTCCCCCGGACTTGTTCCGGGGGCCCATAGAACCGCCCTCACCAATTCAACCGCGTATACAAATCGAGCCAATCCGGGTTCTCCGCTTCGATCAGGTTAATCTTCCACTGCCTCGGATACCCCTTGATCGTGCGCTCCCGCTGTATCGCCGCCGTGATCAGCTCAAACGTCTGATACCAGACCAGCCGCTTCACGCCGTACCGCTTGGTGAACCCCGGCAGCGCGCCTTCCCGATGCTCGAACGCTCTCCGCGGAAGATCGCTGGTCACGCCGGTGTAGAGCGTGCCGTTCTTCCGGCTCGCCATGATGTAGGTGGCGATGATCCCGTCCCGATACATGGTGGAAGCGTAGCGCTATGGGCCCCCGGAACAAGTCCGGGGGAGACGGAGGGGGGTGGGCCTGACTCAGGCGGGCAAATCAGTTAAATCGCGCGGATGACTGCCGCTCCCGCCAAAACCACCGCCGACCTCGCCGCCGAATACGGCCTGAAGCCGGAGGAGTACGCCCGCATCCTGCTGCGCCTGGACCGGGAGCCTAACCCGGTGGAGCTGGGGGTGTTTTCGGTGATGTGGTCCGAGCACTGCTCCTACAAATCCTCCAAGAAGCACCTCGGCAAGTTCCCCACCACCGGCCCGCGCGTGATCTGCGGCCCCGGCGAGAACGCGGGCGTGATCGACATCGACGACGGCCAGGCCTGCATCTTCAAGATGGAGAGCCACAACCACCCCTCCTACATCGAGCCCTATCAGGGCGCGGCCACGGGCGTCGGCGGCATCATGCGCGACGTGTTTACGATGGGCGCCAGGCCCGTCGCGCTTCTGAACGCGCTGCGCTTCGGCGATCCGAGCCATCCGAAGACCAAGCGCCTCGTCTCAGGCGTGGTGGCGGGGATCGGCGGCTACGGCAACTGCGTCGGCGTGCCGACGGTTGCGGGGGAGACCAACTTTCACCGGGGCTATGACGGCAACATCCTGGTCAACGCCATGTGCGTGGGCCTGGCCGACGCCGACAAGATCTTCTACTCCGCCGCGCCGTCCGCCGGGCTTCCCGTGGTCTATTTCGGCTCCAAGACCGGCCGGGACGGCATCCACGGCGCCACCATGGCTTCGCAGGAGTTCGACGACGCCTCGGACGAAAAGCGCCCCACGGTGCAGGTGGGCGACCCCTTCGCCGAAAAGCTCCTGATCGAAGCGACCCTGGAGCTGATGGCGTCAGGCGCGGTGGCCGCCATCCAGGACATGGGGGCGGCGGGGCTGACCTCCTCCTCCGTGGAGATGGCCGGCAAGGGCGGGGTGGGCATCGAACTCGACCTCGACGCCGTGCCCCAGCGCGAGACCGGCATGACCGCCTATGAGATGATGCTGTCGGAAAGCCAGGAGCGGATGCTGGCGATCCTGAAGCCGGGGCGCGAAGCCGACGGCTATCGCGTGTTCGAGAAATGGGGCCTGGACGCCGCCGTCATCGGCAAGACCACCGAGACCGGTCAGCTCGTCTTGAAGCACAAGGGCGAAGTGGTTTGCGATATACCCCTGGCGCCCCTGTTCGACGACGCGCCGCTTTACGACCGGCCGTGGACAGAGCCGGTGCTGCGGCCGCGCCTCGATCCCGCCGCCGTCCCCGCGCCTGCCGACTGGCGCGAGGCCATCCTGAAGCTCCTTTCCTGCCCCGACGCCGCCTCCAAGCGCTGGCTCTGGGAGCAATACGATCGCCACGTGATGGCCGACACGTTGCACGACAGCGCCACCGGCGCGGACGCTGGCATCGTGCGGGTGCACGGCACGAAGAAGGCGCTCGCCGTCACCTCTGACTGCACCCCCCGCTACGTCCAGGCCAACCCCTACGAGGGCGGCAAGCAGGCGGTGGCGGAGGCGTGGCGGAACCTGACGGCCGTCGGCGCCGACCCCATCGCCATCACCGACAACCTGAACTTCGGCAATCCCGAGCGGCCGGAGATCATGGGCCAGATCGTCCGCGCCATCGACGGCATGGCCGAGGCCTGCCGCGTGCTGGACTTCCCCGTGGTGAGCGGGAACGTGTCGCTCTACAATGAGACCAACGGCTCAGCCATTCCGCCCACCCCGACGGTGGGCGCCGTGGGGCTGCTGTCGGATTACGCCAAGCGGATCGGCTATGGCGGTCTTAAGATGGGTGATGTGCTGGTGCTGATCGGCGCCACCGTCGGCGAGCTGGGTTCAAGCCTCTATCTCCGCGAAATCCTCGGCCGCGAGGACGGCGCGCCGCCGCCGGTCGATCTTGGGGTTGAGAAACGAAACGGCGACCTCGTACGCGGGCTGATCCGCAAGGGCGCGCTCCACGCGGTGCACGATCTTTCGGATGGCGGCCTCCTCATCGCCGCTACGGAAATCGCCCTCGCTTCAAAGGTCGGGATTTTCATGGACGATCTGCCCGAAGGCCCGGCGCACGCCGTCCTATTCGGCGAGGATCAGGCGCGCTACCTCATCGCCCTGCCTCAGGATGCGCTGGATGAGCTTGATGAAGCGGCGGCGGACGCCGGCGTTCCCTACCACGTGCTCGGCCGCGCGGGAGGCTGTGAAGTATCGATGAAAGACCTCTTCGCCATCGACCTCGACGATCTTCGCGCCGCGAACGAAGGCTGGATGCCCGCCTATATGGACGCGCCCGCTTGACGGCTGAAACCGGCGAGCCCGTTCCGCTCTAGTTCCGCGTCGGGGTAGCACCCGGCGGCGGCAAGGCGGTCTCCGTCACCACTCCAGGCACGGCCGTTGGCGGCGTCGAAGGCGGCGTGGCGGGCGATGGCGTGACCGTCTGTGGCGCAGTAGGCGGCGGCGCCGCCGGGCTAGACGTAGGCGCATTGGGCGGAACCGTGGGCTGAGCCACGTTGATCCGCATCAGCCGGTAGAGTTTGGAGGCGTCGGGCTGGACCGCCGCGGCCGCGCGCACGCCATCGGCGGTGGCGGCGGTGCAATGTTTGCCCTCCACCGTCACCCCCTCCACCGGCGTTGGTGGACAGCTCACAGGCCACCCCTTGGCGGAAACGAAGCCGCCGGAATCGTCCAGCGCATCAGGCTGAACGGCGATGTAGATGGTGGAGGAGGCGAACATGATCGGAATGTCCACCTGAACGATGGCCGGCGCGCCCGCTGCCGACGGTTTGGCCACCCAGAACTTGGTGCGGGCGATCGAATAATACTGATCCGGCGTGGCCTTCTTGCCCGGCCCGGGCTTTTCCAGGACGGCGATCTGACCGTCGAGGAACCCGACGGGCGTGGCGCATTTGGGCCAGGTGGCGAGGTCCAGCGACGTCGGCACCGCGCAATCGGCCGGCAATCCGGCCCACACACCGTTCACCGGCGTGGGGCCGCCCGCCGTGCCGTCCGTTGGGAACAGGGGGTCGGAGGAGGAGAGGGTAGCGCGAAACAGCGCCATGGCCGAGGCGAAGATGAGAGGCGTCATGAAAAACCTTATAGACCAGCCTCGGTTAAGGTCGCCTTTCGGCTTATCTATGACGCAGCGGAGGACGATTCCCATGCCTATGGCCAAAGCCGAGCTCGAGCGCCGCCTGACCGAAGCCTTCCCTGATGCTGCGGTGACCGTCACCGATCTGGCCGGAGACGGAGACCATTACGGCGCAAAGATCGTCTCGCCGGCGTTCAAGGGGCTGCCCCGCGTGCGCCAGCACCAGATGGTGAACAGGGCGCTGGCCGATGTGCTCGGCGGCGCGCTGCACGCCCTAGCGCTGGAAACGGTCGCCGCCGACTGATGCGTCTTGGTCAGCGCCGTCTTGATTAAGGCGGCGCGAGCGCTTAGCTGCGTGGCACAGGGCTTTTTGTTCGTCGAGGTCTCCCGCCATGTCCGATGTCGCTGCTGAAGCCGTCGCCGATCCCGTCCACGCCTTCATCACCAAAACCCTGAGCGAGAATCCCGTGGTGCTGTTCATGAAAGGCGTGCCCGAGCAGCCCCGCTGCGGCTTCTCCGCCACCACGGTGCAGATTCTGGATCACCTGGGCGTGGATTTCGTTGGCGTGGACGTATTGCAGGACGAGAGCCTCCGCCAAGGCGTCAAGGTGTTCTCCGACTGGCCGACCATTCCCCAGCTCTACGTGAAGGGCGAATTCGTCGGCGGCTCCGACATCGTGCGCGAGATGTTTCAGACAGGGGAATTGAAGCCCTTCCTGACTGAACGGGGCGTGATCGCGGCCTAAGCCGCCGCCCAATTCGCTAAAGGATAATCCATGAGTAAACTTTTCCAGCCGATCACCCTCGGCGGCGTCCGCTTGGCTAATCGGGTGCTGATCGCGCCCATGTGCCAGTATTCAGCCAAGGACGGGGTGATCCAGCCCTGGCACTGGCAGCACTTGGGCGTGCTCGCCATTTCCGGCGCCGGGGCGGTGATCGTAGAGGCCACGGGGGTGGAAGCGGTAGGCCGCATCAGCCCTGGCGATACTGGCCTCTGGAACGACGAACAGGAAACGACTTTCAAACGCCTGATCGCCGACATCCACAGCTACGTCGACACCCCTATCGGCATCCAGCTCGCGCACGCGGGGCGCAAGGCCTCCACCAATGTGCCATGGGTCGACAAGGGCGGCCCCCTGAAGCCCGAAACCGGCGCCTGGACCACCGACGCGCCCTCCGCCATCCCCTACACCGAAGGCTGGCATACGCCCGAGGCGCTGGACGAGGTCGGCATGGCGCGGATCAAGGCGGCGTTCGTAGAGAGCGCCCAGCGCGCCGATCGGGCCGGCTTCGCCATCGTGGAGCTGCACGGCGCCCACGGCTACCTCTTCTCCGAGTTCCTCTCCCCCGTCTCCAACCGGCGCGTCGACGCCTATGGCGGCTCGCTGGAGAACCGAATGCGCTTCCCGCTAGAGGTGGCCGAGGCCGTTCGCGCCGTCTGGCCAAAGGAGAAGGCGCTGGGGATGCGGCTGAACGGTTCGGATTGGGTGGAAGGCGGCGTTACACCGGAGGAGACCGCCGAAATGGCCAAGCGGCTGAAGGCGCTGGGCTTCGAATACGCCCACATCTCCTCGGGCGGCAACGTGGCCGCCGCCAAGATCCCCGGCCGCGAGCCCGGCTATCAGGTGGACTTCGCGCAAGTTGTGAAGACGGCCAACCCGGACCTCACCGTCATCGCCGTCGGCATGATCGCCGGCGCGCACCAGGCGGAGACGATCCTGGCGGAGGGCAAGGCGGACATGGTCGCCCTCGCCCGCGCCGCCCTCGACGACCCCCGCTGGCCCCACCACGCGGCGGAGCTTCTGGACGGCGAAAAGCAGACCGGATCGCCCTGGCCCCTCCAGTACCAGCGCGCCGCTGGCGCCGCTTGGCCTGGACGGGCACTTAGGGATTTCGATTGAGCCGGACTTCACCTTCGCATCTGATCCCACGGGTTTAGCAGCGCGACGCCTGTAGCGAGAAAATCGGCGGTGTTGCGAGTGACGACGGTCATGCCGTGCACGAGCGCGGTCGCTGCGATGAGCGCGTCTCGTTCAGTTCTAGGATCGGGCACATGCAGGCTTGCGCAGCGCTTCGCTACCGCCGCATCGATGACCAGAACGCGATCCTTGAATTCGACTAAGACCTGGCCGTCGAGCCAACCCCGGAGCGCAGCGCCTTGTTTTTCGTCGCGGCGTTCCATTTGCAAAACGCCTGTCTCAAGCTCCAGCATCGTGATCGCTGAGATATAGAGCATGGACGCATCGGCTTGACCGGCCCAGGCCGCCACATTGGCGTCTGCCTTGCCATGATGGGCCTTTCGCAGTTCCGAGATGACATTGGTGTCCAGAACGAACATCAGTCGAGATCGGCGGCTCGATGGACGATCGTCGCACGGGGCGCTTCGAACTCTATGATGGTGTCGCCAGGCATGGCGAGCGCATCGACTATGCTTCGGCGAGCGCCGGTCAGGCGCTGATATTCCTCGATGCTGAGCAGAACGTGACGTGGCCGACCCCTATCGGTAATGAACACAGGCCCCTTCGTCGCGGCCTTCTTGGCGCCGCTGGCATCCTGGTTGAAGGCGCGGCTTGACATGGTGGTGATAGGCATCAGGTTGATCCAAGATTTGTAGATATGTTACTACAAGTCTTGGTGTCTCGCAAGGTCTTCGTTGAATAAGCCAGATCCCATAAGCGATCTCCGCACAGCAAAAAGGCCCCGGACCGCTCCGAGGCCTTTCGCGATTTCAGACTTTAGCCCGACCGATCAGGACGAGTAGAATTCGACCACTAGGTTCGGCTCCATCTTCACCGGATAGGGCACTTCGGCCAATTCAGGAG
Source organism: uncultured Caulobacteraceae bacterium (assembly GCA_964243985.1). Classification (GTDB taxonomy): domain Bacteria; phylum Pseudomonadota; class Alphaproteobacteria; order Caulobacterales; family Caulobacteraceae; genus CAIOYC01. The sequence goes on along the minus strand of CAXTHJ010000004.1, from coordinate 684 downwards.
CGCGGATGAACTTCACCGACAGGGCCTTGGCGTCCACTTCCATATAGTCGGGCGTGTCGCGCTCGCCGGACTGCATGGCTTCGAGCACCAGCGCCATGTTGCGCGACCGCTCCTTCACCTGCACCACGTCGCCGGCCTTCACGCGGTAGGAGGCGATGTTCACCTTCTTGCCATTGACCATGACATGGCCGTGATTGACGAACTGGCGCGCCGCGAACACGGTCGGCACGAACTTGGCGCGGTAGCAGACGGCGTCGAGGCGGCTCTCCAGAAGGCCGATCAGCACTTCAGAGGTGTTGCCTTTGCGCCGGTCCGCCTCTTCATAGGTGCGGGAGAACTGCTTTTCGGTGAGGTTGCCGTAGTAACCCTTCAGCTTCTGCTTGGCCTTCAGCTGGATGCCGAAGTCGGAAACTTTGGACTTGCGGCGTTGGCCATGCTGGCCGGGGCCGTAGGAGCGTTGGTTCACCGGGGACTTAGGGCGGCCCCAGATGTTTTCGCCCATCCGGCGGTCGATCTTATACTTGGCGCTATGGCGCTTAGACATGCGTTATCCGTCTCGTCTTCGATGCGGCCCGGCCCTCCCGATAGTAGGAAGGCGATTGCAACGGCGCGCCGGCATCACCCGTAATGAACATCAGCGCCGCCAGACGGGGTCCGGCGGGCGTGAAGGGCGGGTGTATGGCG
>CAXTHJ010000003.1:0-110315 GCA_964243985.1 uncultured Caulobacteraceae bacterium | reverse complement strand
CCTTGGCAGCCGCGTGCGCCGCGAACGCCGCCGCAACGCGCCCCAGCGCCACGCCGAGCACGCCGCCCACCAGCCCCAGCGCCAAACCCTCGATGGCGACCAAAGCGGACAGGAGCGACGGATGGGCGCCCAGCGCTCTTAGAAGCGCCAGTTCTCGCCGTCTTTGGCTCACGGCGGAATAGAGGGCGACGAAGAAACCGACGGCTGAAAGCACCAGAAGGCCGACGCCGAAGGCGCGTAGCACGTCCGCCCCGGTCCCCAGCAGCGTCGTCAGGTGCGCGGTCTCCACAGCGGGACTGGCGGCCTGGAGGTCAGGCATGGATGACACGTACCGGGGCAGCATCAGCGCGCCCATGGCCGAGCGATAGCTGATCAGAAGCGCGGTGATCTCCCGCCCACTCGAGCTGTTGTCGATGTCGTGCAGATCGACCGGGTGTCCGGCGGAGAGGGCCTCCGCGTGTTCGAGGTTTTCGTGCTCGTGAACCGTCCAGATGCTGGCGGTGTCGGTCAGCACCAAGCGGTCGATCACCGCGCCCGTGGGCTGCAATACGCCGACTACGCGATAGGGGCTGTCCTTGTGGGTCTCGCCGCCCGCCGACAAACCATGATCGCCGACGAACACATCCCCGACCTTCAACTTCAACGCACGATCCGCCGCTGCGCCAATCACCGCGCCCATGGGCGCCGTCCACCAGCCGCCGGAGGCGAACTGGGCGTGGTAGATGTCGCCGTATTCCGGCGAGGTGCCGACGATGCGAAAGCCCCCGACATTGTCTCCAAGGGACACTGGCACAGCGCGGCGGACCATCATGTTCTGCTTCAGCAGCGCTTCTGTGGCGAGGGGGATGTTGCCGGTAGGCTGGTCGAGTTGGAACACCGAGGAAAGGATCAGCTGCAACGGGCTGCCCTTGGCGCCCACCACCAGATCAATGCCGCCGAGGTCCCGCTGGAAGCGGCCGGACAATCCAGAGTTCAGGGCCAAGACCGCCGTCAGGACGGCGACGCCGAGCGCCAGGGTCAAGGCGTGAAAACCCCAGGTGAGCGGACGGCGGCGCACGAAGGCGCCGACGAGCTTGAAGAGATTCATGCCGCCGCCCCCTCCAGGAAAGGCTGGGCGTCCACCGTCACCTCGAACCGCCGCCTCAGCCGCAGATCGTGGGTGGCGATGACGAGGGCGGCGCCGGTCTCGGCGGCGGCGCGGGCCAGAAGCTCCGCAACCCGCTCGCAGGCTTCATCGTCCAGGCTGGCGGTCGGCTCGTCGGCGAGGATCAGCTTGGGCCGGAGCAACATGGCGCGGGCGATGGCGGCGCGCTGGGCCTGGCCGCGGCTGAGGGTTTCAGCCGGCCGATGGGCGCGGTCCGCAAGGCCGAGCTCATCTAGGAGCGCTAGCGCCCGGGGTTTGTCTTGAGGCAGGCCGGCGGCGAAAGGCGCCAGAAGCACATTGTCCAAGGTGCTGAGCCCGGCGATGAGATGCAGATCCTGGAACACGAGGCCGACAGATCGGCCCCGGAAGCGATCTCGCGCCGCCGGGCCGAGGCTCGCCACGTCAACGTCGTTCACCTTCACCACCCCGTCGAGGACATCCGCCAGGCCGGCGATGGCCAGCAGCAACGTCGTCTTGCCCGAACCGGAGGGCCCAAGCAGGAGCGCCGCCTTCCCCGCCGCCACATCCAGGCGGGGCAACACCGCCAGCTTGCGCGCCCCATAGCCGGCCACCAACGCTTCAACCGCGAGCATGGGAGGCTGCGCATTGTGCGACCCAAGCCCGAACCTGATCGGCGCCCAAAAGCCCGGCGTGCCGGCCGCAAGGTTGGCCCGCGCCGTCGAAAGCCACCGCGAGCGGCAGTCGAGGGGGCGAACCGCCATAGGTGGTCAAAACCGCCTTCGGCGAACCGCCTACCCGCGCCACAAGGTCCAGGGGCGCACCGGCCTTTTCAGCCGCTAATTTTAGAGGCTTGGAATTTTGTAATCCGGCAAAAATGAGCCGTCCTGGACGAGCGGCGTCTGCATAAGCTCTGGCGTTTCGAAGCTCTAACAGGCACGGTCCGCAGTCGGCCCGCCAGAAAGCCAAGATGGTGGGTGCGTGCCCACGAGGCAGAGTAAAGGTGTCACCATTCAAAGTGGTGACCTCGGGCAGCATGGCCGCCGCCGCGCTGCTCAGCCCGACGCCCAGTGTGAGCAGCAAGCCGAGCGAGGCCAAAATTCGAGGAGGCATACTAACTGAGATCGAACTCAACATTCGAGCGCCGCTGGACCTTGGGGTGAAGGCTACACCGTCCAGAGGCTCACTGAGTACCAGAAAGTTTAAAACTGGCTAGAGGCGCGCGTTAGATTGGGAACGCTTCCCGGAAATATCGGGAAAACGCGGTATGCCCGGGAGCGATTTTGGGTCCATGATCAGCCTCGAGGGTTATGCTGGAGATTTTCATGTTGTCTTCCACGGGTTGTGCCCGATCTGTGATCGGGCCGTTGGCTGCGTCGCTTTTCGCGGTGTCTACCCTTAGAGCTGAGCCCACAGCGCCGTATAATCCAGCGCAGACCTTCGCGCCTCTGACGTTCCCCGACCCGGTCAATCGTTATCGTTCGGCCAACGGCGCGCCGGGACCGGATTATTGGCAGAACCGGGCGGACTACGAGATTCACGCCGCCCTCGATCCGGTCGCCAAGACCATCGCGGCTACGGTGACGATCACCTACACCAACAACAGCCCGGACGCGTTGGAGAGCCTCTGGCTCCAGCTCGATCAGAACATCTATCGCAAGGACGCCCGCGCCGCCGTTTCCAGCCCTTTCCGGCGGGGGCCTTTTACCGATGGCGACGTGATCGAGTCCGTCGAGGTCGAGCGCGGCGGCAGGGCGATGGCGGCGTCTCCCCTAATCTCCGATACACGGATGCAGGTTCCGCTGGCGCAGCCTCTGCGCCATGGCGAGACTTTAAAGCTGAAGATCAAATACCACTACGCCATCCCCGGCGTTTGGGGCGGCCGCACCTCCTGGGTGGCGACCAAGAACGGAGACATCTTCGACATCGCCCAGTGGTATCCGCGCATGGCGGTCTATGACGACATCCGGGGCTGGGACACCGCGCCCTACCTTGGGCAGGAGTTCTATCTCGAATACGGTCATTTCGATTATTTCGTCACCGTGCCGGCCGATATGCTGGTGGCGGGCACAGGCGAGCTCGTCAACGGTGACGAGGTGCTGACGCCGTTGCAGCGCCGCCGCCTGGCGGACGCCCGCGCCAGCGACAAGACGGTGATGATCCGCGCGCCGGGCGAAATCGCTGATCCCGCTAGCCGGCCGCAAGGCGCGGGTGCGCTCACCTGGCATTTCCGAATGGAGAATAGTCGCGACGTGGCCTTCAGCGCCTCCAAGGCCTTCATCTGGGACGCGGCGCGTATCAACCTGCCAGAGGGTCACCAGGCTCAGGCCATGTCCTTCTATCCGGCGGAGAGCCAGGGCGACGCCGCCTGGGGCCGATCCACCGAATACCTGAAGGATTCAGTCGAGCATTTCTCCAAGCGATGGACGCCCTACGCCTATCCTGTGGCGCTCAGCGTCGCGGGCGGCACCTCGGGAATGGAATACCCCGGCATGGCCTTCGACGGCATTGAAGACAAAGGCAAGGCGCTCTTCTGGATCACTGCCCACGAGATCGGCCACACCTGGTTTCCCATGACCATCGGCTTTGACGAGCGGCGGCACGCCTGGATGGACGAAGGCTTCAACACCTTTATCGACGTCTACGAGTCCGACGATTTCGAAGGCGGCGTCTACGGCCCCAAGCGGGACCCCGAATATGCGCAGGGCGGCGGCAACCCGGTGGACGAGATCCAGTCGGTGCTGAAGGACCCGGCCGCGCCGCCGATCCTCTCCCGCGCCGACACCATCAACGAGACGTACCGCCACCCGGTGACCTATTTCAAATCCGCCTTGGGGCTGACGCTGCTGCGCGAACAGATCCTCGGGCCAGACCGTTTCGATCGCGCCTTCCAGAAGTTCATGCGCGACTGGAGCTTCAAGCATCCCAAGCCGTCGGACTTCTTCCGCGCCATGGAGAGCGAGGGGGGCGAGGACCTGTCGTGGTTTTGGCGCGGCTGGTATTTCAACAACTGGACCCTCGATCTGGCGGTGGAGAGCGTCGCCTATGTCAACAGCGATCCGACCAAGGGCGCAAAGATCACCATCGCCAATCTTGACCCGATGGTGATGCCGAGCGTTCTTGAGGTTAAGTACTCCGACGGGGCGGCCGAGCGGATCGCTCTGCCGGCGGAAACCTGGATTTTGCGGGGGCGGACCACGATCACCATGGGCGGCGGGCATGGCGCCATTGTTTCAGCCACTGTCGATCCGGACCATGTGATTCCGGACAAAGACAGAAGCAACAACGTCTTCACGCCGTCAGCAGCGAGGGCGCCAGCGCCCGCCAAACCGAAGATCTGATCGTCCTCAGGGCGCGCCGAGCAGCGCCAGGAAGACCACGAGGGCGGCGCTGAGCGTGGTCAGGACCGGATTGAGGGAGCCCACGGCGCCGACGCGGCTGAATGGTGAAGATTGGGTTTGCTGTCCTTATGCCAGCGCGAGATAATGGGAAATTACCGGCGGCATTTCGACTCGATAGAGGAAATGTTGGTCAGTTAAAAAGTCTATCAAACGATACAGCTAATCGACTTCTTATCGAATTAGCGATTTGGGAAAGCTTTAAATATTACGGCAACTACGAACAAGAGGTTTCTAAAGACTTTAAAGAAGTTCTTGATCCAATTCTGACAATTTTTGACGACTTGGGTTTCTCACCAATTCCAATTCATTATCTAGACAACATCCGACGTGCGGCTTGAACTACGAACCATTTGGTTCGGGCGACTTTGAACCTCAGGGACGGAGAGTAGACGCAGTTCCTTTGTACTTCTGCCAGGAGCTTCGAAAGTTAGATCACCCGATTCCAGGAATTAGGCAACCGGTTAACTAGCGACCACAATGATAAAGTTGTAGCCGCCACTTGTGGGCAGGGCGCTATCAAACAGCACCTGATCTAATCATTTTCTTATGTATTCTTTATGGCGGCTACCCAAAATACGCATGGATGGCTGACGAAATGATACGATAAATATCCTCTCGGGCGGATTCAATCCTTAACTTTCGGCGCGTTCGGCTGATCTGAGGGTTTTCTTCTTTTTAGAATTCCGGATCAACCGGAGCCGAATACCGGAACGCGCTAGTTCGCGCGCCGGTTCTCTGTGTCATTTCGCACGCCAAGGGGCCTCTTATGAACGTAGTCACTAGACTCAGCGCTACGGCGTTACTCAGCAGCTCTGCGATCTTCTTCGCCCTGAACGCCCAGGCTCAGACGGCGCCGAATACGAGTAGTCCGGCCCCGATCGCCGAAGTCGTCGTCACCGCCATGAAACGCAGTTCCACGGTGCAGACGACGCCGGCCAGCATCGAGGCGGTCAGCGGCGCCAATCTACAGGAGCGCGGCATCACAAGTTTTTCGACCCTGGCTCAGGGAACGCCCGGCGTTTCGTTGAAGAGCGAAGGCCCGAGTCAGACGGAGGTCGAGATGCGGGGCATGACCTCGAGCGGCGGCAACTCCGCGACGGTGGGTTTCTACCTCGATGACGTCCCGCTGGCCGGGCCGGCCAACGCCCAGAACGGGCACTCGGTGATCGACCCCGACCTCTACGACCTGAACCGCATCGAGGTGCTGCGCGGGCCCCAGGGTACGCTGTTCGGATCGGGCTCCATGGGCGGAACGGTCCGACTGATCACCAATCAGCCCGATCCGACCGGCTACCACGCCTCCGCCGAAAGCATTCTGTCAGGCACGGAAGGCGGCTCCTTCAACCATGACGACAATCTCATGGTCAATATTCCACTGGTGGACGATAAGTTGGCTCTTCGTGTGGTCGGAAGCGAAAACTATAGAAGCGGTTGGATCGACCGAACAGTATTGAACCCTTTTCCTCTAGTCACCAATAATGGCGCCGCACGCGGTGACGTTAAGGATGCTCCGGTCGAAAAGCGCTACCCCGACTCCAACGCCTATCAAATCTATGCGGTGCGCGCGAGCCTGCTATGGCAGCCGACGCCAAATCTGTCGATTACGCCGTCGTTCTTCTACGAGACAAGCAAGCAGAACAACCCCGACTCCTACGACAGCGTCAGCGCCAGCAACGCTTCGCCCGGCGCGGGCCTGGCGCACTACGAGGTGTTCGACATTGCCCAACCGCTCACCGACGAGATCAAGATTTACAGCCTGGACGCGAACTACGCCTTCCACGCGTTCGACGTCACCTCGAGCACCGCTTATTGGTCCCGTCTGTCCGTGCAGAAGGAAGAGGCCAGTGAGGCTTTCAACAATCCCGCTACGGGGGCCACGAATTACTCCGAAGGCGTCAACGATGGCGGTGAAGGCTACTACGGCCCTAACGGGTCGGGTCCAGAAAGCGGAGTCGAAAGAGATCCATCGCACCAGTTCAGCGAGGAACTTCGATTCGCTTCCAAGGGCTCAGGGCCATTCACCTGGGTTGGCGGCCTCTATTACAGCGATTTCTATTCCTTGTGGAAGTTCGCTGGCACGACGCCCAACTACACGTCGTTCACCGATCTTGGCTCCTTGGCGCCGGGGTTCACGCCCCGGCCGGCCAACACGCCCGACTGGTTTGACGTGTATGAGCCAACGATCCTCAAAAATTACGCGGCCTTTGGCGATGTGACCTACGCCTTCACGGACGCGCTCAAGCTCGAGGTCGGCGGCCGCTTCAACCACTCCGACTACAAGTTCTCTTCCTGCATCAGCGGCTGGGGATCGGCGCTCGGCAGCGCCTCGCCCTCCTGCACCGGCGCGATCAAGCTATCGACCGACAGTTTCACACCGAAATTCACCCTATCCTACTCGGTTGATCGCAACCTGATGGGGTATATTACGGCGGCGGAAGGCTTCCGTCCCGGCGGCGGCAACGCATTATACCCGACCGTCGGCCCCGTTTGGGGCTCGGCCTTCGCCAAGATGGGTTACACGGGCGACCATTTCCCAACCACCTACAAGCCCGACTCGGTGTGGAGCTACGAGGTTGGCGAGAAGGCCCGGTTCTTCGATCGTCGTCTGACCGTCAACGCCAGCCTCTACTATGAAGATTGGAAGGACATCCAGCTTGAGGCTTATCCCGATGACTTCGCCCTGAACATCAACGGCAAGCATGCGACCATCTATGGCGGCGAGCTTGATATTCTCGCCGATCTTGGGGCGGGCTTTAATCTCCAGTTGTCGGGCGGCTACATCCACACAAACCTGGATGGCGGCCCGCATTGGGACATTCCCCCGCTCAATGTCCTGCCCGAAGTCGCGCCGGAGACCGGCACAGCGATCCTCAACTACACCCGGTCGCTCAGCGACTCCCTCGTTCTGACGGCGCAGGTGGCGAACTCCTACACGGGGCGGCGCTATTCCCTGGCCTTCCCGTTTCCCAACAATGCTTACGGGCAATATGTGCCCATGGCGGCGTATGACCTCACTAACATCCGGATGGGATTGAAGATCCGCAACGACTGGAACGTCTCCCTGTTCGTGGACAACGTGTTCAACAAACACGCCCAGCTTGAGAGCTTGTATACGGAGAACCTCGCTAGTGCGGCGTTCAACCAGATCGTCACTAACCAACCGCTCACAGCCGGCATCGATCTGGCCTACAAGTTCTGAGGAACAGCTTCGGCGAGGCCTGCAAGCGCGGGTCTCGTCGATCGGTACAGGTCGGGATCGGAAAGCGACGTCGCTGTTACTAAGCCTTGCTAAGCGATCCAAACGCGCTTTGATCCGTCATTTGACCCGCCGCTTCTAATTCCAGCCCGTGCGGCGATAGGATTAGAACCTGTCGATCTAAAAGAGACGGAACATTTTGCTAAAGCGTTGTCGCCCTTACGAAACCCACTTCAAGTCATGATGGAGATTTTATGCGGTGAAGGCGGATAAGTGTTCAGTGGCCTACCGGCCGACAACAGCGATGATCGCCATGAACGCTCCGTTAAAATCTATCCCGTCTCTTGTGACCGCCTTACCTCTTGATCCCATCTGCGAACGCAGCATCGATCGGTTGCTGAAGGCGGTGGGCGCGACGCCAACCACAGGCATCACTGTCGCCGGCCCGCTGGCGGGCGCCGCGATGAGCGTCCTTTGGCGCCGTGGGATAGAGCGGGTTGAGGCTGCGCGGCGGATCACGTCGCCCTGCGCGGATCAGTTAAGCCAAATCCTGCTGGTGATCGGATGCAGCGATATCGACAGAATTGCGGAGACGCTCACAAACGTCTTGCCGATTCTCGCCCCAGGCGGCGTCTTGGGCGTCGATGCAAGCCGCCTGAGCTGCGTTAGCGAACGGGTTCGACTTTGCCGTATGCTGGCGCACCGAGGCCTGCGGTACAGAGACGGCGTCGAACTCCACGGGGAAATCGTCGCCTACAAAGCGGAACTCACAGCCTTGTTCGCGATCGCGAGCTGATCGCGCACGCCGCTGGCGTCAGCCGCCTGTCATCCTGGGTCCGTGCATGATGATCACGACGCCGAGGAGGCAGATGATAGCGCCGGCGACGTCCCATCGGTCAGGCCGCGCCCCCTCGACGATCCACATCCAAAGCAAGGATGCGACAATATAGACCCCGCCGTAGGTTGCGAAGCTTCGGCCCGCCAGAGCGGCGGTTGAACGCGTCAGCATATAGGCGAAGCCCGCGAGCACGAGGCATCCAGGAATAACCCACAGGGGCGATTTTCCAAGTCGAAGCCACCTCCAGAACATGAAGCAGCCGCTGATTTCAGCAATGGCGGCAACGCTGTAGATAAGGAAATTACCCATGAGTTCAACAACGGGTCGTTGTCAGCGTCGCAGCTATTGGCGCCAAAACCGCGTAATCCGGACAGCGCCGAAGATCGCGAACCAGGCGAGGGCGCTCATTCGCAGCGCTGCGGCATGAGCGTGCAGCAGCGCGCCCAGGGCGAGCAGAACGAGCGCGCCGACGACGCCCAACACACTGATCAGAAGATAGCCGCTGAAACCTCGACGTGGCGCTCCGCGACCTCGAGTGTTGAACAGCCACCGCACATGTTTGTTTGATGGATTTCGCGATCCCAGCGTCTCCATCCGACCAATCCTCAACAATAAATTAAAAGTGTCTGATAATTTACATAAAGATTCTATATGGAAGACGTCCTTTTTCCATAAAGGTCGGCAGTGTTTGTGTTCAGAGATCAAGGTGATACAGATCGTAATCAAAAACCGATGCTTACATCCAACTAAAAATGGCGTCTTGGCGGACTTAACACTATGACGCGGACGGTAGATCTCCGAAAACAACTCATCTTGTTGATTCTTTGGGGCGCCGTTGTTGCCTGCGTCGCAGCCGCGCTACTGTTGTCGACGACGAGGGATCAGTTTCGGGCGCTCAACGTCCTCATTCCCCTCGCGACGTTGGGAGTGCTGTTGACGATCTGGCTGCGGCAAGGCCGACACTTTGCAGCGACGCAAGCAAAGCTCGAGGAAACAGCCGATGCTTGCGCGAGACTGGTCGCGCTAAGCGAGGCTTTTGAAGCACAGTATAAGAGACGATCTCCCGCCGTCCTAGAGGTCGACGGCCGAATTTTTCTGCAGCCAAGAAAACCCCAACGCCATACAATCCAATAAGATAGGCTTCCTTGTAGCTGCTAAATATACCTTTCCTTGTAATTATCTTTATTGACCGATTATACCAATAATATAGTTCCGATATAGAACCTTTATTCAGATATGGCGCATTCAATGGATCGATAAGTTAAAGATAAAGATTTTGATATCACGCGCCATCAGGGGTAGCGGGATACGCGCGATGTCCGTTCAAACGCGCAAATTGCGCGCTTTCCTGAACATTCAACGAGGCGCGACAGTCGCGCCTCCAGAGGAGGGTTTGTTGCCTAAGTACCTGAAGTATATGTTCGCCAGCGTCGCGGCGTTGACGGCTCCCCTGGCTGCGCATGCTGAAACAGCGGCGAATGCGGTAATTGCTGCTGACGGCCCCGCAACTCAAGCCGTCACGACCACGTCCGATAAACCCAATTCGCTCCCGCCTCAGTCTACGACGGACGCCTACACCGTTTCGCAGATCTCCACGGGCGGCTCCGTTCTGTCGCGCATGTTGGACTACTATAAGCTGGAGTGGGGAAAAGCGGCCGCGCCGACCGATCCTAACGCCCTATCGTCTCGCCGCGATGATTATCCGCCCCAACCCGAGGCGCAGCCTCCGTATCCCTTCACGGAATGGCCCTACGGCGCCACGAGCTTGATGGGCGCCAGCCGCCCCAATTCGGTGGACAGCCCGCTGATGGTCGGTCTCGCGCCGACCAGCCTCGGCAAATGGATGCAGGACGCTCACATTCAGGCTTACGGCTGGCTTGAAATAGGCGCCAACGCCAGCACCAACCACGTCGAAGGCGGCAACGCGCCCGCCGGCTACGACTATAATCCCAACCGCATCCAGATGGACCAGACGGTGCTCTATGTGGAGCGCGTGCCGGACACGGTGCAGAAGGACCATATCGACTGGGGCTTCCGCGTCTCGGCGATCTACGGCGTCGACTATCGCTACACCATCTCCGACGGCCTGCTCAGCAACCAGTTGACCAAGTCCAACAAGAACTACGGCCTCGACCTGCCGATGGAATATGCGGAACTGTATGTGCCGCAGGTGGCGAAAGGCTTGTTGTTCCGCGTCGGCCGCTTTATCTCGATCCCCGACATCGAGGCGCAGCTGGCGCCCAACAACTACATGTACTCACACTCGATGACCTACACGTTCGACAACTTCACCAACACCGGAGTGATGGCGACGCTGGCGGTGACCAAGAACCTGTTTCTCCAGCTTGGCGTGGTGGCGGGCAGCGATACGGCGATCTATAATACAGGCGTCACCAAGACCAACCCGTTCCCCAACCCCATCTATCCAGGAACGACCTTCCGCAAGGACCCGGGCGCCAAGCCTTCGATCTCGGGCTGCGTCCGCTATCAAACTGATAGCGCTAAAGACGACCTTTATGTCTGCGCCGACGCCATCAACAGCGGCGTCTATGGTTATAACAATCTGCAATGGTACGGCTTCACCTATTATCACAAATTCACCGACAAGTTTCACCTCGCCTTCGAGACCTACAACCTCCACCAGTCCGATGTTCCCAACGCCAACAATCCTGAAGTCCAGCTGATCGATTCGAACGGCGGCACGCCGTTCTCGAACAGCACGTTCCGGTTCAACGCCCCCGATCAGGCCCAATGCCATAACCACACGACGCTCACCTGCACCGCATCCGTGCAGGCAGAGCTGGCTTACTGGAACTACCAGTTCTCTCCGCTGGATAACCTTTCCCTGCGGACAGAATACTATGACGACATGCAGGGCCAGCGCACCGGCGTCGTCACCAGCTACGAGGATGTGGCGCTGGGCGTTCAACACTGGTTGTCGCCGCAGATTGAATTGCGCCCCGAAATCGCCTGGTACTACGCCAACGACGCAAAGGCGTTTGACGGCAACGGCAATCATGGGATTGCGCCGGACCGTCGGCAAGCGGTGATCCTGTCCGGCGACGCCATTTTCCACTTCTGATCCGGACCGCGCCGTTATTGAAGGTCGTCCGCTGTGAGCGCGCTTCATCCGGAAATTCTGATCATAGACCCCGACCCGCAGGTTCATCGATACCTGCGATCAGCGCTAACGAACGCTGGTTACAGTCCGTCCAGCATTAACGACGGAGCGGCGGGCCTTGAGATGATCAAGGCCCGACCGCCGGACGCCGTCGTATTGGACCTCGTGATCGGAAATATGGACGGCAAAGCGTTGCTGGCGGAGGCGCGCGGATCCTTCGAGGGACCGATTTTGGTCGTCTCATCCGGTGGGCGTGAAATCGAACAGATCGACGCTCTCGATCTTGGAGCGGATGCATTCTTCGTAAAACCGTTCAGTGCGCGCGAGGTGCTGGCGCGGCTTCGCGTCGCGTTTCGGCAAAGGATCGTCGGCAAGGGCGGAAGGCCCGTAGTCGAGGCGGCGGACGTCACCGTGGACCTCATCAACAGAACAGTAAGGTGGAAAGGGCGCATCGTCGATCTTACGGCGCAGCAATACTGGGTCCTCGCGCGCTTAGCTGAAAGTGGCGGAGGGGTTCTGACCCACCACGACCTCATTAAAGGCGATGGCGCAGACGGCGGCGCCCGAAGTTTGCAGAACACACGGTTTCTGATCCGTCAGCTGCGGGAGAAACTCGAACATGAGCCCGAGAAGCCAAAGCTCATCAAAACAGACCATAGGGTCGGATATAGACTGGTTATATCGAGATAACGAAGTCAGGCTTTATAGCCTTAATGCAGAATCTGCCGATATGCCTCAGTGAGTAGGAATACATGCCAAGCCCCAAAATCACGTAGCTTCTAAGAAAACGTAAATTTGATAAGGTTCGCTCAAACTAAAACTGAAGTTCAAAATTTTAAAATCAGCCCAATTATTCTCGATGTAATCCAACGTGTAAATAGAATTGCCGTACCCGGTACGCCCTTCGGCTATTGTCCAGGGATCGCGCACGAACGCATAACCGGACGCGTCCAGTGTTTCCTTAGCAGCGACTTGGTCCTTCTCATCCAACAAACGCCAGAAATTATAAGGGCGGACTGTCAAAGCCAAAAGGCCGCCCGGGTTCATCGATTTGCGAATGGTAGTTATGGCAATCCGTGAGACGTCCTCTTCCAAATGGGTAAAAATGGAGAAAGCGAAGACGACGTCGAACTTGGTTGCGAACGGTATTTCTAGTGGCGCTTCGTCTATCAGGGCCAAGTGCCCTTTAAAACCACATTCACGCGCCAAATTTAAACTTACGGCCCAAGGATCAACGCCGTAAAGTTGCTCAACCGGGGTGTACTTATAAAACAATCGGCTTTGCCTAGCCCAACATATCCCATAATCAAGTACTTGAGCAGCTTTGATGGAACGGCCGCCCGCTTCGTATCGTTGAACGACTGCGTCGACAAAATTTGTCGCTTCCAGGAGCGTCGGCGCGCCTGAAAGGCCAGTGGTGTTAACCTGATCGGTCTCCGAAGGCATGGCCGGCAACCACGCAGATATATTTGGAAAGCTGCCCGGCCTGGTCAACGCGAGTAATGCAAATAGTTGCAAGGGGACTTCGTTAAACAGATCCGGGCGCCGCTCGCTGGGCGTCGACGAAAATTTTGCATCAATATTCTGTAAGATCTCCCGAAATGAGGGATCGTCGATAAGAAATAGCGGATCTTTTACATCGAGAGTTTCAATGACCGCCTCAGCCTCCGGCTCGTTCCCTTTAGGAGCGAGCACCCGAGATAGATGAAATCTGATTCTATCCACGGCATTGGTCATCGCGCGCGCCTCCGCATGCTAGTTTCTCGTTTCACATTTGCGCCTTAGCGCCGCAACCGACGCGCGGTGCTTGGACTGCGGCGATCGCCACGATAACGATGGCGGCGCGAATCTATCATATCTGGATTGCCTTGCTCAAAGGAGATAGGACGCAATGGTCTCAAGGGGAATCAACACGCATCCGAGATGAAGCCTCGGCCGAACTATAGATCAAGTAAGGGACTCAAAATTGCCGTGTTCGATTGAAGCAAATGGTATAAACTTAGACTATCCAGTCTACAACGTAAATACGAGGACGCTGCAACAGGTTTTGCTTAAAGCAACCGTGGGCGGGCGCTTGATGAAGACGGAAAGAGATGTGACCATCGTCCGCGCTCTAACTAATATATCCTTCAAACTTACGGAAGGTGATAGGTTGGGGTTAGTTGGTCACAATGGCTCAGGTAAATCGTCGTTGCTAAAATTGCTCGCGGGCGTCTACTCGCCAACGCACGGCGCCCTCCGAATTGACGGTCGAATTACGTCAATGATTTCCATGAGTATAGGACTTGATCACGAAGCCTCCGGTCTTCGGAATATCCAGACCATGCTATTGATGCAAAACTTATCAAGGAAAGAAGTCGCCCGGAGAACTCCACACATTATAGAGTTTGCTGAGCTGGGTCCTTACATTCACATGCCGTTTAAAGCCTATTCCGCAGGTATGATGGCTCGTCTTGTATTTGCCGTAGGCACAGAGATCGAAGCGGATGTGCTGTTGATGGACGAGTGGATAAGCGCAGGCGACGCCAACTTCATCGAAAAGGCGTCCCAACGCATAGAGTCGTTCGTCGGTACGGCGAAATTATTAGTCTTAGGGACTCACGACTTTGCCTTGCTTGAGAGCGTTTGCAATAAAGTTATGGTATTGAACGCAGGAGAATCCCTATTTTATGGTGAAACGCAAGACTGGGTGAGGCGCGGCAGGCCTCATTAGACATCCAGGTCGGCATTTCAAGCGACCGCGTGCCGTTAATGAATATGTCTTGCCTACTAATAATTGGCGAGATTGCGGCTTTTCTGCAGACATTAAGGCGGGGCGCATGCATGGACAAGCGTCGCCCGTGGGGTGGGCGGAACCACTTGCCGCTTGGACGCTAAGATTGGGAAGGGAGTGGGCTTGATCGGATTAACCCGGCAGTTCCCTCGTCTATCACGTGATCCGCTCTATTTTCTCCATGAGTTGCACCAGGTTGGGGTAGTTTCTCCAGCACATATGCGAAACGTCGGCTGGCCGACTGATGATAATCGTCACAAAGCTGCAGTATCGGGCATCGTCGATCTCTGATGTGTGAGGCGACCAAGCCGCCAAGCGTTGCGATTGTGCATAAACAAATCTGCGTACTTTATTGCAAAGCTTCAGTTTTTCTCGCGCAATGGGAACGGCTTAGAGCCGCCGTTGTTTAGCGACTGACGTTTGGGCATCTCCACCCATAAGATCACCGCCCTACCGACTTGAGCCTCTTTTGGAGAGACCTGTGACATCCGAAGTTCCCTTCTCCCGGCGTCAAATCATGGCGGCTTCCACCATCGGCGCGGCAGTGGCCGTCGCCGCCCCCGCGGCCGCTCAAACCTCCGCGATGTCCCAGACCTCCGCAACGTCCAAGGGCGGCAAGCAAGATCCCCGCGCCAAACATCCAAAGCCGCCGTTTCTCGCCCAGTCGCAACCGTGGCCAGGGCTCGCCGGGCGCATGGACCCGCGTCCGGACCATGGCGAAACCAGCTACGTCGGCTCCGGCCGACTGAGAGGACGCAAGGCGCTGATCACCGGCGGCGACTCCGGCATGGGACGGGCGGCGGCCATCGCCTATGCGCGGGAGGGCGCCGACGTCGCCATCAACTACCTGCCCGCCGAGGAACCCGACGCTCGCGAGGTGGTGGGGCTGATCCGGGCCGCGGGTCAGAAGGCCGTCGCCATACCCGGCGACCTGCGTGATGCGGGATTTTGCCGACGTCTAGTGGATGGTGCAGTCCGCCAACTTGGCGGTCTCGACATCTTAGTCAGCAATGCGGGACGTCAAAAGTCCACCTCGTCGATCCTCGATATCTCCGACGAGGACTTCGACTGGACGATGAAGACCAACATCTACGCGCCGTTCTGGATCATCAAGGCGGCGCTGCCGCACCTGGAACCTGGCTCAGCTATCATCGCGACTACGTCGGAACAGGCCTATGATCCCTCGCCCGACCTCTACGACTACGCCCAGACCAAGGCGGCGACGATGAACTTCGTCAAATCGCTGGCCAAGCAACTGGGGCCAAAAGGCATCCGCATCAATGGCGTCGCGCCGGGCCCGATCTGGACGCCGCTGCAGATCTCAGGCGGCGCCTCGGAAGGCAAGGTCGTGACCTTCGGGGCTACGTCGCCTTTGGGTCGGCCGGGACAACCCGCCGAGCTTGCGGGCATCTATGTGCGCTTGGCCGAAGACGACAGCAGCTACACTACCGGAAACGTCTATGGCGCCGGTGGCGGGCAGGGCCAACCCTGATGGGCGCTTCAATGATCAGCCGCCAGCTCTGGATCGGCGCCGCACTCGCTGTCGTGGGTACGGCGACGGGCGCCATCGCTCAGACGCCCATTCCGCCCTCGGGCAAGGACTTCGCCATGGCGGCGGCGCAATCGGATCAATATGAAATCCAAGCTGGCCGCGTCGCCCTTACGGAGAGCCAAAGCGCCAGCATACGGACGTTCGCACAGGAGATGATTGAGGAACACACCCGCACGAGCGAGAGCGTAAGCGATGCAGCGGCGGCGTCCGGCCTGCCTCGGCCGCCGCAAGGGATGAGCAGCGACCAGGCTGCGATGCTTTCAGCCTTGCAGAGCCTCCGGGGCGCAGAATTCGACAAAGCCTACGCCAAGCAACAGGTGCTTGCGCATTACCAAGCCCTTGCCGTTGAAAAGAGCTATGCTGCCGCGGGGATGGACGTCAACTTGCGCGCCGCCGCTCAGTCGAGCGTTCCCATTATCCAACACCATCTTGAGATGGCGCAGCAGATCCGCAAAACCCTGGACGGCTCGTGATGGTCTAAACCGGCGCGTAACGGCGCACCATCTCGGCACAGAACTCGGCGTACTCCTGCGCCACCTGCGGCGGGCTTGAGTGATGCGGCTCCAATCCGCGGTGCTCGGGCGTGAAGCAGAAGGTGACGGTGACGTCGAAGTCGGCCAGGGCGTCCATCTGGCGGTCGAACCAGTCCAGGGCGCCTTCGCGGTACCGGTCGGCCCAGGAGAGGCCGGTGCGCAAGTGCCGCACGCCGAGCCGCTTCATCCAGGCCACCGCGTCGTCTAGCCGATGGTCGTGGTAGTGGAACCACTGGCACAGCCCCATTTCAGAGGCGTAGGGCGCGTAGGCTTCAAGGCCGGGTTTCGGCTTTCCGTTCTGCCTCAAGAGGCCCATGTGGAAGTGGCGATAGTAGGATGAGCCCTCCGCCTCGCGGTGGCGGGTGGTGGCTTCCCAATCGGACGGCAGGTCATAGAGGCTGTACCAGAAGATGCGCGGCGCCTTGCCGATCAAAAGGTCGGCGGTGCGCTTAACGCCCCAGGCCTGCACCTCCTCTGAGCCGAAGGAGGAGACCCCGACCTCGGTGACCCAGACCGGCTTGTCGGTGACGGCGCGGATTTCATCGACCTTCTGAGGCCAGTCGTTGATTTTCCACAGGTTCCAGTCCAGCGGAAAGCCATGCACGGCCACCACGTCAATCTCATCCAGCGCGCCGTTGGCCTGAAGCCGTTGGACGAAGCGCGGGTCGATGGGGGACATGCCGCCGAGCACGCGAGTCAGGCTGCTGTTCTCCGCCGCGATCGCCTGTCCCGCCAGCTTCGTCATGTTGGAGAACAGCACCCATTCCGGATCGAGGTTCGGGTCCCAGTGGGACTTGTTGTTGGGTTCGTTCCAGATCTTCACCGCTTCGATCAACGGGGCGTGCTCCCATTGCTTTTCGGCTGGGTGGGATAGACCGCGCCGGCGTCGGTGGGGCGCTCGGTGCGGCGGCAGACGTAGACCTCGTCCTCCGGCCGCTCCAGGATTACAAAGCCCGCGCTCCGCAGCATGGCCTCAGACGCGGCGGCGTTGGGCGCCCACCAGTTGGTCCAGTCGCCGGCGTACTGGTGCTCGATGAAGTGCAGCTTCGGATATCCAGGAGTGTCGAAATGCTCCATTTCAAAGAAGTCGTAGTCGGTCTGGACTTGCGCGGCGTCGTTCGCGCCCCGCTGCATCGATTGAAAGATTAAAAGGTCCTTGGCCACGTGATCGTGGATCAGGTCGAGCGCCAGCAGCGGGTGGCGCAGGTGGTAGAGCACGCCCATGAACAGCACGACGTCGAACGTTTCGCCAAGCGCGGCCAAGTCATAGACCGAGAGTTGGCGGAACTCGATGTCGAGCCCTTTGACCTCGGCGGCGAAGCGGGCCTGAGCCAGATAGCGGTCGTCGAAGTCGATCCCCAGCACGCGGTCGGCGCCTCGCCGCTTCATCTCGAGGGAATAGAAGCCGCCGTTGCAGCCGATATCCAGCACCGTCTTGCCGGTCAGGTCCTGCGGCACCGCGTGTTGAAAGCACGACCACTTGATGTTGGGGTAGTCGTAGAGGAAGTGGTTCGGCGCGGTGCGGACGCCGTTGAGGTCGAGGTTATGGAACCAGTCGCCAAGCGCGGCGGCCCGTATCGTGATTTCCTCGCTGGAAAGCTCTGTCACTGCGGGACCTCGTTGATGCTGTTCACCTTCAATCCCCAAGCGCCGCCGACGATAACGCTAATGGAGCCGGGGCTGATCTCCAGCCGATGGTGGTGATCGAGGGAGAGGCCTAAGGCATGGCAGAGCGCCGCCTTGATCACGTCCGAATGGCAGACCGCGGCGACGGCGGCGTCCGGGTGGTCGGCGATGACTTGGCCTAGAAACCGCGCCTGGCGCGCCTGCACCTCCAGCATGCTCTCGCCCCCCGGGGCGGGGTTGGGGCTGCGGGCTTGGTTCCTGGGGCTCCAGGCGGGGGGGGCGCGCCGCGCGTCCAACGCCGCGCCGGTCCACTCGCCCACGTCGATCTCGTTCAGCGCCTCCGCCGTCGTCAGGTTAAGGCCGAGGGCCTTGGCGATCGGCTCGGCGGTCTCCTGCGCCCGCTGCAGGGGGCTGACGTAGAGGGCCACGATGGGCTCCCGCGCCAGCCGGGCCGCCGCGCGCCCCGCCTCCTGGCGGCCGGACGCGCCCAGGGCTACGCCCTCCATGCGTCCGCACAGCACCCGGTCCAGCCTGTCGTGTGAGCCGTGCCGCACAAAAAAAACCGTGGTGGTCACGACGCCATGCGGCGCGCGGGCTTCTTGGACTGCTCGGGCAATTCGCCGGCGATGAAGCGGCGCGTGCGCTCGCGCGCCTCATCGTCCGAATACTGCTCGGGCGGCGATTTCATGAAGTAGCTGGAGGGCTCGAGCAGCGGCCCGGCCAAGCCGCGATCGAGGCCGAGCTTGGCGCAGCGCACCGCATCGATCACCACTCCCGCGGAGTTGGGGCTGTCCCAGACCTCCAGCTTCAGCTCCACGTTCAAGGGCGCGCCGCCGAAGGTGGTGCCCTCCACCCGGATATGCGCCCACTTGCGGTCGGTCAGCCAGGGCACGAAGTCGCTCGGCCCCACATGCACGTCCTTGGCGTCCAGCGGCAGGTCGAACTGGCTGGTCACGGCCTGGGTCTTAGAGATTTTCTTCGACTCCAGCCGGTCGCGGTCCAGCATGTTCTTGAAGTCGGTGTTGCCGCCGAAATTCAGTTGATAGGTGCGGTCGATTCGCACGCCGCGATCCTTGAACAGGTTGGCCAGCATCCGGTGCACGATGGTGGCGCCCACCTGGCTCTTGATGTCGTCGCCGATGATGGGCAGGCCGCGCTGCTCGAACCGCTTGGCCCAGACGGGATTGGAGGCGATAAACACGGGGATGCAGTTGACGAAGGCGCAGCCGGCCTTCAGCGCCTGTTCGGCATAGTATTCCGTCGCCGCCTGCGATCCCACCGGCAGGTAGGAGACCAGGATCTCCGCCCCCGAGCGACTGAGGCTTTCGGCCACATCCACCGCCGGCGCCCCCGACTCCTCGATGTCGCCTTGGGTGTAGCGGCCAAGCCCGTCCAGCGTCGGGCCGCGCTGCACCTGCACCCCCCATCCTCGCGGCGGCGCGAACTCCAGCGTGTTGTTGGGCGCCAGGCGGATGGCGTCGCCGACGTCGCGCCCTACCTTCCCGGCGTGAACGTCAAAGGCGGCGGCGATCTCGATGTCGTTCACATGATAGCCGCCAAGCTCCACGTGCATCAGTCCCGGCGGCGGCTCGTTGGCCGTGGCCTCGGCATAGTAGGACAGCCCCTGCACGAAGGACGAGGCGCAGTTGCCGACGCCGACGATCCCTACACGAAGCTTTTTGCGAGCCATGACGGTCCTGTGTGAAGCTGCGGCGCGAACATGCGTCCAGGCAGCCAAGTTTCAATACCTTAAGGCCAAGGTCAGTTCCTTAGAACAGCCAAGGATCATCTACAATCCTTGATCTGCTAAAGATAGTGTCGGACAGCCGACAAATAACGGCATCGATCTATATCGTAGGCTTCCGATATTACAGAAATAATTTAAGTTCACGGTAGACTTTCGCATCTTCAACGGGAACATAGATGAAGATGATCAGTTAAAGGCCCTCTGGGTATGAGGTGGGCATTGAACCAGATAAGCGGAATAGTCGATCGCGGTGCGGACGATCGGTCGTCGCCCTTCACGTCGGAGGCGTTCGCCGTCCATGGCTGAAACCGTCCTGATCACCGGCGGCGCCGGGTTTATCGGCCGCCACCTCGCCAAGGCGCTTCTGGAGCGCGGCGACCATGTGCGCATCCTCGACAGCCTGATCGAGCAGGTCCATCCCACCCGCCAGCGCCCCACTGAACTTGACCCCGACATCGAACTTCTGGTCGGCGACATCCGCGACGAAGCCATGGTGCTGAAAGCGATCCGCGGGGTTGATCGGGTGGTGCATCTCGCCGCCGAGGTGGGCGTCGGCCAGAGCATGTATGCGGTGGACCGCTACACCTCGGTCAACGACTACGGCACCGCCGTCCTGTTCCAACAACTGATCGACAATCCCGTGAAGCGGGTGGTGGTCGCCTCCTCCATGAGCATCTACGGCGAAGGACTCTACCGCACGGCGGACGGCAAGCTGGTGGAGGATCTGGTGCGCGGCGGCCGTAACGCCGACGGGTCCTGGGACCCCTTGGACGCCGAGGGTCGCCCCCTGATCCCTGTTCCTACGCCGGAGACCAAGCAGCCGGCGCTGAAATCCGTCTACGCCATCGGCAAGTACGTGCAGGAGCGCCTGACCCTCACCCTCACCGCCCAATACGGCATGGAGGGCTGCGCGCTGCGCCTGTGGAACATCTACGGTCCCGGGCAGGCGCTTTCCAACCCCTATACCGGCGTCCTGGCCATCTTCGCCTCCCGCATCGCCAATGGCCAGCCGCCGATGGTGTTTGAGGACGGGCAGCAGCGGCGGGATTTCGTCCACGTCACCGACATCGCCCGCGCCTTCGTGCTTGCGCTGCACAAGCCCGAAGCGGATGGCCAAGTGTTCAACATCGCTTCCGGCGAAGACCGCACGGTGGAGGAGGTGGCGCAGTTGCAGGCCGCCTCCATGGGCCGAGGGGACCTTCGACCCGAGATCACCCACAAGGCACGCGCCGGCGACATCCGTCATAACATCCCCGATTTGACCAAGGCGCGGACAGTGCTCGGCTATGCGCCGCGGCAGGACTTTTCCGAAGGCTTGGCCGAACTCGCCGAATGGGTGGCGCGCCAGGAGTCTGAAGATCGGGTAGTGGAAGCCCGCAAGGAACTTGAGATGCGGGGACTGGTCACGTGAGCGCCGCCTCCACTTCCCCGAGCAAGGTGCTGGTCACCGGCGGCGCCGGCTTCATAGGCTGCAACCTCGCCGAACGACTGGCAAGCGAGGGCCATAGCGTCCGCGTGTTCGACATCCTCGCCCGCCCCGGTGTCGAGCGGAACCTCGACTGGCTGCAAGCTCGCCACGGCGATCGCATCGAAGCGATGATCGCCGACATTCGCGACGAAGACGCTGTCGGCCGCGCCGTCGAAGGTGTGGATGCGGTGTTCCACATGGCCGCCCAGGTCGCCGTCACCACCAGCATGGTCGATCCGGTGGAGGATTTCGAGATCAACATCCGGGGCACGATCAACCTTCTGGAAGCCGTCCGCCGCCAGGGCCGCCGCAGTCCGGTGGTCTTCGCCAGCACCAACAAGGTCTACGGCGACCTCGGCGACGTGCCGCTCTCGCTTCATGACGACTGCTATCTGCCGACCGACGACGCCCTGCGCGTGCGCGGCGTCAGCGAGACGCGGCCGCTGGATTTCCACACCCCCTACGGCTGCTCGAAAGGCGCGGCGGACCAGTATGTGCTCGATTACGCCCGCAGTTTCGACCTGCCGACCTGCGTGATGCGCATGAGCTGCATCTACGGTCCCCGCCAGATGGGCACCGAAGACCAGGGCTGGGTCGCCCATTTCCTCATCAGCGCGCTGAAGGGCGAGCCGATCAGCCTCTACGGCGACGGCTGTCAGGTCCGAGACATCCTGAACGTGAACGATGCGGTGGACGCCTACATGGCCGCCTGGAGCCGGATCGAAGCGGTCAAAGGGCGGGCGTTCAACCTCGGCGGCGGGCCCTCCAACGCGGTGAGCCTGCGCCGGCTGATCGCCCATATCGACCAGCTGGTCGGACGCAAGACGGCCGTCAGCGTCCACGACTGGCGTCCCGGCGATCAGCGCTATTTCGTCGCCGACGCCTCCGCGGCCCGCGCGGCGCTAGCGCTGGACAAGCCCAAGCCCTGGCGCGACGGCGTGGCGGAGCTGGCCACCTGGCTGAAATCGCAGACCATCGGCGCCGTCAGCCGCACGCGAGAGGCGGCGGCGTGAAGCGGCGAGAGCGGCTGCACGTCCTGATGACGACGGACGCGGTGGGCGGCGTCTGGACCTATTCGATCGACCTTGCCGCCGGCCTGGAGAAGGCGGGCGTCGATGTCACCCTGGCGATGCTCCGTCCGGGCCCGTCGCCCGCGCAACGTCAAGCCGCCGCGTCACTGAACATCAAGCTGGTGGAGACGGGACTGCCGCTCGATTGGATGGCCGACGACATCGGCGTGGTCGCCAAGGCCGGACGCAGCCTCGCCGCCTTGGCGGATGATTGCGGCGCAGACCTCGTACACCTGAACAGCCCCGCCTTGGCGGCCGACGCAGCGTTCAGCGTGCCGGTGGTCGGCGCCTGCCACTCCTGCCTCGCCACTTGGTGGAGCGCCGTGCGCGGGGGCCCGCTCCCGAAGGACTTCCGCTGGCGCACCGAGGCGTTGGAACAAGGCTACGCCGCCTGCGCCGCCCTGATCGCGCCGAGCTTCTCCTTCGTGCAGGACACCCTCGCCCGCTATGGCTTTGCCGTCAGGGGCGTGCGCAACGGGCGGGGCGCCGGTGAGCGGCGCTTCGATCCCACGCGAAAACAGCGCCACGTCTTCACCGCCGGCCGGCTTTGGGATGACGGCAAGAACATCGCCACCTTGGATGCGGCGGCGGCGAAGATGCGCGGCAAGGTACTGGCCGCCGGACCCCTGAACGGGCCGCAAGGACAGACGGCGACGCTGATTGCGGTGCAGTCCTTGGGCGCGCTGGACGCCGCCGCCATGACCGAGCGGTTGAACGACGCCGCCGCGTTCGCCTCGCTCGCATTGTACGAACCCTTCGGCCTCGGCGTTCTGGAAGCCGCGCAGGCCGGCTGCGCCCTGGTGCTGTCCGACATACCGACCTTCCGCGAACTGTGGAACGGCGCTGCGGTCTTCGTGGCGTCTGGCGATCCTGAAGCGGTCGCCGACATCCTCGACCGGCTGCTGGACGACCCGGCCGAAACCGAGCGCCTTGGCCGCTTGGCGGCGGCGCGAGCGGCGGCGTTCAGCGTCGAGGCGATGGTGGAGGGCACGCTGGCCGTCTATCGCGACGTCCTCGCCGATCGCCGGCGCACGGAGGCGGCGGCGTGAAGGTCGTCTACTTCACCCATTCACTCGCTTCCTGCTGGAACCACGGCAACGCCCACTTCCTGCGGGGCGTGCTGCGCGATCTCGTTGCGCGCGGGCACGAGGTTCAGGTTTATGAGCCCGAAGGCGCCTGGAGCCTGAAAAATCTCCTTGCTGATCATGGGGAGGCAGGGCTGAAGCCTTGGCGGCGAGCATACCCCGATCTAACGTCCAAGACCTACGGCCCCAACCTGGATCTGGCGCAGGCGTGCGACGGCGCCGACGTGGTCATTGTCCACGAGTGGAACGAGCCGAAGCTGGTGGCGTCACTCGGACGGCTGCGGACCGGCGGCGGGCGCTTCACGCTCCTCTTCCACGACACCCACCACCGCGCCGTCAGCGATCCCGCCGCCATCACCGCCTTCGATCTCGACGGCTACGACGGCGTCCTGGCGTTCGGCGAAACGCTGGCGGAGATCTATCGCCGCTGGGGCTGGGGCGAGCGGGTGTTCGTCTGGCACGAAGCGGCGGACGTGCGCCTGTTTCGTCCGCCTACGGAAGAACTACCGCGCGAGGGCCTCGTTTGGATCGGCAACTGGGGCGACGGCGAGCGGACACGGGAGCTTGAAACCTTTCTGCTGCAGCCCGCACGCGAGGCCGGCCTATCCCTCGACATCCACGGGGTCCGCTACCCCACCGAGGCGCTGGCGCTGCTGAACCACTATGGCGCGCACTATCGCGGCTGGATCGCCAACGCTTCAGCGCCTGAGGTGTTCGCAAGCCACCTCGCCACCGTGCACGTGCCGCGCCGCTTCTATGTAGAGCAGCTGCCCGGCATCCCAACCATCCGCGTGTTCGAGGCGCTCGCCTGCGGCATCCCCCTGGTCAGCGCGCCGTGGCAGGACAGCGAACACCTGTTCCGGCCCGGCCAGGATTTCCTGACCGCTGAGGACGGCGCGGCGATGCTCCGCCATCTAAACGATCTTCAACACGACGCGGCATTGAGAGCGGCGCTGGTGAAAAGCGGCCTCGAGACCATCCTTGCCCATCACACCTGCGCGCACCGGGTGGACGAGCTTCTGAGCATCCTAACCCAGCTAAGGGACGCTGCGCCGGCCTCTCCGCTCAAATCCTTGGAGCTCGCCGAATGAAGATCGCCTTCTACGGCTCCAGCCTGCTTTCCGCCTACTGGAACGGCGCCGCCACCTACTACCGCGGCATGTTAAGCGAGCTGGCGAAGCGGGGCTGGCAAATCACCTTCTACGAGCCGGACGCCTTAGATCGTCAGCAGCACCGAGACATTGATCCGCCTGCTTGGGCTAACGTGGTGGTTTACGATGCAACGCCCGAAGCCTGCCGCGCCGTGATCGATCGCGCGGTGGAGGCGGACGTGGTTGTGAAAACCAGCGGCGTCGGCGTCTTCGACGCCGAACTGCTGGACGTGATGAGGGCCGCCCGGCCGGATGCCATTCGCATCTTCTGGGACGTGGACGCCCCCGCCACCCTGGCGGAACTGCGGCAGAATCCGGACCACCCTCTGCTGCGAACCCTGCCGCTGCTGGATTTCGTGTTAACCTACGGCGGCGGACCTCCGGTAGTCGAGGCTTACGAGGCGATCGGCGCGGCGCGTTGCCGTCCGATCTACAACGCTCTCGATCCCACCACCCACTTCCCCGTTCCGCCCGAACCGCGCTTCGTCTGCGATCTCGCGCTCCTCGCCAACCGCCTTCCGGACCGGGAGGTGCGGATCGAGCGCTTCTTCCTCGAGCCGGCGACGCGCCTACCCGAGCGCCGCTTTCTCCTCGGCGGTAGCGGCTGGCAGGATAAGTCCATGCCGACGAACGTCGAGCACGTGGGCCACGTGGGCACGGCAGACCATAACGCCTTCAACTGCTCGCCGCTGGCGGTGCTGAACGTCGCCCGCGACAGCATGGCGGAGGTCGGTTTCTCTCCCGCCACCCGCGTGTTCGAGGCCGCCGGCGCCGCTGCCTGCCTGATCACCGACGCGTGGGAAGGGGTCGAGCAGTTCCTCAAGCCCGGCGCCGAAATCCTTGTCGCCCGCGATGGGCAGGAGGTGGCCGAGCATCTGGCGGCGCTGACGCCCGAGCGCTCCAAAGCTATCGGCGAAGCGGCCCGCCAACGCGTGCTGAAGGATCACACCTACGCCCAGCGGGCCGCGGAAGTGGATGCGTTGTTGCGGTCCGAACTGGCCAAGCGAACCGAAAGGTCGGCGGCATGAGCGAACTTTCGAATGACAAGCCCATGAACATCGTCGTCCTCGGCCTCAGCCTCTCATCCTCATGGGGCAACGGTCATGCCGTCACCTACCGCGCCCTCCTGAAGGCGTTCACCGTGCGCGGACACCAGGTGCTGTTCCTGGAGCGGGAGACGCCCTGGTACGCCGCCCACCGCGATCTTCCTAGCCCGGACTATTGCCGTCTGGAGTTCTATCGCGACGTGCTCGATCTGGAACGGTTCGCCGATCAGGTGGCGGCGGCGGATGCGGTGATCGTCGGCTCATACACGCCGCAAGGGGTGCAGGTCGGCCGCTGGGCCATGGGCCTGGCCAACGGGCCGGTCGCCTTCTACGACATCGATACGCCGGTCACCCTAGCGGACCTCGAACGGGGTGAAGCCAGCTATATCGCTCCGGACCAGATCGCCGATTACGACGTCTACTTTTCCTTCACTGGCGGCCCGACGCTGGAGCGGCTGGAGCGGGATTACGGCTCGCCGGCGGCGCGGGCGCTCTACTGCTCGGCTGATCCTGACGTTTACCGGCCTCTGGAAACGCAAAAGCGGTGGGACCTCTCCTATCTCGGCACCTACAGCGACGACCGGCAACCGGCGCTGGAGCGCCTACTGCTGGAGCCCGCCCGCCGCGCGCCGTACCTGAAATTTGTGGTGGCCGGTCCTCAGTACCCGGATGATATCGACTGGCCCGCCAACGTCGAGCGGCTGGAGCATGTTCCGCCAGCGGAACATCCGGCCTTCTACGCCGCCAGCCGCTTCACCCTGAACATCACCCGCGCCGACATGATCGCCGCCGGCTACAGCCCCAGTATCCGCCTGTTCGAGGCCGCGGCGTGCGGTGCGCCCATCATCTCCGACGTGTGGGACGGGCTCGATACCTTGTTCACGCCGGACGAGGAGATCGTGCTGGCGCGCCAAAGCGAGGACGTGCTGACGGCGCTCACCATGGATGAGCCCGCCCGCCTCCGTCTCGCCGCAGCAGGAAGGACGCGGGTCCTGAACGGCCACACCGCCGCCGATCGTGCTGATACGCTGGAGCGCGAACTTCGCCTCGCCATCGCGCACAACTCGCACAAACCCTCAATATACCGAAATAGCGCACGACCGCGTGGAGCGTCCCGCATGACCCAAAGTAAGCAGATGCGTATCCTGATCGCGGGCGGCGCTGGCTTCCTCGGCTCCCACCTCTGCGACCGGTTGCTGGCGCAAGGGCATCAGGTGACATGCCTCGATAACCTGCTCACCGGAAACCTAGCCAACCTCGAACAGGCGATGCACCATACGGCGTTTGACTTTATCAAGGCCGACATCGTCGATCTGCTGCCCGCCCGCATCACCCGCCGCCCGTTCGACCGCATATACAACGCCGCCTGCGCAGCCTCGCCGCCGCTCTATCAGGCGGACCCGGAGCACACGCTGATGACCAGCGTGATCGGCACCCGCAACCTGCTGCGGCTGGCGGAGTCGTGTAACGCGCGGTTCCTGCTCACCTCCACCAGCGAGATCTATGGCGATCCGGAGGTGCATCCCCAGCCGGAAACCTATTGGGGCCATGTCAACGCCACCGGTCCCCGCGCCTGCTACGACGAAGGCAAACGCGCCGCGGAGACCCTGACCTTCGACTTCGACCGGGCGGGGCGGGGCGAGGTGCGGGTCGCGCGGATTTTCAACACCTACGGGCCGCGCCTGTCGGCAGACGACGGGCGGGTGGTCTCCAACCTCGTGGCGCAGGCGCTGGCGGGAGAGGACATCACCGTCTTCGGCGACGGGAGCCAGACCCGCTCCTTCTGCTATGTGGACGATCTTGTCTCCGGCCTGATCGCCCTTATGGAGTTCGACGGGCCCCAGCCGGGACCGGTCAACCTCGGCAACCCCATCGAGCTGACGGTGCGGGAGTTGGTGGATGTGGTGCTGGAGCTGACCGGCTCCTCCTCCCGGGTGGTGCACAGGCCGTTGCCGGTGGACGATCCCAAGCGGCGCCGGCCCGACATCGCCAAGGCGGCGGCGGTTTTAGATTGGGCGCCAAGCATTGGCCTGCGGCACGGCCTGAAGCAAACCATCGAATGGTTCGACAGCGAGCGCGCCCGCGCCCTGAACACGGCTGAAGCCGGCGCCGCAGCCTTGACCGCCTAAGGACTTCAAAATGGATGATGGAATAGGCGCCGCCCTAGTCGCGCACGACACGATGCAGGCTGGCGTGGTCGCCAGCGCCGGTCATGCGGAGGTGGTTGCAGCGCCGCGGCCGGAGCCCGCCTCAGGCCAGGTGAGGGTGCGGCTGGAAGGCTGCGGCGTCTGCGCCTCTAACCTCGAACCATGGGCAGGACCGGACTGGATGCAGTTCCCAACCGAGCCCGGCGCGCTCGGCCACGAGGGCTGGGGCGTGGTTGACGCGGTTGGGCCCGATGTTGCAGAGGTGAAGATCGGTGATCGGGTGGCTACGCTCTCCCACCACAGCTACGCCCAATTCGACATAGCGGCCGCCGACGCGGTGGTGGTCCTGCCAGACAGCCTGAAGGGCCAGCCGTTTCCCGGGGAGCCGCTCGGCTGCGCCATGAATATTTTTCGGCGCAGCGACATCTCTTCGGGGCAGACGGTGGCCATTATAGGCGTCGGCTTTTTGGGCGCCATCCTGACCCGGCTCGCCACCGACGCCGGGGCGCGGGTGATCGCCATTTCGCGGCGACCGTTCTCCCTCGACCTCGCCCGCCTGATGGGCGCGGCGGAGACCGTCGTAATGGACGATCACTGCCGCATTATCGAGGATGTGCGCGCCCTAACCGGCGGCGTGTTCTGCGACCGGGTGATCGAGGCGGTGGGCAAGCAGTGGCCGCTGGACCTTGCCGCTGAGCTGACCCGCGAAGGTGGGCGGTTGGTCATCGCCGGCTATCACCAGGACGGGCCGCGCCAGGTGAACATGCAGCTTTGGAACTGGCGGGGCTTCGACGTGATCAACGCCCACGAGCGCGACCCGGCCGTCAACATGGCGGGGATGCGGGCGGCGGTGGAGGCGGTGGCGTCCGGCCGCCTCGATCCGACGCCGCTTTACACCCACACCTTTCGCCTGGATCAGCTCGGCGAGGCGCTGGACGCCACCCGTGACAAGCCTGAAGGTTTCCTGAAGGCGCTGGTGAAGTTTTGACTTTGGAGCGCTTGGCGCCCGCGATGAGCCGCTCGGGCGCTCTGACCAAGCCCAGGCTCGGCTTCCTTGGCGTCGGTTGGATCGGCCGGCACAGGATGCAGGCGATGCTGGAAACCGGACTGGTGGACGCCGCCGCCCTGGTGGAACCTTCCGGGGAGCAAGCCGACGAGGCGCTGAACCTCGCGCCCGGTGCGGAGCGGGTCGACAGCCTGGATCATCTCCTGGACCTGAACCTCGACGGGATTGTGATCGCCACGCCAAGCGCCCTGCACGCCGAACAGTCGATTCGGGCGCTGCAGCGCGGAGTGGCGGTGTTCTGCCAGAAACCGCTTGGCCGCACCGCTTCCGAAACACAGGCGGTAGTTGACGCCGCGCGTGCGGCGGATCGGCTCCTCGGCGTCGATCTCTCCTACCGCTTCACCAACGGCATGCAGCGAATCCGCGAGCTTGTTCAAGCCGGTGAGCTTGGCCAGGTGTTCGCCGCCGATCTGGTGTTCCACAACGCCTACGGGCCCGACAAGCCGTGGTTCTACGATCCCAAACAGTCGGGCGGCGGGTGCGTGATCGATCTCGGCGTGCACCTGGTGGACCTGGCGCTCTGGCTGCTGGATTTCCCGACCACACGGGGCGTCTCTTCACAACTGTTTGCGGACGGCGCGCCACTGGGCGATGGGGCTGAGCAGGTTGAGGACTACGCCGTCGCCACGCTGGAGCTCGAGACGGGCGCGGTGGTGAGGATCGCCTGCTCGTGGAAGCTCCATGCCGGCTGTGACGCGGTGATCTCCGCGGCCGTGCACGGGAGGGACTGCGGGGCGGAGATGCGCAACGTCGGCGGCTCCTTTTACGATTTCAGCACCGAGCGTTATCGCGGCGCGGCGCGGGAAACTCTCGCGAGCCCGCCGGAGGATTGGGGCGGCAGGGCGGCGGCGGACTGGGCCCGGCGGCTGGCGGCCGGCGAGCGCTTCAATGCCGTGGCGGAGCGGCTGGTTGACGTGGCGCAGGTGCTGGACCGCATCTACGGCCGCTGACGCCGGTCAGCAGCGCCAAGGTGTGATGATCACGTTCAGGCGCGGCCCGCCCTTGGCCAGAAGCGCCCGTTGCAACCGCGCCCCCCGGCCGTGCAATAGCCGCTGCCACCATACTTGAGCACCAGCTCGGGAATCAGAACCGCCACGGCGCGGCCCGGCGTATCGGCGTCCAGCTTCTCCAGGAACTCCAGCAAGGGATCGGCGAGCTTGCGATAGGGTGCGGGCAGCAGCACCAGTTTGGGCGATGCTCGCCCTCGAACCGTCAGAGGCGTCACCACCTCGTCGGCCCAGCGCAGCTTGATCTGGCGTACGTCTTCCTCGGCCTCCGGGCCTTCCAGGTTCATTAGGTGGACCGCGATCACGTCCGGCGACAGGGTCATGGCGAACTGCAGGGCGCGGTCGCTCATGCGCGAGCGGCCTTCCACCGCCACCAGCACGGTGGGCGGCTCCGTCTCCTCCACGGCGAACGGACCTTCAGGTTTCAGCTGAAGAAGATCGTGCAGAACGCCGTTTCCAACTTCGCCCGCGAGGTGGTTTGAAACGCTTCACCGACCGCGCGCCGCGATCAAAGATAACTGCTGAGCTGTCTCCATGCGGCCGCTTTGCGTTCGAACGGCATGGTGTGCGCAGGACTGCTCGATGGCAGGGCGATGAGCCGCGGTTCCGCAACCTCTTGAAACTGCCTCCGCCCCACGGCGAAGGCCGTGCCGCCATTGAAGGCCAGCGCGCGGATATTCGGCAAGCCAGACACCAGCGCGA
This sequence comes from uncultured Caulobacteraceae bacterium, assembly GCA_964243985.1. Taxonomy (GTDB): domain Bacteria; phylum Pseudomonadota; class Alphaproteobacteria; order Caulobacterales; family Caulobacteraceae; genus CAIOYC01. The sequence goes on along the minus strand of CAXTHJ010000003.1, from coordinate 79,684 downwards.
CGAGGGCGTTTGGGGTGTGGTTGCGGATGTCCGCATCCAGGCTGCCCACGCGTTCGGCGCTGCCCACCACATCCCAAAGGCCGATGCCGTGGGCTAAGAGAGCCTCCAGCCGCTGATCGTAGGTGCTCTCAGCCAAGTCGATGGAAATCGTATGACCAACCAGCCGCCAGAACTGATTACGCGGATTGGCGTAATATTGCCCACGTTCAAGCGAAAGCTCACCCGGAAGGCTTCCAAGTATCAGGACGCGGGTTTGGCTTCCTGTGACGGGCGCGAAGGAGAATTTCATAAAGACGTGAGCCTTTCGCGGCGCCGAAGCTGCAGCCGTTGTCGGGCCGAAGGCGAGATCAGCGATCTGATCGAAGGCGCGGGCTGCACCATACCTTCCTAATCCAAAAAGCGGACGACGCCGCCTTCCTCGTCGCGGGTGATCCGTACGCGGACCTCGTAGAGCTGTCCGATTGTTGTTTCTGTGAGGATATCATCCGCGGAGCCTGACGCGTGGATGTGGCCGCCGCGGATAGCGACCACGTTGTCGGCGACGCGCAAGGCTAGATCGAGGTCGTGGATCGCCATGACGACGGTTCGCCCCTGATCCGCGTGGCGGCGGAGACGCCGAACGGCGTCGATGCCGTGGCGAGGATCGAGCCCGGCGGTGGGCTCGTCGACGATGAGGATTTCGGGGTCGCCCACCGTCGCGCGCGCCAGCATCACGCGGGCCAGTTCGCCGCCGGAAATCATGGTGGCCGGGCGGTCTCTCAGCGCCAGGAGATCGTGGGCGGCGAGGGCCTGCTCGACCTGCGGCTGGAGCGAGGGCGGCAGACCGCCGAACGCGGGCAAGGAGGGGGTCAGGCCCAAAGCCACCACACGCTCAATGCTTATGGGCCAGTCTACGCGAGGCGACTGCGGAAGGTAGGCTCTGCGCCGGGCGAGGAGCCGCCGACCTATCGCGGCCAGCGGCGTTCCGCCAAAAGACACCAACCCCTCATCGGGCGCCAGGACACCGGCGGCGATAGACAGGAGCGTGCTTTTCCCCGCGCCATTGGGGCCGATGACCGCGGTCAGTCGGCCGGCGGCGAAGGTGACGCTCACCGCATCCAGCACGCGGGAGGCTCCGCGGGTCAGGCTGACGTCGGTAAGGACAAGGTCACTCACCTAGAGACCTTCCGCACATGCAGGACGAGCCACAGAAAAAACGGCGCGCCAACGATGCTGATGACAACGCCGAGGTTCAGGGGCGGCCCAAACCGGATCAACCGGACACCGAGGTCCGCCACGGTCACGATCAGAGCGCCGGCAAGCGCAGCGGGAACGAGGGTCGCGCCGGGCCGATGTCCGACGAAGGGGCGCACGAGGTGAGGCGCGATGAGGCCGACAAAGCTGATGGCGCCGGCCACCGCCGTCGCTGCGCCGACGCCGAGCGCCGTGCCGGACAGCGCCAATAGCCTGGTCAGGCGCACGTTCACGCCGAGGCTCTCCGCCTGCGCCTCGCCGAGGGTGAGCGCGTCCAAGGCTCGCGTGGTCAGAAGCAGCAGGGCGCCTCCGACGATGATGAAGGGGGCTGCGAGTTCCACATGGGTCCAGTTGCGGTCGGCCAGCGATCCCATGAGCCAGGTCATGATTTCATAGGCGGCGTAAGGATTGGGGGCGAGGTTCAGGGCCAGGCTCACCCCGGCCGCGGAGATCGCCGACACCGCCGCGCCGGCGAGGATCAGGGACAACGTTCCGCCGCGTCTCGATAGCGCCAGCGCTGTTCCCGCCGTGATCAATCCACCGGCGATGCCGAACAACGGCGCCGCCAAAGTCACGGTGGTGGCGAAGCCGTAGTAGATGGCGATCACCGCGCCGAGAGACGCTCCGGAAGACACGCCCAGCAAGCCCGGCTCCGCCAAGGGGTTGCGGAGCAGACCCTGCAGGGTCGCGCCGGAGAGGCCGAGGACACCTCCGATCAACACAGCGAGCAGCACGCGCGGCAGGCGAAGCTCGAAGATGATCAGCGATGAGAGGCTAGGCGCCGGAGAGATGACCGCGCTGAACGCCTGCATCGGAGTCAACCAGATTTGCCCCGCCAGAAGAGAGCCGCAGACGGCGACGGCGAGCAGAACTGACAATGCAATGATGAGGAGGGCCGGCTTCATTATGGGGGGGCGCCTCTGAAACGAAGCGGCTGGCTCGCCTTCCCGGCGACGGCGCGCATCTGATCGCGCAGGCTGAGGGCGGCGTCGGCGGACAACGGCGTGCCGCAGATATAGGATGATTGCGGAACCACTACGGTCCGGCCGACCCAGAATCGGCGGATGAGCGGATGGGAGGCCACGTCGCTTCGGCGATCGGGCCGTTCGAAACCCGGTTCGCCGCGCACCAGCAAGGCCGGCGCGGTCTTCAGCAGCATCTCCACGCTCGGCGTGCCTGAAGTGGTCACGCCCTTTTCATCGACGACGTTGCGGGCGCCCGCCGCCGTAAGGATAGCGTCGTAGAGCGATCCGTTGCGGGCGGAAAATCCGGCCCCGTCCCAGGCTGCGACCCGAAGGCGTGGGCCTTTGTCTTTAGCGAGGATCAGCAAAACAGCGTCCATGTGCGCGAGAAGCGCTTCACCGCGCGCTTTCGCGCCGATGGCCGCAGCGACCTTGCGGGTCATAGTACGGATGTCCCCGAAGCTTTCCGCCGAGCTCAACACCAGAACGGGATAATGCAGCCGCTCTAACAGGGCCTTAGTCGCGGGCGTGGTGTAGCTGTCGATGACGATCAGGTCTGGTCTGTCGCGGATCACTTCCTCCGCCGTCCCGTAATTTACGGGAACGTGGGCCGCGGCCTTGGCCATGATCGATATGGAAGGATCGCGCGATAGCCAGGTCACCGATGTGATCCGCTCGGGTGGCAGGAGTTGCAGCACGATCTGGTCGGTGCATTCACTGAGGGACATGACCTTGAGCGGGTGGACGGTGGCCGCAACCACCATGGCGATTGCGGCCACGGCTTTCATCAGTAGTGCGCCTTCACGTCAGCGTAGAGGCTTTGGCTAGGGCGCAGGTAAAGCGTGCAGGACAGGTTGGTGACGCGGCCATAGATCGCGAGGTTCTGGGTCATGTCATAATTAGCCGCCACATCCACAGCCGTGTAGCCCGGAGCTGTCAGGCGGGTAATGGAGAAGTCCCGGTTGCCGTCAATAAAGGAACTAATTGCAACGAAATTAGCGTTCAGCGACCGTTTGTCGGTCGCCTGCCAGCGGGCGTTGACGTTCCATTTGTTGTCCAGCGCAGGGGTTCTTCTTATCTATCATCGTCGTCCATGCGCGGCGATCCGGTCGGGGAAGATAGTGTAGAGATCGTCCCCCGAAGAGACGGCGATGGCGTCCGCTTCAATCACGCCGCGGGTGGTATGGACCTTTAAGGTCTCGACCACGCGCACCGCCGCTCCCCCCGCTTTAAGCCGTCGGCTACGCCACGCCTGAGGAAATGATCTTTCGAACCAAGTTGACGGCCGAAATTCCATCTTAACCTTGTTTCGACAAAAGAAACAAAAAGGGTGAAGCGGTACGGGTTATGGGCGAAAAACAACCAAGTTCAATAAGCGCCGAGTCCCGGAGTTCGCCAGTCGAGGCTGAGCTGTGTCAATCGGCGTGCGACAAGGCGATCCGGATCGCTCGAGGGATGTCTGGCGTGCTAGACGCTTGGGTCATCCTCATCGACGGCGAGGATGCGTGGAGCAGTAGCGAGCCGGAGCATCGCTTCGCAGTTGGTGCAGGGCTACGCCAAGTCACTGAGACCGGCAAGGCCATTTGGATTGAAGCGGGACTTGAGAGTCTTCTGTTCCCTGGCCAACGCCTGCCGCCAGGGCCACCGCCTTATTTCGCAGCACATCCAATCACTCTCACTGACGGTTCAATCCCTGGCGTCTTGGCTGCCAGCGGAGCAAAGCCAAGCCGGTATGACGCTCAACTGGCCGGCCGCCTGAACGACTTGGCGGACTTTCTCGGATGTGCCTGGGAGCGATCCAGCGGTGCGAAGGCGCGGGAGATGCTGCGCCAAGAGGGCGAAACGACCGCCGCTGAGTTCGCAGCGGTCATTAAGGCCCTGCCGGTGGCATTAGTGATGTTCGATCGTGAGTACCGAATTCTAACGTGCAGCCCAAGTTGGGCAGAGGGGATGGGAACGACCGACGCAGACGCCGTCGGGAAACACTTTTCCATAGTAGCGCCGGACGCCTTTGCGCGAGCCCGCGCGCAATTTGATCTTGTCTTGCAGGGCGAAACCTTCACGTCGATTAAGTCGCTCAAACCACAGTCGTGCTCCGAGCCAAATTGGGTGTCGGTCGACATGGCGCCCTGGCGGCAACCCGATGGCCAGATCGGTGGCGTTATCGTTTCGACACATGACATTACGGGGATGGTGAAGGCCATGGAAGCGGCGTCTCGGTCTGAGGAACGCTTGACGCTAGCCATGGAAGTATCGGGTATCCACGTCTGGGAAATGGATTACCTGCGACGGGAACTGATCAAGGTCGGGGGCGAGGAGACATTCTTCACGGAGGCAGCTTCCTATGAAGACCTTTACCGCAATCCGTTCTCGACGATCGATCCGCGCGATCGGCCTCGAGTGCAGGCCGCGTGGGCCCGCCAAAGCCAAAGTAACGATGTCTTCAAACAAGAATACCGAATGCTCCGTAGCGATGAGAAGGAGGTCTGGACCGCGAACGCATCTAGGCTGATTACCGACTTGGATGGAAAGCCACTGCGCCTAATTGGAGCAATGCAAAATATCACTGAACGCAAAGTCTCCGAGGCCGCTTTGCTTGAGGCTAAAGAGGCTGCTGAGGCAGCAAGCCATGCGAAATCAGCCTTTCTTGCAGCAATGAGCCACGAAATTCGTACACCATTGAATGGCGTGCTCGGGATGGCTCAGGCGATGGCCGCCGGCGAACTGTCGACGATCCAAGCGGAACGCCTGGACGTGATACGCCGATCAGGTGAAAACCTTTTGACGATCTTGAATGACATTTTGGACATATCGAAAATAGAGGCGGGTAAACTTGAACTTGAGAGCGTCGAGTTCGACTTATCTGAACTCGCGAGAAGTGTTGAGGCGCTGTATTCAGATATTGCCCGTGGGAAAGGAATATATATAGAAGTCACAATTCAGGAAGCTGTCCGCGGCACCTACTTAGGGGATGTCACGCGCGCGCGCCAAATTCTCCAAAATCTCGTCTCGAATGCGATCAAGTTTACCGAGTTCGGCGGTGTTCAGGTAAAAATATCGGCACATGAGTCCGGCCTTGAGTTCGTCGTATCCGATACGGGAATAGGCGTTCCGGCAGACCGTGTTCCGATGTTGTTTGAAAAGTTTGAACAGGCAGATGTGTCGACCACGCGCCGTTTTGGCGGGACCGGTCTCGGTCTGGCAATCTGTCGGGAGCTCGCCGAGCTATTCAACGGCTCGATCCGCGCGACGAGCGTTGTAGGTGAGGGGACGAGTTTCTTTGTCTTCCTCCCGCTTCAGCGGATCGGCGATGAATGTGACGCGTCCGGATCGGTTAGTGGGGGGGAACGCACGTACGACGAGTTGGAAAAGCTGCGAGTTCTTGCTGCAGAGGACAACACAGTGAATCAGCTTGTGCTTCGAACTCTCCTGAACCAGGCGGGTGTAGACCCCATCATCGTCAGCAATGGCCTGGAAGCCGTTGCGGCTTGGCGTGATCGTGAATGGGATGTTATATTGATGGACGTGCGAATGCCAGTGATGGACGGGCTGGAAGCGTCGCGAAAAATTCGCCTACTTGAAAACCAACTCGGGCGGAAGCGAACGCCGATAATAGCTTTGACGGCAAACGCTATGTCCCACCAACTTGCAGAATACATGGAAGCGGGCATGCAGAGCTTAGTGGCGAAACCTATCGATGTAGAGAAGCTCTTCTCCGCGATTCAGTTCGCATTGGATTCTCCGGAAGCGGCTGCAGCGTGAAAATCGTCCGCATTTGAATAGACCGGACAGATCTCGCAAATTTACTCGAACCTGAGCAACTCGGCGCCTCTTCAAAGGAGAAAGCGCGGCAAAAGGCTCGACAGGTCTGCGGTCTGTGCGGCATCACCGACGCCTCTATGTCTCCGTTGTCGTTGCGCTTCGCAGCGACTTGAACGGATCGGTTCAAAATCACGTGCAGACACCAAGTCTCTTAGAGACCGCTTAACATCACCGCTCGCTTATGTAATATGTGCGCACGCACGGTAAGCGGCGGCTCGTTGAGAAATCTCAATGGTCTTCGTTCAGCAGACGAGCAGGCCGGCTACGGCAGGTTTCGAAAGAGGTTTAGAGATGACCAAGCAACATGGCACGGCGGTAGCACACGCATCGGCTTTTGAGGAAATTTCATCGACGCAGTGGAATGCGGACGATTTGATTGCACAAGTTGTGGAACTGCGTCCGTGGCTTCGGAGCATGCAGACCGAAGCGGAGCGTCAGCGGCGCGTGCCGCAAGAAACCGTCGAACGTCTCGACGCGGCGGGATTGTACGGTCTGGCGACACCCCCGCGCTTCGGCGGAGCGGACTTTTCAGCAAAGGATCTCTTCCGCATCTACGAGGCGCTCGGCAAAGGCTGTGGCGCGACCACATGGACGCTTTGGGCTTCGACAGGAGGTAATCTGTGGAGCACGGCGTTCTCTGACGAAATGGTCAAGCCGATTTACGACGTGCCGTGGAAAGGAAACCGGACCTGCGCGGTCGGCGGCAGTACGCGCCGCCTGTCAGGGACAGCCCGGCGCGTCGATGGAGGATGGATGATCAAAGGCGTGTGGCCCTTCGCCACCGGAAGTGTTCATGCGTCGCACGCATACTTGGCGGTATTTTATGATGAAGCCGACGATAGCAAGGTTGGGATGGTCCTACTGCCAAAGGAGTCGTTCGTCCTCCGCGATGACTGGGACGCCATGGGTTTAGCGGCTACCGGCAGCCGGACGATCATTGTTTCAGAGGAGCTGTTCGTCCCCGACGAGCGCTTCAGCACGCCTCAGGTGCTCATGGATCGGCTCGCCAAACTGAAGGGAACCGGACTTGGGCCGAGGCCAGGAGGTCTTGGCCGTTCGATTATGGTGGGTTCAGGAAATGCCGTCGGCATGGCCGAGTATGCGCTCGAGCTTTTTTTAGAGGGTATCGGGAAGAAAGCGATCGCCTACTCACCTTACAGCAGGCAGCAGGACGCGCCCGTAACACATTTGAACGTTGGCTACGCCCAAATGCAGATCAAGGCGGCGCGGTGCGTCGCCGACGCTGCACTCAATGACCTGGACCGCCTCTACGAGACAGGAGAAGACGTTTCGCCCGCAGAGACTGTGCGTTACCACGCCGATACGGCTTATGTGTGGGATACCTGCGCAACGGCGATCGAAGCGCTGTTCAAGGCTTCCGGAGCGTCAGGCATTTCCAAAAAGCAGCTGCTTCAGCTGGTGGCGCGAAATTGCAGAGCTGGCAGCATGCACGCCGCGCATAACATCCAAACCTGTATGGAGAACTATGGGCGCCAACTCTGCGGGGTCCAAAATACGGTCACATCCACCAACGTGCTCGAACGGGCGGGCTGACAATAGCCGCAGGTGCTGTGGTCGATGCCGCGACGCCTGATGAAGAAGGGAGGGTGGACGCAAAAGTTCTTTTTTGCAGCGACGCATTTTCTAACGGCGCTACATTAGTTTTTTCTGAACTGCCCACAACAATTTGCGAATAAGGATTAGGGCGAGCTAACATGCGGCGTTGGGTGGTTTTGCTGGGATGTTTCATTGGCATGGCCGTAACCATGTCCGCAATGTTTACTTTCCCACTTGGGCTCTACATGAAGGCGATTACGACTGAATTCGGCTGGTCCCGAACGCAGTTCTCAGCGACACTCTCCTTCGTTGCGGTTAGCAACATCATCATGCTCCCGCTGTCTGGGTGGGCCGTAGATCGATTGGGCGCCGTTCGGTGCATTTTGATCGGGTTAACAGTCGGATGCCTGTCTTACGCGGCCTTGGCGTTCACCAAAACCTATGCAGAATTCATAGCCGTGAGTTGTCTCGCGAGCATGTCTGGTTGCTTGGCGCTGTATCCGGCGTACTTCAAGATAGTGCGGGGATGGTTCGATAAAAATCTCGGCCTTGCACTCGCGGTGGCGTCAGGGGGCGTGCCCGTCGGCGTAGCTTTGTTCTCCTACCTGATCAAAACGACAATCGATGCAGGCGGCTGGAAAAAGGCCGTCGTCGTTGTCGCAGCAACGGCGCTGTTCGTCGGCCTTTTAAATGTATTTTTGTTGATTAAGGAAAATCGCGGCTCGTTAATTCAAGCGGAGCGTCTGGACAACGACTTCGAGATAATGCCCGCCGGGCAGTCACTTCGATCGGCGCTCGGGACGACCGATTTCTGGCTATTTTCGATCGCATTTGCCCTGATTGTGTTCGCTGGTGCGGGACCGAACCTCCATCTTCCCGCCTTGATCGCGGACAGGGGCGGTTCGCCTGGTACTATTGCTTCGGCGGTGGCCGCTGTCGCCATAGGCTCTCTTTCCGGACGGGTCATTACCGGCATACTATTAGATCGCTTTTCCGTCCGCATCGTGGCGACCGGATTTTTCTTAGTACAGGCGCTCGGCATTCTCATGTTGTGGCGACATGCTCCCCAGGTGATCGTTGCTGCGTTTTTCGTCGGCACCGCGCAAGGCGCCGAACTCGACATGATGGGATTTGTGATGGCTCGGCGGTTCGGTCGCCAGGCCTATGCACGCATATTCGCCAGCTCATTTGCAATCTCGCAAATCGGCCTGATTTTGAGTCCAGTCACTATGGGTGCGGTATTCGACGCGACGCATTCGTACGATCTTGCTCTGGTTTGTTACCCAATCCTCTGCGTGGCGGCCATTTTAATGATCGTTCGGGCGAACACTCGGCCGCCGGGGCAACAAGGAGCGTCTTCCGGGGGAAGCGCTGCGTTGCTTGCTACATCCAACGCCGCTGGCAAGTGATCGGCGCTGGTGTAGAAGCCGAGCTTGCCACGGCCCTCACTATCTTAATGCTAGCTAAATCGAGAAGGACGAAGTCCGACCGGTGCGGTTCGCGGATCGTCTATTTGCAGTGCGCGTCAACCGGAATGGTCAGCGAGTTGGCGGCGCTCTAGCTTGACCAAAGTGACTTGGTGACCTAGTGGTGTACCCACTATTAGTTAGCGAGAGAAAACGATGACTATTGAGGAATTAAGTGCTCGAGCGCAAATCCACGACGTACTCCTCAGGTACTGCCGTGGACTTGATCGCGTTGACATGGATCTAGTTCGGGGCGCCTTCCACAAAGATGCGTGGATTCAGTTTCCTAAAAGCCTTCACATTGGAGCGGCCGAGGGATTTTTTGAATTTCTCTCGAATGAGATGCCTCGGTTTGTCCGCACTCAACATTTCCTAGGAAACAGCCTCATTGAGTTCGACGGCCCAGACGTCGCATACGTCGAGACGTATCTACATGCCGATCACCAAGGATCGGACAGCCATCATTGGACTGGCAGCTTCGTCAAGCTGTGGGCGCGGTACCTCGACAAATTCGAACAACGTGACGGTGTATGGCTGATTGCTCGTCGTGAACTGCTTGTCGACTGGATGTACAAGTATCCGTCGGAAGGTTGGTTTGACGATCACCCGGATGCCGCGGCGAGACGTGACGGCACCGATCCAAGCCTTCGAAGGGTTGCTGGTTTCGACGGCAAGCGCATGGCGGAATGATTTAGGGCAGGCATTTTAGGACGTAGAAATCTGTCATGCGCGCACTTAGGGTAAACATGGGGTCTCGGCACGGGGTGTAACCGTGCGGAAATCTTGCGCTGCATCGCCAAACGCTGCACTAATGGGCTTTGAGCGATTGACCACGTCACATGAAGACTCGGGTGCTGCATGCTGCGCGACTGGCGCCGGAGCCGACGTCTCGCAAGCGGCGAGTCAAAATCGTCGACGAGATCATTGAAACGCTGCGTCAAGACATCGTAACCCGACGACTGCAGCACGGTGAACGCCTTCCAAGCGAAAAGGATTTGTCCGACCGCTTCGGCGTAAGCCAACCGACGGTGCGGGAGGCGATCCGCTCTCTGGAGACCCTTGGGCTTGTGGAAGTTTTCCACGGGAATGGATCGTTCGTCCGTGGTCGAGGGGATTACGCCCTTGCATCTGCTCTTCAGACCCTTCTGCAACTTGAAGGGGTCGGAATTATGCAAGTGCTTGACGTTCGGCAGGTTTTGGGCCGGCATTCGATCGAAGCGGCAGCGTTGAACGCGACTGCTGAAGATATTCTGTCTATCAGTTCAGCGACTGCACGCTTCGACCACCCGATCGACTTGAAAGATGTCGATGAGGTGATTGCATGCATCATCGACTTTCAGCGAGCTGTATCCGCTGCATCCCACAACCCGATACTTTTGTCCTTGGAAGCCTTCCTGCTGGCCTTGCTGAACGAAGTTCAAGTCAAGTCGTTTCCGGGCCGTGGAATCCGCTTCTGGCGGGCAAGGGCCTTAGAATTTCAACCTCACCGCGTCGCCATTCTCAAAGGAATTCAGTCTGGCGACCCCGCAGTAGCGCGTAGAGCGATGGACCTATACTTCCAAGCTCAACGTGCGCGCTTCGAGAAGGGCGAAACCTTGCGTTCACTAAATTTAGCGAGCCCGAGATTGGTCACCATTGTGTCGGATATGGTCCGTCACTCCAAGGTCTGAACGCCCATGGAGGACAGCGCAAACGTTTGGACGTGCTGTACGGTCACACGCCAAAAACGTCTATCGCCCCGCCGGCAAGATTGGCGAGCGGTGAGCAGGTTTTGATCCACCTAGAGCATTTTCCGCAAAAGTGGTCCGGTTTTGCGGTCGAAAAATGCTCCAAATATGATGTGAGCCTTTTTTATCCGATCGGGTCGGATCGACCTGATCGGAAAAGGCTCTAGGCCCCGTAGCTGGGTCGTCATGGCGGTGAGTAGGGCTGGTTGCTGACGCGAGCGCATACCTCGGCGAGTGACCCAGAGTGCTGGTGGCGCGGAGCCTAAGCGTCGCTCGTGAGGGGCAGGAAATCCAGTGTTCGGCCGTTGTAGCCCGAGACGGCGGAAGCACTGTCCGCCCCTCCACGTCGGTTAGGTGGGTCTTGCGGGCACAATCGGTAGCTGGATGTAACTTTGATGGTATGGCCCTGTGTAAATCACATTCCGCGCGCCGTCGTGATAGCTTGGATCATAGGCGTGGCGTGCGCCATGCGCATAGCCGTCGAACGGCTGAATATCCAGCCGAATGCGTTGACCCTTCTTGATGAGCGCCGTGTTGGGAATGATCTCGATTTCCACCGACACCACTTCGTCGGCATTCAACGGTGCATAGTCCGCCCTCAGGTGCGTATGCTTAACCGTATACTCGGTCGAGCGGGCGAGATCCACTTTGCGATGTGAAGCCTTCAACCAACCCTTCGCCAGAGGATAATGTTTCGTCGGGAAACCCATCGTTGTCGCACCACCATAGTGAACCTCGCGGTTATCCTCATCGATTACCCGTAAGGACACGAAGATATCCATGTCTTCGCATGATGACGAAATCCAAAGCTTCGCCTTACTGTAGCCCGCAAACACCATGTCTTCGAGCATCGGCTCGCTGATAAAGGAGACGCCTGTTTTCCAAGCGAGCACGGCCGAGGGCGGCTCAACTGGTAAAAGCGACGGTGGCGGCCCTGTGCGGCTCTCAAGGGGAACCTCCGCGGAATACTCAATTCGGCGCGCGGCGTCCGGCTGAGTCGACGAAAGACGCAAAAAGTCATCCCGCCACTTGTCGCCCTTCCAGTCGGCGGACGAGGCGTCGAGATACCATTTGACGTACTCTGTTCTGGCGATCGGCCACTCGTCCTCCTCTTGCAAAAAGGAACAACCGTTTCCAGCCCGGATCTCGAGCCGAACAGGTGGCTTGGCCATAATTCCATTATCAACGCCCTTCAACCAGTGGTCGAAGAAAGCGCGGTGATCGGAGATCGCGCGAGCTGAGTACGATTTCGTAAAGAAATCTTCCCAAAAGTCTATTTTTTTGTTTGTCGTATTCGTCGACAAGTAAGCTTCACTACTTCCGAGCTGGTGAAGGTGGGAGGGGTGGGTGGTGCAGGCGATAGTCCACAATGGCACCTCGACCTTGCTCATGTCGGGGCTCATGAAGACTTCCGATTGCGGCCCGAAAATCGCTGGTAAGTTGGAGTCCTTGAACGGAGATGATCGCGCGATGGCCATAAAATCGACGTCGTTTACTTCACCGCAGACGGCAGGTAAAACACCCGACTTGTACCAGAAAGGAAAGAATTCCTCATTGAGAATGCCCCCGGTGTAAACCATCTCCTCGTATAAATCGACATCAGTCCCGATCGCAATCATCGCCTTCAAGTGCGAAGGCTGAAGACTGGCGACCGCGTGCTGGTTAATCGCGTAGTATGACATGCCCCACAAGCCGACATTGCCGTTTGACCACGGCTGTTGTCCGGCCCACTGGATCGCATCGCGGTAAGCCTCCGCTGTACTAAAGCCCCAAACCGCCAGCTTGCCCGGATTTTTGCCCGTACCGGGCCCATCGACTCTCACCACAACGTAGTCATGGGGGACCCAATCTACCGTATTGACCGTCTCATGGTTTTCGAAAATCAGCCCTTCTGAATTGCCCTGGAAGTAGAGTTCCTCATACTCTTCGTGAGCTTCAAAACCAGCATCGTCACACACGGTGTGGTGATGGAACGCGCGGCCGTACACCCCGCAGTTCATTACTATGGGATACTGTCCATCCTTGTCTGGGCGATACACATCGGCGAGCACAAATTCACCGTTCTGTAGCGGGATCTTCACATCTCTGAACCGGCGGATGCCTAGGATATTGCGTCGAACTTCGTTGCGCGCCGTAGCTGCTGAGCACAGTTGACGGGGTGTGCGATCGGTAAAGAGGCCCTGACGCCCAAACTCATCAAGGAGGTTGCGGACCACAGGGTCTTTCTCGAAGTCGCCAATGTGGTCTGCATGAACTCCTGCGAAAGACACATCCTGCCTGAAATTTAGTGACCGCTCGCCCATGATATCGTGCACTTCGGGCGGAATCGCGATCCCACCGTCAAGGTTTCCGTCCCTATCCAAACTGCAAAGAAAGCGTGCAATGTTGGTCAACCCGGGATCGAGCAGTTTTTGAATGTTTCCATCGACGCGACTTACGATCTGCGCAAGATTGACACGCGGAGCTCCAACCACGTAGCCGACAGGGCTATCGCCCACCAGGAAGGCGACCCGCTCACCCTCCCGATAGTTAAACTCCCCTTTTTCGTTTGTGAGTCCGGAACAGCTGGGTGTAAGATACTTGAGGCCGGCAACCGGTCCGCCGAAAACACCTGTAAGCAACATTCACCTATATTCCTTTTGATCTGGCAAATTTTAGACGTAACGAGCGATCATTGCAGTTGGACGCTACGATCAGTCTTAAGGGTAGTAGCCGATGTTCCAACGGACGGGCCTCATCTTCGCCGCGATCCAGGGCTGTGCACGCGGATTACAACAATCGCCCGGGCGCGAAAGGCGCCACGGCGCTTCCAACGCCTTAGAGCCGGTATGGCGATTTGCTTTGTGCAACACCGTTCGGTGGCGCGCCCCCGCCGGATTGCCCAGTAAATAGCCGCCATTCTTGGGAATCGAACTGCATCCGGTCTTCGGTATGCACGCACCACCATGTAGACGCGTCAGCTCCATTAGTCAGAGCAATCGCTCCAGGTAGGTTCGGTTCTTCCAACGCACTCTGCGGACTACCTTGCTAAAAGGGTTTGTAATTTTCTACCGCCTAGGTCACCAAGTGTGTCCCGTCAAGCCCTGCGCAGGGCCTGTCGTTTTCGGAAGTGCCCGTCTGGTCGGAAGGAGTCGGCAATGCTGCTTGTGAATAACAGCCGCTGGTTTGAGCGAACATCGACCGGTCTGAGCAGCAACTGCGGATCGCCTGAGAAATCGAAGATGCTGTTGTCGAGGCCGGTGTTTCAAGGAACGACGCGATTGCCCGTTTACAACCCGTAAAAACGTCGTGGGCGGATCAAATGTTCGGGCGAGTGCGGCATCAGCTTGGCGGCGTTGCTGCAGTGCCGCGCTGAACCAGTAATAGGAAGCCGCCCATCATGCCGTTCCACGAGACCAATACCGTGATGAAATTTGCGTTGAGGGATCCGAACCGGGGATGCCAAGTCTTAATCTTTCGACGCAAATCGAACCGTTTTCGTTGATGAAGGTAGCTACAGGCATTGTTTCCGATCAAACGCGCCTCGGCGGCGCCTAGGGAGTCACATTCGTGATCAATCCATGAGCGAGCTATTCTCTGGCCCAAAAGATATTCCTCGTCGACAGCTCCTGGGTTGGGCCGCGGCGGGAGCGACAGTGCTCCGCGCGTCTCCGGCAGCTTCGATGGCCGAACGCGCCGCGCCAGCGCGGCATGACATTATCGATGTTCACCATCACATTCTTCCCCCCGGCGCGCCTGAAGTTTTGGCGAAGTTGATGGCGGGCTGGAGCGCCGCAGGGGCCGTCGCCGCTATGGACCTGGCCGGAGTTGCTGCCGGCATCGCCTATCCCGGAGCGATCCTTGAGGGCAGCGACGATGAGCGACGGACGACGGCCCGTCTTTGGAACACGTTCGGCGCGAAGATCGCTCAAGACCATCCTGGACGCTTCGGCCTGTTCGCGTCTCTACCGTTTCCGAACATCGCAGCCTGCGTGGCGGAAATTGATTATGCTTTCGAACATCTGCAAGTGGACGGCTTCGGCATCGCGACCAACTATGATCAGCGTTGGCTCGGAGACGAGAGCTTCTGGCCGATTTACGAGAAGCTGAACATCCACAACGCGGTTGTGTTTGTTCATCCACAGGACGCAAGTTGCTGCACACCCCAGAAGATGTCTTATATGGCTCCGAACTTGAATGGTTCATGGATCGAGTGGCCAGTGGATACCGCCCGAACCATCTTGAGCCTAATGGCTTCCGGAACGCTCCGGCGGTTTCCGGGCATCCGTTTTATATTTGCTCATGGCGGCGGCGTAATGCCGCTCTTGATCGGACGCATCCAGGGCTTCGCCGCTTTGCCAAAGGTTGGGCCAGAAGGGCTCAAGCGGCTGTTTCCGGAGGGGATTGATGTGGAGTTCGCCAAGCTTCATTTCGAATGCGCCCAGTCATTTGCGCCTACCAACATGAATGCGCTGCGCTCGCTTGTGCCGGACTCTCAGATCCTGTTTGGTAGTGACTATCCCTTGTTCCCTTTATCAACCGAGGTCGAGCAGTTCGACCGACTAGGGCTGCCGCCGGGAACGCGGCGGGCGATCACGCGTGGCAACGCCGCGGCTCTTTTGCCACGTTGGGCATGACGACTCCGCCGCAGAACTTTCGACGCTCCTGACTACAGCCCTACGGTATGGCCCGGCGGGGGCTATTCGACGTCCGCGAGCATCACCCATGTTGCTCGGCCCGCACTGACTCTGCCTGGCATGCTCACGATGTCCCGGCGTTCGACGGGTTCCTCAGGTTTGCCGGGCGTTAAACTGGGCCCGCACAAATTGCTCAAAACTTGTCGGCTGGCGGCCAAGCAGCCAGGTGAGCACGTTAGGATTCCCGATGAAGTCATGACTGCTATATCGCGCGCTGATAGCGCGAGCCGCGCTGACCTCGTACGGGCGCTCATTGAGATCTTCGATGCGAAGATACTGTTTGATAAAGATCTCTGAATCGATCCGCTCGGTGCGAATTTCATGGCCTGTCACACCTGAGATAACCTTGGCCAAGTCGTACCCGGTGTAGCGCCCCGGCGCGACGAGCTCATACGTTGCGCCAGCATGATGATCGCTATCGGCCAGCACGGCTGCCGCCACCTCGGTCACGTCACCCACGTCAACGAGGGACTGATACCGCTCAAGCGCCCAGGAGAGACGGAACACGCCACTCTCAAATGCGGGTCGCAGCCTCATGGGAAGCATGTAGTTGGATGGCTGCAGGATAGTGAACTCCAACCCCGAAGAAAGTAGATGCTCCTCAATGTCGCGCTTGATCTCGTGTTGGACCAAGTCGGTAAGAATCGAGTGAAGTACTGAGCTGAATACAAAATGCTTCACGCCGGCGGCGCGCGCAGCGTTAACCACTGCAAAACCCAACTCTCGTTCTTGAGGATGCAGGGTTGGGCCGACGTGATAGACCTTCTCCACCCCGCTCATGGCGCGTGCTAGTACGGTGGGATCGATGATGTCGCCGACAATGGTGTCGCTGACGCCGGCGGCGCGTAGCGCCTTTGCTGACGAGTCGGAGCGAACGCAGGCCCGAACATTGCCGCCCGCGGCCAGAAGCCTTGGAATTAGCAACTTTCCTTGATTGCCGTTAGCCGCCATCACAAGGATCATGTCTACTTTCTCCATCGCTTTTACCGCGTCCTTAAGCTTTCGACATACGAATGCAAATGCTACTCGGCTTTCACGTTTAATACCGTTCCTGGCCACAGCAAGGAACTATGCCTTCCTTTATCTTCACGACGCGCTTTAGCTTGCGAGCAAGAGAGCAGTTCATCAACTTGATCTCGCAGATTTGCACATTCTTAGACGTGTGATCGAGACTGCGTTCCTAGCTTTAACGACTAAGGTCGACCGGTAATTGCTCCAAGCCAGTCCCGACCACCCCGCAAAGTGCTAATCTAAAGATTGACGCCACCCTCATCGTGAGCTACCTCTCATTTTTATGACGCTCCAGCCTTGATGTGGCTGAGGCTGATCCAAGAAAATGCCGCGATAACAGTCGGCAAACTAATGGGGAGAGTTGAAATGCGTGTTCACAGCGTACTTGCGATTGCTTGTTTTGCGTCTGCTTGCCCAGGGGCCTTTGCCTTTGCGCAGCCGGGAACCGCGCCCAATGACCAAGCCGGGACGCCTCTACAGACGCCAACCTCTATTCCGCCATCCGCTGGAGTGAGCTCGACACCGCCTCAAGTTCCCTCGACGTCTGCCAATCCGCCTGGGGTCGCGGGGTTGTCGGAGATAATCGTTACCGCTAACCGCCGGGCGGAAAATCTGCAGAATGTTCCCATTTCGGTAGCGGCGGTGTCCGGAGCAAGCCTGGCGAACAGCGGCGTCGCCAACTTGCAAAACCTCAGCAATGTTGTCCCTGGATTCGCCGTTCAGGAAGCAGGGTTCGAAACGACCCACCTCCGCGGCGTGGGAAGCTCCGCCATCGGGCCTGGTATTGAGAATCCGATCGCCGTCTATGTGGACGGGGTCTATTACCCCCTCGTGACCAGCGGGCTTGTCGAATTTCTCGACGTCGCGCAGGTCGAGGTGCTCAAGGGCCCACAAGGCACCTTGTTTGGTCGAAATGCGACGGGCGGGCTGGTCCAGGTGACGACCAAAACACCGACGCAGGCCCCTCACATGGACGCCGATGTGAGCTTCGGCAACTACGAGACCGGCAAAGCGGATTTCTATGTAACGGGCGGCCTGACCGACAAACTAGCCGCTGATTTCGCACTTGAGGTCAGCGGTCAGGGTGAAGGCTACGGCCTCAACCACGCGACCGGAAAGGATGTTTACCAGAACGACTCGACCGTCGACGCTCGCTCGAAATGGATTTTCGACGCCACTCCTACGACCCGTATCACCACCATATTCGATTACGCCCAAAGCCGAAATTCTTTCGTCGGCATTGAAATGATCCCCGGTACGAAGGTGCCGCCATTCCTGGGCCCGACCTACAGATATTCAAATCCCTGGGACACAGACACTTCCACGCAGCCGTTGCTCGACACGAAAGGCGGCGGCGTAAGTACAAAACTTGAGCAAGACCTCGGTTTCGCGCGCTTCACCGACATCGTCGCCTTCCGACAATCCGCCTTCTTTTACGCCATCGATACTGACGGAACAGCCACACCGTTCCAAGGTACGCACCTGTTTGAAGAGAACCATTCCTTCAGCGAGGAAGCACAACTCCAGTCGGAGAAGCACGACCCAATACAATACACTGCGGGCCTGTTTTACTTCACCAATGAAGGAAAATACGGTCCGGGCAGCCAGATCCAATTTCCAGGACCAGCGTTCAATCCTATTGCGCCTTTCGATGCTCTCGGGATTATCGGAGAAGAGGTCAGTACGTCAGCGGCCGGATACGTTCAGGCGAGCACACAAATTCTGCCGGCGACTAATCTGACGCTCGGCGCTAGGTATACCTATGAAAAGCGCGAGTTGTCGGGATCAGAGAGCGGCGTCGTTCCTGGCGACATCACCGTTGCCACGCTCTTAACAGCTGACAAGTCCAAAGACTACTACCGACCGACTTTCCGGGTCGCTTTGGATCACAGGTTTTCGGACGAGGTGCTTGCCTACGCATCCTTCAATACTGGCTTTAAGAGCGGAGGCTTTAATACACAAAGCCTTACTGACGCAGCTTTCGCTCCTGAAACGCTGAATGCGTACGAAGCCGGCCTGAAAACGGACCTACTGGACCATCGTGTCCGCCTCAACGGTGCATTCTTCTACTACGATTATCAGCACGTCCAGGTCGAGTTGCTAGAGGGTGCGGGAACGGGCATCATCAATGGACCAAATGCCGTCGTCTACGGCACAGACATCGATTTTGAAGCGAAGGTCACGCAGGCGCTCACCCTTTCAGGAGGCCTTGAGTACGTGCACGACCGTTTCAACAGCGCGACGCCGACCGTCCCGATTGGAACACCCGGGGGCGGCGTGCCGCTTAGCGTAGAGGGGTCGGCAGACGGCAACCGCTTGCCCGTTACGCCGGACGCTGTCGTCGACCTCAAAGGCGACTATCAGTTTGAACTTCTCGGCGGGAAAACAAACGCCGACCTGACGTATCAATATAACACCGGCTGGTACGCCGAACCCGACAACGTAATTCACCAGCCATCTTTCAGTCTCCTGAATGCCTCTTTGCGGTGGAAGTCGCCGAATGACACCTACACTGTTGCGCTCTATGGAACGAACCTCACCAATTCAGCGGTTCAGTCGTTTGCCGCGACTGTTACGCCTGGGGTCCAGCTGCGGACGCTTGCTCCGCCCCGTCTGTATGGCATCACCCTCGGCTACCACTTCTAAGAGCCTGTCCCGGGCGGGGTGCAAAAAGGATCGACGTCTGCGCTATGCCCTCAGCGCCCAAAAAGCTGGAAGCAAAGCACATGTCTGAAGATCAAGCGATATTTGTCCCCGCCTATCCCTATGACGAGGAAGAAGAGACTGGCCCGTTCAGCCGCTTCGGACCGGAAACGCGCGTTCTTCCAGCGGGATTCCAGGTGGATCCACGCTTCATGCCGCTGTCCACAGATATCGTGTTGGACAAGGACGTAGCCGTCACCCTCCGAGACGGGGTCAAAATCTATGTGGACGTGCTTCGGCCTCCCGGGGACGAGAAAGTTCCGGTGATCGTCGCGTGGAGCCCCTACGGCAAAAGTCGAGGCAGCGCTCAAAGGTACATGCAGCTTTTTGAGCTGCTGGGCATGGACACCGCCACGGTTTCCGGTTTGATGAAGTTCGAAGGCCCCGATCCGGCTTTCTGGTGCGCTCATGGCTACGCCGTTTGCAACCCTGACCCGCGCGGCTCCTTCAACTCCGAGGGCGATATTCGCGTCTGGAGTCGCCAAGAGGGGGAAGACTACCACGACCTAATTGAGTGGCTAGGTGTTCAAGACTGGTGTAGCGGCAAGGTCGGAACCACGGGAAATTCATATCTCGCGATTTCCCAGTGGTTCGCCGCGGCCGAGCAGCCTTCCCATCTCGCGGCGATCGCGCCATGGGAAGGCATGAGTGACATCTACCGCGACCTCGTTATGCGCGGCGGCATACCGGACTTCCCATTCCCAAAGCAGCTTTCGCAGAGCTTCGTGGGCAAGAATCTACGGGAGGATCTGGTGGCCGAGGCCGAGGGGCACCCGCTGTTAGACTCGCTCTGGGAATCGAAGATCCCTAGGTTCGAGAACATCACGGTGCCGGCGTACATTGTCGCGAGTTACTCCAACTCAATTCATACGCCAGGCACCTTTCGCGGCTGGCGAAGCATCGCTTCGAAGGAGAAGTGGCTGCGCATCCACAACACGATGGAGTGGCCGGACTACTACGAAGAGGCCAATCTAAACGACCTTCTCCGCTTCTTCGATCACTACCTCAAGGACTTGGACAATGCTTGGAGTGAGACGCCGCGCGTACGCTACTCCGTGCTTGACCTTGAGGGCGGCGACCGCATCAATCTGCCGGCACGAGAATTCCCGCCCGACGACTTCAGCGAGGTAAGATACTATCTCGACGCCACATCCGGCGAGCTGAGTACCGAAGCACAATCAGCAGACGCCGCGGCAAGTTATGATGCCGAGTCAGAAGAGGGCCGCGTATCTTTTACTCTCAAGGTCGACTCGGCGACTGAGTTCGTCGGTTACCCGAAAGTACGGCTCTGGGTTGAAGCGGATGGTTCGGACGACATGGACTTGTTCGTCTTTCTTCAGAAGCTGAATGCCGACGGCGAGCAGCTCGAGCAATTCAACGTCCCGAACCACGGACCGGTGATGCAGGGGTTGACGCGGCAGGGGGCTGCAATTCTGAAGTACAAGGGTTCGAACGGCCGTCTGCGTGCGTCCATGCGGAATCTCGACGAAACGAGGTCGACTGACGCGATACCGGTTCACAGCTTCGATCGTGTCGAGAAGCTTGAGCCCGGACAGATCGTGTGCATCGACATCGATCTATTCCCAATCGGACTTTCTCTAACGGCCGGAGAGGACCTGAGGCTTATCGTCACCGGCCACCATCTGCTGGGCGGTGTGATGCCCGGGTCGGCCAACGTCCCGTCGGAAAACCATGGTCGGCATATTATCCACACCGGCGGACGATACGCTTCCTATCTACAGTTTCCTGTGAAAACAGTGGCCGCAGCCTGAACGAAGAGATCGTCTGGTATGGTGCTGTCAGTCCAACGCCAACTTGTCTCCACTTAGTCGTGGGTGGCGCAGGGAAGGGGAAGCTCAATCCATGAGGGACCGCCACTCAGCCAGGGCGGCTGAGCGGTTGGTCTTGTAGGTCTCTCGATCGGTGATGCGGCGTTGCCGATCTCCCTCATGATCAGCGGATTCGTAAGAAGGAAATGACCAGAAAACGTACCGAGTGGAATAGCCTCACCACCAGGACTCCGACGTCCGCATAGCAATAGGCGTTGAGGACCTGGCCGTGTCATACCGACTTCTGAGGAAAGGTCTGGTGATGATGGCTAATTTTCGCGCGGTGCGTGCTCGAGGGAAGAGCCTGGCATTCGCGATCGTTATAATCAGCCTATTGGCGCCGCGGCTTGCTAAGGCCGCTGAAGCGAGCATCCTTTTGCGCCCGTCACAGGTGTTCACGGCAGACGACGCGTTGGTGCACAAAAGCTGGGTCGTGCTCGTGACCGGACAGAGGGTCGCCGCTGTCGGTCCATCGAGCTCGATCGCCGCGCCAGCCGACGCCAAGATCATTGATCTGCCGGGCGCAACCTTGTTGCCGGGCCTGATCGATCTTCACTCTCACCTTTTTCTGCACCCCTACAATGAAGCCCCTTGGGACGATCAGGTGCTGAAGGAGCCGTTAGCTTACCGCACCTTGCGCGCCGGGCGCCAAGCGACCGCAACCCTGATGGCGGGTTTCACGACCTTGCGGGACCTCGGCACGGAGGGTGCGGGCGAAGCCGATGTTGGACTAAAGCGCGCGATCCAGGACGGCATCGTACCGGGACCCCGACTGTTCGTCTCCACTCGAGCCATCGTGGCGACGGGCGCATACGGGCCCGCGCGGCGGAGTTATGCTACCGGCTGGGACTTGCCACAGGGCGCGCAAGAGGCTTCCGGAACGGATGAGATCATCAAAGCCGTTCGACAGCAGGCGGGGCTCGGCGCGGACTGGATCAAGCTTTACGCCGACTACCGCGTCGGGCCGGATGGCAGCACCCAGCCCACCTTCACCGAAGGCGAGTTGAAGGCTGCCGTGGAAGCCGCCCACTCCGAAGCCCATCCGGTCGCCGTTCACGCCGCCAGCGACGAGGGGATGCGCCGCGCGGCGGCGGCGGGCGTCGATACGATCGAACACGGTTATGGCGGCTCCGAAGCCACCTTCAAATTGATGGCCAAGATGGGCGTCGCCTATGAGCCGACCCTCACCGCCGTCGAAGCCACGGCCACCTATTTTCAGCATTACGTCGATGGCCAGACGCCGCCGACCCCCGCCATGTTGAAAGCCAAGCAGGCGTTTCAAACGGCCTTGAAATCGAGCGTAACCATCGGGTGCGGCTCGGACGTGGGGGTGTTTCCCCACGGGGAGAACTGGCGAGAGCTGAATTGGATGGTGCGGGACGGCATGACGCCGGTCCAGGCTCTGCTGGCCGCCACGGCGGTGGACGCCAAGATCTTGAGGCAGAGCGACGCGTTCGGCCGCGTCCATGCCGGACTGCTCGCCGACCTCATCGCCGTGACGGGCGACCCGACTATGGACATCACCGCCCTGCGTCACGTGACGTTCGTCATGAAGGGCGGCGTGATCTACAAGGCGCCGTAACCTCAGGCTGGGAGCAATTCATGTGGGCGCGCGGCGTTGCGACTAAGAGTAGGTTTGGGAAAAGAGCGCCCCTCGCGCTGATCGTGCTGGCGTCGCTTTTTTGCTTCGGCGCGGCTCAGGCCGCGCCCGACGATCTCGCTCGCTGGCGCGTTGAAGCCCAGAACGTCACCATCATCCGCGACGACTGGGGCATCGCCCACGTCCACGGCAAGACCGACGCCGACGCGGTGTTCGGCACGATCTACGCTGAGGCGGAAGACGACTTCAATCGAATGGAGACTAACTACCTGAACGCCATGGGCCGCCTCGCCGAAGCGGAAGGAGAAAAGGCGATCTATCAGGATCTGCGGATGAAGCTCTTCATCGATCCTGCGGACCTCAAAGCCAAATACGCCGCCAGCCCCGACTGGCTGAAACGCCTGATGGACGCTTGGGCGGACGGCATCAACTTCTATCTCTATGCCCATCCTCAGACCAAACCCCGCGTCATCACCCACTTCGAGCCCTGGATGGCGCTGAGCTTCAGCGAAGGCAGCATCGGCGGCGATATCGAAAGCGTATCGCTGAAAGGGCTCGAGGCCTTTTACGGGGAGCGGAAACTAGCGTTGCTCAACCCGCCGGAACCCAGCGCCCTCTTGAAGGAGCCGAGCGGCTCCAACGGCATCGCCATCGCGCCCGCCAACACCGTCGATCACCACGCGCTCTTGCTCATCAATCCGCACACCTCCTTCTTCTTCCGATCCGAACTTCAGATGACGAGCGATCAGGGGCTCGACGCCTACGGCGCGGCCACCTGGGGCCAGTTCTTTCTCTACCAGGGGTTCAATGCGCGGGTGGGCTGGATGCACACCTCCACCACCGCCGACGCCATCGACGAGTTCTCAGAGACCATCGTCAAGAAGGATGGGCGGTTTTTCTATCGCTACGGCGCCGAGCTTCGACCCGTGCAAGTCTCCACCGTCGTGGTGCCTTACCGCACGGCGAGCGGCGTGACGTCCAGGACCTTCACTGTGTTCAAAACCCACCACGGTCCGATCGTGCGCGAGGCCGACGGCAAATGGATCAGCGTCGCGCTGATGCAGAAGCCGGTGGAGGCGCTCAGCCAGTCCTTCCTCCTTACCAAGGCCAGGACCTACGCCGATTACATGAGGGTGATGGCGCTGAAGGCCAATTCCTCAAACAACACCGTCTACGCCGACGCGGATGGAAACATCGCCTATCTGCATCCCCAGTTCATTCCCAAGCGCGACAACCGCTTCAACTACACCAAGGCTGTAGACGGCTCCGACCCGGCTACCGACTGGAAGGGCGAGACCGGGCTGGATGAGCTGCCGCGCCTTCTGAACCCCACCAACGGCTGGATTATGAACACTAACGACTGGCCCTGGTCCGCCGCCGGCTCCAACAGCCCCAAGGCGGCCGATTATCCGCGCTATATGGACCAGAAGGGCGAGAATCCGCGTGGCGTCCACGCTACCCGGCTCCTGACCGGTAAGACGGACTTCACGCTCGAAGGCCTGCAGACCGCCGCCTTCGATTCCTATCTGCCGGCCTTCGCCCAGCTCATTCCGCCCCTGATCGCCGCCTACGACGGTCTCTCGACGACCAGCCCTAACAAGGCCAAGCTCGCCGATCAGATCGCCCTCCTGCGCGGTTGGGACGACCGGTGGGGGGTGGGCTCCACAGCCACCTCCCTGGCGGTGTTCTGGGGCGAGGACCTCTGGAAATCAGTGGAGGCGGACGCCAGGCGCGAGGGCGTCTCGATCTATGTCTACATGGCCGAACGCACGACGCCGGAGCAGAAGCTGGCGGCGCTGCAGCGGGCATCAGACCGGTTGCAGCACGATTTCGGAAATTGGCGCACGCCCTGGGGCGAGATCAACCGGTTCCAGCGGCTGACCGGCGACATCGTTCAGCCCTTCACCGATGCGGGCCCGAGCATCCCCGTCAAGTTCACTTCCTCGCAGTGGGGCTCGCTCGCCTCCTTCGGCGCCCGCGCCTATCCCGACACCAAGAAATACTACGGGACCAGCGGCAACAGCTTCGTCGCGGTGGTGGAGTTCGGCGACAAGGTGCGCGCCCGCGCCGTCTCCGCCGGCGGCGAGAGCGGCGATCCAAAATCCCAGCACTTCAATGATCAGGCGGCGCGTTACGCCTCAGGCGACCTGCGAGACATCTACTTCTACCCTTCCGATCTCATCGGGCACACAGAGCGCGTCTACCGGCCTGGATTTTAGCAATGACGGGCTAAAGCCGATGGAGGCGCCCCGGGCGAGCAGACTATGGCTCAGAGGCGGCTCCTTGGAAACCTCACGCGCCGCCTGCGATCGACTTAACCGCCGATCATTGCGCTCGAGGGTCGGCTCGGCGCGCAAAGTTAAGGTCCGCGACGGGCGCATTCTCGCCGCTGACGAGCGTCCGGCTTCATTGGAAACGACGTTCCTCACGGCGCCTTCGTTGAGGCGCGCTACCTCGTCTTGTCGGGCCTCCCACGGTGGGTTAGCGTAGCTTGTGCGTGCGCTTGGATGTCCGGTTTCTGGAGTTAAGCCGACGTCGCTTTGGGCGCAATCCAGCCTCCAACCCCTAAGTGGGGCGATCTATCAAACGCCGTTAAGAGGCGGCTTCGACAACGTCGCCATCTCAGCGATTACTGCGCGACCAGCCGGTGAGACGCACGCGGACCGTCCAGTAGAACAACAGAGCCACCCAAACGAACTGTAGATAAAGCGTCCAGTCCGGAAGCTGATAGGCGGAAGGCAGGAGGCGCGGCAGGCCATTCGACAGAGCGGAGCCGGTGGCGAGGGTTAGGGCGACGCACATGCGCCAGAGATGCCTTGCAATCCGTGAAGCGCCCGAAACCCCGCCGGAGATGACGACATACAGGTCGCTTCCGGCGGCGATGGCGAGGACAAGGGTGAAGAGATAGATTGCGACCAGCAATGGCCCCTTGAATGATAATGCGCTGTGAAAGAAGGGGGGAAGCCCTGCGGCGAGTTGCACACTGAGCACCATGAAGGGCGCGCACAAAACCAAGGCCGCCGCCAAGCCGATCTTTTCGGGAACGCCCGCGACGCCGTCCGGTCGACGAATGGTGATCCAAGCCGTCGCCACAAGGTAGGCTACGAACACGCCGATGAAGACGTTGACCAGCGCGCCGGGTCTAACGAACCCGAGATAAACAGCGAAGGCCGCCATCACTAACATCGACGCGAAGAAGGTGTTTCCGGCGACGCGGTGGACCGAACCGCCCTTGCGCGCAGTCATGGCGAGAATGCCGGAGAGAAGGCCGCCCACGCCGCCGGCGACATGGAGGATGAAAGCAAGCGTTGTCAGGAGGTCGGGCATAGTTCATCTGCTTGCAAAGCCGGGCGGGCGCCGACCGATGCTTTGACGAACCGGACCCGGATCATCCAAAAGATCAGCAGGCCCAGAGCGCCGAGAACCGGCAAGGCCGCCAGGAATGTGCCGCTGATCGGTGCGGGCACGAACTTCGGCTGACCCAGGAAGTACGACGCGGTCGCGAGGACGAGAGCCAGGCTCATACGCCAGAGGTGGCGCGCAACGCGGGCGGGCCCAGCGATGCCGCCGACGGCGATTATCCGTAGATCACATACCGCGGCGAGCGCGGCCAAGCCCCCAAAAACGTAGATGGAGGATTCCGCGCCACCTCCAAACAAGCGCAGCCCCATGACGCCCGCGACCGCCATGGCGGCGAGGGCGATGGCGACCAGGGATGCAGCGGGCTCGACCCAGCCGATCTTTCCAGGCTGTCGCCGCACCACGACCCACGACGTGGTGATGAGGTAGAGGGTGAAGACGGCGGCGGTGGTGTTGCTCCACTGAGCGCTCGGCATGAAGGGCGCAACGGCGCCGCCCACGACGGCCATGACGATCATGGCGACGCAGAAGACGTCCCCCGCCAGCCTGTGCAGACGCCGCCCCTTTCGCGCCAGGATCGCCACCCAGCCGGAGACGATGCCAACCGCAGCCCCGCCGATGTGCAGGATCAGGAGGCCAGCCGCTCCGGCCTGGATCAGGAGCGGCGCATTCGGAGCGATCGGCAGGATCATCGGCGCACCCTTTGTCAGGTGTGGATAAGGAAGGGGCTCACCATGCCCATGAAGCCAATGGTCCCGATGCCCATGAGGAGGGTGAGCATGACGATGACGCCCGCGAGCGCCAGCCGTCCGGCGGGGACGGGGTTGTTCTGGGCGTGCAGGTACAGTTCCAGCACCGCCAGCGGCAGCAGATAGGACCCGAACGACCAGAACATGAAGAACAGCCCTACGTGCTTGGGACCGCCATTGACGATCATCCAGGCCAGAAATCCGACGCGCGTGAAGAACTGGCCGTTGGCGACGATATAGGCGCGAAGCGCCCAGCGACGGTGAACGGCGAAATCCCGCGCTCGGGCCGAGCGCCAGGCCAGGATCACGAAAGCGATGATCAGCACCGCGTTGAGGCTGACGCCGATTTCGTTGACGACATCCGTGTTGCCGCCCCGGATCCACACGAGGTAGAGCCCTGAGACGCTGACCGCGAGCGCGGTCACGGTGAAGAGCCGCCCGTTCCAGCGGTGCAAGCTCGGCGCCCGCCTCCGCAGCCAAGGGATCAGCTGCAGCGCGCCGCCAAAGGCGATGATCCCGGCCAGGAGGGCGTGCGCCCCGAACGCCAGGTTGCCGACCGTGTCGCCTGCGGCGTAGCCCTTGATGAGCATCTTGTTGCGGGCCCAGGCGTGGAAGTCGCCGCTGAACGTCGAAGGCCCGTAGAAGACGACGATATAGTAGAGGAAGGCCCACTGCCCTGCGACGGCCGCCACGAACCAGAAGCTGGCTGCAGTCTGCAGAGCGGACTCAGACGCCGAGGCCGTCGGCGCGGGTGTTGGAATGACGGTGGCGGTCATGTCGGCTCCCGGTCAGTGAGTTCGGGGGTGCTGGGGCGCATCAGATCGGCTGCCGCCGATGGCGAAGCCAAACCGCCGCCGCCAGCAGACCCGCGGCGACAAGGAGCCCGATCCACAGGTCCGTGCTGCTGAGAAACCTCACTGGGTCTATCTGCGGCGTGACGGTTCCGGGCAGGCCGTGCGGGCCTTTGGCGCCGGAGAATGACGAGGGCGCGAACGCCTCGCTGTAGCCGCCCACCAGGCGCCGGCCGATCAGCTTCGCAAAATGCGCGCTGCTGAACGCGATCTTCTCCACGAGGCAGAGGGCGAGCGGCGGCAGGAAGGCCCAAAGGAACGGGACGCGCCGGGCCCAGCTCGACACCAGCAAAAACCAGCCATAGAGGGGCACCCACCAGAGCGCTGAGATGGCGAGGCCGTAGAACAGGATGCCCGTCATCGAGAGCAGCGGCACTTGCGTAGGCGGCGGAATCGGCGTTCCGCTCGCCATCAGGACTGCGCTGCTCAGCGCCAGCATGATGATCTGCAGGGCCACCGTGACGACGAAGGCGATTGCGGGCAGCACCGCCAGCGGAATGAACGCCTTGGCGAGCACGGTGGTGAGGTCCGAGACGGGAAGCGACTTCCAGAAGAGGATGCTTCGGTCGCGCCGTTCGCCGTGCAGTGCGCCGAGGCAATAGGCGACCGCGACGATGAGCGTGGTCACGATCACCGCCATCGCAGCGAGGTCGTAAGGTCTGGCGGCCGTGGCGGCCTGTTCGGAGGCGCCCTGCGCCAGCAACGCTAACCGGCGATGCGGAAAGCCAATCAGGCTGAGGCTGAACGCGAACAGAAAGAGCCCGGCGACCGCAATCGGCGCGATGTATAGTGACCGGTTCTCCCAGATCTCCCGGCGCACCGACCAGTAGAAGGGCCGGGTCTTCAATGTCGCGCCCGGGGCGGGTATGGGCCGATCCAGCGAAGAATCCTGCGGGGGCGTCGAAGGCGAACTCATGCGCGGCCGCCTTGCGTGCGGTCGCCGATCAGGGCGACGAACAGGTCGGCGATGCTGGGCGTCCGCACCTCGCCCAAGGGTTCTAGGTGGCGCCGATCGACGCCGTCGTAAAGGAGGATGTTGCGCCCGAACATCTGCCGTTCCTGGATCGGCCTAAGGCCGCGCGCCGCGGCGGCCTGCTCGGGAAGCGCCATCAATTCCGAATAGCGCGCCGCGACATCCTCCATGCTGCCGTTCAGCACGATGCGACCGGCGTCGATGAAGACAAGATCGGTGAGGATATGCTCGATCTCCTCGACCTGATGGGTCGTCACGACAATGGTGCGATCGCGGTCGAAATAGTCATTGAGCAGGGTGTCGTAGAACTGTTTGCGGTAGAGCAGATCGAGCCCGAGCGTCGGCTCGTCCAGCACCAGAAGCTTGGCGTCGATGGCCATGATCAGCGCCAGATGCAGTTGGGCGACCATGCCCTTGGAGAGCTGGCCGACCTTGCTGGCGCGCTTGATGGTGGTCCTGTCCAGAAAACCTTCGGCCTTCTGGCGATCAAATCGCGGGTGCACGCCCGCCACATAATCGATCGCTTGCGAGACGCGGAGCCAGCGCGGCAGCACGGCCACGTCGGCGATGAAGCAGACGTCGCGCATCAGCGCATCGCGCTCCGTCCAGGGATTGCGCCCCAACACCTGCAGTTGGCCCTGGTAGTCGGTAAGGCCGAGGATGGCGTTCAACACCGTGCTCTTGCCGGCGCCGTTGGGCCCGATCAGCCCCACGATCCGTCCCTCGCCCACCCGCAGATCGACGCCGTCCAACGCGACGGTGGCCCCGAAGCACTTGCGCAGATCGCGCGCATCGATGCAGGTCACGGCCTCACCGGTCATCGCCGCCATCGGTCTGATCCCCCGCGCCAACAGCCCTCGCCAGCTCTTCCGGCGTCAGCCCGAGCCGGCGGATCGTCGCGGCGATCTGCGGCCATTGTTCGGTCAGGAACTTGCGCCGCTCGCCGCTCAGCAACAGGTCGCGGGCCTCCGGCCGAACGAAGAGGCCGAGCCCCCGGCGCTTCTCCACCAGCTGCTCGTCCACCAGCTCCTGATAGCCTTTGAGGACCGTCAGCGGATTGACCAAGTAGTCGGCCGCCACTGTCCGCACCGACGGCACGGCGTCGCCCGGCTTCAGCACCCCGTCGAGGATCAACGCCACCACCCGGTCGCGGATTTGGCGGTAGATCGGCTGACTGTCGTTCCACTCGCGATCCATCCGTGTTCCTGGAGGGCCTTAAGACGTCGGCTATGAGCAGCAAAACTGCACTAGCCGATATGGTGATGTATTTGAGCACATCACCTAAAGGGTTGCAAGATCTTTTGATCGGCTGAAATGGTGCAGCGCCACTGTTAGCCGGAGTATGAGAAGTAGGCGGCGATATCTCGCGTGGGCGCTCCGCCCTACAGCTGACGTTAATCCGGAGCTGCGAACGTCCGCAGTCCAGAGCGAGGGCAACGTCCGCTTTGCGCCAGCACGACCTGACGCTTACTGAGCGCGCGTCCACCTTCCACCCGTTCGATACTCTGCGGAGGCCCGCTGAGGCTGCTCGCGCTGTGG
The DNA here is from genome assembly GCA_964243985.1 of uncultured Caulobacteraceae bacterium. Taxonomy (GTDB): domain Bacteria; phylum Pseudomonadota; class Alphaproteobacteria; order Caulobacterales; family Caulobacteraceae; genus CAIOYC01. The sequence continues at coordinate 49,626 of CAXTHJ010000003.1, read as the reverse complement.
AACCGGCGGCGCCACGATGCGCGATCAGACAGCCCTTGCAAAGGTTCCCTAAGGCACCCCCAACGCCTAAAACGCTATGTCGGTCAATGCTCAATACAAATCGGACATTGGCCCTTGTCAGTCTAGGATGACCAATTCACACTGGCTCGAACAAGGAGAAACCGTTGGGCCGAGCTCCAGCTTCCCCGCGCGGCTTATCGCTCGGCGCCCTCGCCTGGGCGGCGTTCGAGGGCGCCCGCAACCCGTATGTGGTCCTCGTCACCATCTACGTTTTCATGCCCTACTTCGCGAGCGTGGTGGTAGGCGACCCCATCAGGGGTCAACAGGCTGTAGCCACCTACGGCCAGTGGTCCGGGATCATTGTCGCCTTTACCGCTCCGCTCCTTGGCGCGTCGGTCGATCGATTTGGGCCGCGCAAGCCGATGCTGCTTGCAGTCGTCGCCCTGATGGCCCCCCTTATAGCCAGCTTGTGGTGGACGACCCCCGATGGCCACGGCCTGTCGGTTAATGCTGTAGTGGTCATCGCGGCCGCCATTAACGTGCTGTTCTCCTACAGCGAGGTGCTGCACAACTCCATGTTGGTCAGGGCCGCGGGAGTGCGCGGCGCGCATGCGGCGTCCGGCCTGGCGCTGGCGCTCGGCAACGCGATTTCAGTCTCCGTGCTGGTCTTCGTGATGTGGGCGTTCGTGCTGCCGACCGTCGTGCCGAACTTTACGCCGCGTACGCCGCTCTTCGGGCTCAGTGCGGCAAGCCATGAGCCGTCACGCATCGTGGCCCCGATCGCGGCGGCGTTGCTCGTGCTGGGCGCCCTGCCGCTGTTCCTCTTCACGGCCGACGCACCTCGTTCGAGCATAAGGCTAGGGGAGGCGCTTGGCGAAGGCGCGCGCAATCTCGGTCGGATGCTGCGAAGTCTGCGAGGGCGGCGCGATGCCGCCGTTTTCCTGCTGTCACGCATGCTCTACATCGATGCGATGACCGGCGTTCTTCTGTTCTCCGGCGTCTACGCATCGGGCGTCATGCGATGGGGAACGGCTCAGCTCCTTGCCTATGGCGTGCTCTTAAGTGTTCTGGCTGTGCTCGGGGGGGCCGCCGCAAGCGCGATGGACCATAGGCTCGGCCCCAAGACGGCCGTGCGCATCGAGATCGGAGTCACCGTGACGGCGATTGTCGCGCTGGTCGGCATGGCCCCCGACCGCATCCTCTATCTCTGGCGAGCAAATCCTGCTCAGGCCGCCTGGGCCGGGCCGCTCTTCCACACCGCTCCGGAGCTCATCTATCTTGGCATAGCCGCAACGGCCTCGGTGTTTATCACCGCTTCCTACGCGTCCAGCCGCACGCTCCTGACCCGTCTCACCCCGCCTGCGGAGACGGGAGCGTTCTTCGGCCTTTACGCCCTATCAGGCACGGCCACCCTCTGGCTGGGGTCCGCCCTGGTGCTGATCGCGACGGCGGCCACTCACACCCAGCAGGCGGGCTTTGTGGCGCTCGCGGGACTAATGACCGCCGGATTTATCGGGCTGCTGTTCGTACGCGGTGGCGGCCGTATTGGCGCCGACGCGGCGCTGGTCGAGGGCTTGGAGCCTGTACCGGCGGGACAACCGCTCTCCGGCTCCGCCGGTTCCTAACGATCTTCCGAAGGACTGCTCGATGCCTGCTGCGACCGGCCAAAACGCCATTTTCATCACTGGAGCCGCATCAGGGATCGGGCGCGCCACTGCGCGTCTGTTCGCGGAGCGAGGCTGGTGGGTGGGTGGCTTCGATATCGACGACAAGGGCCTGAAGGCTCTACAGGACGAGGCGCCGGTCGCCATCACCAGCCGTCTCGATGTAACCGACCCCGCCGAGTTCAGCCGATGTATGGCCCTCTTCACCGAAAGCGCCGGCGATCGGCTCGACCTTATCTTCAACAACGCCGGCGTGATCTTGGACTCTCCCCTGGAGGAAACGCCATGGGAGGCGATCGAGCGCTTGCTGCGCATTAATCTGTTTGGGATGCTAATCGGTGCTCAGGCCGCCCTGCCGTTCCTCAAACGAACGGAAGGCTCGCTATGCATGTCGACCTGCTCGGCCTCGGCCATCTTCGGTTCGGCCAATCTGGTCGGCTACTCCGCCAGTAAGGGGGCGGTGAGGGCGGCGACCGAAGCGCTCTCCATTGAGCTGCATAGCCACGGCGTTCGCGCCGCCGACGTCATGCCGGGAATCGTTGAGACCGGCATGCTTACACCTGAGACCAAGGCGGTACTGCCGCCAGACGGGCCCTGGCGGCTGATCCAGCCGCATGAGGTCGCTGAGATCGTATGGCGCGCCTACCATGAAGATCGCATCCACTGGTATGTTCCGGAAGACCTGAAGGCGCTACATGTTCAGGCGATCGAGCACCCTGAACAGACCCGCGACTACTTCCTGGCGCTCGGCCGCGGCTAGGGCGTGAACCCAAATTCTGAGTCAGGGTCGGGTTGAGGCGAGGGCGAGGCGGCGAGAAAGTTTCGTGCGAGCTTGTCGAAGCGGGTCGTGACGCGACGCGACTGAAATGCTCGAGCTTACAGAAGAGGCGTTCGACGCGATGGCGTTGGCGATGGAGCGCCGGATCGGCCGAGAGCCGCACCTTGCGGTCTCGTTGGGTGGGGATGTGAGCTTGGCCGCCGCTTTAGGCGGCGAGATCCAGGACGAAGGCCAGTACACGCTCCTGCGCTGTCGCACGACGCTGGAGGACCTTGGGGGCCGTCACCCTGTGCTTCGGCGTGGGGCAGCGAAGGGAAGGCCAGGCGGCGGCGCACTTGATCGAGCCAGCGGATGCCGCGCTATACGCGTCCAAGCGCGCTGGAAGAAGCCATCACGATCGCACCCGTCGCAGAGGATTGAGCCGCAGCGGTCGCCTAAGCGGGGATCAGCTGCCCAGCACCTGCTCCACCATAGCCGCCGCTTTCGCGTAGGGCGCGAAGAAGGCGTCGATATGATCGCCCTGTCCGCGGACGACGACGCCTCTGGCGTTGGAAAACTCGCGGAAGCCTTCAACGCCGTGATGGCGACCGATGCCGCTCATGCCTGAACCGCCAAAGCCCAGGCTTGGCAACGCGGCCTGAACGGCGCAGGTGTTTATGGCCGCGCCGCCGGAGTGTGTGGTCGCCAGAACACGCGCGCATGCGTCCTCGTCGCCCATCAGGTAGAGACCCAGCGGCCGTTCACCAGCGTTCACACGCGCCACCGCCTCGTCGAGGCTGTCATAGGGCACCACCGGCAGGATGGGGCCGAAAATCTCCTCCTGCATGATGCGCAGGTCGGGCGCGGGGTCGAGCACCAGCGATAGCGGCATGCGCCGGGTAACATGATCGGGGCGGGTCTGGGGACCCAGCGTTACGATCCGGCTCTGTCGGTCTAGTGCTTCCTGCAGCATGGCTTCCAATCGCTCCAGATGGCGGACGCTGATGATACCGGTGCAGTCGGGGCCGTCAGCATAGTCGGGCGCCGCTTCGGCCATGAAGCCGGCCGCGAGTTCCGCGAAGCGCTCTACCTCGTGACGGGGCACCAGCACGTGGTCGACCGAGACGCACATCTGGCCGTTCTTGACCACCTTGGTGCCCACGACCGTTTTGACGGACTCGGGCGTGACCGCACCCGGCAGGATGAGAGCCGGACATTTGCCGCCGAGCTCCAGGGTGACGGGCGTCAGGTTCTTTGCGGCGGCGGCCATGACCGAGCGGCCGACGTTGGGGCTGCCGGTGTACATGAGGTGGTCCCACGGCAGCTCGGCAAAGGCGCGCGCCAGTTCAAGGCCGCCGACCGCGACGGTAAGCAGTTCGGGGTCAAAGGCGTCTAAGACCATATCGCGAAGGAGCGCCGCGCACGCTGGTGTATACTCGGATGGCTTGAGAATCACCCGATTGCCGGCGGCCAACATGTCTGCAACCGGGCCGAGCCCGATATCGAAGGGGAAATTCCAAGGAGCGATGTTGCCAATCACGCCCTTGGGCTGAAACTCCATCCACGCGCGAGCTGTGCCGTAGACGTCCGCATTCATGTCGCGCGGCTGCGGCTGCATCCAGCTCTCGAGATTTTCGGCCACGTATTGCGCGCGCCCGACAACGCTCAGCACCTCCAGAAGGTCTGACGCGGGCCCAGGGTGGGCGCCGAAGTCGGCGACGAGCGCGTCGGCGATGCGCTTACGGTTGGTGAGCACAATCGATGCGAGCCGGCCGACCCGCTCGCGCCGGACCGCAGCGGACGGTGCGCGATCGGCAGCAAAGGCGCGTCGTTGGACTTCAAAGGCGGATCGCAGGCGCCCCTGGGCCGCCACGTCCGGCTCCTCGTCCGTGGACGGATGTGACTTAACGGGCGTGTCCAGGATCGACAAGGTGGTCTCCGATCAAGCCGCGACGAACGCGGCGCCGGGCCTTGTCATTTCAGACAAGGCCTCGTGTCCGTTCTAAACCGGCAGCGACGGGTTGTCACCCCGGGCGGGTCGCGCCGACGAGCGCGTACAGGCGCAGGATCACCTCCACCACCTCATCGCGAGGCTCGACATATCCCCCCACGATCCATGCCTGGGCGACATGCAGGCCGCCGCCTATGATCCCGCGGACCAAGAGACGCTGCGACGGGATTGCGGGCATGCCGGAAGGTCGCATCAATTCCGTGAGCAATGCGCCGAACCGGTCGAGATTGTCCGAAACGAGCTTGTCGGTCCGGACGCTGACGCTGGGCATCTCGATCAAGAACACCCTCGCGGATGCCGGTTCTTCGCGAAGCTGGTCGAGGTACACCACCAAGCTCGCGCGCACTTGGCCCAGCCGATCACCCTGCTGTCCCAGAGCCGCGTCTCGGACCTGACGCAGGAGTGCGTCCGCACCGATCTGGAAACAGGCGCAGAGCAGGTCCTCGCTATTACTGAACGACTCGTAGAAGTACCGCTCGGTCAGGCCCGCCGCTTCGCAGACCGCTTTCACGGTCGAAGCGCGATAGCCTTTGGCGCCGTATACGTCTAGCGCGGCTGCAATGAGCTGGCTGCGGCGCTCCGCACGACGTTCCTGCGCCGTACGGCCGGCGAACATGCGACCCGATGAAGTGAGCTTTTTCGTCACAACCCCTGACTACCTTGGAGACTCGCCGCTGTCTCCCTTGAAGGTGACACGAGGTCATGTCAGGTCTAGAATGTCTTGTCGGCGTCCCGTGCCGCTGGCGGCGGAGGGGTGACCCGGCAAATCCCCCGAAAAGCCAACGGGAAGATCGTCAAGGCGGCGCTGAAAGAGCGCTTCACCCAGGCTTCGGGAGATTGGCCGAATGGTAAGCGGACATTGTTCCTTGTCAGATAGTTGACAACGGATCGTTTCAGGAGTGCTTACAACCCGCTCGCTCCTCGAGGGCGACGCATCACAACGTGGCAACGCTCCCAAAGAGGTGCGGCCCGCTCAGGAGGAGGCAACCTATGTCGTTTCATTCGCGCACTTGGCTGGCGCTCAGCGCCTCGGTTCTGGCCCTAGGGGCGGCAAGCGCCGCGTCCGCGCAGGCCACCACAACGGCGGGAACGCCGGCTGCTCCGCCGATACAGCCCGGTCCGGCAGCGCCTTCAACGGACACGTCTGTTCAGGAAATCGTGGTCACGGCCCAGAAGCGGGCGCAGAATCTGCAAGACGTTCCTCTGACCGTCACTGTCGCCAACGCGCAGCTGCTGCAGGACGCCAACGTCCGCGACATCAAGGATTTGCAGGTCCTGGTTCCCGGCCTGACCGTCGTCTCTTCGCAAAATGCGCTAGTCACGCAAGCTCGCATCAGGGGCATCGGCACGGTGGGAAGCAATGTCGGCTTGGAAAGTTCGGTCGGCATCCAGGTTGACGGGGTCTATCGCCCACGCAATGGCGTGAGCTTTGGCGATATTGGGGAGCTTTCCCAGGTCGAAGTGTTGAAGGGGCCTCAAGGCACTCTGTTCGGCAAGAACACCGATGCCGGCCTGATCAACATCGTCACCGCCGAACCCTCCTACAAGTTCGGCGGAGCGGCCGAGTTCACCGCTGGCAACTATGGCGAGATCGGCGGCTCCACGAGCGTGACCGGCCCGATCATTGCCGACAAGCTCGCCGGGAGCTTGTTCTTCGCTCAGCGCTCGCGCGACGGATTCTACGACGTATCGCGCGGAGGCGGTCCCCGATTGGAGACCACCGATCAGGACCAGAACTTCTACACCCTGCGCGGACAGCTCGCGGCCGACCCGATCGAGGGCCTGCATATCCGCTTCATCGCCGACTACACGCGCCGCAGCGAGAACTGTTGCGCCGGCGTGCAATACATCGACGGTCCGCTCACGCCCCTTTTGAACGGCCTAGGCGTGCCGGGGGGCGGCGTCTTGGCCCCGGCAGACCCCTTCAGGCGGCTATCCTTCGCCAATCGCTCCACTGGCCAAAACGTCCGCGACGCCGGGGCATCGCTGCAGATCGATTATAAGATTCCCAGCTTGAACGGCGCGAAACTCACGTCCATCACCGCCTACCGGGACTACATCTTCACCAACGGCGAGGATTCCGACTTTACGGCCGCCGACCTGCTTTATCGCCCCACCAACGGAGACTCGGGTACGGGCTTCAAACAGTTCAGCCAAGAGCTGCGACTCAGCGGGGTTTATGGCCCGCTCGACTATGACATTGGCGGTTTCTACGCCAACGAGCTACTTAACTCCCGTGTGAGTGAGCTTTTCGGGCGTGACTTCCCGAACTATCTTGGGTTCCTGATCTCCGGCGGCGTGCCGGCTGTCCAAGCGCTGCTGCAACCGATCGCCAACTTCGACTCGAACGGTCTGGGACAGAAAGACAACTACAACCAGAACGACCGCACATTCTCCTTCTTCACCCAGGAAACCTACCACCTCACCCAGAAGCTTGAGCTGACCGGCGGCGTCCGTTTCACTCAGGACCATAAGGATCTCCAGGCTTCCTACAGCAACTCCGATGGGGGCAGCTCCTGCTTGGCGTCGCTGGGTCTGTTCAATGCGGTGGGCGGAGGCGCCACGCCTACCGGCAAGTCGCTGGCGGCGCTGGTCGACACAACCTGCAACCCCCTGTTCAACCCCGCCTTCGACGGCGTCTCAAATCACCAGGATCGCACCGAGAATGAGGTCACGGGCACGGCCAAAATCGGCTACCACTTCACGGGCGACTACTTCGCATACGCCAGCTACTCTCGTGGCTACAAGGCGGGCGGCTATAACCTCGACCGCATCGCCTACCCCTTCTCCGCGGCGGGCCTGCCGGGCGCGACGCCGACCAGCATCGCCCAGTCTCTTCAACCAGCCCTGAACACCGAATTCCCGGGGGAATTCGTCGACTCATACGAGACCGGGCTCAAGAGCACGTTGATGGACCGAAAGCTCAACCTCAACGCCGCCGTCTTCTATCAAAGTTATAAGGGATTCCAGCTCAACGCGTACAACGGTCTCTTCTACACGGTCGTCTCTGTCCCCAAGGTCGAGTCGGTCGGGGCGGAGCTTGACGCCCTGTATCGGCCAACGCGCGAACTCACGCTGCAAGGCGGCGTGACCTACGCCAACAGCCGCTTTCCCCGCAGTGACGCCTCGGCCCTAGGCACGCCCGACAACCCCCTGTTCGCCGCCACCAACCTGCTTCCCGGCCAGCGTCTGCCCGAGGCGCCCCTGTTTTCGGCGAGCGCCTCGGCAACCTACGAGCATCCTGTCTATGGCGACCTTGTGGGCCGTGCGAACGTCGACGTGAAATACCAGTCCTCCGTCAACACCGGCACGACCGGCGATCCCGTTTCTGTGCAAGGCCAATATACGCTGGTGAACGCCCGTATTGGGATCGGGCCGTCCGACCATCGTTGGAGCCTGGAACTCTACGCCGACAACCTGTTCGACAAGAGCTACTCCCAAGGGATCTTCGCCTCCCCATTACAGTCAATCGGCGGGGTCAACAGCCCGTCGACCACCAACTACTCCGACTTCCTGGGCGAGCCGCGCACTTTCGGCGGAACGATCAGGGTGAAGTATTGAGACACCGCGGCAGCATTTTGAGCTTAGCAAGTTTGATTTCATGACCGACACCGCCGCTGACTTCGACGCCGTCAGGGATCGCTATCGGATCGAACGCGATCGTCGCGCGACTGCGGGTGACCGCCGCTACCTGGACGGGGGCGAGGCCCTTTTGGTCGATCCTTACACCCCGCGCGTGGAGCGCGAGCCGCTAAAAGAGACCGCCGACGTCCTCGTCGTCGGCGGCGGCTTCGGCGGCCTCCTCACGGCGGCGCGGCTCCGAGAGCAGGGCGTGGAGAAGCTCCGCATCGTAGAGGCCGGGGGCGATGTCGGCGGCACTTGGTACTGGAATCGCTACCCGGGCGCGGCCTGCGACATTGAGAGCTACATCTACTTTCCGCTCCTGGAGGAGACCGGCTACATGCCGGTTGAGCGCTACTCCAAGGCTTCGGAAATCCGCGCTCACTGCCGGCGCATCGCCGAGCATTTCGGTCTCTATGCGGATACCCTGCTGTCAACCCAGGTCACCACCCTGGATTGGGAGGCGGACACGGCACGCTGGCGGGTGGCGACCGACCGGGGCGACGTGATCCATGCCCGCTTCGTCGTCCTCTCCACCGGGCCGCTGAACAGGCCCAAGCTGCCCCAAATCCCCGGCATCGACCTGTTCAAAGGGCGCCACTTCCACACGAGTCGCTGGGACTATGCCTATACCGGCGGCGGCCCGACCGAGGCCATGACGGGGCTGGCGGACAAGCGCGTAGGCGTAATCGGCACCGGGGCTACGGCGATACAGTGCGTGCCGCCACTGGCCGCTTCGGCCGAGCGCCTCTACGTTTTCCAGCGCACCCCTTCTTCCGTGGACGCGCGCGATAACCGGCCGACCGACCCAGAGTGGGCGGCTTCGCTCGAGCCTGGCTGGCAGAAGGCGCGCATGGAGAGCTTCACCGCCCAATTCACCAGTGACCTAGCCGCCGTCGATCTTGTGGGCGACGGCTGGACGGTGTTGGCGCGTGCGATGCGGGAAAAGGTCATGGCCGACCCGTCGGTCCTCGCAGATCCTGCGGCTCTGCTCGAGCGGGTCGACCTCGAGAAGATGGAGCAGATTCGAGCCCGCGTGGACGCCATCGTCGAGGATCCGGCGACCGCCGAGGCGCTGAAGCCCTGGTTCAGCTTGTTTTGCAAGCGTCCCTGCTTCCACGACCAGTACCTTCAGGCGTTCAATCAGCCCAACGTCTCCCTGGTCGACACCGCCGGGCGCGGCGTGGAGGCGATGACCGAGCGGGGCGTGGTGGCGGGCGGTCGCGAGGTCGAGCTCGACTGCCTCGTGTTCGCCACCGGCTTTGAGACCAGCACCGACTACTCGCGCAGGTCAGGATTCGAGGTGCGGGGAGTGGGCGGCGAGACGCTGTCGCGCAAGTGGTCGAAAGGGCTTTCCACCCTGCACGGCATGCACACGCGCGGCTTTCCGAACTGCTTCGTCATCAGCCAGGCGCAGTCCGGCATGTCGCCCAATTTCCCGCATATGCTGGACGAGCAAACCACCCATATCGCCTACATCGTCAAGCGCTGCCTGGAAAAAGGCGTGCGTACCGTCGAGGCGACGGCGCAGGCGGAGCAGGACTGGGTGCAGACCATCGTCGCCATGGGAGAGGGCCGCCGCAAGGTGCTCGAAGCCTGCACACCCGGTTTCTACAATGCTGAGGGCCGCGTCTCGGACGGGCTGATCCGCGACCTCCCATACGGGGCGGGCCCGATCGCTTTCATTGATCTGCTACGCCGTTGGCGTGAACAGGGCGAGTTCGAGGGGCTGGAAATCGACAGCGCGCGGCCCCCGCTGGCGACCTAGCCGGAAAGTCGCGGAGTGGAGGCGTCGGCGCCGCTCGCCGCCAACGCGCGAAAGGGCAATTCGCGATCTCGCCCGCGATCGCCCCGGCTATCCAGGATGGCGGCGGCGGTCGCAATCATCATGCCGTTGCTCAGCTCCAACTTAAGTAAGCCCCATCTTTGCAAAAAACTTGGCGACTTGAGGCTTGATAGCCAGCGCCGCCTGGATGTCTCGCAAGCTCTCGGTTCTCAATCCCAGGCGCGCCTCAACCAGTCCACGCCCGTACAGCGAGTCAGGGACTCTCGGGTTGGCCGCCAGAGCCGCATTATAGGCTGTGAGCGCCTCGGCGCTTCGCCCCAACCGCATCAGCGTGAAGGCGCGGCTGTCCAATATGGCGGCGTTGCTAGGCGCGAGCTTGAGGGCGGCGTCGCACTTCGCCAACGCGCGATCGAGCGCCAGACCCTCGGAGGCCAGCGAATAACATATGGAGTTTAACTCCGCTGCACTATTGGCGACGCCCTCCAGTGAGTCAAACGTCCTAGTCGTTTCCGCCTCACGACCAAGGCGATGCTGTAGGATAGCTTGGTCCACCTGCAAGTAGACAGATTTGGGTTCTGCCGAGAGCGCTTTCCGGCAAGTTTCAATCGCCAGTTCCGGCCGCCAACGGGCATTGAACTCACCATTGCAAAGAACACTAAGGTTTGGAGCGGCGTCGCCGGTCATTGCCTGCGCTCGCGTGAAGTCGGCATCCACCTCGGCCTCAAGACCAAGTTGGTTTTCGATTTCCGCACGGCCGACGAGCAAATTGCCGATGGCGTCGGCGTTCTTTGCCAAAAGGCTGTTCGTCATTTGAAGGGCGGCGGCGTAATCGCCACGGGAATTGGCCGCATTCACCTTCCAGACGCGGGCGTCCAAATTTTCCGGCTCCAGTTTGAGAGCGGCGTCGATGTCGGCGTTGGCTGTTGCGCTCGGATACCCGCCATCGACGCTTGCGCGCCAAATCCAAGCGTGGGCGCTCGGCTTCAGCTTTATCGCGGCATCGATGTCCGCCAGCGCCAAGTCCTTGTCGCCAAGTTGCATATACACTCGCGCCCGGCTCATTCGCGCGTCAGCGGTCGTGGCGTGTATCTGCGCCAGCTCCAGTTCGGCGGCTTCCTTGTGATGAGCGCCCTGTTCGATCAATGCTCGCCAGTAGTGGGCGTTTTGATCCTGTTCGGGGTGAGCGCTCAATAGGTTGGCGATATCCTTGCGCGCGGCTTCAAGGTCGGAGGCTTTGATATCGAGCTCGATCAAATGTTCAAGGACGAACTCGTCGGCCGGGTCAAGCTTAAGCGCATGACGATAGCCGGAGCGCGCGCCTTCTATGTCGCCCGCGTTGGCCGCCAGCAATGCGCGGGCGCTCGCTGCAATGACTTCTGGCAGCCCGAGCTTGTCGGCCTTGTCGGCGTCCGTCAGGGCCGCGGGACTGGAGAGCCAAGCGTGGGCGACGGCGCGATCCGCCCAAGCGCGCTGCGACGTGGGGTCCAGCGCGACGGCTGCGTCGAAATCCCTTAACGCCTCTTTGAATTTGCTCCCATCTAGTAAGGCGCTTCCTCGATCGAGGTAGTCGTCCGCCGTGGTGGGATGGCTATCTAGCGCGACGGCGTTTTTGGCGGCGCGCGCCGCCGGCCCAGCTGGTGCATAGACGCCCTCCTCTCCCATCGTGGTCAATGGACCAACCGATGCCCGCGCTTCAGCCGCAGAGATTTCCGGCTGGAGAGCCCGTTGGCTTGCAACGACGTGAAAGATGCCGTCCGCAACGGTGGCGACCCTTTGATAGGCCACGCCGGCGATCACGGTGTCAACATTCGCCGTCTTCACCCGATCCGCGGGAATTTTGTCGCCGGGTGGCAGGAGGACGCTCTCGTCGATCTCGGCGAAGCTCGGGAAGGGGACGAGGTAAGGCGCATCTTGATCGCTCGCGGCGGGATCGCGTTTGATGTCTGGCGCCCCACCCAGTTCGACATTCTGTAGCTCAAGCCCGTGGCCAGACCAATCGAGCTTGCTGGTTCCATCCGCCTTGAGCGTCTCTTCACCCGTGGTCGCGTCCCAGGACGCCGCCACATGCGCCGGCGTGAAGGCCGTATGCACGCCGGCCCAATACGCCTTCAACGCTGTGTCCAGCCGCTCAGGGGGGACCGCCGATAGCTGGGCATGGACTAAGAAGGCCTGATCGCCCCGAAGCGTTGTCTTCAGTTGCGTAGGTTCGGGGTCCGTCACGCCGCCGGAGGCGTCATAGCGGATCACCTGCGTGATCTCAGGCCGCAAGCTCGGCGCCGGGCCGATATGGACGAGCTCGCCGTTCGTCGAATTCAGCGGCAAGACCCAGCCGTAAGCGGGCGTAACGATCTCATCCAGATTGCGGTCGCCTTGACGGGCGCCGTCCAGCCAATAGTCACGCCCGTCCACCTTTGCGCGAACCAGCACGTGATCGAACAGAAGCGCTGAAGTGAGGTGTGCGCTCAACCCGTCGCCTGCCGTAGTGCTGGCAAGCACGGGCTCTGCGGAAACACCGAGTTCGCGCAGCAAAGCCAGCAAGAGGACGGTCTTCGCCTTGCAGTCACCGTATCGCAGACGCCAAGTCTCGTCGGCGCTTTGTGGGGTGTAGCCGCCGCCGGCCTCCGCATGCGCCAGATAGCGAACTTTCCCCTGAACAAGCTGCAAGGCCGCCGCCGTCCGCACTTTCGGGTCTTGCGAGGCGTTAGCGATCAACGCCGCCTGTGCCGCCAACGGCGACTCAGTCTCCAGTTCACTTGCTTTCACGAAGAGCGGCGCCATGACCTGCGCCAGTGCTTTCCAGTCCGCCAGCATAGAGAATTCGATTTGACGGCCATGCTGGAAGCGAGCCGGTGCATGAGCGGGAAGGATCGGCGGACGCACGTCCTGCAACGCCAACGACATGGTGATAACGCCGTTGGTTTCGCTGCGACGTGGGGCTGGAAGACCGGCGGTTTCGCGCCACCGAACAGCAAGCGACGATGGCCAGCGGGCTTCAAGCCGGAACGTGCCAATGGGCGACAAGTCCCAGTTAGCCAACACTACGCCAGTCCTGCCCTTCAACACGGGGTCGGCATGTCGAACAGACACGGCGACATCCAAAACGTCGCCGACCTGAAGACCCTCCGGCTGGAGTAGGGCCGTAAGCTCGCCGGTGAGCATCGCCTGTTCAAGTCCGGTTTCGCGCCGCAGGACAGTGAAGGCGCCATCCTTAGGTAGAACGTCTATGATCTGACCGTCGCGCAAGATGTACGCGGAATGGAAGACTAGGGTGTCGCCCCAAGGCGACCACTGAAACGGGATGGCGCTGAGGGCTTGCAAGCCCTCAGGGGCCTTCACCTTCACCTTCACTTCGTGAAACTCGGTCCAACCCTCCGTATCAAGGTCAAGCTGCGTGTCGTTGAGCAGGACGGTTGCCGGTAAGCCTTTGACGTCATCCTTCTCCGAAGGCATGGATGGCGTGTCTCGGACCCAACCGAGTTTGGGCCCGATCTGCGGCGTGTTCGCCGCTTGGGCCGCGCTGATCTGCAACGCTAAGCCCGCTAACGCGGAAACCCACACTAGCGTTGATTTGATCAACCTCAATAACCCTCCTCTCCACCGTCGCGCCAGCCGCGCCGATCTTTAACTTCGGCAATGCCGACAAATTCAAGCTGAGGTGGAGTTCGATTGAACTAGCCGTAAATGCCGCCCTTCTCACGGTCAACATCAGTTCGTGAATGATGGAGGTGTCTAACGCCTGCTTTGCGCCCCGTTTGCGGAAGTTGAGACGGCGCCAGAGAGGCGACGTTCATACGCGCGTCGTGTCGGTGTTTAAGAGCGTTCCTTCCGGCCGTATGGGGCGAAGGAGAATGGCGACGCTGGCGAGCAACTTGGAATTACGACGGTTTGAACCTCGCGAGATGTCGATTGCGGGCTACCATCACCGGCGGCCCGGCAGGTGGTTTCTACCTAGTAGCGCAGACCGGAGCGTTTGATCATGCGCCCGATGCAGTCGCCGTCATGTGGCCCGAAGAAGGCTGAGCCATCGTATCGGAGCAGTGCCGCGAAAGGCGCATCACGGCACTGGTAGCCATCCCGCACATAGTCGCCAGCCGGATGGGCGCAGCTCTCCCCTATCCGCCCTGGATTAGGCCATGAGAGTCTTCCACTCAGCTGGGGCGGCTAAGCGTTGGGTTTTTAAAACTTGCCCGTTCGCTGAGCTGGCGACCGCCCTGAGCGGCGTTGTGGCGTTTCAGCGCCTTGTTGAAACTGGGCGGATCACTTCGGGCGATCAATCAAACCAGCGTAAAGGTTTTGGCGGCTCGGGTTTTGGGCATCTCGCCCGATCGTCACAGGCCTAGGAACCACTGAGCTCAAGCAAGTTTAGGCTGACATCACCCACGAATACCTACCGATGTAAGGGTCTATATATTCCTACAACCGCTGTTTAATTATTTGTGTTATGAAACTTAAATGGCGATCTCAGCTAATATCTTATATTAATGTAACATTAATGAAAGGAATAATTGTCGCAGTGACGACAAAGTACCTATTCGCGAACTTTAAATCGAGTTCAGGCTTCTGGGCGGGAGGATCGACATGGCGACATCTGGGGCGGTAGCAGGGCCGAAGGCCGTTGTCGGTTTGGGAGCCGTCGTTGCCGGAGCGGCGGCGGTCGCCACGGTCGCGAAAAAGATCGCCGCATCTTCAAGCACCAGCAATGCTGCAACCGCGCAAGCACCGACAATATCCGCAGCGGCTTTCATCAACCGCGCGACGTTCGGCGCTACGGATACATCGGTCGCAACATATGAGTCGTTGGGAACGCACCGATGGATCGCCGCGCAGGTTCAAGCCGGACCGACGCCGTCGAGCGTGTCCGGCTTTTGGTCTTCGACCCCCAATTTCCATTTGCAATGGATTGTGCGCCGGCAAGCTGATTTCTCAGCGGCCTATCAAATCGCCCTCGCGGCTGCTGGCTCTGCCGGTGCGGCTTCCGATATCCACCTGAAGGCCGTCAAGTCTCCACAGTTTCAGGAGAGTTTTTGGGCTCGCGCCGTTCTTGGAGATGACCAACTGCGTCATCGGATGGCGTTGGCGCTTTCCGAAATCTTCGTCGTGTCGTTCGAGTCATCGACGATTTCGGCGCGTATCGCGGCGTCCTGGTACGACATGCTCAGCGCCAATGCGTTCGGCAGCTATTTCGACCTTTTGAAAGCCGTCACGCTGCACCCGGCGATGGGGCTTTTTCTAAATATCACCGGTAGCCAGCAGGCCGACAACGACCCGACCCGTCACGCCGATCAGAACTACGCCCGCGAGGTCCTGCAGTTGATGTCGGTAGGGCTTGTGAGCCTGAATGCGGACGGCTCCCCCAAACTCGACACCACGGGCGCCGCCGCGCCGCCCCCCTTCGGGTTCCCCGACATCGCCGCCTTGGCCAATGTTTTCACAGGTTGGGGTTGGTATGCCGTTAAGCCAACGGCGGGGACGTTCAGCCGCCAACCGGCCAACGGCACGGATTTGACGTCTCCGGACGTGCAGAACCTGATCTCATATCCGCTCTATCATTCGCAACTGGCCAAAACCTTCCTTGGGACGACCATCGCGGCCTACGGCGGTCCCTCGCCTACGACTCCAGCCGGCGCTGCGGCGCTCAGCGCCTATCAAAGCCAGTCTCTCGATACCGCTTTGCAGACGATTTCGGCGCAACCGAATGTCGCGCCGTTTATCGGCCGACGCTTGATCCAGCGCTTTGTCACCAGCAACCCGAGCGCCGCGTACATCGGCCGGGTCGCCGCGGCCTTTGTCGGCAATCCTTACCAGCCGTCGACTTACGGAGACCTTTTGGCCACGCTGACGGCGGTCCTGACGGATCCCGAAGCTAAGAGCGCGACGGTCGCCGCAGGAAACACGTTCGGCAAGCTGCGCGAACCCACCATTCGGATGACACACTGGCTGAGAGCTTGCGAAGCCACATCCCAGCCGACGACAAGCGCGCCGCTGGGCGACTTCACGCAATTTTCCGACTTCGGCAGTCCGGATCTGCTAGATCAAGCGCCGCTGGAAGCGCTGTCTGTGTTCAATTTCTGGACGCCGGATTATGTCCCGCCCGGAACGAACATCGCCCAGGCCGGTCTTGTCGCCCCGGAGTTTCAGGCGGTCGATGTCCTGACCGTCGCCAGCTACGCCAACCTGATGATCGACGTCGCTCAAAACATGGGCTGGCCCAAAGGCGCCGTCACGGTCACTTACGCCAAAGAGGTGGCGGCGCTAACGCCGCCCGGGGCGACGGGCGCTGACAACAACCAAGCCTTGATCGATCGGATCAACTTCCTGTTTTTCGGAGGCACGATGAGCTCCGGCCTCTCTGCACGCCTGTTGAGGGTTTTGAACGCCACGGTCTCCCGGGCGAGAACGCCGACGGCGGCGCAAAAGAGCGCCGTCCAATTCGACAAGGTCAAGAACGCCTTCATCATCGCTTTGACTTCGCCCGAATACATTGTTCAGCGTTAGGAGTGGCGGCGTGACCCAGAAACTTCCTTCTCGGCGTAATGCTCTGCTTCAGTTCGCGGCGCTGGGTGCGGCGGGGCCGCTCATGCTCAACCTTTCGGCGGTCGGCTCCGCAGCCGCCCAGTCAGCCGGCGAGTCATCGGCCTATCGAGCTCTGGTCTGCATTTTTCTGCTTGGGGGCAATGACTCGAATAATATGTTGCTGGCGACGGACCAGGGCAGTTTTTCGCAGTATTGGTCGTCCAGATTCCTCGGGTTCGACCCCATCGCCTTGATGCCGCCAGGGACCGCCGCCGTACCGATTGGCCAAACCTCTCCCCTAACCAACAGGGCGATCACCACCACCTCCATGCCCGAACATTGGGGCGGCGTTTTGCCGATCACGCCGCACACAAAGCAACTCGTTCCCGCGGGCAACGCCACCTCGTCGGCTCCGCAAGACCGGACGTTCGCGATCCATCCCTTTCTGCCGAACACCCAGTCGTTGTTCTCAGCCGGGCGACTGGGGGCGATCGCCAACGTGGGGACGCTTTTAGCGCCGCTGACCAAGGCGACCTATCTGAACCCTGGCCCGACGACGCTCATCCCGCAGCGACTGTTCTCTCATGCGGATCAACAATCCGCCTGGCAGTCGGGCCAGGTCGCCGGCGCCGCGACCGGATGGGGCGGCCTGATCGGCGACACCTTCGCGGCGGTGAACGGCTCCGCCACGGATTTTAGCGCCATCACGACCGCCGGAAACAGTGTCTATCTTTCCGGAGTGACGACCGAGCCGTTTCGCGTCAACTACGCGAAAAACATGGCGACGGCGGAGACGATCAGCCTTTTGAACCTCACAGGAACCTACAACGCGTCGAGCAACCTTCTAAGCGAGCTTCGCGACGGCGTTCAGGACTATTCGCTGGGATCGAACGCGACCAACTTCCTCATGGTGGACTACGCGGCGGCGGTCACCCGATCGATCAACACGTCCGTGGTGTTCGACAGCGCCTTAAACGCAGGCGGCGCTTACACCAAGGTCGCTTCGCCAAGCGCCTTCACCGATCCGATCAGTGGCAATATCGTAGACAATCCGTTGGCGGATCAGTTGCAAGCGGTTGCGGAAACTGCGGTCGCCCACGCCGCGCTCGGGGTCAAACGCGAAGTGTTCTTCGTGGAGTATGGAAGCTTTGACACCCATGACAATGAAAACGGCCGCCAAGGCCTTCTGCTGGCTCAGCTTGACCATGCGCTCGGCTATTTCGATAGTGCGCTGAGAAATCTCGGGTTGGATGAGCAAGTCACAGCCTTCACTGCATCCGATTTCAACCGCACCTTCACGACCAACGGCGACGGTACGGATCACGCTTGGGGCGGCCATCATTTTGTGATGGGCGGCGCGGTGAAAGGCGGTGATATCTACGGCGCCTATCCCACACTTGGGATCGATCGGGCGGCGACCGCGACCACGCCGGCCTTTTCCAATCCAGACGCGGCGGGTACGGCGTTCATCCCGACCACGCCGGTCGACGCTTATATGGCGACGATGGCTAAATGGTTAGGTGTAACTAACGCTCAGCTAGAGACTATTTTCCCACGGCTCAATGCGTTTGCTCAGCCAAATCTTGGTTTTATGCGAAGCTGACGGCTCACAGCGGCGGATACATTTGGTCTGACAACGCCGCTGGCTGGTTTAGGCGGCGCGGTCTTGGCGCCTTATGTCCTTCACCGGTGGTTCGCCGAACATACGCTTGTACTCGCGGCTGAACTGGGACGGGCTCGCGTAACCCACGGTAAAGGCTGTGGTGGTCACGGGCGCGTCCCCAGTGTGGAGTATCCGACGTGCCTCCAGCAGACGTAGGTAGCGCTGGTACGCGAGCGGGCTGTAGCCGGTGATGGCCTTGAAGTGCCGGTGGAGCGACGTTGGGCTCATGCCGACGTCGGCGGCTAGACGTTTCACGTTGAGCGACTTGTCGGCGTTGGCCCCTATCCAGTCAGCTGCCGCACGGATCTGGGCGAAGCGTGAGCCGCGCCGGCCCACTTGGCGCAACGTGTCGCCGAGCGGCCCCTGAAGCAGCCGGTAGCATAGCTCACGCGCAAAGGGTCCAGCGAGCACGGCGGCGTCGGCAGGGGTCGCCAGCAGTCGCAGCATACGACCGAACGGCTCCAGGACCATCGGGTCCGCCGGAGCCGCAGCGAAGCTTGGAGCAACCCGCTCGGAAGCCTCTGGCAAGGTGATCAGCAGGTCGGCCACGACGCCGGGATCAAGCCTCAGCTCGGCGCCGACATAGGGTTTGGAAGGAGAAGCCTCGATCACCTGGCTGACGAAGGGCAAACCGACGCTCGCCACAGCGCAGGTTCCAGCACCAAAGTCGTGCGTTCGGCCAGCGAAGGTCAGGCGCTTCGATCCTTGCAGCACGATGTAGAAGACAGGCTCGAAGAGCGCGGGGATCGGCGGCGTCGGCTCGGCGCTGCACCGGATCATCAGCCCCGGAACGGCGGACTGAGCCGGTGGCGAGCTGGCGTGCTCGGCAGCGAGCGCGGCCTGCTTCGACACCATCGCTTCGACTTCCATCCCGCGTCACCCTCACTCAAACTCAGTAGAAGATGGCGAACTTGGTAGGATCGGGCAAGTCTCTGGCAGCATCGGGAATGTGAATCTCACGCCTCGTTACGACATGAGGAGCCTGGAGGTGACCATGTCAAACAAGACTAATGCACTTGTGACCGGCGCGAACAAGGGCATCGGCCTGGCCATCGCCCGCCAACTCGGCGAACGGGGTTTGACCGTCTGGCTCGCCTGCCGTGACGCCGATCGCGGCGAAGCGGCCGCGGCCGGTCTCCGTGAAGCCGGCGCCGACGCCCACGCCATCGCGCTCGACGTCGCCGATGGTGGCATCGTGACGGCAGCCGCCGCTCGCCTTGAGACCGAGGCCGGCGTGCTGGACGTTCTCGTCAATAATGCCGGGATCAGTGTCGGCAGCCCGCCGCCGGAAGTGACCAAGGAAGCGGTCGACGATGTTCGCGCGATGTTCGAGGTCAACACGCTGGGGCCACTCCGGGTGACGCAGGCGCTGCTGCCGCTGCTGCGCAAGTCGGCCGCCCCGCGCATCGTGATGATGAGCAGCGGCCTAGGCTCGATCTCCGACACCGCCGACATGACGAGCCTGATCTGGAACGTGGGGGCTGCGGGCTACTGCGCGTCGAAGGCGGCGCTCAACATGCTCACCGTCAAACTCGCAAAGGCGCTGCTCGCCGACGGGATCAAGGTCAACGCCGCCGATCCCGGCTACACCGCCACCGACCTTAACGGCCATACCGGCACGCGCACCGTGGAGGAGGCCGCAGCCATCGCCGTGGAACTGGCGACGCTAGGCCCGCTGGGCCCTACCGGCGGGTTCTTCAACGACGGGTATGCCAACAAAATGGGTCGTTATCAGTGGTGATCCGTTGAGATACCAAACCCCGGCCAGGCGGCCGCCGCCGGCCTCTTGAACAAGGAAATTATCATGACCGATCAAGCGCTTTCCACACTGCCCCGCGAAGCCAAGGGCCCGCTTGCGCCGCCGCCGCTGCTCGGCGGATCTGCACAGGCGGTGGCTGACGCCGTCGCCGCATGGCCGGAGGTCAAGGCCACGACGCATTGGCACCTCAACGACCAGACCCGCGTCGACGGGATCGACTTCTATATTGGGCGCGACGAACTCGGCCATATCCATCTCGACGGCTCCATCCATCTCGCCACCACGCCCGAGCTTGGCGCGGAGATGGTCGCCGAGGGCTTAGGGAAGCCGTTCCCCTGGGCCCGAGGTTGGACGATGGCCAGCATCAACCGCCTGGGCGTCGATGCCGCCGTCTCGCTCTTCCGCCGGAACTACGATCGGCTGCGGCCAACCGCTCATTAACCGCTCACTCGGCTCGTCCGCGTCAACAACCAGCGTAACCTACATTGGAGACCTTACGTGATCGTCGTCACGACGCCGACGGGCAACATAGGCCGCCACGTCGTCCAGCATCTGCTTGACGCCGACGAGACGGTACGCGTCATCGTCCGGGATGCGGGCAATCTCCCCCAGGAGGTCCTCGATCGGGTCGAGATCGTCGAGGGATCGCACGGCGACGCCGCGATCGTGGATCGCGCCTTCGACGGCGCCGAGGCCGTGTTCTGGGTCGCGCCGCCCACACCATCCGAGACCCTCGACGACACCTACATCAACTTCACCTGTCCGGCGGCTGAAGCGATCCGCCGCCTGCGCGTTCAACGCGTCGTCGTGGTCACCGCCCTCGGACGTGGCACCGAATGGGAAGATCGCGCGGGGCTGGTCACCGCGTCGATACGTATGGTCGACCTTTTGGGAGAGACCGGCGCCGCGGTTCGCGGCCTCGCCATGCCGAGCTTCATGGAGAACGCGCTTCAGCAGGTCGACGCGATCAAGCAGGGCCAGATGTTCGGGCCGCTCGATCCGGACAGGAAGCTCCCTCACACCGCCACGCGCGACATGGGATCGGCCTCGGCTCGGCTTCTGCAGGATCGCTCATGGACCGGCCAGGAGGACGTGCCGCTGGTCGGACCGCAGGACCTGTCGTTCAACGACATCGCCGCCATCCTCTCGGACGTCCTTAGCCGCGAGGTGCGCTACCACCAAGTCCCGTTCGACGCCTTCAAGGCGCAGCTGATGCAGCGCGGCATGAGCGATGAGTTCGCGACCGGCTACGTCGACATGATGCGAGCCAAGAACGAAGGCATGGACAATGCGGCTGAACGAACGTCCGCAAACACCGCACCGACCACGTTCCGGCAATGGGCGGAGGACGAATTGAAACCTGCGTTAGAACGTCGCTAAGCCGCCTTTCAAATTGTCGCTGGAGAGTATCGCGCGGCACGTCTGGCTCAGTTCGTGGGCCGCGAAGGCGGCGCCGCGGCGATGATCACCACGACAGGATCGAACTGACCGGCCGCCGCTTGGTAGCCCACCAGCGGAAGGATCAGTTCCGACGGTATTATAGGTAAAATGTTCTCAAGCAGCCGACCACGCCAGACTTGGCGATTACGGTGGTGACTATACTAAACATGAACGCAGGGTTCAGAACCGTCTCCGCTCATCGACGACATGTCAGCTCGCCGGATCGAAGATCATCACGCGCGTGGTTCCAGGGCGCGCGTGCGGTCGACCGCCCGGCGTGGGGCTGGGGTCCGTCTCGGCGGCGACGATGAAGAGGCGGCCGCTGGCGGGATCGACCGCCATGGTGCGTCCGCTGATCGCGGTGGGGATGGTCTCCAGGAGACTGTAGGCGTTGGGCGAACTCTGCTGGTAGACGGAGATGGTTCCGTCGATGCCGTTGGAGCTGAACACACGCGTACGTTTGAAATCGTAAGCGACGGCGTCGTTACCCTTGCCGATGGGCAGCTTGGCGACCACCCGGCCGCTGTCGGCGTCCACCACCACCATCATGCTGTTGGCGCAGCCCATGAAGAGGCGGCGCCCGGCCTTATCCATCGCTAGGCCGTGCGGCCTGATGCAGTCTGGCGTGGGCCAGCGGGCCACTACGGTGTTGGTGCTCGTATCGATTTTCAACAGATCGTTCTTCTCGACGCCGGCGATGTAGAGAGAGCCCCTATCGTCCGAGACGGCGTATTCCATCTTCTCACCAACCTTGATGGTGGTGAGGGCGGCGTTGGTCTTCGGGTCGATCACGGTGATCGCGGCTGGATCGCCTTCAATGATAAAGATGTGGCCGGTGGCGGCGTCTGCAGCGATGCCGTCGGCGTCCTGGTCGGCAGGGATCTGCTTGACGACCTTCAGCGTCTTCAGGTCGAAGGCGACGGCCAAGCCGTTCTTGCCGTCGTCGGTGTAGCCGAGGCCCGTGGCCGCCGAAATCCCCGTGCCGTGCGTGCCGCCGGGAATGCCGGTGACCTCGCCCACGAGATCGCCGGACTTCGCGCCGATCACGTCCAGCTTGTCGCCATGGGCGATGTAGACCCGCCCGGTCGGCTGGTCGAACACCACATAGTCCCACCGATCCGGCAGGCCGAGGGGCGTCGTTTTCGTCAGCGTGTAGGCCGGCGCCGCAAAGGCGGGTGAGGCGAGCGCCATGCAGGCGGCGACGAGAGCTAGGCGTTGAAGCATGGCGTGCACTCCAGTGGATGAATTTCGATAGGACGGGTCGGCGTCATGCACCGGCGGGCTGGGCCGGTCGGCGCAGCTTCGGCGTCGCCAGGATGAGGACAACCATGGTCAGGGCGATCACCCCTGTGGCCAGGAAGCGCCCGAAGTCGAGGCCGCCCTGGGCGTGCGGCTTGGTCAAGGTGTCGCCGAGGGTGGCGCCGAGCGGGCGCGTCAGCACATAGGCCGCCCAGAACAGCACCGCCTGGGGCGCCCATCTCAAAAGGTGCAGCGCCGCCACCACGGCGATCAAGGCGGCGAACACCACCGCCGCCAGTTCAAACCCCCAGGCGTCCCACCCACCGGCGGGCGCCGAGCTCATAAAATGAGGGCCGATCTTGTCCATCAGGTCGGGGATGGTCTCGGAGGAGAAGTCTCCAAGGGCGGTGCCAAGGGTGTTGGAGACGAGGATGGTCAGCCAGTAGAACACTTCGTCCTTGCGCGTGGCGATGTGGTCCGCCGCGATCTTGCCGGTGGTGAGCTTCCAGGCGATCAGCACCGCGATCACCAGCGCCAGAAGGCCAGCCGACGAGACCACGTAGCCGAGGTGAAGGGTGCGGTCGATGAAATCCGAGGTGGTGGTGCCGACGGTGGTGGTGGCCACCACCACCAGCCAATAGCTCCAGGGATGGTAGCGACGCGCCTTGACCTGCACCGCCATGGTCACCACGAAGAAGGCCAGGAAGATCAGGGTGGCGACGGCGTAGCCGAGTTTCAGCGTCATCGACATCGCATCGCCGCCGGTCTCCCCCACCGTGGTGGCGCAGATCTTCACCAGCCAGAACATCAGCGTGGCCTGGGGCGCCTTGCTCAGCACCGCATCCGCAAGGTCGTTCGGTCTGTCCCTGGCCGTCACGTCCTTGCACCCGATGTTGGACGCAGTGTTCGGCCAAGGCAGCCGCCGACGCCGGAGGCGATCAGCGCCGGCGCCACCAGCACCGCCCATCGGGCGTCGTGCAGGAAGGTATGCTGATAGGTTTCATAAGCCGGCCGAACGCCGCTGATCGTCTCAAAGGTGTTCACGGCGGCGACGACCAGGCCGATCGCCGCCCCGGAGATCCAGAATCGCCTGGGCTGGAGCACGCCGAGGATCATGCCGATGAGGCTAAGCACCGCAACGGTCCTGAGGCTCTCATCAACGCTCCATTGATATACCGTCATGAGGACGACCCCAGCGCTGAGTAGCGTCGGGTAGATCGTCCATTCAAAGGCCCCGGGCGCGCGGCAACTGGCGAGCACACAGCCCGTCGACCAGCGCAGGCGCTCATCATCGGAGAGGATCGCCGCGCCTTCATGCGTCATCGCATCGGCCCATTCTTGGCGCTTTCGGCGCAGAGACCATCGCGCTTGACCCATCATCAGGTCTGCCAGCCGGCGTTTCGTGCGGGCGCTGAGCGTCATGCGAGCACCGCCTTGGTCGGGCGAACGCGAGGTTCGTGCGCCCCGTTCAGCCCGCGGGCGAACGCCACCCCCTCCGAGGTCAGGCGATAAGCATGGCGCGCCGGCCGGCCGGGTCGCTCCGCCTCCACCCACTTGGCTTCCAGAAGGCCGCGGTCGTTCAGGCGGATCAGGACTGGATAAAGGGTTCCCGAACTCAGCCCCACCCGCTTTGAAAGGTCATAGCCGTATTGCCAATCCAGAGGGCGGGCGAGCAGCGCCTCCAAGATGGCGCGAGCTTGTGGGGACGGCCGTCGCTTTCGCATTGCCGCGCAAATCAACATATGTTGTGCTGATGCGCAACAACGGATGGCGAAAGCGTTTAATTGGTAGAAGGGGGAATGCGAAACGTAAGACGCCTCATCATTCTGATGGCGATGACCGTTGGCGTCGGAACCGCTGGCCGTGTGCAAGCAGGACCGCCCTACCTCAGCGACGATCCGGAGCCCACCGACGTTGGCCACTGGGAAATCTATAACTTCGCCATCGGCGCTGAAACGCCCGCCGATCTTGCCGGCGAAGCCGGCCTGGACCTAAACTACGGCGCAGCCAAAGACCTGCAACTGACGGCGGTTCTTCCGTTGGCGTTCGACAGCGCCAAAGGCTCCAACTTTGGGGCATTGCGGAGCGGTCCAGGCGACGTGGAGTTGGCGGTCAAGTACCGTTTCCTGCATCAGGCGGACAATAGCTGGACGCCCGACGTCGCCGTCTTTCCGCGGCTGTTCGTCCCCACGTCCGGCCATCAGTTCGGAACGGGCAAGTTCGGCCTCTTGCTGCCGATCTGGGCCGAGAAGGACTTTGGTCCTTGGTCCGTCTTTGGCGGCGGCGGCTATCAGATCAATCCTGGCGCCAGACAACGCGACTTCTGGCAGGGCGGGGCGGCGGTCAGCCGGAACATCGGCAAGCGCCTGTCCCTTGGCGTCGAAGCCTATGGCCAGACGCCCGACGCTAGAGATGGCGGCGGTTACAAGACCGTCAACCTGGCCGCCACCTATAAACTGGTGAAGCACTGGTCGCTCCTCGCATCGGCCGGCCCAACCTGGATTCCCAGAAGCGCGGACGGATATGTGTTCTATTTGGCTCTAAAGGCCGACTACTAAGGCGAAGAACCGATCTGTTCGGCCGTGAAATGCTTGCGGGAGCTCAGCTTTCGCGGCGCGATTTTAGGCTGAAGCCTGGGCTTTGTTCGACCGGAGCGGTTCGTCGTGGGACTCATGCACAAGGCATCGACAGAGCTTTCGCTTCCGAAAGGACCTGGGCTGGACCACACCAAGTCTGCCTTTTCCGACGTGGAGGCGTGTAGCGTTTTCGCGATCGCCCTGCAACAGCCACCATCGCCAAGGCGTGGTATTCCTCGATGTTGTTAGAGCCGGCGTCGATGCCGTCGCACTTGCATGCTCGACGCCATCGTATTTACGTACGATGACAATCGTAGGAGCTCAAATGAGTTCTAAATAGTGTTCGACCGTCTTCCCCCTCGTAGCGGCAGGCGTTTGCGCGTTATTCACAAGCGCGGCGCACGCCCAGCGACGGCGGTGAGTTGCCGACAGGCTCAGACATTGAGGCGGCTTATAGTCGACCGCTGTCCGTCAGTAAGATGACGAAGTAGGTGATCGTTAGGGCGACTGCGATGAGAAGCCCGATGATCTGTTTTGTCTGTGACATACCCCGCCCGGCCGCTGTGATCTCCCCACTCGCAGAATGTAACGTAGATCGACGTCCTTGGTTCTTCGCCTTGGCCATATCGTTGACACGCTTTTCATGCGAGGCCGGGCAAACCCCTGCTTTAAATATCCTTGGCGCTATCGCCGCCGGTGACCTCGTAGTTGGCGCCGGTGACCATGGCCGCGGCATCGGAAGCGAGGAAGACGGCGGCGGGGGATATGTCGTCGGGCTGAAGCCAGCCGACCTTCAAGGGAACGGTAGGCTTCCTGATATCCCAAGCCTGCTGGGGCGTCGGGTTTGGACCGAGATCCTGTCCGGTTTCCTGGGAGCTTTCGGAAAGGCGCTTCTCGTAGCGCGTGAGGGCGGTGTCCACGAGGCCGGGCAGGAGCGCGTTGACCGTGATGTTATACTGCCCAAGTTCCAGCGCCGCCGACTTCATCAAGCCGATGATGCCCCATTTGGACGCCGAGTAGCTGGCGGCGTCTTTGGTGCCGTGCTTGCCCTGCATGGACGACAATAGGATGATCCGGCCCTTGTTCTTGGCCACCATCTTTGGGGCGAAGGCGCGGACGGTGTTCGCCGTGCCGTTCAGGTTGTTATCGATTACGTCGCGCCAGTCCGCGTCTTCCATCTCGAGAAGAGACTTCCAACGCTGGATCGCGGCGTCGGCCACCACGATGTCGATCTTGCCATAGCGGGCGTCCACGTCATCCGCGATACGGCGAAGGGAGGCGATGTCGCGGATATCTGCCTTGATCCCTTCCCCGCGCCGTCCAAAAGCCTTTATCTGGCGCACCGTTTCGTCAAGGTCGGCGGCCGTGGCGGGCTTGGCGTTGGAGGCGGTGGAGACGAAGCCGCAGATGTCGAGGCAGACCACGTCCGCCCCATTGGCGGCCATCTCCACCGCGATGGCCCGCCCGATCCCCCGCGCTGAACCGGTGACCACCGCCACCTTGCCGGTGAGCATGGAACCCCGAGCCGGTTTGATTGGCCCGGCGCTCTTGTCCGCCGACGGTTCGGGCACAGGCTGGCCGTTCAGTTCGCGGGGCTCGGTGTCCGAGCGGCCGTCCGGCGTGGGCGCGGAGGCGGCTTTGGTGGCGAGGGCTGCGCCCGCGATGCCCGCGCCGAGCATCAGCGAGCGCCGAATGGGATCGTTCGGTTTGTCAGAGGCCATCGTCGGCTACTTCGCACCCGAGCCGGGTTCGGCCATGCCACGGTGAAGTTCAGCCAGTGCGGATTGCGGTGTGACCGCAGCGATCGCCGCCTGGACCTTATTCATGAAGCCGGAGACCACGTCGCCCTCGCCCTTCATCATGGCGTCAAAGCCATGCTTGGCCGTCTTGGCGGGATCTTCCTTTTTCCCTTGGCCGACCTTGGTGTCCATCATGTCCGCCCGCTCGAAGAACTCGGTGTCGGTCGGCCCCGGCAGGAGGCAGGTGACCGTGACGCCGCTGTCCTTCAGCTCCGCGCGCAGAGCGAAGGAGAAGCTGTCGATGAAGGCCTTGGTGCCATTGTAGACGGCCTGGTATGTGCCCGGCATGAGGCCGGCGATGGAACCGGTGAGCAGGATCTTGCCTCGTCCGCGCTCACGCATCTGGCCGCCCAGCTTGTGCAGCAGATAAAGCGTGCCGGTGATGTTGGTGTTCACCACCTGGGTGATGTCGCCAAAGTCCTGATCCAGGAACCCCTTGCCAAGGCCTTGCCCCGCGTTGGCCGCTAAGGCGTCCACCGGTCGCCCGGCGATCGCCGCGAGGAGTTTGTCGACACCGTCCGTCGTCGCTAGATCGGCTTGCACCTCGTCGACCCGGGCGCCGCCGCGCCGGAACGCGTCGGCCGCTTCGACGATGGCGGGCTGATCTGCGGCTATGACCAGGTCGTAGTTATCCTCTACAAACAGCTTGGCCAGTTGATAGCCGATCCCGCTGGAGGCTCCAGTCACGACGGCCAGGGGGCGAAGGGTATTGTCGTCCATGTCGGCACTCCAAATTATGACCGCTAAACAACCCTGTTCTTAAAGCCGTTCCCGCCTAGGAAGAAAAACTTGAGCTTTGCAATAGCTTATAAAGCTTTGCCGTGGGAACGCGCCGCTGCTTGAAGGCTTTCTGCTCCACACTCCGGAGCTCAGTGATGGCCGATACTGCAATCATGAAGTCGATAACGATCGGTCGACCAGCCGACGCTCTATATGCGTTCTGGCGCGACTTCTCCAACTTGGCCCACTTCATGGAGAACATTGAACGGATCGATGTGATCGACGAGTGCAAATCGCATTGGGTGGTCAAGGCGCCGGCGGGCAAGACGGTCGAATGGAACGCGGTGATCACCGAAGACGAACCCGGCCGCCGCATCGCCTGGGAAACCGCCGAGGGCGCCGATATCAAGAACGCCGGCTTTGTGGAATTCAAGGATGCGCCGGGTGAGCGGGGCGCCGAAATTCATGCCCACATCGTCTACGACCCGCCGGGTGGCGCTCTTGGCGAGGTGATCGCCAAACTGTTCCAGAAAGAGCCCGGCGTTCAGGCGCACCGCGACCTTCGCCGCCTGAAGATGCTGATCGAAACCGGCGAGATCGCCACCACCGAAGCGCCCGACGCCGCGCCCCGCGCTCACGCCGGCCCTGTCTAACCAAATCATTTTCGAGGAGAGAGCCGATGCGCGCCCTATGCTGGCACGGAAGGCACGACGTCCGGGTCGATACCACCCCGGACCCCAAGATTGTCAATCCCAAGGACGCCATACTGAAAGTCACTGCTACCGCCATCTGCGGTTCAGATCTTCATCTCTACGACGGGGTGATCCCCACCATGCACCACGGCGACATCTTGGGACACGAATTCATGGGCGAGGTGGTCGAGCTGGGCTCTGGCGTCGACCGCTCCAAGATCAACATCGGCGACCGGGTGGTGGTGCCCTTCACCATCGCCTGCGGCCAGTGTTTTTCCTGCAAGACCGACATGTGGTCCGCCTGCGACAACACCAATCCGGCCGGAAAGGCGGACATGATGGAGGCGCTCTACGGCTATTCCGGTTCTGGCCTGTTCGGCTACTCGCACATGATGGGCGGCTATGCCGGCGGGCAGGCGGAATATGTTCGCGTGCCGTTCGCCGACATCGGCCCAATCAAAATCCCCGAAGGCCTCGACGACGAGCAGGTGCTGTTCCTGTCCGACATCTTCCCGACCGGCTATCAGGCGGCCGAGAACTGCAACATCCAGCCCGGCGACACCATCGCCGTCTGGGGCTGCGGGCCAGTGGGTCAGTTCGCCATACGCTCCGCCTTCCTGCTCGGCGCAGAACGGGTGATCGCCATCGACCACCGCGAGGACCGGCTGAAAATGGCGCGGGCTGGCGGCGCCGACACGCTCAACTTTGAGACTGTGAAGGTCAATGAAGCGCTGACGGAAATGACCGGCGGCCGTGGTCCCGATGGCTGCATAGACGCAGTGGGGCTGGAGGCGCACGGCTGGGCGATCGACAATGTGCTCGATTTCGTCAAGACCACCCTCCACGTCAGTTTCGACCGGCCGCATGTGCTTCGGGAAGCGATCCTCGCCTGCAAGAAGGGCGGGCACCTGTCGATCCCCGGCGTCTATGGCGGCTTCCTCGACAAGGTCCCGTTCGGCGCGGCGTTCGGCAAAGGCCTGACCATGAAGATGGGCCAGACTAACATGCACAAGTATCTGCATCCCCTGTTGTCCCTGATCCAGGAGGGCAAGATCGACCCTTCCTTCGTCATCAGCGACCGCATTCCGCTTGAGGATGCGCCCAAGGGCTACAAGATGTTCCACGACAAGCAGGACACCATCACCAAGGTGATCATGCGGCCCTGAGCGATCGGGAAGCCGTGATTGATCCAGGAGACAACGCCATGACCCTCGACCTCAACGACCTGGCCGAACGCCTGCGGTCCGCCGCGGACCGGGCGGCGGGCCTGACCGTCACCGTCTCGGCGACGGATATCATCCTCAGCAAGGATGGCTACGGCACGGGCCGATCCGAAGGCGTGCCCTTCGCCGCCCTCTTTCTTCGCAAGGAAGACGTGCTGGGTCAGGCGATCAACAGACTGCAGGGCGATCAGACACAGAAGATCTCGGGTCCGGCAGGGGTGGACGCGCCCCCAACGCGCTGAAATGTCGAGGGCGCCTTCTGCATTCGCCAGAATCATCGCGCCGATGGAGGCGCGCGCCGAGGCCGTGCTCCCCGATGGTGAGGGCTGGTGGTACGAGCCCAAATGGGATGGCTTTCGCTGTCTGGCGTTTCGGGATGGCGACGAGGTGCGCCTTCAGGCTAAATCCGGAAAGTCCCTGGACCGCTACTTCCCGGAAGTCGTGGCGCTCTGTCGAGACCTAGTCCCGTCACCCTTCATTCTAGACGGGGAGCTTCTGATTCAGTCCGAACACGGATCATCATTCGAGGCCCTGCAGATGCGGTTGCATCCGTCCGCCGCACGTATCGCCAAACTGGCCAAGGCGACGCCGACGACGTTGACGCTGTTCGACATATTGCAGTCTCCGGATGGCCGGGACCTCCGGGCCTTGCCCCTTCAGGAACGCCACGCCGCGCTGCAGGCGTTCGCCGCCAGAATCCCCGAGAACGTGCCAATCTTGATCACGCGCGGAACGACTGATCGCTCGGTCGCCCTGTCCTGGCTCGCTGATCCTGCGATGGAAGGGGTGGTCGCCAAGCGTCTGGACGCACCTTATCAAGAGGGCGAGCGCGCCATGATCAAGGTCAAGCGCGTCAGAACCGCTGACTGCGTGGTGGGCGGTTTTCGCTACGCCACCGATAAGCCGGTGGTCGGATCTTTGCTGCTGGGCCTCTATGACGACCAGGGCCTTCTCGATCACGTGGGCTTCACGTCAGGCTTTGCGAGCGTCGACAAGTTCGCCCTGACCAAGACTCTCGAAGCGTTGAAAGGGGAGCCGGGCTTTACCGGGGACAAGCCCGGCGGCCCGAGCCGCTGGTCCACCGAACGCTCCACCCACTGGACGCCGCTTCGCCCCGAAATGGTGGTGGAAGTGTCTTTCGACCATGTCTCGGGCGGCCGATTCAGGCATGGCACGCGGCTGCTTCGCTTTCGCCCCGACAAGGCCCCGCGCCAATGTGGGATGGAGCAGATCCGATAACGTCCAACGAGCTGAGCGCCGCCCTAGCCAAAGAAAAAGGGCCGCGACAATAGCCGCGGCTCTTGATCTGCTGATTTGGTTTGGGCCGCCTAGTATTTCAGCTGAGCGAACACGCCCACTTCATCATAGGTCCCGTCGTTTGCCTTGCCGGCCACCGTGGCGCTGTTGCCGATGGTGCCGTTGGACGTTGAGAACGTGCCGTGATCCACTTCGTCGCGCTTATAGACGAGGGAGAGATCGACGCCCTTCACCGGCGTGTAGCCAAGGCCGACGTTGTAGTAGGTCAGTTCCTTAGTCGACGCGGTGTCTTTGTTGGGTTTCACGTCGTCGTAGCGACCGAAGATCGCCCACTGCGGCATGAACTGATAGGAGCCGAAGATCGAGTAACCATCCGCCTTGTCCGGCGCTATGGAGGTTACGGCGGTCCAGTCGTCGGCGCTGAAGTATTCCACACCCGCGCGGAAGGGACCGCCCGTGTAGGCCAGGATCGCGTCGAAGCGGCTGGCCGTGTGATGGGTGATCGGGATCGGCGAAGTCAGCGAGTTGAACCCGGTGCTAGTGGAGTAGCTGGTGGCCGTGGTGGCGGTGGTGATCGCGCTGGCGTCCTTGCCGAGCTTGCCGGTGTAGCCGCCCACACCCGCCGTGAAGTCCAGCCACTTGACGCTCAAGCGGCCTTCCACATCCAGCGTATCCGTGCGCGGGGCGCTGCCCGTGCCCGGGGGCGCCTTATAACCTGTGCCGTCGATGGCCGACACTTGGTAGCTGACCACCGGACCGGTGGGGCTGCCGAGCGGATCGGAGCTGCCCAGAACATGGACGCCCCAATCGGCCGAGGTGCCGAAATTGGTGGCGTCGATCAGAGTCTTTTCAACGTAGCGATAGCCATAAAGGCTTTCCACGAAGGGCACCCAAGGCAGATCGGCGGAGCCGGCGCGGATCGTCAACCAGTTGAAATATTTCGCCTGAAGGTAGGCCTTCTTGATGTAGAGCTCGGTCGTGTTGAGCCCGCCAGCCGTCGAATATTGGAAATCGGTGGTCAGGTTGGCGGAGTAGATATCGTTGAATTGATGATCGACCGTGAGGTAAGCGCGCTTGATGTCGAACGCCGTGCCGCTCGGGGCGACCGGGGCGCCGTTGTTCTTCTGGTCGATGTTGGAGAAGTCGGCGAAAACGGTGCTGCCGATCTGGGTCTTGTCAGCCCAGCTTGGCTTCGGCTTCGGCAGTTGGCCGATGGCCACATTGACCTGCTCGGGCACGGTCTCGATCTTTTCCTGCGCGGATTCGGCGCTGGCTGCGACTTCCTGCACTTGAGCCTGAGTTTGAGAGACTTGGGCGGCGGTCGCTTGCTGTTGCTGGCTTTGCGCGTCTAGGCGCGCACGCAGTTCATCCACTTCCGCCTTCAGAACGCGAACTTCTTCCGAAGAGCCACTTTCGTGTACAACCGTGACCACATGGTGCTTGCGGTGTTTGACAACGGTTGCGGCGTGAGCGGTCATGCCGGCGGCCAGCGTTGCAAAAACGCCAAGCGCGGCTCCCCGCAGGAGCGCGGTCTTGATGGTCATTTGAAGTCCTTTTGAATACCCCTCGCCGGATCTTATCGACCTCAGCAACCGCGATTTCTAAAAGAGCTCAGCAATAGTTTCGTGCTGGATTTGTAAAATGTTCACGACACGTCAATGACGTTTCGATGACGATCACCGGGGCTGATATCGCCGCCTCAACGTCGATGACGTCGGATACAACCCGCGTGTTGGCGCGAGCGGATCGGGCTGATCTATTCGGCTGGCCGATCTGACCCGCGCCGCGCCTTGAAGAAGCCCTTCAGCAGCGCTGCGCTCTCGTCGGCTAGGACGCCGCCCAGAACGTCCGGCCGCCAGTGGCAGGTGGGTTGGTCAAACACCTTTGCGCCATGCTGCACCCCGCCCCCTTTGGGGTCTGAGGCGCCAAACACCACCCGCCCGATCCGCGCTTGGCTGATGGCCCCGGCGCACATGGGGCAGGGCTCCAGCGTCACGTAGAGCCAGAGGCCTGTCAGGCGGTAATTGCAGACCTTGGTCGCCGCCGCCCGGATGGCGAGGATCTCCGCGTGGGCTGTGGGATCGTGCAGGCCGATTGGCGCGTTGCCGGCCACGGCGACCACATCGCCCGAAGCAGGATCGAACACCACCGCCCCCACCGGGGTCTCGCCTGCGTCCGCGGCGGCTTGCGCGGCGAGAAGCGCGATGCGCATGGTGGGAAGGTCATGGTCGATCACGCGAAACACCCAAGCCGCCCCGGCTCCGCCGGTCAATCTGCAAACGGCGCCGCCCCCGAGTTGGCGAACGCCGGCGAGCGGGTGGCCAAGGCCCTCGCCCGCGCCGGCGTCGCCTCCCGCCGCGAAGTGGAGCGGCTGATCGCCGGAGGGCGCGTAGCCCTGAACGGCGAAGTGCTGACCACGCCAGCAGTGAAGGTTGGGCCGAAGGACATCCTGACCGTGAACGGTGAAGTGGTGTCCGACGCCGAACCCACCCGCCTGTGGCGCTATCACAAGCCGGCGGGCCTGGTGACCACCCACACCGATCCCAAAGGCCGCGCGACGGTGTTTGAGAACCTGCCCGAGGGCCTGCCCCGCGTGATCTCCATTGGGCGTCTCGACCTTTCGTCCGAGGGCCTGCTGCTCCTCACCAACGACGGCGGTCTGGCCCGTGCATTGGAACTGCCGTCGACGGGGCTTCTCCGCCGCTACCGGGCTCGCGCCTATGGCCAGACCACCCAAGCGAGGCTCGACAAGCTGATGGACGGGGTCACGGTTGAAGGCGTGCTCTACGGCCCGATCGACGCCCATTTGGACAAAGCCCAGCACCGCGCCGCCGATCCCGACAAGAAGGGCCCCGCCAATCTCTGGATCACCGTCGCCCTCACCGAAGGCAAGAACCGCGAGGTGCGGCGGGTGCTGGAATCCATCGGCCTGAAGGTGAACCGTCTGATCCGCCTGGCTTATGGGCCTTTCGCCCTGGCCACCTTGCCGGTCGGCGCGGCGGAGGAGGTCGGCCCCCGCGTGATCCGCGAGCTACTCTCCGAGTACATTGCGCCTGAGAACCTGCCCAAAGGCGACCGCACCGCCACGCAACCTCTGCCCGCTCAAAGCCCAGACGGCGGCAAACGCGCCGCTGCTCGCCGTGACCCCAAGCTCAACCGGGAGGGCAAACCCGCCCGGGCCGCTGCGACCGCCGCCGTCGAAGACGCCAAACCCGTCTACAAAACCGGCTGGGCCAAGCCGAAGAAGAAGCCCGTGATCGCCAAGAGCAAACGGCCCACCCGCGCCCCCGGCGTGAAGGCGTCCGCCGCCGAACCGTCCGCTCGCACGGACAAGCCTCGCAAAGTCGCTCCCAAGGCCGTCGACCCTGGCGCGGGCAAGGCCAAGCCCTATCGCGCCACCGTCAAAGGTCCCCGTCCGCCCAAAAGGGGTGGCCCGCGAAGCTAAGAGCGGTGAGTTCGGGCGGACCATCTTGGCCAGCCTCGGCTGATAGCGAAGCCGCGCCTTCAACACGGCGCCCGCCGCCCAAGCGTTGCGGAAGTTCAGCGGTCAGAGGCAGGCGTAGACGGCGTCGATCAATCGTCGGGCGCGGGCGTCGCCGATCAGGTCGGCGGATTGCTTGTTCATCACATAGGCCATGCCGAGCCGCCGCTCCGGATCGGCGAGGCAGCAGGCGCCGCCCCAGCCCGAATGGCCGAAGGTCGCTTGCCCCGGCCCATAGATGTTCAGCCCCTGGTTCCGCATCACCCCGGCGCCCCAACTGATGCGGAAGGGCAGAACCAGATCGTCGCCGACGATCCGTTGCCGCGCCAGCGCCTGGACGCCGCTGGGCGATAGAACGCCGCCCCCGTCCGTCGCCAGCAGCCCCATCAACTTGGCCAACGCCAGCGCCGTGGCGTGCCCGTTAGCCGAGGGGATTTCCGCGCGCCGCCACTCCTCCGAGCTCCGGCCGCCCGGCGAGGCCCACTTGGTCAGGAAGGCGGCGCGGGTGGCGTCGTTGATAGGGCCGAAGTTCGGGAAGGTGGACGGCCGGATCAGCTTCGCCACCCGCCCGTCCTTGCGCTTCGGCAGGCCGATGAAGAGATCGAGGTCGAGCGGGCCGGCGATATCCTCCGCCAGCGCCCGGCCCATGCTGCGCCCGTCCACCCGGCGAAACACCTCGCCCGCCAGGTAGCCGTAGGTGACGGCGTGATAGCCGGACGCCGTGCCCGGCGGCCAAAACGGGGTCATGGCGGCGAGGCGGCTGCAGATCAGGTCCCAGTCGAACCAGTCCGCCGGATCCATCGGCTCCAGGAATCCAGGGAGGCCGGCCTGATGGGAGAGCATCTGTTCGACGGTGATCCCGCCCTTGCCGGCGGCGGCGAACTCGGGCCAGACGCTGGCGACGGTCTGGCCGTAGGCAAGTTTGCCCTGATCCACCAGCCGCGCCATCAGAATCGCCGCCAGCGCCTTGGTGACAGAGAACACCGGCGTTAGGGTGCGCTCGTCGAAGGGGCGGGTCCTTTCCCGATCGGCGTAACCGCCCCAAAGATCCAGCACCACCTCGCCCTCCCGAACCACGGTGAACCGCACGCCCAGTTCTGCGCCGCTGGCCAGGGCGGCTTCGAACGCCTCGCGGACGGGTTCGAATGGGGGGTGGACGATCAACGCTGACTCCTTAGGCGACGGTGGAGAGGGTGACGCGGCTCGTGGGCGCCTTGAATCGTTCGGCGAGGCTGGCGACCGGCAGATCGTCAAGGCCGGCGGCGATGGCGGCCTCCACCGCATCCGCTACGCCGCCGACAGCCCGGATCAGGGCGGTCTGCGGGGGCGCTGCCTCTATAAAGCCGGCGGCGAACAGGGCTTTCAGGAGGTCGCCCGTGCCCTTGGGCGCCTCCACAGCCTTGGCGTGACAGGCGAGCCAGGCTGAGCCCTTGTCCACATACAGAACGCCGATCTGGTCCGCACCGCAGGGGATGGAGGAGATCAGCACCGGCCTTTTCAAAAGCTTCGCCGCCTTCGTCGCGCTCTCCGCATCCCGCACCTTGGCGCCGGTGATGCGCTGCAGTTCCCAGCAGTTGGGCGCCAGCACGTCGGCGCGGGGCACGAGCAGTTCGCGGATGGCGGCATCCACCTCCGGGTTCACATACAGGCCCTTGTCCGCGTCGCCGAGGATCGGGTCCACCAGTACGACGGGCTTGACCGCCGCCTGCCGCGCCCGGTCGATGGCGGCGGCGGTCATCCGCACCTGTTCGGGCAGGGCGAAATAGCCGGTGAGGATCAGGTCGGCGGCCAGCGCGCCCTGCGCCTCCGCGCCCTCGATCACGCCGCGATAGGTCTCAGTGCCCACAGCACCGCCGCCCGGCGCGCCGTGGCCAGGATGGCGGCCGTAGAGGACGCTGGGGATCAGCCGCGCCTCGATTCCCATCGCGCCGAACGCCAGCGCCTG
The DNA here is from genome assembly GCA_964243985.1 of uncultured Caulobacteraceae bacterium. Lineage (GTDB taxonomy): Bacteria > Pseudomonadota > Alphaproteobacteria > Caulobacterales > Caulobacteraceae > CAIOYC01. The sequence continues at coordinate 13,480 of CAXTHJ010000003.1, read as the reverse complement.
GATGAACCCGCCCACCCGGCTGGAGACGACGTAGCTGGAGAAGATCAGCGCGTTGGGCATCGGGACATCCTAGCGGGAGACGCGATGGATGAAACGGTTTTCCAATTCGTTCATCCTGCAGGAGCGGGGATCCAGGCTTGCGAAAGGGTGCGACGGTTCAAACCTAGGTCCGCTTTCGCGGGGATGAGCGGAGAAAAGGCAGAGGACCGAGGCTCGCGCCGCACTCGGAGAATGACTAGGTTGGACCAGCATGATCCGTCTCTTCGCCGCCCTGCATGTGCCCTATGATATCGCCGAGGGGCTGGTGCGGCTCCAGGTTGGCGTGCCGGGCGCCACTTGGCGGCCCACCGACGCTTTCCACATCACCCTCCGTTTCTTCGGCGAGGTTTCCGAACCCGCCGCCGCCGATCTGGACGACGCCCTGGCGCTGATTCGCATGAAGCCGTTCGAGGTGGCGCTTGAAGGTGTGGGCGCCTTTGGGGAGACGGATCATATGCGGGCGGTTTGGACCGGGGTCTCGGCGTCAGAACCGCTGATGCGCCTCGCCGGCAAGTGCGAAAGCGCCGCGCGCAAGGTGAGCCTCGCCCCCGAAAAGCGCGCCTATCGCCCCCATGTCACCCTGGCCTATCTGAAGCACAGCCCGCCGACCCACGTGGCCGAATGGGTGGCTGAACACAACCTCCTGAAATCTCCCGCCTGGAGCGCCGGAAGCTTTGGCCTCTATTCCAGCCAGCTTGGGCCGGGCGGCTCCAAATACACCCTCGAACGCGAGTATTCCTTTCCATGACCGTCGCTTTCCGCCCCCGCCGCAGCGTCCTCTACATGCCGGCCTCCAACCCCCGCGCCATCGAAAAGGCAAAAAGCCTGCCCTGCGACGTGGTGATCCTCGACCTGGAGGACGCCGTGGCGCCGGACGCCAAGGATAGCGCTCGCGCAGCGGCGGTCGAGGCGGTGAAGGTCGGCGGGTTCGGGCGGCGGGAGCTCGTCATCCGCGTCAATGGCCTCGACACGCCCTGGGGCGAGGCGGACCTGAAGGCCGCCACCGACGCCGGGCTGGACGCCATCCTGGTCCCCAAGGTGGGCGATGCCGGAGATATCGCCCGCTACGACGCCCGCCTCTCGCACGCGCTACAGACCACGCGCCCCAAGACGCAACTTTGGGCCATGATCGAGACGGCGCGGAGCCTTTTCCACCTGGAGGGCATCGGCGCGGCGGCCAAGACCTCCCGCCTCGCCGCCCTCGTGCTTGGCCCCAACGATCTCGCCAAGGAGACGGGGTGGCGCATCACGCCGGGGCGCGAGCCCTTCTTCGCCGCCCTCTCCATGCTGGTGGCGGCGGCCAAGGCGCACGGGATCGCGGCGCTGGACGGCCCCTTCGGCGGGATCGAGGATGCGGAAGGGTTGGAGCGCGAATGCCGCCAGGGCCGCGACTTCGGCTTCGACGGCAAGACCCTGATCCACCCCAGCCAGATCGACCCCGCCAACGTCGCCTATTCGCCCGATGAGGCCGAAGTCGCCCACGCCCGCGCGGTGATCGCCGCCTTCGCCGAGCCGGAGAACGCGGGCAAGGGCGCGATCCGGGTGAATGGCCGAATGGCGGAGCGGCTGCACCTGGTGGAGGCGGAGCGGGTGGTGGGGTTGGCGGAGGTGGTGGGACCTGGCTGATGCGCTCAGCGTCAAGCCGCCGGCCGCCGCGTCGGTCCCAAGACCCTGCCAAAGGCACCGCGGATGTAGAGCTCCGCCACGATCAGGTTGGGGACCCAGGCCAGGAACGAGATGGCGCGGTAGCCGTCTACAAATGAGACGTGGAACAGCGGGATCAGGGGCAGATAGAGACGCAGGTTCACCGCGCCGAAGGTCAGGGCGAAGGAGCGGATCATCCACGCCCTGTGGTCGGTGAAGCGCCGGGCCCGCGCCATCCGCCAGCCCTGGCTGTTGATGACAATCCAGAAGATTCCAAGCAAGCCGAAGCCCGCCGTGGCTATGGGCCCCGCTGTGGACCCGAAGGCGGCCACCAGCCCGCCCACGCCGCCGACCAGGCAGCTCACGATATAGATCCGACCGATCCAACGATGAACCTGCGGCCACCGGCGCCGGATCGCGGCGATGAAGTTCAGTAGTCCGATCAGCAGCGCCGTCGCCGCACCGATGATGTGAATATAAAGGAATGGCTTGCCATAAGCGTTACCAAGAGGCGTAGGGATATGTGGGCCTATCGCCAGAAAATAGCGGTAGGAGTAGATCGCGATCCCGGCGCTCAGAAGCGCCCCCAGCCCCCAAAGGCCCTGACCAATTCGCGTGCTCAAGGCGGAATCCTCCTCAAATTTCCTGCCGCAGTCTCTTACGCTTTTGACCCTGGGTCTAAACCCAAGCGTCAGGCCCAAACGACCGGCCGCCCGCGTCCGTCCGCGCTCAGCAGCGCGGCAGGTTCCAGAACCCCTGACTCAGTCTCGTGCTCAGGGCGACTCATCCTGCCCTCCCTTAATTCAGCCGCATCCGCACCCGCTCCCGTGCCGCTCGCGCGGCGATCTCGGCGCCGCCGTCCAGGAAGCGGGCGCGGGCCAGGGCCTCCAGCGCGCCGTTCAGCGCGCCCTGGCCTTCGCGGGCGGCGGCGACATCGAGCCAAGGGCGGTGGTCTTCGGGATCGAGAAGCGCGCGGCGAAGGGCGGAGCGTTCGGCGCGGGGGAAATCGCGGCGCTGGCTGGCGCGGGCGTAGATGTTGTTCTCCAGGCGCAGGGCCACCTGACGGTCGCGCACCGGCGCCATCAGAAGGTCCATGCGATCCGCCACGTCCGGCGTCAGCCCGGCGGCGAAAGCGCGGCGGGTCAGTTCCGACGGCAGCACCACATGGCCGCCGGTGAGGGGATCGAGCGCAATCGGGCCCTCATCGGTCTCGATCCGCAGCAGGAAGTGGCCGGGAAAATCCACCCCCATCACTTTTAATCGGCACCGCCGCGCCGCCTCCATGTAGAGCACCCCGAGCGCCACCGGCAGTCCTTTGCGTCGTTCGCAGACGGAGATCAGGTCGGCGTTCGGGGGATCGTCGTAGTCGATATGATCGCCGCCAAGGCCGAGATCGCCGCCCAGCGCCTCGCAGATCGCCTCCTCCGGCCTCTCGGTCTTGAGTCGTTCGGACAGCCGTTCGGCCGCCAAGGTAGCGAGGGCGCGGGCGGCGTCGGCGCTGCGGCCGGGGGTTTCGTGCAGGGCGCAGGCGAGAGCGGCTTCAAAGAGCGAGAACTGCTCGTCGGGCGTGTCGCCCGCCGCCGCCAATGTGCGTTCGGCCTCGTCTCGCGTCATGGTCAGCGGCCTGATCCCCAAAGCCGTTGCGTCTCCGAGGTCGGCTTAACTCAATCCGATCCGGCCCAGGCGTCGGCAATATGACGCGGCAGGCGGCCTGGCGCCAGAGCGATCAGGTCCAGGCGCACGGACAAGCCGGCTAGGTCGGCTCGCTTGGCGGCGAGGCTGAGTGCGGCGGCGCGAAGCCTTTGGCGCTGGCGATGGCCCACCGCTTCCAGCGCCACTTCGATCGTGGCGCGGCGTTTCACTTCGATCACGGCGAGGATCTGGCCGCGGCGGGCGAGGAGGTCGATCTCTCCCTGCGGCGTCTTCAGGCGGAAAGCGAGGATGCGCCAGCCGGTGAGCATCAGCCAGAAGGCGGCGACGAATTCCGAAGCGCGACCGTCCTCCCGCGCCTTGCCGCCCCTTGCGCGCCGGGCCTCCAACCGAGCAGCGCGGCGATCGGCCGGCGTAATCACTCGGCGCCCTTCAATTCCAGGGCGCGTCGGTAGAGGTCGCGCTTGGGTAGGCCGAGCGCCTTGGCCACTTCGGCGGCGGCGGCGGACGGGCTTTGGCGGGAGAGGGCGTCTGCGAGGGCGCTGTCCACGTCCGCCGCGCTGGCGACGATGTCCTCTCCCGCGCCGACCACCACCACGATCTCGCCTCTCGGCCCGTCCAGGCGCGGATCGGCGGCGAGAACGGAGAGCGGCCCCCGGATGCAGGTCTCATAGAGCTTGGTCAGTTCGCGGCAGACGGCTGCCGGTCGGTCGCCGAACACCTCCGCCATGTCCGTCAGACTGTCGGCGAGGCGCGGCCCGGTCTCGTAGAACACCAAGGTGGCGCGGGTCGCCGCCACATCGGCCAAGAAGCTCTTGCGCGCGGCGGATTTGGGCGGCGGGAAGCCCACGAACAGGAAGCGATCTGTCGGCAGCCCTGAAATCGCCAGAGCCGCCAGGGCCGCCGAGGCGCCGGGAATGGGGATCACCCGCAGGTCTTCCGCCGCCGCCGCGGTCACCAGCCGGTAGCCGGGATCGGACACCAGGGGCGTCCCGGCATCGGACACTAGAGCGATGACGCCGCCCGCTTTCAGCTTCTCGATCACCTCGGCGGTGCGGCCGTCGTCGGCGTGATCGTCGTAGCGTTCGAGCCGCTTCTTCACCGCATAAGCGTTGAGCAACTTGGCGGCGACGCGGGTGTCCTCCGCGAGGATCAGGTCGCAGCGTTTCAAGACATCCAGGGCGCGGAAGGTCAGGTCACCGAGGTTTCCGATGGGCGTGGAGACCACATAGAGGCCGCTCTCTAACGGTTTGGGCGGATCGGCCGCGTCTCGCGCCGCGTTTTCAGGCGCGCTCATATCGCCCGAACCACGCCGTCCTCGACGCTCACCGCCCATGATTGCAGCCGCTTGCCTCCGCACGGGCCGCCTATGCAGACCCCGTCCTCAAGCCGAAACAGCGCCCCATGCCCGGCGCAGAGGATTAGGTCGCCCGCGCGGGTCAGGTATTTGTCCGGCGCGAACGCGAGCGGCCAACCGGCATGGGGGCAGCGGTCGAGATAGCCGAATACGCCCTCGCCCTGGCGCACCACAAAACCACTGAACAGCGTCTCGCCGTCGCGAAACTGGAATCCCTTTGCGCCCGGATCGCCAAGATCGGCCACAGCGCAGAGCGGCGTTCCCGGAGCGGGCGCGCCCTCCACGCTGGATCAGCCCACCGCGCCGATGGCCAGCCGCCACGGCTTGACGGCGACGCTGGAGAACAGGCCGGCCTTGGCATAAGGATCGGCGCTGGCGAAGGTTTCGGCCGCCACCTGGCTTTCGCACTCGATGATGACAAGGGAGCCGTCGGGCTGCCCGTCTTCGTCCAGCACCGCGCCGGCGATCCGCACGGGTGAGCCTGGCGCGCGACAATAGGCCAGGTGTTCATCGCGAACCTTCTGGCGCAGCTCCAGCGATCCTTTGTGATCGACGCAAATGAGGGCGTAGAGCGGCATTAAAGTCCCCAGTTGAAGTCCACGTCTACTCGGATTCGGCGCGGAGGGGGCGCGATAGCAGCCCGTCGATGGCGGTGTCTATGCCGATCTCGCCCAAGAGCACAGCGGCGACCGCTTCACAGATGGGCGTCTCCACCCCCAGGCGCCGCGCCAGTTCACGCACGGCAGGGGCGGAGGCGACGCCTTCCGCCACGGAAAGCTTGCCAGAGAGCGCCTGCTGCAGGGTCTCGCCGCGCCCGAGCGCCAGCCCGACACTCATGTTGCGCGACTGAGGCGAGGAGCAGGTGAGGACGAGATCGCCCAGGCCGCAAAGCCCCGCAACGGTCTCAGCTTGGCCGCCGAGCGCGGTCGCCAGCCGGGTCAACTCGGCGAACCCGCGGGTGATCAGGGCGGCGTGGGCGCTGCGGCCCAGGCCCTTGCCCTCCACCACCCCGCAGGCGATGGCGAGCACGTTCTTCACAGCGCCCCCGGCCTCGGCTCCGATCAGATCGGTGGAGAGGTACGGCCGGAAGGTGGGCGTCGCCAGAGCGTGCGCCAGCCGGTCGGCGCAGGTTTGGTCGCCGCAGGCCAAAGTGACGGCGGTGGGCAGCCCCCGCGCCACCTCGCCGGCGAAGCTTGGGCCTGACAGTACGGCGGGCGCAGCGTGGGGGATAACCTCCGCCAGCACCTCGGTCATCAGCTTGAGCGAGCCCTGCTCCACCCCTTTGGCGCAGAGCACCACGGGCAGGCCGGCGCGGGCGTGCGGCGCGAAGGCGGTCAGGGTGGCGCGCACGTGCTGAGCCGGCGGAACCGCCAAGATCATGTCGGCGCCGGCGAGATCGGCGAGGTCGCCGGTGACCTTCAGCGCCGGCTCAAGCTCGACGCCGGGCAGGAAGAGGGCGTTCTGGCGGAAGTCGCGGACGCTCTCCGCCACTTCAGGCTCCCGCGCCCAGAGGGTGACGTCGAGCCCCGCGCGGCAGCAGACCTGGGCCAGGGCCGTGCCCCAGGCGCCCGCGCCGATGACGCCGACGGACTTGATCTCGCTCATGCGCTCACTCGTTTCATGCCTTGGCGCCTTTGCGGCCGGGAACGTGGATGGGGTTGTTCAGGGCCGAAGCTTCGTCCAGCGGCCAGCGGGGCCGGGCCGCCACGTCTATGTCGTCGATTAGGCCGGCCGCCAGCCGCTCGGCGCCCGCCAGCGCGATCATGGCGGCATTGTCGGTACAATATTTCAGCGGCGGCGCGGCGAAGGCGAAGCCGTGCGTCTCTGCAGCGGCCTTCAGCTTGTCTCGAACCGTCTGGTTGGCGGCGACGCCCCCCGCCACCACGAAGAGGCGCCCCTCGCCGTCGTGGGCGTGCAGGTGCTGCACCATGGCCTTCTGCGACCGCTCCACCAGCTGGCGGGCGATGGCGCACTGCACGGCGGCGGCGAGGTCGCGGCGCTCATCGTCAGTGGTGAGCGCCGCGGCGATGCGGGCGGCGGCGGTCTTCAGGCCTGAGAACGAGAAGTCACAACCGTCCCGTCCCAGGAGCGCGCGGGGCAGGATATAGCGCCCGGCATCACCGCCAACAGCCAACTTTTCCAGCGCCGGCCCTCCAGGATAGGGCAGGCCGAGGGTGGAGGCGATCTTGTCGAACGCCTCCCCCGCCGCATCGTCGATAGTGGTTCCGAGCCGCCGGTAGCGCCCGACGCCGTCCACGCTCAGAAGCTGGCAGTGGCCGCCCGACACCAGCAGCAGCAGGAAAGGATAGGGCGCCGCGTCCGCCAGCCGCGCCGACAGGGCGTGACCCTCCAGATGATTCACCGCCATCAGCGGCAGGCCGCGCGCCAGGGCGATGGCCTTGCCCGCCGACAGCCCGACCATCACGCCGCCGACAAGCCCCGGCCCCGCCGTCGCCGCCACCCCGTCCAAGGCGTCGAAGCCGATCGCCGCGTCACCCATGGCGCGGGCGATGACGGTATCCACCACCTCAACGTGGGCGCGCGCGGCGATCTCGGGCACGACGCCGCCATAGGGCGCGTGCTCGGCGATCTGACTGGCGATGACGGAGGAGAGCACGTCGACCTGATGGCCGCGCAGGCGCACTACGGCGGCGGCGGTCTCGTCGCAGCTGGTTTCAATGCCCAGGATGGTGAGGCCCTTGTCCATCCCCCTTTCTAACGCCTCAAGCGCGGCATTGCGACTTCGCCCGTGCGCCTTTAGATCGCGGCATGGTCTTCCCTGTCCGCATAGGCACACGATCCTCGCCCCTGGCTCAGGTCCAGGCGCGCCAGATGCAGGCACAGATCGCCCAGGCGCTCGGCGGAACGCCGGATCTTGCGGACGAGCTCGCGCCGCTGGTGCTGATCACCACCTCCGGAGACCGCATCCAGGACCGGCGCCTGCTGGAGATCGGCGGCAAGGCCCTGTTCACCAAGGAGATCGAGGCGGCGCTGCTGAATGGCGAAGTGGATTGCGCTGTCCATTCCTTGAAGGACGTGCCCGCCGACCGCCGGCCGGGGCTCGCGCTCGCCGCCTTCCCCGAGCGGGAAGATCCCCGCGACGCCTTCATCGCCAACCGGTTCGGCCGCTTTGAAGACCTGCCGCACGGCGCCCGCCTCGGCACCGCCAGCCTCCGCCGGGCCGCCCAGGCCCTGCATCGCCGCCCGGACCTTTCGATCGTCATGCTGCGCGGCAATGTTCAGACCCGCCTCGCCAAGCTTGAGGCCGGCCAGTGCGACGCCACCCTGCTCGCTTTGTCAGGCTTGAAGCGTCTCGGTCTCGAACACCACGCTATCGAATTGTTCGATCCCGTCGCAATGCCGCCTGCGCCGGGACAGGGGTGTCTTGCGGTCGAAACCCGCGCGGAGGACTGCGAGGCGCCCTGGGTCGTCGCCCTGCGCAATCCCGAAACCGGCATCGCCACCGCCGCAGAGCGCGGTGCGCTGGAAGCCCTGGAAGGCTCCTGCAAGACCGCCATCGGCGCCTATGCCCGGCGGGACGGCGCGGATTTGGTCCTGACGGTAGAGGCCCTGACGCCGGACGGCGTTCAGCGTTGGCGGCGCGAAGATAGAACGCCCTTCGACGCCGGTGAAAGCGCGGCGCGGACTCTCGGCCTCGCCTTAGGCCGCGCCATCCGCGACGAGGCTGGCGACAAGCTCAGTCTTGGATAGCGCCCGCACGGTCTGGATCACCCGGGCCGAGCCGGGGGCGGCCGCTACGGCGGCGCGGGTAAGGGCGCTCGGCTTGGAGCCGCTCATTGCGCCGCTGCTCACCATTAACCCCGAGGCGGCGACCCTCAACCTCGACCCCTTCGAGACGCTGGCCTTCACCAGCAGCCAGGCGCTCCTGCATCTGCCGCCCCACCTGCCCCGCGACCGAAGGGTGTTCGCCGTGGGCGACACGACGGCTAACGCGGCTCGGCGGGCGGGCTTCACCGACGTTTTATCGGCGGAAGGTGATGTGAATACACTGGCCGCATTGATCCTGGCGGAGCGGCCCCTCGCCGTGGTGCATCTCTCAGCGCAAAAGACGGCGGGCGACCTTGTGCGACAGCTCGCAGACGCTGGGCTGCCGGCGCGTCGGGTGACGGTCTATCACGCCGAGCCCTCTAAAACTCTGTCACCGACGGTGCTCCAGGCCATGCAGACGGGGGCCTTAACCGCCGTCCTGATCCATTCGCCGCAGGGCGGGCAGATCGCGGCGGCGCTGATTGCCCATGGAAGTTTCGCCATGAGCCAGATCGAGGCGCTCGGCCTGTCGCCGGCCTGTATCGAACCCCTGAAGCGAGCCGGCTTTCGCCGCACACGCCCCGCCGCCGAGCCGACGGAGGCCGCTCTTATGACCTTGCTCGCCGATCTGACCGCAGAAGCCCGCGGCTGAGGATCAGGTGAAACCCTTCCCCACTCACGGCGCATCTCCGCACGCCCTTGGCAAGCTCGCCCCACGCCGGTAAAGAGCCCCCCTCGCCCGCCGTGGTTCCGGGCCGCTTTAGCTCAGCTGGTAGAGCACATCATTCGTAATGATGGGGTCAGGTGTTCGAGTCACCTAAGCGGCACCATTTCTCTCATCAACGCTGGATGCGCCGGATGTCGCGGTTAATCAGTTTCCGATTTGATGCGCGCTGAAGTCGTATCGAATGAACATGAGCAGCGTCTACGTCTTGGGGTCCGTCAATCTCGACGAGGTGATGCAGGTGGCGAGCTTGCCTCGGCCCGGCGAGACGGTCGCCGCCTTACGCACCGACGAAAGTCCGGGCGGCAAAGGCGCCAATCAGGCGGTGGCGGCGGCGCGGATGGGCGTAGCGGTTCGGCTCATCGCCGCCTTGGGCCGCGACCAAGCCGGTCATTACCTGAAGGCCGTTCTGTCCGACGCCGGCGTCTGCACCGACAACGTGGTTGAGATAGACGGCTGCGGCACCGGCCGGGCGTTTATTTGCGTGGACGCCGGCGGCGAGAATCTCATCGTGGTCAACGGCGGCGCCAATATGGCGCTGAAGCCGCAACATCTTCCTACCGCGGACTCGATGGCCAATGCTGTTCTCCTGGCGCAACTGGAGTCGCCGCTGGAGACCGTTGCGGCGTTTTTCCAGCGCGGCGCGGCCGACGCGGGCCTCAAGATTTTAAACGCGGCGCCGGCCCGTTTGGAGGCCAGGCCTTTGTTTGACCTCGTCGACATCCTTATCCTGAACGAGACGGAGCTTGAAACCTTCGCCGAGTTGAAGGCGCCGCCCACAAACCAGGGTTTGCTCGTCGATGCGGCCAGGAGCCTCATCAGGCGTCTTGACCAGCGCGTCATCGTCACATTGGGCGCGGCGGGATCCCTGTTGGTGACGCAAACCGATGCGCACATGATTGAGGGGCGCAAGGTCTCGGCCACCGATACGACGGGGGCCGGCGACTGCTTCTGCGGCGTGCTGGCGGCGTTTCTTGCGGGCGGCGCCGAGCTTGCCGACGCGGTCACCCAAGCGAACGCCGCCGCTGCGCTATCGGTCTGCAAACCCGGCGCGGCGGTTTCGATGCCCTACCGTGCCGAACTCGACGCCTTTGTAGCGTCGTTCGACCCTAGCTGACGCCCGACTTCGGCGGGAAGATCGAGCGCGGGATGCGGGCGTGGCAGCCCTGCCGGCCGTCCACCACCTGGGTCACCGTGAAGTCGGAGGCGACGCTCATCAGCGAGTACGCGTCCACCTTGGAGAGGCCCACATGGTCGTGCAGCAGGGACAGCATGTTCAGCGACGCCTCGCGCATGGCGAGGTTCAGGTCCTCGCTGAAGCCGTGGGTCATCCAGTATTTGGGCGATTCCAGGATCGGGGAGGGGAACTGGAAGTCTTTCCTGAGGATCACCTGGAAGAGGACGTTCAGGGAGGCCTCGATCGCGGTGCCGGAAATCTCGCCGTCGCCCTGGCTCACGTGCGGATCGCCGATGGAGAAGAGAGCGCCGTCCACCTGCACCGGGTAATACATCGTCGCGCCCGCGCCGATCCGCCAGTTGTCTATGTTGCCACCGTGGACGCCCGGCGGAATGGTGGAGACGCGGCCCATCACGTCGGGCGCCACGCCTGCGGTGCCAAGGTGCGGGCGAGCGGGCACGCGGACGCCCTTCAGCGCGGTCTGGCGGTCGCATTCCGGGCAGCGGGTGACCGTGCCGGGCACTAGGTACTTGCCGGGAAAGTTGTAGGCGTAGAGGGCGGAGGCGGTCTGCACATTGGCGTCGAGCTGGTAGATGGTCACCCGCTCCTTCTCGCCAAACTCCTTGTAGAGAAAGCCCCAGTTGGCGGCGAGGTTGGAGCCGTAGGCGCAGCGCGGCGTCATTGACAGATAACGTACCTCCAGCATATCGCCGGGCTTGGCGTCCTCGATGTAGATCGGGCCGGTCATGATGTGGACGCCGGGATTGCGGTCGGCCTCCGGCACGCCGTCGAAGATGGCGGTGACGCCTTCGTCCATCATCAGCTCCGGCGCGTCGCCGGCGTGGTGGGTGATCGCCTCCGCCTGGATCAGGTCGCCGCTCTTGACCCGCAGCACGGGGGGAATGGCGGCGTCGAAGTAGCCCCAGTGGATCGTTTGAACCGTCGCCTTCAATTCGTGCAGGGCGCCGGGCGCGGGAACGGTCCGGGTTTCGCCGGCTTCGCAAATGAAGGCCATGGTTTTCCTTTAGCTCAGGCGGCGATCCGGCTCGCCGCACCGTCTTCACCCAGCACTACGCCGGTCATGCTGAGCGAGCCGTGCTCGATATGGTCGGTGATGATCCGCGCCGCTTCGCCGGGGCGACGGGCGCCCAGCACATAGAGCAGCGGCCAGAAGTGGTCGGGCGTGGGGGCCGACAGGGCGGCGTCGGCGCCGAGCTTGGCGTAGCCGATCACCTGCTCCGGCTTATCGTCCAAAACCGCCGCGCGGATGGCGTCGTTGAACCGCGCGGCCCAGTCGAAGGCCGGGCCGTAGCGAGCGCTCCAGTCCATGCGACCAAGATTGTGTACGATGTTGCCGGTGCCGACGATCAGAACGCCTTCGTCCCGAAGCCCGCTGAGCCGCTGCCCGATGTCGAACCGGCCGTGATCGCTGAGCGTCGCGTCCATGCTGAGCTGAACCACCGGCACGTCGGCATTGGGATAGGCCTTGCACAGCACCGACCATGTGCCGTGATCCAGGCCCCACTGCTGGTCCAGGGTCACGACCGTCGGCGCCAGCAGCGCCTTCACGCGCACGGCCAGGGCGACGTCGCCGGGGGCAGGATATTGAACGTCGAACAGCGCCTGGGGGAAGGCGCCGAAGTCGTGGATGGTCTTCGGCCTCGCCATTGCGGTGACCGCCGTGCCTCGCGTCACCCAGTGGGCGGAGACGCAAAGGATTGCCTTAGGGCGGGGAAGCGAGTCGGCCAGCACCTTCCAGGCCTTGGTGGTGTCGTTGGTCTCCAGCGCGATCATGGGGCTGCCATGACCAAAGAAGACGGCGGGCATCGTGGAAGACGTCATGCGGCCTCGGAAGCGGATGAGAAATTGTGAACCGCGCCTTTGCCCCCATTCATCGTCCGCCAGCAAGCCTGATAGCGGGGCACCAGCCACTGGTTGAACTGCGCCTGCGCCCCCTCCTGCCAGGAATAGCGGCTGCGTGTGGCGAAGCGGGAGCGCAGGCCCTCCTGCACCAGGGCGTCCACATGCATGTCCTGGGCGATGATCTTGCCGGCGCTGGTCATGATCATCTCCAGCCGGTGCTCGAAGGCGGGATCGTCCATGGCGCCGGGAGCGACCAAGAGGCCGGTGTCCTGCTCCATCGTCTCCGGCCCCGTGGCGCGCAGAATCAGGAAGATCACCAAGTCGCTGGTCATCACTAGGGATAGGGTCGGCGGCACGTTGGCGAAGGTCATCCGACCCCGGTCCTCCGCCGTCAGCTTGGGGAAGATCGGCAGCACCGCCTTCTGCGTCGGGTTGAAGCTGGCGTCGGGGTGGGTGGTTTCGTTAAAGCGCAAGAATCCGGCGTCGGTCGGCTTGGCGGCCGGAAAAATGGCGCGCTCGCTTGGTACGAAGTCGTGCAGCGGGCCGCGATGGAGCTTGGAGGCATGGTAGCCGTCATTGTTGTTCTCGAACATCACCTTCCAGTTCCAAGCGAAGCTCCCGGTCATGGGCGGCGGCCCCTCGGCGGCGGCGAGGTCGTAGCCGGCGAGGGCGTCCGCCACGGCAGTCAAGCGCTGAGCCAAGGGCGGCGCGTCGGCGTCGAAGTTGATGAAGACGAACCCAAGCCAGACCTCTACCTTGAACGCCGGCAACCTCACCGCGCCCTTGTCGAAATCGCAAGTGCGCTCCATCGCCGGTGCGTTGATCAGGTCGCCGTCGAGGCCGTAGACCCAATGGTGATAGGGGCAGACGAAACCCCGCGTGTTGCCCCGCCCCTCCGCCACCAGCATGGCGCGGTGCTGGCAGACGGCGGACATGGCCTTCAGCTCGCCCTGGCGGGTGCGGGAGACGATGATCGGTTCGCCGACGATGCGGGTGGTGAAGTAGTCCCCCGCCGCCGCCGCCCACGGCGAGCGTGTAGGACACCAGGACGGACGCGGCGCTCTGGCAGCTGACCGACAGGGTCGCGGTGCTGGTGGTGGCCGTGCTGCTGAACGGGTTGTATGCGCCGAACGCCTCACTGGTCCCGCTGGCAGCGCAGACCTGGCCGCGGGACGGGTGCGCCAGTGTCGCCAGCAGGAGCACGATCGGGGCGGTCCTCACCCTGCGTGCCCGCCGACGCAGGGCAACGGCCCCAGCC
>CAXTHJ010000002.1:0-115907 GCA_964243985.1 uncultured Caulobacteraceae bacterium | reverse complement strand
TGCCCAGCGCCTTGGCGCAGGCCTCCTTGGCGGCGAAGCGCTTGGCGTAGCTGGCCGCGCGATCGATCTTGCGTTCCGAGCGGGCGCGTTCGACCTCGGTGAAGAGGCGGCCCGTGAAGCGGTCGCCGAACCGATCGAGGCTATCTTGGATACGGCGGATGTCGGTGAGGTCCGAGCCGAGGCCGAGGATCACAGGTTCGCCCGCGCCGCATCTATCAGCGCGCGCATACGGCCGATGGCCGCCTCGAGCCCGATAAAGATGGCCTCGCCGATGAGGAAATGGCCGATGTTCAGCTCCATGACTTCGGGGATGGCGGAGACGGCCTTGACCGACTTGTAATCGATGCCGTGGCCAGCGTGAACTTCCAGTCCTCGCTTATGCGCCTCCTCGGCGGCGGACCGCAGACGGTTCAAGTGCGCCTCCGCGCCCGGATCGCCCGCCCGAAGAGCATCGCAGAAGGCGCCGGTGTGAAGCTCCACCACCTGGGCGCCCACGGCTTCAGACACGGCGACCTGCACCTTGGAGGGTTCAATGAAGAGAGAGACCCGCGCGCCGCCTTCCTCCCTGAGGCGCCGCACCGCCGGCGCTACGAGATTATGCCCCCGCGCCACATCGAGCCCCCCTTCCGTGGTGCGTTCCTCCCGCCGCTCAGGGACCAGGCAGATGGCGAAGGGACGGTGGCGGAGCGCGATCTCCACCATCTCGTCGGTGACCGCCATCTCCAGGTTCAACGGACGATCCAGATTGTTCACGAGGTCGGAGAGGCCGTCGATATCGGCGTCGGAAATATGCCGACGGTCTTCGCGCAGGTGAGCCGTGATGCCATCCGCGCCGGCGGCGATGGCCATTTCAGCGGCGCGCAGCGGCTCGGGATGCGCGCCGCCGCGGGCGTTGCGGATTGTCGCCACGTGATCGATGTTGACGCCAAGCCGCAGGCGCGCGGCCGCCGTCACGCTTTCAGCCTGCGGCTGCCGGGATCCTCCACTGGCATTGCGGCAAGGGTGGGCGGCAAGGCGTCGGCGGGATAGGCGGGAACGTCCAGACTCGCCAGCGCCACCAGGGGCACGCCAACGTCGGCTCGCCCGCCCGACCGGTCGACGATGCAGGCGGCGCAGATTACATCGCCGCCGGCCGTCTTGATGGCCTCGATGCACTCGCGGGAAGACAGCCCGGTGGTGACGATGTCCTCCACCATCACGACCTTGGCGCCCGGCTCCAGGTAAAAGCCCCGGCGCAGTTTAAAGGCGCCCGCATCCCGTTCCACGAAGATGGAGGGCACGCCGAGCTGGCGACCCACTTCATACCCCGGAATGATGGCGCCCACCGCGGGAGAGACGACCATGTCGATCCTCCCGACCTTTTCCCTAATCTTGGCGGCTAGGGCTTTGCACAGGCGCTCGGACCGCGCCGCGTCCATGAACACCAGGTTCTTTTGCAGGAACACGGGGCTGTGCAAGCCGGAGGAGAGTACAAAATGCCCTTCACGGAGGGCGCCGGCGGCTTTGAATTCAGCGAGAACGTCTTCGGAGGTCATGGCTCTGCATTAGCGCCCCCAGGCGCCGGCGCCAACCGATCCATATCAAGGTGTCCTTGATCGCCCGTTGGGGGCGTAGCCGGTCGCGAACCTTCCATAGATGCGTCAGCCTCTGGCCCGCTCGACTTCTTCCACCGAGGGACAAGCCCGAAGGGCGGCGGAGATGTTGGTGAGATGGCGGGCGTCGCGAACGTCCACGTCGATATCGACGTCGAAGAAATCGAGCTGCCGGTGGTGCATGCGGAGGTTGACGATGTTGCCGCCCGCCTCTCCGATGGCCGTGCAGACGATCCCGAGCACCCCCGGCGCATCACGGATGGTGGCGGTGAGGCGGGCGCGGGATATGGTGGCCCGGTCGGCCTCGGTGGTCCAGTGCAGGTCCTGCCAGAGGTCTTCCCGATCCTCGTATTCAGCCAGTCGGATGCAGTCGATGGTATGCACCGCCAGCCCCTTGTTGGGCTGAAGGATGCCGACGATCCGGTCGCCGGGCACGGGGGAGCAGCATTCGGCGAAATGGAGCGAAACGCCAGGATTGAGGCCGCTTCCCTGCACATACAGTTTGGCGCTCTTGCCATCCTCGATCCGGCGGCGAGCGGTTGCGGCCGCCATTTCTTCCGGCTTCAGACCCGGAAACACCGCCTGGAGGATGTCTGTGGGTGATATCCCTCCCCGCTGCACTGCCTCGAACAACTCCTCCTCGCTCGGCACAGCGAAGCGTTCCAGGACGGGCCGTAAGGACACGTCAGCCAGGGTTTTGCCGGCGCGGGCGAAGGCCTGCTCCACTGTGGCGCGGCCGAGGCGGCCGAACTCTTCCCGCTCCGTCAGGCGGATGTGTCGGCGGATGGCGGAGCGGGCGCGGCCTGTGACCGTGAGCGAGCGCCAGTCGGGCGGCGTCTCGGGCTTTGGGCCCCGGATCACCTCCACCACGTCGCCGTTCAGGAGCGGGGTGCGGAGCGGCCGAAGCTCGCCGTTGATCTTCACGCCGACAGTGGTGTCGCCTACATCGGTGTGAACGGCGTAGGCGAAATCCAGCGGCATGGCGCCTTTGGGCAGGCTGATCAGACGACCCTTTGGGGTGAAGACAAAGGTCTGATCGAGAAACATCTCCAGCTTGGCGTGCTCGACAACTTCGTCCGGTTCGCCGCCGTGCCCGAGCACCTGCACCAGCTGGCGGATATTGTTCAGGGGATCGCGACCGCCGTCCGCCTGCGCCGCAGCCGGGTCGAAGCCGTAGCTCTTGTCCTTGTAGCGCCAGTGGGCGGCGACGCCTTCCTCCGCCACCCGGTCCATGCTGTCGGAACGGATCTGCAGTTCGATGCGAACGCCGCGGGGACCAACGACGGTGGTGTGGATCGAGCGGTAGTTGTTGCGCTTGGGCGTCGAGATGTAATCCTTGAACCGGTCCGGCACCGAGGGCCACGTGCGGTGGGCGACGCCGAGGGCGCGGTAGCAGTCCGTCTCCGTATCGACGATCACGCGGAAGGCGTAGATGTCAGACAGTTGTGAGAAGCCCACCGACTTGCGCTGCAGCTTTCTCCAGATCGAATAGGGCTGCTTCTCCCGCCCGAACACGCGGGCGGGAATGCCGGCGCGGCCGAGCTGGTAGGAGATTTCACCGGAGACCATGGCCACAGCCTGGCCCTGGGCGGCGCGGACCGACTCCAGGCGCTTGATGATGGCGTCGCGGGCGGTGGGATTGAGCTGCTCGAACGACAGCTCCTCAAGCTCGGTGCAGATGCGGTGCATGCCGATGGAGCGGGCCAAGGGCGCATAGATGTCCAGCGTCTCGCGGGCGATGCGCTCGCGTTTGGCCGGCTTATCGATGAAGTGCAGGGTTCGCATGTTGTGCAGCCGGTCCGCCAACTTCACCAGCAGGACCCGAACGTCTTTAGATATGGCTAGAATGAATTTGCGAAGATTCTCCGCTTGCCGGGTCCGTTCCGCGGTGAGTTCAAGCTTGGAGAGCTTGGTCACGCCCTCCACCAGTTCGGCCACCTCGTCCCCGAACATGGCCGCGATGTCGGTGCGCGTAGCGTTGGTGTCCTCGATCACGTCGTGCAAGAGGGCGGTGACGATGGTGGCCGTATCCATCCGGTATTCGGTCAGGATGCCGGCCACCTCGATCGGATGGGCGAAATAGGGATCGCCCGAGGCGCGGAGCTGGGAGCCGTGCATCCTCATACCGTAGACGTAGGCGCGATTGAGGAGCGCTTCGTCGGCCATGGGGTCATAGCTTTTGACCCGCTCGATCAGCTCATATTGACGCAAAAAGCGAGCCGGCTTCTTGGCGGGCTCGCTTTGGAAGGTTGTGGAAAAGGCGTCGGTGATTGGAAGCGATGTTTCCGGGATCGCCTCGAAGGTCGCTGTGTCTGCGCCCGGGGGCGTCAGTAGCGCTCCTCCTGCCCGCCGTCGCGGTCGCTTTGCAGCGCGCGGACCAGCTCCTGCTCGCTCATGTGCATGTGCTGGGGATCTTCCAGGAGGGCCAGGGTGTCGGCCTCTTCCTCGGCTTCGGTGCGCTCATCGACCCGTTGCAGCGTGGTGATGAGGGCTTCGCGCAGCACCTCGGACTCCACCGCCTCATCGGCGATCTCGCGCAGGGCCACTACGGGGTTCTTGTCGTTGTCCCGGTCGATCATCAGGGGCGAGCCGGTGGAGATCGCGCGCGCGCGGTGTGCGGCCAGCAGCACCAGGCTGAAGCGGTTGGGAACCTTCTCGACGCAATCTTCTACGGTGACGCGAGCCATGAAATCCTCGAACGGGCTTGGAACCGGTTCACATAGGGGTTTGCAGCCTCTTGTGCAACGCCGAAGGCGCACCTCAGGCAAGCGGCGCGGCGTCGCGCCCGACGGTGGACTGGGCGGCGAGGGCGTCGGCGTGCTTCCCCGTCACAGGATGGCGCCACCCCGGCGCGATCTCCGCCAACGGTCCCATCACGAACAGGCGTTCGGCGGCGCGCGGGTGGGGCAGGATCAGCGCCCCGTCTTCGCTCACTTGTCGGCCATAGGCGATCAGGTCCAGATCCAGCACGCGGACGGCGTTGGCCGAGGTGCGCACCCGGCCGAACTGCGCCTCAAGCCCATGCAGGGCCGCCAGCACGTCGCGCGGCGATGAGGCGCTCTCCACCATGGCGACGGCGTTGAAAAAGTCCGGATCGGACGGGTCGGGCCAGGCTCTGGAGCGCCAGATGGAGGATTTCGCCTTGACGATCAGGCCGATCTCGCCGAACCCCTGAAGGGCGCGAGTCAAAACGGCGCAGGACGATCCATATTCACCGCCAAGATTGCTCCCGAGCGCGACCACGATCGCCTCATCCCAATTTTCCCCACTCATTTCAGGCTCAAGTCCGGATTTTCATGACCTTCTATCCCAACGATCGCATCGCGCTGTTCATCGACGGCGCCAATCTCTATTCGGCCGCCAAAGGCCTCGCCCTCGACATCGACTACAAGAAGCTCCTGGAGGAGTTCAGGAAGCGCGGCGTGCTGGTGCGCGCCTACTACTACACCGCCGTGGTGGAGGATCAGGAATATTCGCCGTTGCGCCCCCTGGTGGACTGGCTCGACTACAACGGCTTCACCATGGTGACCAAGCCGGTGAAACGCTACACCGAACAGGGTACTGGCGTGATCCGCACCAAGGGCAATATGGATATCGAGATCGCCGTCGACATGATGGACATCGCATCGTCGGTGGATCACATCGTGCTCTTTTCCGGCGACGGCGATTTCAGGAAGCTGGTGGAGGCGGTGCAGCGCAAGGGCGTCCGGGTGACGGTGATCTCCACCCTGAAGTCCCAGCCGCCGATGATGTCCGACGATCTGCGGCGCCAGGCGGACGCCTTCGTGGACCTGCAGGACCTGGCGGGCGTGATCGGTCGTCCGCACCGCCCCCCCCTGCCCCGCTTTATCCAGGGGGACGTGGATCAGGACCAAGATGCGGACGCCTGAACCGGCCGCCGATACGCCGGAGCCGCCAAGGGACTGCCCCATCTGCCCCCGCCTGGTCGCCTATCGCCAGGAGAACCGGGCCGAGCATCCGGACTGGTTCAACGGCCCCGCGCCCTCGTTCGGCGATCCTGCGGCGCGGCTGCTGGTGATGGGCCTGGCGCCCGGCCGCAAAGGCGCCAACCGTACGGGGCGGCCCTTCACCGGGGACTATGCGGGCGAGCTGCTTTACCAGACCCTGATCAAGTTCGGCTTTGCAGAAGGCGATTACCGCGCCGATCCGAACGACGGATTGCGGCTTGTCGACTGCATGGTCTCCAACGCCGTCCGCTGCGCCCCGCCCGGCAACAAGCCGCTGCCGATCGAAGAGGCGTCCTGTCGTCCGTTCCTGACGGCGCGCCTGAACGCCCTGCCGAACCTGAAGGCCGTCGTCTGCCTCGGCGACGTGTCACGGAAGAACGTGCTGCGCGCCTTAGGCCTCAGCTCCTCCCTCGTCGCCGCCGGTCACGGGGTGGAGACTGACGCCGGCCCCTACCGCCTGTTTTCCAGCTACCATTGCTCTCGCCTCAACACCAATACGGGGCGGTTGACGACGGAAATGTTCGAGCAGGTGTTCGCCGCAGTCCGCCGCCACCTCAATCACCCGCTTTGAGCGCCCTTGCGACCTTTGGCGCCCGCCGCCTAAACTGGCCTTCCGTGTTCGCCGGTCGTAAGGGGGCCGCATGACTGACCCCCAGCCGCGCGTTCAAACGGGCCGCGCCGCCGTCACCTTCATCTTCATCACGGTGCTGCTCGACATCATGGCGCTCGGCATGGTGGCGCCCGTGCTGCCCAAGCTCGTCACCGAGTTCCTGCAGCAGGACACCACCTGGGCCGCCGTCACCTACGGCCTGTTCAACGCAGCGTTCGCGCTGTTGCAGTTCCTGTTCTCGCCGGTGGTGGGGTCGCTATCGGATCGGTTTGGACGCAGGCCGTTGATCCTGGCGTCCAACCTTGGGCTTGGTTTGAGCTACGCGCTGATGGCCTGGGCGCCGAGCCTCAGTCTTCTCTTTGTCGGGCGAGCCATATCCGGGATCACGGGCGCCAGTTTCGGCACCGCTTCGGCTTATATCGCCGACACCACGCCGATCGAAAAACGCGCCGGAGCGTTCGGCATCCTCGGTGCAGCCTTCGGGCTGGGGTTTATCCTCGGCCCCGCCATCGGAGGTTATCTTGGGGAATATTCCAGCCGCCTGCCGCTGTGGGTCGCTGGCGGATTCAGCGTCGCCAACGCCGTCTACGGCTTCTTCGTGTTGCCGGAATCGTTGCCGAAAACTCTCCGAACCGCCTTCCGCTGGCGACGGGCCAATCCCCTCGGCGCATTAAAGCTCCTCCGCCGCCACCCGGACTTGATGGCGCTGGCGGCGATCCTGTTCCTCTCCACCCTGGCGCAGGTGTCCCTGCCCTCCACCGTCACCCTCTACGCCATGTTCCGCTATCACTGGACGCCCCATTCGGTCGGCGTGACCTTGGCGCTGGTGGGCGTCGCCATGGTGATCGTTCAGGCGGGTGTGGTCGGACGGGTGGTGAAGCAGTTCGGCAATCGTCGCACCTTGATTGGCGGTCTTTGTTTCGGCGCGGCGGGGCTTTGCTTTGCGGGCCTCGCGCCAAACGGTTCCATCTTCCTCTGGGGCATCCCGATCATCGCCCTCTGGGGCATGTTCGGCGCGGCGTGCCAGACCCTGATGAGCCACCACGTCACCGCCTCCGAGCAGGGCCAGCTCCAGGGCGCCAACGCCAGTCTGACCGGCATCGCCGAACTGATCGGCCCGCTCGTCTTTCCCTTCACCTTCGCCTATTTCGTCAGCCCCGGACATTCGGTGGCCGCTTCGGGCGCGCCGTTCGTGCTGGCGGGCGTGTTGCTGGCGGGAACGGCTCTCTATGCCTTCTTCGCCACGCGCGGCGAGACGGACGATGACGAGCTCATTCAGGATACGCCCTGAGGCCGACACCTCGGGGAGTTTCAGCCCTTATCTCGCATCAGCCGCGCCTTGTCGCGGGCCCAGTCGCGATCGGCCTCGGTCTGGCGCTTGTCGTGAGTCTTCTTGCCCTTGGCGAGAGATAACTCCAATTTGGCGCGGCCCTTTTCGTCCCAATAGAGCTTGGTGGGGACGATGGTGCGGCCCTCGCGTTGCACGGCGGCGATCAGCTTATCGATCTGCTTTCGGTGCAAGAGGAGCTTACGATGCCGGCGCGGCTCGTGATTGAAGCGGTTGGCGTTCTTGTATTCGGGGATGTAGCTGTTGATCAGCACGATCTCCCGCCCTTCCGCCGAGGCGTAGCTCTCGGCGATGTTGGCGCGGCCGAGGCGTAGCGCTTTCACCTCGGTGCCGGTCAGGATCAGGCCGGCTTCGATGCTGTCCTCCAGGAAGTAGTCAAACTTCGCCCGCCGGTTCTCGGCGATCAGCTTTCGCGTCTGTTCCGGCGCGGCCATGCCTAGAGGTTCCCGACCGCGCGCAGAGCGTCGCGGATCATCGGCTTCACCGTGTCGTTGCAGGGGGTGATGGGCAGGCGGAGTTCATCAGCGCAGAGGCCGAGTTCGCCCAGCACAAACTTGGTGGGCGAGGGCGAGGCGTCGGCGAAGAGCGCCTTATCCAGACGCACCAGCTTGTCCTGCCACGCCAGCGCTGTCTTGAAGTCTCCCGCCATCGCCGCGTTCATCCGCTCGGCCGAAGCGCGCGGCGCCACGTTGGAGGTGACGGAGATGAGGCCGTGGCCGCCAAGGGCGATGTAGGCGACGCCGGTCGGATCGTCGCCGGACAACAGGCAGAAGTCCTCTCCGCACACGAGCCGCATCAGGTTGGCGCGGACGAGATCGCCGGTGGCGTCCTTGATCCCCCGAATGCTCTTTAGCTTGGCGAGGCGGGCCAAGGTGTCGTTGGAAATGTCGCTGCCGGTGCGGGAGGGCACATTATAGACGATCACCGGAAAATCCACCGCCGCGTCGATGGCCGCGTAGTGCTGGTAAAGCCCTTCCTGGCTCGGCCGATTGTAATAGGGCGTCACCACGAGGGCGGCGTCGGCCCCCACCGCCTTGGCATGCTTGACGAGGTCGATAGCCTCAGCCGTGGCGTTGGCGCCGGCGCCCGCGATCACGCTGATCCGTCCGGCGACGATCTCGACGCAGAGCTCCACCACTCGCTTGTGCTCATCGGGGCTGAGGGTCGCGGTCTCGCCGGTAGTGCCCACAGGCGCGACACCGTGGACGCCGCCCTCGATCTGCCGCTCCAGCAGACGACGAAAGGCTGCCTCGTCGATCAGGCCATCACGAAAGGGTGTCACCAAGGCGGTGATTACGCCCTTGAAAAGAGGTTCGGACATCGATTTTTAGCGCCTTTGCGGCTTGTTCATTGCTTAAGCCGTGGAGTCGGTGATGAAACTGTTCTTCACTACAATATCGGTCCACGGGCTCCGCCTGCAACCTTCATCGGTGCAGGACGGCGCCGGACGAGAAGAAGGCTGCGGATGAAGGTTTGGCGCAAGGCGTTGGCGGTGACTTCATGGCTGGCGCTGGCTGTGGGTGCGGTCGCCGAGCCCGTGCCCTATTCCGCCCTATCAGGAGCAGGCCCGACCTCTTCGAACACATCCCTGCCTGTCTATGGTTCCGAAGCCTCCAAGCTCCATGAGGCGATAGAAGCCGCCAAGGTGGGCGACCTCGCCCGCGCCTCGGCCATTCAGGCCGCGCTGGCCGATCCCATCGCAAAGCGGGTAGTTGAGTGGGCGATGATCGACAACGCCGCCACCAAGCTCAGCTTTTACGACATCGAAACCGCCGATCGCGATCTCACGGGCTGGCCGCGCGCCAACCGCCGCCGGGTAGGCGCGGAGAAAACCTTAGAGGCCGCCGCCGTTCCGCCTCAACAGGTGATCGATTGGTTCGGCGCGACGACGCCGGAGACGCCGGAAGGCGCGATAGCGCTGGCGGCCGCGTATCAATCGCTCGGTCGGGCCTCCGACGCTCAGGCGCTGATTCGCGGCTATTGGCGCGACCATGTGTTCGAGGTGGACAAGCAGTCGCTAATGCGCGCCCGCTTCGGCGCCATGCTGACGCCGGACGATGACGCGCAACGGCTTGGTGCGCTGCTCTACGGTCAGCAAGGCCCAGCGGCGCACGCCATGATGGGCGTGGTTACGCCCGATGTGCGGAGCCTGGCGGAGGCGCGCATCGCCCTTCGCGCCGATCGCAACGACGCGCCGCAACTGGTGGATCAGGTGCCGGCCAATCTGCAGTCGGACCCAGGCCTCGCCTTCGACCGCGCCCACTACTACCGCAAGCGTGATCTGGACGTGGTGGCGGTCGGCTATCTACGCAATTTTCCCTCGGCGCTGCCCGCCAACCCGGAGATCGACAGCGCCATATGGGCCGAACGGCGCAGCTTGATGAACGCCGCGCTTCGGAGCGGCGATGTGCAGGGAGCCTATGCCGCGGTCACCGGCCACGGCCTGCCGAGCGGGTCGGACTACGCGGAGGCGGAGTTCTTCGCCGGCTGGATCGCCCTCACCAAGCTGCACGATCCCGCTTTGGCCGATCAGCACTTCGCCAAAATCCAAACTGTGGTCACATCGCCCATCAGCATCAGCCGCGCCTACTATTGGCGGGGTCGAGCCGCTGCGGCACGGGGCGATACGGCATCCGCCAACGCGTTTTGGAGCCAGGGTGCGCAATATTACACAGCGTTCTACGGCCAGCTCTCAGCGGAAAAAGTGGGGCAACATCAGATAACCCTGGCGCCGGACCCGATGCCCACCGCATCTGACCGCGCAAGCTTTGAGGCGCGTGACCTGATCCGCGCCGCGCACTTGATTGGGGACGCGGACGAGCACGATATCTTCCGCTCATTCGTCCTGGCCGCCGCCGAAACCTTGCCGACGGCGACGGAGCTGGCGCTCCTGGTTGACATGGCGCGCCTCTATGGCGATCAGGACCTATCCATGCGTGTGGTGCGCGCGGGCGCTCAGAAGGGCATTTATCTGCCCGACCGCGGCTATCCGATCATCGCAACCCCGCAGGAAAATGGCGCGGCGGAGCCGGCCTTCATGCTCTCCATCGCCCGCCAGGAAAGCAATTTCGATCCCAACGCCAAGTCCGGGCCTGGCGCTCGCGGTCTGATGCAGTTGATGCCGGGCACCGCGTCCGTCCTGGCCCGCAAACTCGGGGTCGGCTATTCGCCGGGGCGTCTCAACGAGGCGGACTACAATCTGCGCCTTGGCGGGGTCTATCTCGGCGATCTCGTGAGCGGCTTCGGGGGCTCATATGTGATGGCTGCGGCGGGATATAACGCGGGGCCCGGGCGCCCGGCGGTCTGGGTCTCCTACTGCGGCGATCCGCGAGGGGGCGGAACCGATCCCACCGATTTCATCGAGTGCATCCCCTTCTCCGAGACAAGAAACTACGTGATGCGGACCATGGAGACGACGCAGGTCTACCGTGCCCGGCTGAACGGCGGCACGGCGCCTCTCACCCTGGCCGAAGATCTGAAGCGTGGAAGCTGGACGGCCAGCGCGCCCATGGGGTTGCCGAACAATGCGCCGACGGGTGGGCCGATCCCCTACTCCCAGCTTTCAAACACCGGAAAATAACGAGCTGTTCAGCGGGGTGGCGAGACAATCGCCATATGAACCGGGTCGCCCTTCGCTGTGTTATCGTCGCTGCCCGGCGCGCCGAAGATCACCACGAAGGCGCAGGTCAAAGCCGCCCCCGCCGCGAATACCGATGTCAGCAACAGGCGCCATACAGGCTCCGCCAGCTTGTCCTCGGGCGCTGCGTGGATCAACGCCAGAGCTTCCCGAGCAGGCCGGGCCAAAAAGAGGATGGTGTCGACCATGTTGGAAGACATCGCGAGGTTGGATTGAAAAATGCTTAACGTGACCCGCCAAGATCGACGGACTTGGCGAAACTCCGTTGCAGGCCTAGAAGCCGGACGCCCGTCACGGTTGGAGGCCGAGGTGATCGAGATCTTCACACCGCAGCACGGGGCCACCCTCTCCGCCTTAGCCGGCGTCGCTCCGGCCCCGCCAGTCTGGATGTTTTATCTGGACCAACGTCTGGCGAACAAGCCATGATCCTGGTCATCGATAACTACGATAGCTTCACCTACAATCTGGTTCATTACTTATCGGAATTGGGCGCGCGGATGGTAGTGCGCCGCAACGACGTGTTGACGGCGGAGGGCGCTTTCGCGCTGCGGCCAGAAGCCATTCTGCTCTCGCCGGGCCCCTGCACGCCGAACGACGCCGGGATCTGCCTCGATATCCTCGCCAAAGCGCCGCTCGATCTGCCCGTTCTCGGCGTCTGCCTGGGTCACCAAGCTATCGCGCAAGCGTTCGGCGGCCAGGTGACTCGCGCTAAAACCCTGATGCACGGCAAGACCAGTCCCGTGCGTCACGACGGCCTTGGTCTGTTTGAGGGCCTGCCTAATCCCCTCACCGCCGCCCGCTATCATAGCCTGGCGACGCCGCGTGAGTTCTTGCCGGACGTCCTCGATGTCACTGCATGGACTGAGGATGGGGAGGTTATGGGCCTTCGCCACAAGACACGCCCGATCTTCGGCCTTCAGTTCCATCCGGAATCCATCGCCACCGAAGGCGGCCATGCCATGCTGGCCAACTTTCTCGATCTGGCGGGCGTGGAGCGCGCGCCGGTCGTCTACGTCTGATCGGATTTGCTTTGGACGTCTTCAAACCTCTTCTGGCCAGGCTGGCCGACGGTCAGACCCTATCGGAAGACGATGCCGAGCTGTTCTTCGCCGCCTGCCTTCGCGGCGAGCCAACTCCGGCGCAGGTGGCCGCCGCGGTCACCGCCATGCGGATGCGCGGCGAAACCGTGGGCGAGATCACCGCCTGCGCCCGCGCCATGCGTCGTTCCGCTGTGATGCTGGACCACGATTTTGAGGTGATCGACACCTGTGGCACCGGCGGAGACGGCCTCCACACCTACAACATCTCGACGGCGGCGGCGATTGTAACGGCCGGCGGCGGGCTGAAGGTGGCCAAGCACGGCACGCGCGCCCTCTCCTCGCGCTCGGGGTCTTCCGATGTCTTGGCGGCTCTGGGTGTGAACATAGAAGCGGGGCCGGACGCTCAGCGGAGAGCGTTAAGCGAAGCCGGCATCTGCTTCCTCTATGCCCCGGCCCACCACGGCGCCATGCGCCACGTCATGCCGGTGCGGGCCGATCTGGGTTTTCGCACCATGTTCAATCTGCTTGGGCCTCTATCCAATCCCGCAGGCGCTAAACGGCAGGTGCTGGGCGTGGCGGAACCCCGACGCCTCGAGCCGCTGGCCCGCGTCCTCGGCGCCTTGGGCTCGGAGCGCGCCTGGGTTGTGCACGGCGATGGTTTAGATGAAATGACCACCACAGGATCCAATCAGGTCGCCGAATGGCGCGACGGCGGAATCCGTCTTTTCAACATCACACCCGAGGCCGTGGGGCTGCCCCGCGCGGGCTTGGATGACTTGCGCGGCGGCGATCCGGAGGAAAACGCCATCGCCCTTCGGGCGCTTTTGAACGGCGAGAAGACCGCTTACCGAGACGTGGTGATGCTGAACGCGGCCGCCGCCTTCTTGGTGGGAGACAAGGTGGAGACTCTGCAGGATGGGATCCATCTCGCCGGCGCCGCCATAGACGACGGTCGCGCCCTGCGGGCTCTGGATCGGCTGGTTGCGATCAGCAACAGCGTCCCATGAGCGACATCCTTGCCAAGATCGCCGACTATAAACGCGTCGACGTCGCGGAGCGGAAAGGCAAAATCTCCGTTAGCGACCTCGAAGCCGCAGCCAAGGCCGCTCCCCCCCCTCGTGGATTTGGCGCCGCGCTGGAAAAAGGTTCCGCTGATGGCAAGGTCGCGCTTATCGCCGAGATCAAGAAGGCCAGCCCCTCCAAAGGCTTGATTCGTCAAGATTTCGACCCGCCTGCGCTCGCTAGAGCCTATGCTGAAGGTGGCGCCTCATGTCTTTCTGTCCTCACTGACGGCCCAAGTTTCCAGGGTGAGGACAAATACCTGATGGCGGCGCGTTCGGTCTGCACCCTTCCTGTTCTTCGCAAGGACTTCCTGGTGGACCCCTGGCAGGTGGCCGAATCCCGGGCTCTCGGCGCAGACGCAATTCTGATCATCCTGGCCATGATCGACGATTCGTTGGCCGCGGAGCTTCTCGCCGAATCAGGCCGACTTGGTATGGAAGCCCTGATCGAAGTCCACGATGAGGCTGAAATGGCGCGGGCCGGAGCACTCGGCGGAACCTTGATCGGCGTCAACAATCGAGACCTTCGGACCTTTCTCACAGATCTTAGAGTGACGGAGCGTTTGGCCCCGCAAGCGCTTGAAAACGCTCTTCTTGTGGGTGAAAGCGGTATCTTCACTTCGGCTGATGTCGCGCGAATAGCGGCCGCCGGTGCGCGGGCCGTCCTAGTGGGTGAAAGTCTGATGAGGCAGGCAGACGTCGCGACCGCCACAAAGGCGCTCCTCGCCTGACCTGCCGTGTTCACTTGACATTAACTGAGAACACTTACAGAACATCGGGTGACGTTTGCGATTTGTTCGCATCCAAATTGGATGATGTGGCTATGTTGACGCGTAAGCAGCATGAACTTCTGATGTTTATCCACGAGCGCATCAAGGAGAGCGGCGTCTCCCCCTCCTTTGATGAAATGAAGGATGCGCTGGACCTAGCGTCCAAGTCGGGCATCCACCGTTTGATCACCGCTCTGGAAGAGCGGGGGTTCATTCGCCGGCTCGCCCATCGCGCCCGAGCTTTGGAAGTGGTGAAACTTCCCGAAGCGGCGACGGCGGGCCGCACGCGCCAACCCTTCAAACCTCAGGTCGTCGAGGGCTCACGCCCTGCGCCCACGATATCGTCGCATCGGCCCGCCAACGATTCCTACGATCTGCCCGTCCTAGGTCGTATCGCCGCGGGCACGCCCATCGAAGCGATCCAGCATGAGCGGGAGCGTATCGCCGTGCCGGCCGACATGATCAACGGCGGGGAGCATTTTGTGCTGGAGGTGCAAGGGGATTCAATGATCGAGGCGGGCATTCTCGACGGCGACTATGTGGTGATCAAGAAGGGCGACACCGCTACTTCCGGCGAGATCGTGGTGGCCTTGGTGATGGGCGAGGAAGCCACCTTGAAGCGGTTTCGCAAAAAGGCCGGCTCCATTGCCTTGGAAGCCGCCAACCCCCGCTATCAGACCCGCGTGTTTGGTCCAGATCAGGTTGAGGTGCAGGGCAAGCTGGTCGGGCTCATCCGCCGTTATCACTGATCTATGTCTTCGGCGACGTGACTCCAGGGCCGGTCACCCCGAATCGGTTGCGCCCAGGCGATGCGCCAGCGCATGCCATCAGCATATATCTCCGCTGCGCCATTTTTTCGGAAGTCCTTGCCGTGAAGAACGATGTGGTGTGCGCAGGATGCAGGCGCTTCGAAGCTGTATCGGATGATCAGAATTTCGGAGCGGCGGCACAACTCGTCGAGCTGTCCTTCCGGCGGAGTGACCTTGCTCCACCAGGCCCCGATAGCCGGGCGGGCTCCAGGCTTTGGCGCGCAGCCCCGTCGATCGCAGTCGAACAAGGCGTCGCGCGCCGCAGTCGCATCCTTGGGCGCGGAAAACCCCCGTCGGCCCGCCCAAAGTTCAGTGGCGTAAGCGCGAGTTCCAGGCTTTAGAGCGATGATCTCGCCTTTCGCCGCGATAGCCGCGTCGTCCGCATCATTGGCGATCCACGCCACCGGCGAAGAGGGCCTTGGCCAAACCAAAACAGCGGCGGCGAGAGGAACGCCGAACCAGCGCAAGCGCCCTTTCCAGAGGCAGGCGAACAGGATGCCCGCAAACGCAATCAGCATAGCGATCGGCGGCGCGCTCGATGCTCCCACCAACGCGCCAGGCGCCGTGGCGCAAAGACGGGCAATCTCCAGCACGCCCCGCGCAGCCCAGCCCGATGCAGCCAACCCCGGCGTTAGGAAAGTGCGACTGAGGCCCAGGGCCTCCCCGATCATGGTCACCGCCGAGGCCGGCATCATACAGGCGCTGGCGAGGAAGTCGGCGGTGAGGTTGGCGAGAACGCCATAGTTGGCGATGCGGTTGAAATGCTGGATGGCGAACGGACCCGTGGCGGCGCCGGCGACGAAGCTGACCACGGCGAGGCCAACCAGCCAATCCTTGGCTTTTTGGGTCAGGGCTATGGGCCAAGGTGCGTCGATCAATTTGTGTCGCATGGGCCAGATCTCCGCCAAGGCGACCAGCGCCGCCGTGGCGGAGAAGGACATCTGAAACCCCGGCTGCACCACCGCTTCGGGCTGCAGCAGGAGGACGATCAGGGCGGCCACAGCAAGAGACCTCAAGCTAATCGCGCGCCGGTCCAGGAGCATGGCGAAAAAGGCCACCCCAGCGGTGATCGCGGCCCGCTTGGCGGGCGGATGAGCGCCGGACAGGGTGAGATAAGTCACAACCGCCAGCAGCGCGCCCGCCGCCGCCACCTTCTTGCCGGATACCCGCAACGCCGCCCAGGGCCAAGCGGCGATGCCCAGACGCAATGCGGCAAACACAAACCCGCACACCGCCGCCGTGTGCAGGCCGGCGATGGCCAGCATGTGGGCGAGACCGGAGCCCCTGAGGTTATCGGCGGCTTCCGCCGGCAGCCAGTCCTGATGACTGGTGGTCACCGCAGCCGCCAGCCCGGCGGCGCCCTCCCCCGCCCCAAAGCTCATGGCTCGAATGTCGCCCACAAGCTGGCGCGCCAGCCGCCAACGCAGCCGGTTCACGGCTTGCGCCGCGCGGATGGAGAGCGGAGGCGGCGCCAGAGCGATCATCACCGGCTGCTTCAAAGCCAGGCCCACGCCGCCGATCCGCTCAAACCAGGCGTCGCGCGCGAAGTCGAATGCGCCGGGGGCGGCCGGTCCCGGGGGCGGATCGAGCAGGGCTGTCAGCCGCACCGCCTCCCCCGGCCCGAAGACGGCGTCTGGCGACACCACGATCCGCACCAGAGCCGGCAGTTCGCTGCGACGAAGGTGGGAGATATAATTCGGCGCAATGAGCAGCCGCCCCTTCTCCTTCGACGGGCTCGTCACATCCACCACCCAACCTTCGATCCGGCCGACGCCATAGCCGGCGGGGATGCGCGGCGCCGCCACGAGTGCGGATTTCAAGTCGGCTGTCGCAAAACCGCAGACGGCGAACGCAGTAAGGAGCGCCGCGACGCCAAGCGCGCGGCTGGCGCTCCATCGACGGACAGCTATTGCGGCCAGCACCATCACTACCGCAACCGCCAAGCCGAGCCATAACGGCGGCTCCGTCTTCAGCCCAAAGTAACTCGCTGAGCCCGCGCCGAACGCCACCGGCGTCCAGAGCGAAATGCGATCTGCCTGGGCAAGAACCTCCGCCTTTAGAATGGCGACGACCTGCGCGGGATTGATCGAAACGATCAAGCTAGTCGGCCGCCGGATCAGCGTGTTAAGAGCGCCGACCTTTTTCGAGCTTGCCTCTTCGATGCCCCCTTCTTCGATGACCGAACGATCCGCCGTCGTCACCCGTATCGCCCCCTCGCCCACCGGCTCGATGCATATAGGCACAGCGCGGACGGCTTTATTCAACCTATTATACGCACGACACACCGGCGGCACGTTCCTGTTGCGCATCGAAGATACCGACCGCGAACGCTCTACCGAGGCTAACGTGCAGGTGATCCTGGACGGTATGGCGTGGCTGGGATTGGAGCCCGACGCGCCCCCGGTATTCCAGGCCGCCCGCGCGCCTCGCCATGTGGAAGTGGTTCAGGCGATGCTGGCGAGTGGCGGCGCTTATCGTGACTGGACCACTCCCCAAGAGCTGGAGATGGAGCGCGAACGGGCGCGGGCGGAAGGTCGTGTCGTTCGCTCAGTCTGGCGGGACAGGGCCGAAGTTGGTCCAGACAACCAGCCCTTCGCCGTCCGCCTGAAGGCGCCGCAGTCCGGCCAGACGGTGGTGGCCGACCTGATCAAGGGAGACGTCACGTTCCAGAACGCGGACCTGGACGATCTGGTGCTGCTCCGCTCCGACGGCACGCCGACCTATAACCTTGCCGTGGTGGTGGACGATCACGACATGGGTGTCACGCACGTGATCCGAGGCGACGATCACCTGAATAACGCCGCCCGCCAGACCCTGATCTACCAGGCGTTGGACTGGGCCCTTCCCGCTTTCGCCCACCTGCCCCTGATCCATGGCCCGGACGGGGCCAAGCTGTCCAAGCGACACGGCGCCCAAGCCGTGGGCGAGTTCGCCGATATGGGCTATCTGCCCGAGGCGCTCCGCAATTATCTCGCCCGGCTCGGCTGGGGCCATGGCGACGACGAGATTTTTTCAGATAACCAAGCCGCCGAGTGGTTCGACGTGAAAGACGTGGTGAAGGCGCCGGCGCGACTGGATTGGCCGAAGCTCAACCACATCAACCAACATTACATTCACGATGCGGATGACGAACGGCTGGCCGCTTTGGTGGCTGATGTCTACAATGATCGCGGCACGCCCTTGCCGGCGGCTAATCTTGCCAAGCTTGCCGACGTGATCGCGCTGGTGAAGGATGCCGCCCAAACGGTGCTGCAATTAGCTGATCTCACCGTTTTCGCTCTGAAGGTCCGTCCTTTCGAACTAGACGAAAAAACACGTAAATTGCTGACGCATGACACCCAGGCGCGGCTCAGCCGCCTCAAAGCCGAGCTTGAGGTTGAACAGGATTGGACGGCCGCAAACCTTGAACACGCCATCCGCGCCTTCGCCGAAAGCGAGGGGGTTGGGATCGGCAATTTCGGGCCGGCGCTTCGGGGCGCGCTCAGCGGCGGCGCGCCTGCGCCAGACCTCGCATCGACCCTCTTGGCTATTGGGCGAACTGAAGCGATAGGGCGGCTCGAGGATGCGCTTTCGCTACCGCAATAACGCGCTATAACGCGCGACGAAAATTCGCCCCAATGGCGACCATCCGCCTTTCGGGGCGGTCAATAGGAGAAGGGCTCGCCCATGGAAAACAAAGTGGCGCCGAACGGAACCGCATCTTTTCGCATCGGCGACAAGTCCGTCGATTTGCCCGTCCTGAAGGGCTCGAACGGGCCGGATGTGGTGGATATCCGCAAGCTCTATGGCGAAACCGGTGTCTTCACCTTCGATCCGGGCTTCACCTCCACCGCCAGCTGCGAAAGTCAGATCACCTTTATCGACGGCGACAAAGGCATTCTGCTCTATCGCGGTTATCCGATCGACCAGTTAGCGGAAAACGCCAGCTTCCTAGAGGTCTGCTATCTGCTGCTGCACGGGGAGCTGCCGAATGCGGCGGAGAATGCCGATTTCCAACACACGATCACCCAGCACACCATGGTGCACGATCAGTTCAACCGCTTCTTCCAGGGCTTTCGCCGTGATGCGCCGCCGATGGCCATCATGGTGGCGGCCGTCGGCGCGTTATCCGCTTTTTATCACGACAGCATCAACATCCACGATCCCAAGGCGCGAGAGATATCCACTCATCGTCTGATCGCAAAGATGCCGACCATCGCGGCCCAAGCCTATAAATATTCGGTCGGTCAGCCGTTCGTCTATCCAAGGAACGACCTTGGTTACGCCGAGAATTTTCTGCGCATGTGTTTCTCGGTGCCGGCGGAAGAGTATTCACCCCATCCCGCCGTAGTGAAGGCGATGAACCGGCTGCTGATCCTGCAGGCCGACCATGAGCAGAATGCCTCGACCTCCACTGTGCGGCTGGCGGGCTCTTCAGAAGCCAATCCCTTCGCCTGTATCGCGGCCGGCATCGCCTGCCTCTGGGGCCCGCTCCACGGCGGCGCCAACGAGGAGGCGCTGAATATGCTGCGGGAGATCGGCACGGTGGATAAGATCCCTGAGTTCGTGAAGGGCGTGAAGAACCGCGAGCGTAAGCTGATGGGCTTCGGGCACCGGGTCTACAAGAATTACGACCCTCGCGCCAAGGTGATGCAGGCGACCACGCACGAGGTGCTGGACGCCCTGGACATGCATGACGATCCGCTGCTGAAGGTCGCTATGGAATTGGAGCGCATCGCCCTCAGCGACGAATACTTCATCTCACGCAAGCTGTATCCGAACGTCGACTTCTACTCCGGCATCACCATGAATGCGCTGGGTTTCCCGGCGGAGATGTTCACCGTGCTGTTCGCCATGTCCCGCACCGTCGGCTGGATCGCTCAATGGGGTGAGATGATCTCCGACCCGTCGCAGAAGATCGGTCGGCCGCGTCAGATCTACACCGGCCCGACGGAGCGCCAGTTCGTATCCCTCGACAAGCGCGGCTGAGTTAAAGGCGGCCCCGGTCCTCCAGAGCCTCGATCACCGCGTCGGCGGCGAGATTGGACGGATCGGGGAGGCCTCTGCCCATCTTGTTGAGGGCCGCGTACTGGCGCTCCACTTGAGCCTGTCGGAGCTGAGGATCGTCCAGCCGAGTGAGCAACGCCTTGGCCAGGGCGTCCGGCGTGCAGTCGTATTGCAGAAACTCCGGCGCCACCTCGGCGCCCGCCGCGACATTGAACAAGGTGGCGTATTTGGTGGTGAGCACGCGCTTGAGGACAAAGTGGCCAAGCGGCGAGATACGGTAGGCCACCACCATCGGGCAACCCGCCAAGGCCAGTTCGGTGGTCACCGTGCCGCTGCACGCCAGCGCCACCGTCGCCGCCCGCATGGCGTCGTACTTCAGTTGATCCCCTTCGATAGCGTGAACGGGCATGGGCCAAGCGGCGAGGTTCGTCTTCACAAGGGCGGCGACCGTTTCCGCCACCGGGATGACCAGCTTCAGCGCGGGCCGCACCTCAAGGACTTTGGCCACCGCCTCTCGATAAATCGGCATCAGACGCCGGACCTCGGCCGGGCGGCTGCCAGGCAGGATCAGGAGGATTTCGTCGTTCGCCGTTGCGCCAATGTGGTTTTTCAGCCGCTGTGTATCTGCGCCTGAGAAATCGCGAAAGAGGGCCGAGTTACCGACGAAGGTGGTTTTAAGCCCCGCCGCCTCGAAATAGGGAGCATCGAAGGCGTGGATAGAAAGGAGCCGATCCACGGTCGCGGCGAGAGTGGCGGCGCGGCCGGGGCGCGAGGCCCAGACCTGTGGCCCTACATATTTAATGAGCGGCATGGCCGGATCGAGCTTGCGCAGGCGCTGGGCGACTCGGAGATTAAATCCCCAGGAGTCGATCAGCACGGCCACATCCGGCTTTTCCCGCGCCGCCAGGGCGACCGTTTCGTTCGCGCGCTTCACCACGCGGGAATAGGCGAAGAGTCCTTCCACCATTCCGAGGATGGAGAGCTCACTGATGTCGAGCGGGCTGATCACACCTTCGCGCTCCATGCCGACGCCGCCGACGCCCACGAACCGCACCCGGTCACCGAGTTTTTTCCGAAGCGCTCCCGCCAGTCCTGCGCCGAGGATATCCCCGGACGCCTCAGCCGCCACCAGCATCACACAGATCGGGCCCGCCGGCATCAGCCTTCGGGGTCCAGACCGACCACAAATAGGCCAAGCCGATCCGCCGTCTCGACAATCCTGGACCGGTCAATCAGCAAGGTGGCGCCCCCCTCAGCGACCACGCCCGCCAGGCCTGCGTAAGCAGCGCCTTCGACCGTCGCTACACCGAGGGTGGGTAGGTCGATGCGGCGCTCTTGGATCGGTTTAGGCCATTTGGCGAGAACGCCTACGCGGCGCTCGGCGTGACCCCTGATGTCTTCAGGCAGTTCGGCGCAACGGCGGAGCATGAGGTCCGTGCCTTCCTGCGCCTCCACAGCCAGCACGACGCCCCGCGCCGCCACCGCGCCCTGTCCGATGTCCAGTTCACCGATGGTCTTGGCGACCTTTACGGCCAGGATGATGTCGTCCTCGTGCTCAGGGCCCGGCGCGACGCGGCCAAGAGGCCCGACGCCGAGTTTCAAACTCGTGGAAATTTCCTGCGCGCCTTCCACCTTGAACCCCTCCCGCTCGTAGAGCGCGATCAAGTATCGCAGCAGAGCGTCGTCCCCCGTTGCCGCCGCCGCAACCGCGCCGGGCATGTGGCGCAGAGCCACTAGGTCCGGCTTCAGCTTTGCAAAATCAGGGCGTTGCACCTTGCCGGCAAAGCATACGGTGTCGCAGCCGGCTTCGTGCAGAAGCTTGAACTGTCGTCCAAGCTCGGCCATGCCGACCTCGACGCCGGGATGGGACGCCATTTCGGGATCAGCGAATCCGCGCAACTTGAGAACCAGGTAAGGCCGCGCCGTCGATCGGCAAAGGTCAGCCAACATGATCGGAAGTTCTCCGCCGCCCGCGATCAGTCCCAATTTGCCGGGAACGACCTCGCCGCCGCGCGTCACGGGTTTGGCATACAGAGCGGCCGGTTGGCGTCCGCGCGAATGAATTCGACGATCTCGCGCACCTCTGGTGAGGCGGCGTAGGTGTCCGCCACGTCCTCCAGCCGCTCCTGGAAGGTGCCTTCCGGCGCGAACAGCAGGCGATAGGTGGAGCGAAGATCGTTGATCGCCTCGCGGGAGAATCCCCGGCGCTTCAGACCCACGAGGTTCAGCCCCTCCAGATGGGCGTGGTTGCCCCATACGGATCCATACGGAATGATGTCCTTGGTGATCACCGCACCACCGCCGGCGAAGGCGTAGCGTCCAATGCGTGTGTGTTGGTGAACGGCGCAAAGGCCGCCCATGAACACGTAATCCCCTATCTTTACATGGCCTCCAAGGGTGGCGTTGTTGGCGAAGGTCACGTGATCGCCCACCACGCAATCGTGCGCTACGTGGGAGCCTGTCATATAGAGGCTGTCGGATCCCACCCGGGTCACGCCATGATCCAGCATGGTGCCCGTGTGCATGGTCACATGCTCGCGAATGACATTGCGAGCGCCGATGATCAGCTGTGTCTCCTCGCCCTTGTAGGCGAGGTGCTGCGGCGGTCCGCCCAGACTGGCGAAGGCATGAATCACCGTGTCGGCGCCGATGTTGGTCACGCCATCGATGTTCACATGGGCGATCAGACGCACCCCGTCGTGCAGCTTCACCTTGGAGCCGACGATACAATAGGGTCCTACCACCACGCCTTCACCCAGTTCAGCGCCTTTGGCGACCAAGGCGGTCGGATGGACCTCCGCCATCATTCGGTGCTCACCAGCATAGCGGCGAAGTCGCATTCGGCCGCCGCCTTGCTGTTCACAAACGCCCGGCCATGAAACTTAAAGAGGTCCGAGCGATTTTTCGTGACCTCCACATGCATACGCAGCACATCGCCCGGCCGTACCGGCGCGCGGAAGCGGCAGGCGTCCACGGAGATGAAGAGGATGGTCTTGCCGGTGATGTCGGCGACGCCGAGGCCCAAGGACTTAGACATCAAAACCGCCCCCGTCTGTCCCATCGCCTCTACGATCAGCACGCCGGGCATTACCGGATTGTCGGGAAAGTGTCCCTGAAAGAAGGGCTCGTTCATCGTGACGCATTTGACGCCGACAATCGATTTGTGCGGTTGATAATCCTCAGCTCTGTCCACCAAAAGAAAGGGATAGCGGTGCGGAATCCGTTTTAGGATTTCCTGCATATCCACTGATGGACCCAGTTCTGTCACTTCACTCATGGGCACCTGCCCTCTCCCGCGCCTCGGCTTTGCGGGCCAACCACGCGATTTCGCGCATGAATTTGCGGATCGGTTTGGCCGGCACCCCGCACCAGGTCTCGCCGTCCGGGATGTCCCGCATGGTCAACGCGCCGGCCGCCAATCGGGTGCTTGCACCGATTGCAAGGTGGTCTCCAGTGCCGGCCTTTCCGCCAAATTGGGCGCCGTCGCCGATGACTGTCGAGCCGGCTATGCCCGCTTGCGCCGCGAGGACCACATTACGGCCGATCCTGACGTTGTGGCCGATCTGAACCAGATTATCGATTTTGGTGTTCTCGCCGATAATCGTATCGTCAAAAGCACCGCGGTCGATACAACTGCAGGCGCCGATCGTCACGCCATCCTGAACAATAACACGCCCAAGTTGAGGCGCGTCTATTGCGCCGGTGGTGCTGGCGGCGACGCCAAAGCCCGCTTCGCCGATCACCGCGCTGGCCAGGATTCGCACGCGGTCGCCAATCAGCGCAAAACCTACGGTGGCGTTCGCGCCGACGTGGCAATTTCGACCTATGGCGACCCCCGGCCCAATCACCGTGTTAGGGCCGATCAAGGTGCCTGAACCGATCCTAGCGCCTGGGCCGATCACGACGCCGGAACCGATGATGACCCCCTCTTCAAACACCGCGTCGGGATGTACCTTGGCGTCGGTCCCCAGATGAACCCGAGGATGATGCAGATGAGCGGCCGCCCGCGCATAGGCGGCTTGCGGTTCGGGCGTGATCAGGATCACGCAACCCTCAGGCCCACGCTCCGCAAAGCCCTGTGTGACGAAACACGCCCCAGCACCGGTCTCGGCCAATTCATGCAGGTGCTTGCGGCTCTGCAGGAACGAAACGCTCGTTTCCGCTCCCCGGCCCAGCGGCGCTACGGACGTGATCGTCCTATTAGCGTGCTGGGGATCGACGAGCAGCGAGCCCGTCAAAACGGCAAGCTCGCCCAGGGATATGGGTTTATGCGACTCGTAAAACCGTGGGTCCGGCATCAGCCCCTCGTAACCGCCAAGGCGTCTCCGCCCTGAAAATCTACTGTTGCGGCAAGTTTTCGCGATCGAACGTCATCGATGGCATAACCGCGTTCACCTGCTGCACCGATTGCTCGGTCAGGTCCATCTGCGGGTTCGCGGCCATGACGCCGCTACCGAGAAGCAGGCTGCAGTTATGCTGTTGATAGAGATTGCGCACGATGGGGACGATGGCCTGATCGAACCGTTGCAGAGCCTTTTCCCCCGTGGCTTCCAGCTCCCGCTGGCGCAGTTGAGCCTTGCGATCCAAGGCCTCGCCCCGTTGTTGCAGCGGGCCCGCCTGGGCTTGAAGCTGTTCCTGAGTCAAGGTTGTGCGCTTGGCTTGGAAAGCCTGGATATCAGTCTGCAGGGCTGTCTGCTCGGCCTGAAGTTCAGCCGAAACCTGGGCGCGAAGTTGTTGCATGCGCGCTGCGGCGGCCTTGCCTGCAGCCGAAGCGGCCACAGCGGCGTCACGGTTATAGATACAGACGCCGGCGATCGGCGGTCCGTTGACGAGCGGCGGCAGAGGCGCGGCCGACGGACCAGCGACGGATGGCGCGGCGCCCGCCTTCTTGGCGGGGGCGGCTTGGGCGGCGGTCGCGACAAGGAGAAGGGCGGCGGACGCCGCTCCGAACATTTTCAGGGTCATTATTGGAACTGCGTTGCGGTTGAGAAACGGAAGGCTTCGGTCTTGTCGTAGGTTTCTTTGGCCAAAACTTGGCTGAAGTCCAAACGAATAGGACCAAGAGGCGAAGTCCAGAAAACGCTGATGCCAGCGGAGGCGCGAACACCGAGGTCGTCCTTAACAGTGGGTTGGCCCGCCTTCACGTCTTTGTCCACAAGGCCGAGCGTACCGAAGTCAGAGAAGAGGGCGGTTCTAATGCCATACTGTTCAGGCAGGTAGTTGGGCAGCGAAAGCTCCGCTGTGCCAATGGCGTAAAGATTGCCGCCCAGGGCTTCCTGGAAGCTGGGGTTGGTGTCGCGGGGGCCAAGGCCCGCGATCTGGAAGCCCCGGAAGCTGTCGCCACCTTTGAAGAAGCGGTCGTTGATCCGGATATTGTCTCCGCCCCAGCCACCCACATAGCCTAGATCGCCTTTCACGGTCAGCACCCAGGCCGGTGTGAAGCCATAGTAGGTCGAGGCCAGCACCGTGCTCTTGAGATAACGCACGTCTCCGCCAAGACCGGCGAAGTCCTGGTTCAAGGTGACCACGAAGCCGCGAGTCGGGTGAAGGGGATCGTTGCGACGATCCAGGCTCAGCGTGTAGCCTACGGCAGAGTTCAGGCTGTCACCACGCTGGTCGCAGATCACGATCGAGATGACGCCGGCGGCGCAGTTTGCGTCGCTCACGGTCACCGAGTTCTGGCTGATCTTATATCGCGCTTCAAAGTAGGTGTTGTTGTTGAGCGGGAATCCAGCGCGAACGCCTGCGAAATAGGAGCCTGAGCTGAACCCGGAGGTATCGGTGTAATCGAACCGATAATAGCCGATGTCGTAACCCGCCCGGAGGTCCCGTCCCGCGAAGCGCGGCTCGGTGTAGGAGAAGTCGATCTGCTGCCGAAGAGATCCGACGGAGGCGCGGATGCGGACGTCATCGCCGGTGCCGCGGAAGTTCTTCTGGCTGATGCCGATGTCCAGCAGCAGCCGGTCGATGGAGCTATACCCCGCGCCAAACGATAATTCGCCGGTCGGTTGTTCCTGCACCTTCACCTGCAGCACCGTCTTGTCAGGAGCGCTGCCGGGGGTCTGGGTGATATCCACCGTCTTGAAGAACCCAAGGCGCTTCAATTCAGTTTTGGAACGGTCCACCAGCACGCGGTTATAAGCATCGCCTTCCGCTAGACGCAGCTCCTGGCGAATAACCGGGTCCAGCGTTTGGGTGTTGCCGATGATGTCGATGCGCTCGACATAGACGCGTGGACCTTCCTTGATTTCAAAGGTCACGTCCACCGTATGGTTCTGGCGGTTCGGCGTGTAACGAGGCCGGATGTCCACAAAGGCGAAGCCGGCGGCGCCCGCGGCAAACGTCAGCGAGTCGACCGAAGCTTCGATCCTGTCGCTGCGGTAAACTTGCCCTTCGCGAATAGGCAGAAGCAGCTGCAGAATGGTCGGATTGAGCTTCTTCAGATCGGTCTTAACGGTCAGCTTGCCGAACTTGTACTTGGCGCCCTCGTCCATCGTGTAGGTGACGGCGAAACTGCGTTGGTTCGGGGTCAGCTCAGCAACCGACGAGATGACACGGAAGTCGTAAAAACCTTTGTTCGTATAATACTTCCGGAGCTGTTCGCGGTCGTACTCAATCCGGTCCGGATCGAAGTTGTCGTTGGACGTGAAGAATTTATACCAAGCCGATTCCTTGGTGACGACCACGTCTCGCAGAGCGGCGTCGCCAAACGACTTGTTGCCAAGGAAGTTGACCCGAAGAATGCCGGTTTTAGGGCCCTCGTTGATCTCGAACACGAGATCGACCCGCTTTTGCGGCAACTCGACGATCTTAGGTGTCACAACCGCCGAAATCCGGCCTGAGCGGCGATAGAGTTCCACAATCCGCTGCACGTCCTCCAGCACGCTGGAGCGCGTGAAGATGCTCCGGGGGTGAATGTTCACCTCATCGCGCACCTTGTCGGAGGACAGCGCGGAATTTCCCTCGAACAGCACCTGATTGATGATCGGGTTTTCTGAAACCTTGACCAGCAGCGTGTCGCCTTGGACGTCCACGCGAACGTCGGAAAACAGGTTTGTGCGATAAAGAGTTTTCAACGCCAGATCGAGCCGCGCAGAATCCACGGTGTCGCCGGGCGCGACCGGGAGATAGGAAAGGATCGTCGCCGTTTCGATCCGCTCATTGCCCTCGACAGCGATATGTTTGATCAGACTGGTCTGGATCGGCGGCGCAATGCGTTGCGGCTCGGCGTTGGCGGGGGTGGACGTCGCAACAGGTGCAGGCTGAGGGACGGCGCTCGTCTGAGCCGCCGCCGTCGACGCATAGACCAGCATCCCCGCAAAAAGGGCGACGGCGGTCAGCAGGGCGGGTCGTCTAACGCAAGTTGTCGGCATCATGAACCATCGGGGCGACGAACTAGGAAATCAGTCCGCCGAGGAATTTAAAGACACGCAGCTGCTGCAGGTCGTTCCATGTGGCGAACAACATGAAACCCAACAGCAAAGCAAGACCCACGCGATAGCTCGCGGCCTGAACCTTAGCCCCCAAAGGCCGACGCGCCGCCGCTTCATAGGCGTAGAACATGAGGTGCCCACCGTCCAGCACCGGCAAAGGCAAAAGGTTGACGAAACCGATGTTTACCGAAAGGGCGGCGATCAGCGTGGTCAGGGCTACAGCAACACCGAACACCTTGGCGCCCGCGTTGGGCCGCCCTGCCGCGCCTGCGTGAGCGAATTGCCCGGACACCTTCGCAATCCCAAGAAAGCTCCTGAGCTGATCGCCAGACTCTCGTCCGCGCACGATCCGTGAAAGGTAGAAAACCGTCGTTTCAATCTGCTGCCAGGACCGGGATACCCCGCCGCCAACCGCCTGGATGGGGTTATAGCGCCGCCGAAAAGTATCGCCGGCCGCCAAAGAGTTGCCGATGCCAAGGCGCCCAAGCCTGCTCTCGCCCGTGACCGCGTTAGCCACAAGCTTGCGCTCAGGCGTCGCTACGATGTCGAGATCGCCGCCGCCGCGCTTGACCGTGAAGCGTATCGGCTGTTCCGCGCGGAGCATGATGTAGGTGGAAAGGTCGCCGAAATCGTTGATGCGGCGACCATCCGCCGCAGTCACCAGATCGCCCACCTTAAACCCGGCTCGAGCAGCAGGCGACTCAGGCTGCACCGACCCAATGCGGGGCACGCTGCCCATA
This sequence comes from uncultured Caulobacteraceae bacterium, assembly GCA_964243985.1. Lineage (GTDB taxonomy): Bacteria > Pseudomonadota > Alphaproteobacteria > Caulobacterales > Caulobacteraceae > CAIOYC01. Next base: position 87,913 of record CAXTHJ010000002.1, on the reverse strand, counting down.
TCGCCAAAGGCGCCAAGCAGAAGTGCAAACAGCGCGATGGACAAGAGGAAATTCGCTGCAGGTCCAGCGAGAACGACGAGCGCGCGCTGCCACAAAGGCTTGAAATGGAAGTATTTCTTTTCGGCGCCGACGCCTTCGCGACTGATGATCTCTCGGCGGAAGGCGATCAGATCGTCCTCGCTTGGTGCGGCTGAAGCGGCGCTGGCGTCGCCGGCGAACTTGACGTAGCCGCCAAGCGGAATCCAACCTAAGCGCCATTCCACGCCCGCTTTATCGGTCCAATGCAGGATCGCTTTTCCAAAGCCGATGGAGAACCGCTCCACGGCCACGCCGCACCACCGCGCCACCAGAAAATGGCCAAGTTCGTGGACGGTGACCACCACGGTCAGCACCAGCAGGAACGGCAGGGTATAAAGGAGGGTTTGCTGCAGGAGACCCAGCATAGGTCAGACGCCTTTCAGGGCGCTCAATTTACGGGAAGGCGCCCGGTTCATAACCTCTTCCGCCGCCGCCTGTGCGCGGTCGTGCACAGCGAACGCCTGCTCCAAACCGCCGTTGCTCTTGTGCAAATCCCCGGACCTTCCCATCGCCTCCAAGGTCTCGCTGACGATTGCGGCAATTTCGAGAAAGCCTATACGGCGCTGCAGAAACGCCGCAACCGCCGTCTCGTTGGCTGCGTTCAGCGCCGCCGGCGCGCCTCCGCCCATGCGCAGCGCCTCGCGGGCGAGGGTCATAGCCGGAAACCGCGCCGCATCGGGCTCGAAGAAGGTGAGGGCGCCAATGGCCGCGAGGTCCAGCCGCGGCGCCGACCAGGGGAGGCGGTCCGGCCACGTCAACGCACAGACGATAGGGCCGCGCATGTCTGGCGGTCCCAGTTGGGCGATGCTTGATCCGTCCACCAACTCGACCATCGAATGGATGATCTGTTCGGGATGGATCAGGACCTGGATCTTTGCTTCGGGCGTGTCGAACAGGTAGGCCGCCTCGATGATCTCCAGCCCCTTGTTCATCATCTGCGCCGAATCGACCGAGATCTTGGCGCCCATGGCGAAGTTGGGGTGCGCCACCGCCTGCTCCAGGGTTACGTTGGCCATGGCCTCCTGTGTCCAGCCCCGGAACGGGCCGCCGGAGGAGGTAAGGATCAGGCGCGAAGCTTTGGAGGCGTCGAGGCCGCCAAGCGCCTGAAAGATGGCCGAATGCTCGGAATCAACCGGCAGAAGTCGCCCGCCCGCTGCATTGATTTCCGCCATCAGGGTCGGCCCGGCGCAGACTAGGCTTTCCTTGTTGGCGAGGGCGATGTCCGCGCCAGTGCGTGCGGCGGCGAGAGTGGGCTTCAACCCCGCAACGCCGACGATCGCGGCCATCACCCAATCGGCCGGGCGTTGCGCGGCCTCTTCAACAGCGTTGAGGCCGCCGGCCGTCTCGATCCCCGTCCCGGAAAGGCGCTCCTTCAACTCGCCAAGCAAGCGCTCGTCCGCGATCACCGCCAGGGCGGGCCGCCAAGCGCGGGCTTGTTCGGCCAGGAGTTCAACATTTTTACCGGCGGTCAGGGCGACCAGCTCAAACGCTTCGCCGGCAAGGCGCGCGTGGTTGAGAATGTCCAGGGTCGAGACGCCGACCGAACCCGTCGAGCCTAGAATGGAAATACGCTTCAAGCTCAAAACCCCGCCCCCAAACTCCAGATCCAGCGCGCGAACGCCATCACCAGCGCGCCGAACATCAGCCCGTCCACCCGATCCAAGAGGCCGCCGTGGCCAGGGATCAAACTGCCGGAGTCCTTAACACCAAAACGCCGTTTCAGCATGGATTCCCAAAGATCGCCGCCCATAGCGGCGAAGCCGACTACAAGGCCCACCAAGGCGGCGGCGCGGGGACCGGGCCCCGCTTCATGGGTCGGTAGAAACAGGATCGCTTCAGCTGCGAGCATCGAAACGCACAACCCCCCAACAAATCCGGACCAAGTTTTGTTGGGCGAAAATCGTGGCCACAGCTTTGGGCCCTTTAGCACGCTGCCCACGGCGAACGCACCGATATCCGCTGCCCACACGACGGCGATCAGCATCAAGGTCCAGCCGCGCCCCTCCACATCACCACGCAGCCACGTCAGCGCCACAGTCGGGGCCCCAATATAAAGCACGCCAAAGGCGATGTCGGCCGGGCGGTCGATCTTGCCCCTCGCCAAGGCGATCAAGGCGCCGGCCAAGGCGCCTACCGCCACCAAGGTCCAGCCGATCCACGGGTGCTGCAGATATGTAGCGAATACGCCGAAAAGGACTGCGGCTGCGATGATGGCGGCGGCGCGAATCGGCGTTTCCGCATCGCACATCTCTCCCCATTCAATGGCCAGGAGCGCGATCGCGACCGCGATCATGATCAGAAACACCCAGCCGCCCAGCCACACGCACAGCACCGCCAGCGGCGCCAAGATTGCGGCGGAGAGGGCTCTTAATCCAAGGTTGCGCCAGTCGAAACGCTTAGCCGGCGGCGAGGACGTCATCCACCTCGGCTCCGCCGTAACGCCGCTCACGGCCTTTAAATTCGTCAAGGGCGGCCTTCAGGTGCTCGGGGCCATAGTCGGGCCAAAGCACGTCCTGGAACACCAATTCGGCGTAGGCGGCCTCCCAAAGGAGGAAGTTAGACAGGCGTCGTTCGCCGGACGTGCGAATGATGAGATCTAGTTCAGGCCCTTCCGCTGTAGATAAAAAGCGGCTGAACGCCTGCTCGTTCGCGTCTTCCGTCGAAATTGCGCCAGACGCGATCGCCTGGGCGAACCGCTTTGCGGCTTCGGCTATATCGGCCCGGCCGCCATAGTTGAACGCCACCTGTAGGTGGAAACGGTCGTTATGCTTGGTGCGCGCCTCGGCGTGTTCGATCACGTCCAGCACGTCCGGGGTCAGGTCCGAGCGGCGACCGATCACCCGCAGGCGAACGCCCTCCGCCTCCATCCGCGCCAGATCGCTGCGAACATAGTTTTTAAGGAGACTCATCAATTCGGCCACCTCGGTCGCCGGGCGACTCCAATTCTCGGTGGAGAAACCGAACACCGTCATCCATTCCAGACCAAGGTCGCCCGCGCTTTCCACTGTGCGCTTCAGCGCGTTGACCCCTGCGCGATGGCCGAGGGCGCGGGGAAGGGCGCGCTGCTTAGCCCAGCGGCCATTGCCGTCCATGATGATCGCCACGTGGCGCGGATTGTGGGCGCGCGGATTGTGGGGGCGCAGGTTCGCAGGCGGTTGCCCTCCCCTTTGGGGATCGCCGTTGACCGAATGGCCTTGCGACCTGAGCGCCGGCGACATCAAACCCATCTCTTTCTCCCCGTGACGACCTTTGATGTCACGCGCGGGTTAAACTTGCATGATCTCTTGCTCTTTGGTTTTCAAGCTCTCGTCGATCCGTTTCACAGCCTGATCCGTGAAACCTTGAGTTTCAGTCTCATAGCGCTTGCGATCGTCCTCGGAGATGTCGCCGGCCTTCTCAAGTTTCTTCAGTTCCTCCATAGCCTCGCGGCGCACGTTGCGGACCGCGACACGTTGCTGCTCCGCGTATTTTCCGGCGAGTTTCGCCAGGTCGCGTCGGCGTTCTTCGGTGAGCGGCGGGATGGGAATGCGCAGGGTCGTGCCGTCGGTGATCGGGTTCAGGCCCAGGTTGGCGTTGCGAATCGCCTTCTCCACAGCGATCACGAGGCCCTTGTCCCAGACGCTGACGGAGATCATGCGAGGCTCAGGCACGCTGATGGCGCCCACCGAATTCAGCGGGACGGAGGAACCGTATGCTTCCACATGGATCGGCTCCACCAAGCCGACGTTGGCGCGGCCGGTGCGAAGGCCGGAGAATTCCTCCTTGAGGGCCGTGATGGCGCGATCCATTCGGTCGCTGAATTTGCTGAGGTCGGGTTTGCTCATCGGTTCAAACTCTCGTTGGTGACTTTGGCGTTAAGCGGCGCTGGCCGGGGTTTCGGCGATCACGCTATGGGCGCCGACCCCGGTCATGACGTCCCGAAGCGCGCCCTCGCGGCGGATCGAGAACACCACGATGGGGATGGAATTCTCGCGCATCAAGCTGATGGCCGAGGCATCCATCACCTTCAAGTCCTTGGACAGATATTCCAGATAGGTCAGGCGGTCGAACCTTTGGGCGTCGGCCACCTTCTTGGGATCGGCGTTATAGACGCCGTCGACGCTGGTGCCTTTCAGGAGCGCGTCGCAATTCATCTCAGCGGCGCGTAGTGCGGCGGCGGTGTCGGTGGTGAAGTAGGGATTGCCTGTGCCGGCGGCGAAGATCACCACCCTGCCCTTCTCCAGATGACGCATGGCGCGGCGGCGGATGTAGGGCTCACAGATGGTCTGCATGGGAATGGCGGACTGCACGCGGGTATCGACGCCGATCTTATCCAGGGCGCCCTGCATGGCCAGCGCGTTCATCACCGTCGCCAGCATGCCCATGTAGTCGGCGCTGGAGCGCTCCATCCCCTGCGCCGCGCCGGCCATGCCGCGGAAGATGTTGCCGCCGCCGATCACTAGGCAAAGCTCGACGCCGCTCTTGACCATCTCCGCCACGTCCTTGGCCACGGCGGCGACGGTGTTCACATCGATGCCGTAACCGGAATTGCCCATCAACACCTCGCCGGAGATCTTCAACAGCACGCGGCGGTAGCGAAGATCAGGGTTCAGCGGAGGATGAGTGATGGACATGAAACTTCCTGCGCAAAGTCGACCGATGGATACGATAACGGCCGGACTCGCCTCTGCGAACCCGGCCGTGTTTATCGAGAGCCCGGCTTTTCGTCCAGGCTCGAAGGGTAGCTTAGCTTAGGCGCCTTCGGTCAGCGCCGCCACTTCACTGGCGAAGTCGTCTTCCTTCTTCTCCACACCTTCGCCGAGGGCGAGGCGCACGAAGCCCACCACCTTGATCGGCGCGCCGATCTCCTTGGCGGCCTTGGCGACGAACGCTTCGACGGTCAGATCCGGGTCCATGACGAAGGACTGCTTCAGGAGCACCACTTCCTCATAGAACTTGCGCATGCGGCCTTCGACCATCTTCTCGATGACGTTGGCGGGCTTGCCGGAGGACTCGGCCTGTTCGGTGAAGATGGCCTTTTCCCGCTCGGCCGCCGTCGGATCAACTTCCTCCGTCGTCAGAGCCAGGGGCGAGGTGGCGGCGATATGCATCCCAATCTTGCGGCCGACGTCAGTCAGTCGGTCATGCGGACCGGACGATTCCAGCGCCACGAGAACGCCGATGCGGCCGAGATCGGGCGCGGTGGCGTTGTGGACATAGGCCGCCACCACGCCTTCGGACACGACAAAGCGGGCCGAGCGGCGCACCAGCATGTTCTCGCCGATAGTGGCGATCAGGTTTCCAATCATATCCGACACTGTCTGGCCGTCGGCCATGGTGGTATGGATCAGGGCGTTCGTATCGCCCTCAACACCCAGCGCCGTGGTCGCCACATCGCGGGCGGCCTTCTGGAAAAGGTCGTTCCTAGAGACGAAGTCGGTCTCGGCATTCAGCTCGATCGCCGCGCCCACCATGCCCTTGCCGTCGTCCTTCAACGCCAATGCGATCAGGCCCTCGGCCGCGATGCGGCCGGCCTTCTTGGCGGCCTTGGAAAGGCCCTTGGCGCGCAGCCAGTCGATGGCCTCTTCGATGTGGCCATTGGTTTCGATCAGCGCCTTCTTGCAGTCCATCATGCCGACGCCGGACTTGTCGCGAAGCTCTTTAACGAGCGCAGCCGTTATCTCGGCCATGGCTCATCCTCCGAATCAAAGTGAATGAAAGCGGCCTCTTATGAAGCGCGCCTGTATGGGTTTCGTGACTTAGGAAGGATGGCGGCCGCAACGGGCCGCCCCGCTCCCTTAAACTGTCGCCGGTTCTTCGGCGATCGCCTCGACCGCGGCTTCGGTGCGCAGCGCAGGCTCCATCGGAGCCTCCGAGGCGCCGAGATCCACGCCCGAACCAGCCTGGCCGGCGGCGAGGCCGTCCAGCACCGAATCGGCGATCAGGTCGCAATAGAGCTGCAACGCGCGCGCCGCATCGTCATTGCCCGGGATCGGATAGGTGATGCCGTCCGGATCGCAGTTGGTGTCGAGGATCGCCACCACGGGGATGTTGAGTTTGCGCGCCTCAAGGATGGCGATGCCTTCCTTGTTGGTGTCGATCACGAACATCAGGTCGGGGATGCCGCCCATGTCCTTGATGCCGCCGAGGCTCAGTTCCAGCTTGGTGCGTTCGCGGGTGAGCTGCAAGAGCTCCTTCTTGGTGCGGCCGTGGGCGCCGTCGCCGTCGAGGATGCCTTCCAGCTCGCGCAGGCGGGCGATGGAGAGCGAGATGGTGCGCCAGTTGGTCAGCGTGCCGCCGAGCCAGCGGTGGTTCACATAATACTGCGCGCAGCGCTTGGCCGCCACGGCCACGGGGTCTGACGCCTGGCGCTTGGTGCCGACGAACAGGATGCGCCCGCCGCCCGCCGCCACTTCACGCACCTTCAGGAGCGCTTGGTGCAGGAGCGGGATCGACTGCGACAGGTCGATGATGTGGATGTTGGAACGAGAGCCGAAGATAAACTTCTGCATCTTCGGGTTCCAGCGGTGGGTCTGGTGGCCGAAGTGAGCGCCAGCTTCCAGGAGCTGACGCATAGAGAATTCAGGTAGCGCCATAGAGTGTCTGTCCTTCTTCCGGTTGCACGTCCGCAGGCAAACCCCGATGAGGGACCGGAACGGCGACGACGGGGATTGACCCGAAGCAGCCGAACGCCTGCGTGTGAGATAGGCGCGTAGGTAGAGCGGACGGGGTGGAAATTCAAGGGGTCTGGTTTAACTTTACAAAGAGCTAGTTTTTATTGAGTCCCATTTCTCGACTCCGAAGCTTTTGCTTCCAAAGGGTTTCCATAATTAAAATCTCTTCGACCGTCGCCATCGAACCGGAAACCTCCAGGATCGAAACTTGGTAGTCGCTCGGGTCCCTACTCTTTAGGCCTACATTGCCACCATGCCCATCGCGGGCATACGATAGCCAGCGACCATAAAACCCGTTGGAACCAGTAGCAGATCCCACGTACTGCTCATGTGTCCTGGGGCATGTGAGCAAATAAACGCCGCAAGATGATGAAAGCGTCGCTCGCCAAGCCATCGGGAAACTTTCAATCTTTGAGAGCTGGGAAATGAAGCGTGTGAACCCAGGAAATTCAGGCTCACGGAAACTCTCTCGAATCTGAAGGACTGCTTTGTCCTGATTGTCAGCCCGCTGAATCCAAGCGCGTTCACCTTTGCCCCAGGCAATTATCAAACGACCAGCTAAGTCACTTAGGCGCTCATCAAGAGTGAGTTGTTAAACGTCGCACGTACCTGCTGCATCGCTTCCCGATGTGTGCGGCCAATTCCGCCTCGCTTCGTTTATTCCGATGTATTGAGCCCTATAAAAACCAGCAAGCAAGGTTTCGGCTACTGCGTCACAACAAAGGAAGCCCAATGCTCAGCCTGAAGCTTGGAACGATTTGAAAAATTCTGCCCCTCTTGATAGATTTCAAACGAAGGTCGGTCGTCGCGCCACAATTCATAGGGGGTTCGTCCCTTGGTGGATCGAGCATCTTGATGGCGCAACAACCTCACTGTTGTTGGTGAGATTCCCGCCTGACTCAAAAGTGTGTTGAAGCGGAGCGGCATAGCTACTCGTACCGTAAATTCTGCCAAGCTGCGACTACGACGAAACCTGAAAGCGATCAATAAAACAGGCCCGGAAGTCTCCCTCCGGGCCTGCTCTGGACTGATCCCCGGGACGAGCCCGGGGATGATGCGGCGGCGCGCTGTTGCGCGCCTCGCCTTATTTGATTGTGACGGTGGCGCCGGCTTCTTCGAGCTTCTTCTTGGCGTCTTCGGCGGCCTGCTTGGAGACGTTTTCCAGCACGTTGGCCGGGGCGGCTTCCACCAGGTCCTTGGCTTCCTTGAGGCCAAGGTCGGAGCGGATGCCGCGCACTTCCTTGATCACGTTGATTTTCTTCTCGCCGCCGGCAGTGAGCACGACGGTGAACTCGGTCTGCTCTTCGGCGGCTTCGGCCGGCGCGGCGGCGCCGCCACCGCCCGCAGCGGCCATGGCCACCGGCGCGGCGGCGGAAACGCCCCACTTTTCTTCCAGGAGCTTGGAGAGTTCCGAGGCTTCCAGAACGGTCAACGAGGAGAGGTCTTCAACCAGCTTTTCGAGCTTAGCCATGATGTGTTGTCCTTAAGATGAGAGGTTGTGTTTGCGGTATGCGAAAAATGACTGAGCCTTGACCCTTACGCCGCTTCCTTATCGGCGTAGGCTTGCAGGACGCGGGCGAGCTGAGCCGCCGGCGCTTGCAGAACCCCGGCGATCTTGGTCGCGGGCGCCTGCACCAGACCGATGATCTTGGCGCGAAGCTGATCCAGCGACGGCAGGGTGGCGAGGGCCGCGACCGCCGTGGCGTCCAGCACCTCATCGCCCATGACGGCGCCGATCACCGAGAACTTGTCGTTGTCCTTGGCGTATTGGGTCGAGACCTTGGCGGCGGAGACGGGGTCCGGGCCATAGGCGATGGCGACGGGACCCTTGAAGAGGGCGTCGCCCGCTTCGCCGGTCCGGCCGTCCAGCGCCTTATGCACCAGAGTGTTCTTAACCACTTTGAGCTTGGCGCCTTCGGAACGAAGGCGGCCGCGCAGGTCGGTCATTTCCGCAACGGTCAGACCCATGTAGTGGGTCACGACCACGGCGCCGGCGTCAGCGAACACGCCCTTGAGCGTCTCGATCGACTCGGCCTTTTGTGCGCGGTCCATTGCGGTCTCCTAAACAAGGCGCCCGGACGATCCGAACGCCGAAAACGGCCCACAGCCCGGCGGTCGCCCGCAAGGCTATGGGTCGGCTAGAACTGTCCGGAAGGATCGTCGGCGACCGGCCGCGCGCCAAAGGCGGGCTGCCTGAAACCTCTCATCCCCATCTCCCTACGGCGCCGGGGGGCTCCCCGATGCTTATGATCCGAACGACCTTCGGACCCCGCAGCTCTAGGACAGGATCGACGGTGCAGATCGCTCTGAACCGTCGGGAAGTGGAGGCGTATAGTGGAACATGGTTCAGATGGCAATACAGCGCCGCTCGCCGGTCTTGCCAAGGCTCTAACCTGAGGTAGATTACCTTCATGTCGTTCGAAGTCACCATCACGCTGGATAGCGACCAGACCCAGCGCCTCGACTTGATCGCGCAAGCTCGTCAGGAGACGACCGCCGATATCGTCGGTGAGGCGGTGGCGCAGTACCTGGGATATGACGCCTGGTTCCGCACCAAGGTGCAGGAAGGCATCGCTTCCCTTGATCGCGGAGAAGGTCGCGACCTTGAGGATGTCGCACGGGACGTTCGTGCCCATCTGGCCGCCCTCAAAGCGTCTGCGAGCCAAGCCGCCGAGTGAAGGCACGCCTTTCGCCGCAAGCGGCGGCCGATCTTATGAACGCGATCGCCTATATCGCGACCGCCAGTCTGAAGAACGCGGACTTGGTTGCTGAACGCATCCTTCAATGCTCCAACCTCTTGGGCGAGGCGCCACAGATCGGCCGACCAGGACGCATTCCAGGCACGCGGGAACTGCCGGTCCGAAAGACCAACTACATCCTGATCTATCGGATCGACGGGGATGAGGTCAGCGTCATCCGCATCCTTCACGGCCATCAAGATTGGCCGACAGAATAGAAAAAGGCGAGCCTCGAGACTCGCCTTTTTCATCAGTTCAAGCTTGTGAAACGCTTAACCGCCGATCGACGTCGTATCCACCGTCACGCCCGGCCCCATGGTGGAGGAAAGCGAGACCTTCTTCATGTAGAGGCCCTTGGCGCCGGAGGGGCGCGCCTTGTTGAGGGCATCGACCATGGCCGCCACGTTGGCGATCAGGGCGTCGTCAGTGAAGGAGGCCTTGCCGATGCCGGCGTGGATGATGCCGGTCTTTTCGGTGCGGAACTCCACCGCGCCGCCCTTGGCGTCTTTCACCGCCTGGGCGACGTTGGGGGTCACGGTGCCGACCTTGGGGTTGGGCATCAAACCACGCGGGCCCAGCACCTTACCCAGACGGCCGACGATGGCCATCATGTCGGGCGTCGCGATCACGCGGTCGAAGTCCATGAAACCGCCCTGGATGCGCTCCATCAGATCTTCGGCGCCCACCACGTCGGCGCCGGCGGCGGTGGCTTCATCGGCCTTGCCAGCGCGGGCGAAGACGGCGACGCGGACGTCGCGGCCGGTGCCCGACGGCAGGTTCACCACGCCGCGCACCTGCTGGTCCGCATGGCGGGGATCGACGCCGAGGTTGACGCTGATCTCCACCGTTTCGTCGAACTTGGCCTTGGCGTTGGCCTTCACCTGAGCGACGGCGGCGGCCAGCGGGAGCGTGGCGTTGCGTTCGCCGGTGAAGTCGCGGGCGCGCTTTGAAATCTTTGCCATGCTCTTAGACCCCCGTCACTTTAAGGCCCATGGCCTTGGCTGAGCCTTCGATGATCCGCGCCGCGGCGTCGATATCGTTAGCGTTGAGGTCCTTCATTTTCTTCTCGGCAATGTCGCGCAGCTGCTGGCGGGTGATCTGGCCTACCACTTCCTTGCCCGTGGTCTTGGCGCCGGATTTGAGGTTCATCGCCTGCTTCAGGAAGAAGGTCGCCGGCGGCGTCTTGGTGACGAAGGTGAATGACTTGTCCTGATAGACGGTGATCACGGTTGGCAGGGGCGTGCCCTTCTCAACGTTCTCGGTGCGGGCGTTGAACTCCTTGCAGAAGCCCATGATGTTGACGCCGCGTTGGCCGAGCGCCGGCCCGATGGGCGGCGAGGGCGTGGCGGAGCCCGCCTTCACCTGCAATTTGATATAGCCCAAGATCTTCTTGGCCATGCCTGTCTCCAATATGCGGCGGCAAGTTAATGCCGCCTATGTGGCCGTGGTGCGGGCAGCCCCTCCCACGGATTTGAACCCCGGCCAGGGCCAGGGGAACGGGCGTTTAGCAGGGTGTGTGGTCAGGGGCAACCGCCGAACTGCTAGTCGACGTAATAGCCTTTAGCCTCCAGCGCTCTTATTTTGGATGCGGGACACGCCCCTTCAGGACGACCACCGCCGTAGCATTCGCACCAAATATGGCGATGGACACGACCGTGCGGCAATAAACCGGTTAACATGGCGGCGATCAAGACGCCCACGCCGATCGCGATAAGGGATATGGCCTGAACTCGACGAGCATTCGGCCATTTCGCCATCGATCAGCTCGTCTTTTCAACTTGGTTGTATTCCAGCTCCACCGGAGTGGCGCGGCCGAAGATGGAGACGGTGACCGACAGGCGCTCGCGCTCCTCGTCCACCCGCTCCACCGAGCCGGAGAAGCTGGCGAACGGGCCGTCCGTGACGCGGACGGTCTCGCCGATATCGAAACGGATGGTGGTTTTGGGACGCTCCACGCCCTCTTCGATGGCGCCGATGATGCGGGCCACTTCCTTCTCCGAAACCGGCATGGGCTTGGAGCCGGAGCCGAGGAAGCCGGTTACCTTGGGCGTGTTCTTCACCAGGTGGTAGGCCTCGTCCGACAGGTCCATCTTCACCAGCACGTAGCCGGGGAAGAACTTACGCTCGGCGTTGATCTTGCGGCCGCGGCGGACCTCGACCACGTCCTCTGTAGGAACCAGGATCTCGGAGAAGCTGTCGTCGAGGTTATGCTGGTGCGCCTGCTCGCGGATCGATTCGGCCACCTTCTTCTCGAAATTCGAGTAAGCGTGGACGATGTACCACTTGTGGTGCGGGTTCGACGTCTTGGCCGGGGCGGTTTCTGCGGTTTGGGTGTTCATCGTCTCGTCTTAGCCTCGTCTCAGCCTGAGGCCAATTTCAAAAGTTGCTGAATAAAGAAGTTCAAGGCGCCGTCCACGGCCAGGAAGAAGATGGCGGTGATCACCACCATTATGCCCACCATCACCGAGGTGATCCAAGTCTCCTTCCAGGACGTCCAGGTGATCTTGCGCGCCTCGGCTCGCACTTCATTGTAGAACTGCGTCGGCGTTGTGCGCTTCTTCGGTGCAGCGGGCGCGACGGGGGCCGCCGCTGGCGTCTTCGCCAGAGAGGCGGACTTGAGCGCTTGGGCCTTGCGGCGCTGCGCCAGGAGGTTAGCGCTCTGATCCTTGGCCATAACGGCTCGTTCAATCCTTGCGTGGGCTCAGGAATACGCCCGAGACCCTGATATGGGAACCGGAACGCGATGCGTCACCAGTTGCGAATTTATTGGCAGGAGTGGGGGGACTCGAACCCACGACCCTCGGTTTTGGAGACCGATGCTCTACCAGCTGAGCTACACTCCTAAGCGTGTTCGGCTTTGCTGGTCGGCGCGGCCGCTTCGGCTTTCCGCCAGCAGTCATCGCGCCAGAAGGCTAAGGCCCCTGGCGCGCGGCCTTTGTCGGAACGCAGCGTCCTATCAGCGGCGCGGATTGGAGGCAAGGTTTGTCGGAGGAACTCGGCTCGCTGTTAAGCGTTGCTTTAACACCGCGCGAGTGATGGGTTAGTGGCCATCTTCAGCTTCATACAATTCAAACCAAATGCCAGTTCGCCGTAGCGGGCATCGGCGGATTGCGGAGACCCTATGAAACCGGCCATGATCTTCTGCGCGTTCCTGCCGCTTTTAGCCTTAGGCGCCTGCGCTGCTGGATCGGCAGATTCTCATCATGCCGCCCAGAGCGGGGAAGTAACGCAGTTTGTGCTAGGGATTTGGCACGGCCTGATTGCACCGGTGACGCTGATCATCGAACTCATCAACAAGGTTGTGCCGCATCTCATCCCGTGGAGCGCGCACCTCTATGAGAAAGAGGGAACGGGCGCGGCCTATGATCTAGGTTTCTACCTCGGTCTCGCCGGCGGTCCACCTATTGTCATCACCGGCTGGCGGCGTCGGCGTTTGTAGACAACAAATCTTAGCCGCCGCTCGCCTGCTCCACCGCGAGCGCGAGATCGAGGGCGCGCACCCCGTCTCTCGGGCCTGCGGGGAGGTCGGCGTGATCGCCGGAAACCACCGCCAGAAATTCTTTTAGCGCCGACCCCAGTGGGTCCTTACCGATGGGCGTATCAGCGAAGTTAGAATTCAAAGCGAACGGCGTCGTGTTCTTGAAGGTGCGCGCCAAGAAATCGATCTCCACCTCGCCGGAAGGATAAACCAGCCGCATCCGCCGGTCCCGCGCTTCGGCGATGCGGGAGGCGACGAAAACGGCGGTGAGGCCGCTCTCGAAGGTCGCCTCGGCCCGAACCTCGTCCGCTAGAGGACCGTGGGTGGTGCGGCTTACGGCTTCCACGGCGATCACCTCGGCAAGATCAAGGGCGAAGGCGAGATCGATGTCATGGACCATGAGATCCAGCACACAGGAGACGTCAGCGTTGCGAGGGCTCCAGGTCCCTTTGCGCACGGCCTCAAGGTAGGTCGGGCGCTCCGGCGCGTCGAACAGGCCCATGGCGCGAAACACCATCCGCTCCTGGTGACCGACGGCCAGCACGAGGCTCTGTTTGGCGGCAAGGTCCAACAGTCGCTCGGCGTCCTCTACCGTCGTAGCCAGGGGCTTCTCCACATAGGCATGACGTCCAGCTTTCAGAGCCGCCGCGGCGACCAGGGCGTGTGTGGTGGCGGGGGTGGTGACTGACACAAGATCGACAGCCGCGATAAAGGCGTCGAGGTCGTCGAAAGCCTCTCCGCCTAAGGGCCCGGCGATCGCCTGCGCACGTTCCAAATGCAGGTCATAGACGGCGGCGAGCTTTGCGCCCGGCAGCTTGGCGTATTGGTTGGCGTGGTAGCCGCCGAATACGCCAGCGCCCGCAACCCCGCACTTCAAGACCGCACGCATGTTCTTGCTCATGGGCGGCTTTTAATCTGGTTGGCGAACTTCTCCAATCGCCCCTTCGCGCCGCCGCTTCATCGCTGTAGAAGGCCGAACCAGTAGTCGAGGGTTTATCGTGGCGCGCTTGTTCAACGCCTATGTGATGGTGGATTGGAGCGCCAACTCCAAGCCGAAGACCGGGGCCGATTCCATCTGGATCGGCGTCTTGAAGCGCGACGTGCGGTTCCAGTTCGGGTTCGAGAGCTTCAACACCCCTACACGGGCCGACGCGGAAACTCGACTGAACGCCGTATTGGACGATCTGAAGAAGCGCGGCGAAAAAGCCCTGTTGGGTTTTGACTTCCCTCTCGGCTTTCCGCGCGGCACAGGGGCGGCGCTGAAGTTGAAGAACGAGAGTTGGGCCGGGATGTGGGCGTTCCTCGCGGCCAACGTGGTGGACAAGAAGGATAACACCAACAACCGCTTCGCCGTCGCCAATAAGATGAACCGGCTGATGACGGACGAGGCTCGTCCCTTCTGGGGATCGCCGCCCAAGGATGTGCAGCGCTGGCTCTCCTCCACAAAGCCGCCGGAGCATGGTCTCGACGTGCCGCCGGTGATGCGCCACGCCGATATCGCTATTCCCGGCGTCAAGCCGATCTGGCAGATTTTCGGAAATGGCACCGTCGGCAGCCAGGCCATCGTCGGCATTCCGGCTGTTGGGCGGCTGAAGACGGCGCGCGGAGACGCGCTCAAGGTCTGGCCGTTCGAGACCGGCTACAAAACGCTGACGGCCGCCGATCTGGAAAATGTCGACGTGGTGGCCACGGAGGTTTATCCCTCGATGGTGAAGGCCGAACCGCTCCCCGGCGACGTTAAAGACCTGGCTCAGGTCCGCGCGCTCTGTCAGCATTTCGCCAAGCTGGATGAAGCGGGCAAGCTTGCGCCAGCCTTCGGCCCGACCAAAGGCATGGCCGCCGACGCGGTGCTGGACGCTGAGCGGGAAGAGGGCTGGATCCTTGGGGCCTAGGATCAAGACCATTTGAACCGCCCCTCCCCCGCTCTAAAGCTTGCGCTTGCCGGCGCCATCAGCCAAGGCGCGGCCATTGGGATCGGGCGCTTCGTCTATACGCCGATCCTACCGTCTATGATGGGCGCGCTGAGCCTAACGACCAGCCAAGCCGGTTGGATCGCCAGCGCCAACTTCGCCGGTTACCTCGCCGGCGCCCTGATCGCCACAGCACCCCTGTTCGGCAGGGCGGCGCGCGCCTGGCTCCTGTTCGCCTTGCTGGTCAGCGCCCTAACAACGGCCGCAATGGGGTTGGCTTTTAGTCTCCCCCTGTTCATGGCCCTACGCTGCCTTGGCGGTCTCGCCAGCGCCTTCGTGCTGGTGTTCGGCTCCAGTCTCGTCCTGCAGCGGCTGGCGCAGGCGGGGCGCGGCAATCTTTCGGCGGTGCATTTCGCGGGCGTAGGCACAGCGATCGTGATCTCCGCCATCGCCACCAGCCTGATGGGCGGCGCGGGCTTGAGTTGGCGCGTCATGTGGTGGGCCAACGGCGCCCTGACCGTTGTCGCCCTCATGGCGGTGGTCTGGCTCATGCCGCCGGAAGCGCCGTCCGCCCCGACCCTCGCCATCGCTTCGGACGTGAAGGCGAAGCCCGGCGCCCTGTCGTTGCTGATCGCCTACGGCCTGTTCGGCTTCGGTTACGTGGTCACCGCCACCTTCATCGTCGCGATCGTCAAGACCTATCCCGCGGCGGAGCCCGTGCGACCCTACGTCTGGATGCTGGTGGGTGGAGCAGCTATCCCATCAGTGGGGCTTTGGACGATGGTCGGGCGAAGGCTCGGCGTTCGGCGCGCCTTCGCCCTTGCTTGTGTTGTGGAGGCGTTCGGCGTGGCGATCAGTGTTCTGCGTCCAACGGCTGACGGAGCCGTGACCGCCTCGCTGCTACTGGGCGGGACCTACATGGGGATCACGGCGCTTGGCCTTGTTGCAGCGCGTGAAACGGAGCCGGCAAACGCGGCCAGGGTGTTTGGACGCATGACCGCCGCTTTCGGCCTTGGGCAAATGATCGGACCCGCCTTCGCCGGTTGGCTTGCAGAGCGGCTGGGGGGGTTTAGCTTGGCGTCGCTGATAGCTTCCGCCGCGCTTTTAATATCTGCAACCTTGACTTTCCGCCCGTTACGATAACGCTGTATATTTATTTCGGCGGGGCATTTGCACGATGACGGTCATCAAGGAGCGGGTCTGTGCAGAGATTGAGGGCGAGTTTGTCGTCTTCCTAATCGGTATGCGCATCAACAGATGGTGGAAGCCGTGGGCTTGGGGCCCGGTCGCCACCGCTATGCCGAAGATGCTGATCGAGCTGGCTGAGCAGCCTGACCTTGGCCTGATGCATGCCCGTAGCCACTTAGGTTTTTGAAACGTCTTCGTGGTGCAGTATTGGCGAAGCTTCGAACTGTTGGAGGCCTATGCGAAGAACGGCTCAGCAGCGCACCTGCCCGCGTGGCAGGCGTTCAACAAGGCCGTTGGTTCCAACGGCGATGTGGGCATCTGGCATGAGACCTATGTTATCAAGCCCGGCCACTACGAAAACATCTATAGCAACATGCCGCCCTACGGCCTCGGTTGCGCCGGTTCGCTCTTACCGGCCCAAGGCGCGCGTCAGGCGGCCCGCCAGCGTTTGGAACCCGGACGAGGCTAGACCGCAGCCACCATCGACGCGTCGGCTTCCCGCTGCGCCTTCAGCTTCTCCGCCACCAGGAAGGCCAGCTCCAACGCCTGATCCGCGTTCAGACGGGGATCGCAATGAGTGTGGTAGCGGTCGCCGAGCTCGGTCTCGCTGAGCGCCCGCGCGCCGCCGAGGCATTCAGTGACGTTCTGGCCGGTCATCTCCAGGTGCACGCCGCCGGGGTGAACGCCCTCCGCCCGCGCGATCTCCACGAACGACTTCACCTCCGAGAGGATGCGGTCGAACGGGCGGGTCTTGTAGCCGGTGGTCGCCTTCAGGGTGTTGCCATGCATGGGATCGGTGGACCAGACCACCTGCTTGCCGGCCTTGGCGGTGGCCGCCATCAAGCGCGGAAGGCGGGCGGCGATCTTGTCCGAGCCGAAGCGGCCGATCAGGGTCAGGCGGCCAGCCTCGTTCTTGGGGTTCAAGGCGTCGATGAGGCGGAGAAGCTCGTCCGGCTCCATCGTCGGGCCGACCTTCACGCCGACGGGGTTCTTGATCCCCTTCATGAACTCCACGTGCGCGCCGTCGAGGCCGCGGGTGCGCTCGCCGATCCACAGCATGTGGGCGGAGGTGTCGTACCAATCGCCCGAAGTGGAATCGACGCGGGTCATGGCCTCCTCGACGCCGAGCAGCAGCGCTTCGTGGCTGGTGAAGAACTCCACCCGGTGGAGATCGGGGTGGGTCTCCGGCGTCACGCCGATGGCGGCCATGAAGGTCAAGGATTCGGAGATCTTGTCAGAAAGCTCGGTGTAGCGGGCGCCGTTGGGGCTGTCGGCCACGAAACCGAGAGTCCAGCGGTGGATGTTGTGCAGATCGGCGTAGCCGCCGCCGGCAAAGGCGCGGAGAAGATTAAGCGTCGCGGCGGACTGGCCGTAGGCCTGCATCAGCCGTTCGGGGTTGGGAGTCCGTTCGGCAAGCTCAAACGCCTGGCCGTTGATGTTGTCGCCGCGATAGGAGGGCAAAGTCACGCCGTCGATGGTTTCGGTGGGCTCCGAACGCGGCTTGGCGAACTGGCCGGCAATGCGGCCAACCTTCACCACCGGCTTGCCGCCGGCGAAGGTCAAGACCACTGCCATCTGCAGGATTAGGCGGAAGGTGTCGCGAATGTTGTCGGCGCGGAACTCCTTGAAGCTCTCGGCGCAATCGCCGCCCTGCAGCAGGAACGCCTTGCCGTTCGCGACATCCGCTAGGAGCGCCGTCAGCCGGCGCGCCTCACCCGCGAAGACGAGCGGCGGCATGGCGCGCAGGCGCTGCTCCACGTCGTCCAGGGCGGCCATATCAGGATAATCGGCCGGCACATGCTTGGCGGGCTTCGATCTCCAGGTTTGCGGAGTCCAGCGGTCGGTCATGATCTTGGTCGGTGAAAACAAAGGCGCGCATATAGGCGCTAATGGCGGGTTTGGGCAGGACTTTTGCGCAACGCCAGTGCGTGACGGTCAGACGATCGGCTCTAGATCGGCAAATTCATGCGCCTTGGGCGGGTCCAGCCGACGACTGGCGGCGACGAAACTGCAGACTACGATCACCACCGCGCCCACCGCCAACCACCACTCCTGCCAGACGCCGAAGCTCAAGGCGCCGATGCTGAGATAGCTGACGGCGCAGGCGGCGGCGGCAGCTGCCATGTTGCGGTCCGCCTCCACCATCGCGGCGATGCGGGTGAAAAGCCAAGCCCAGAACAGCGCCGCAAGCGCCGCGCCCAAGGCTCCAAGCTCCAGCCAAAGCTGTAACGCCGCGTCGTGTGGATGAAGAGGGATGTCTTTGGGCCAGGCGCGACTTGCGTCAAGGCCCCAGCCTACAAGCGGGTTTTGCAGGATCTCAGCCGAGACAAAACGCCAGATATCCAACCGCGCCGCCCAGGACTGTTTACCGATCTGCCCCGGGAATTCATGGGGATGAAACAGGTGGGTGCCAAAATTCGCCACCAGAGGCGCCGTCGCAAAATAAATGACCGTCGCCGCCAGGAGCGCCCAAATCGCTCCACGCCCAAATTTCTGAACGGAGACGAACGTGAGGGCTCCAAGCGCCAGCGCCAGCATGGGCGAATCCAAACGAAAAACACCGGCGCTGATGCCCAGGCCGCCGACGAAAATGGCGATCAGGATCGGCAGATAAGCCGCTCGAAGTCGAAGCACGATCGGCCAAAACAAAAGCACCGCCACATAGACCGTCCGCGCTACGTTGCGGTATGCCAAGTCCGACCGGGTCTTTTGATGCGCAGCGTGCTTGATCCACTGATAGATGGAAGCGCCATCCAAAGCTTCGATCAGCAACAGCACCATCAGCGCTGAGAATCCGGCGGCTAGCATCAAACTAGCGCGGGCGGCGGTGGTTTCTGAAACCTGGCGCAGAGCCACCACGAAGCTGGCGTAAAAACCAAGTTCCATCACGAGCTTGATCCCCGTCAGAGTCTCGACGTTCTTGTAGCGGCGAAAATCCGGATGGAGCGGCATGGCCGGGCTCCACGTCATGCTTGCAAGAGCCCAGAGCAGCAGCGCCACAAGGATTGCTACGCCCATGGATGGAGTCGCTTTACGGCCCATAAACGCCAGGGCGCCAATGCCGATCAGCGCCGCCAGCGGGGCGAAGCCGAGGTTCCCCACATAGGCGATCACCGGCGTCAAGATCGCCAGGATGAAGGCCAGAGCGTCACGCCAGTAGGCCAAAACCTTATCGAGGCGTTCCAGTGGCGTTGGCGCAGGCGGCTTGAATACGAGCGGGGCCTTATCCTCAGACAACGGCGTCATGTCGATGATCGGAATGGCCTCGCTCATCAAGCCATCGACAATCCGGCGGGCACGTATTTCTCATGCATGGTCACCAGTTCTTCAGCGACGGTGGGATGCAGGGCGCAGGTGGCGTCCCACTGTGGCTTAGTTAGGCCCGCCTTGACCGCGACGGCGGCCATCTGGATGATCTCCGGCCCTTCCGGACCGACGATATGACATCCGAGCACCCGCTCGGTGTCGCACTCAACCACCAGCTTCATCAAGACGCTCTCATCCCCATTCATAAAAGCCGACTTCATGGGCCGGAAACGTGAGAGATAGATGTCCACCTTGCCAAACTTGTGGCGGGCTTGCGCTTCGGTTAGGCCCACGGAGCCGACGGGGGGCTGGGAGAAGACGGCGGTGGCCACGTCCTTGTGGTCGAAGGTGGTCGGATCACCTTTAAATTCAGTTTGAGCGAATGCTTGGCCTTCGCGGATGGCTACAGGGGTCAGGTTGATCCGGTCAGTAACATCTCCAACGGCCCATATGTTGTCGGCGCTGGTTTTGGAGAACTCATCGACGATCACCGCGCCCTTCTCGTTCAGCTTCACGCCGGCCTTATCGAGGTTCAGCCCCTCCACGTAGGGTTCGCGGCCGGTGGCGAACATCACCGCCTCGGATTCCAGCGCCATGTCGCCGGTGATGTGGCTGACCAGGACGCCATCCTCGCGCTTTTCGATCCGCTCGTGCTCGCAGGCGAGAACGACCTTCAGTCCCCGCTTCTTCAACTCGCCGGCTACATGGGAACGGACATCCTCATCGAAGCCGCGCAGCAGGTTCGGGCCGCGATAAACCAGCGTCACTTCGGCGCCGAGACCGTGAAAGATGCAAGCGAACTCCACAGCAATGTAACCGCCGCCGACAATAACGATGCACTTGGGCAATTCCGGAAGATGGAAGGCTTCGTTGGAGGAGATGCAGTGCTCGATTCCAGGCACGTCCTTGGGCATCAGCGGGCGACCGCCTGTGGCGATCAGCACCTTGTCCGCCGTCACGGTCTGCTGGTGATGGCCGCTGACCAGCAGCGTGTGGGCGTCCTGGAACATCGCCTTGCCGTGGACCAGATCCGCGCCGGCCTTGGTGAGGTTGGAGACATAGATGCCGGAGAGCCGTGAGATCTCCACGTCCTTGGCGGCGATGAACTTTTGCCAGTCGAAACGGCGTTCGCCCGTGGTCCAGCCATAGCCCTCCGCCACCTCGAATTGCCGGTTGAACTCTGAGGCGTAGACCATGAACTTCTTGGGCACGCAGCCGCGGATGACGCAGGTGCCGCCTACCCGATCCTCTTCAGCCACCGCCACTCGCGCGCCAGACATGGCCGCTACCCGCGCCGCGCGAACGCCGCCAGATCCTGCGCCGATGACGAAGAGGTCGTAGTCGTATTTCGACGGCGCGGAGGAAGGCATTGGAGGTCCAGACTTAAGAGTTCGCGTTTAAAATGAGTTGGCGGGAAAGCCTAGCATCGGCTTTCGCATGTAAGCGCGACCGGTCAGGGATGAAGGGTCTCGACCCCCTGGTCGGTTCCGATCAACGCCTCGGTCGCCAAGCCCAGGAACAAGCCGTGCTCAACAACGCCTGTCACCGCCTTTAGCGCGGCCGCGAGAGCCTTCGGGTGGGGAATGGCTGCGCAAGCGAGATCGTAGATCAAGTTGCCGCTGTCGGTCTTCAAGGGCGCGCCGTCCTTATGGCGCAGGGCAGGCACGGCAGCCAGACCTTCCGCCGCAACGGCTGCGGCGATTCGTTCAGCCGTGCTGGCATGGCCGAATGGGACGACCTCGACTGGTAAAGGAAAGCGGCCGAACGTCCCCAGACCCTTGCTGGCGTCGGCGATCGCGATGCAGCGGCGGGACGCCTCCCAAACTAGCTTCTCCCGGAGCAAAGCCGCCCCGCCTCCTTTGATCAGCGCGAGGCCGGGGCCGATCTCGTCAGCGCCGTCGATGGTCAAATCAATGACGCCGACGTCGTTTAGATCCATCACCGTCAGACCGAGTCGGATCGCTAAGGCGGCGATGGCTTCAGACGTCGCCACGCACTTCAGCGTCAGCCGCCGCACCGCCAAAGCCTCCACGAAGAAGGCGGCCGTCGAACCGGTGCCAAGGCCGACGGTCATGCCGTCCTGCACCCGCGCCGCGGCGGCGATCCCCACCGCACGCTTCTGTTCTTCGGCGCTCATTTGCTTTTGGCCGACCTTTTCAAGGCGCGAAACTTGGCGGCCCACCCCGGCTTCTCTACCTGCGCCGCCCGCTCCAGGGCGAGGGCGTCGGCCTCGACGTCTCGCGTGATCACAGAGCCCGAACCGATAAAGGCGCCCGCGCCGATCTTCACCGGCGCCACCAAAGCAGAATTTGAACCGACAAAGGCGCCCTCGCCAATGTCGGTGAAATACTTGTCGAAGCCGTCATAATTACAAAAGATCGTGCCTGCCCCGATGTTGGCGCCGGCCCCCACCGATCCGTCTCCGAGATAAGCCAGGTGGTTGGCCTTTGCGCCTTTACCGATGGTCACTTTTTTCACTTCCACGAAATTACCAACGTGCGCGTCTTCGCCGATGTCGGCGCCGGGCCGAAGCCTCGCATAGGGGCCGATTAGGGCGCCTGTGCGAACATGAGCGCCCTCCAAATGGCAGAAGGATCGGATCACCGCCCCGGTCTCGATCTTCACCTTTTCAGCGAACACCACGTGGGGTTCGATCACCACGCCCGGCGCAATCTGCGTATCCCAAGACAGGAACACCGTTTCCGGCGCGACCATGCAGACGCCGCTGCCCATCAAATCACGCCGACGAACGCGTTGATATTCTGCTTCGCAGATGGCGAGTTCAGCTTGTGAATTCACGCCCATCACTTTGGATTCACTGGCAAAGACGACGCCGACTTTGAGCCCCCTCTCCCGCGCCAGACCCACCACATCCGTCAGGTAGTATTCACCCTTGGCGTTTTGGTTGGTCAGTTGGGAAAGGAGATCAAACAGCAGGGCCGATGACGCGGCCAGCACGCCAGAATTGCTGGCGGCGATCAGAAGCTCTTCAGGGGTTGCGTCCTTCGCCTCAACGATCTTCAGAAGACTTCCGTCTTGATCTCTCACCAGGCGGCCATAGGGCGCGGGATCGATCGCCTCGAACCCTAGGACAGCCAAGTCCGCGCCTTTGGCCCGCGCCTCGAAGAGGAGCGCTACCGTTTCGGCGTCAATCAAAGGCGTATCGGCGTAGGTGATCACCACATCGCCCCCGAAGCCCCTCAACGCCGCTTCGGCCGCCCGCACCGCGTGCCCGGTGCCGAGCGGCGGGTCTTGGATCGCCACAGCGTCAGCGCCCAGGCGAGCCTTGGCATGCTCCGCCACTTCCGGCGAATGGGCGCCCGCCACCACCACAATCTTGGCGCAATCAAGTCCTTCCGCCGCGTCGATCGCGCGATCGAGCAGCCTACGCCCGCCCACCCGGTGCAGCACCTTAGGCGTCGGCGAGCGCATCCGCGTGCCTTGTCCGGCGGCCAGAATGACGGCGGCCCTTTCGGTCATGGCTTGCTCCTGTGTACGGCGAGTCTTGCGCCTTTGAGGGATTTAGACGAAAGGGCCGAACCTTTCGATGGCGAAAAGATTGCAGATGAATCTTCGCGGCGTGACCATCGCCTTCGACCTTGACGGCACTTTGGTGGATACGGCGCCGGACCTGATCGGCGCCTTGAACGTGGTGCTCGGCGAATGCGGCCTTACCACTTTGGAGACTGAGGCCGCCCGCGGCCTGGTGGGCCGCGGCGCCAGGGCGCTGATCGAACGGGGCTTCGCTGTGGCCGGCAAGCCGCTCGACAAAGATCATGCGCCCAGGCTCGTCGCCCGCTTCATTGAGGTCTATCGCTCCCGCATCGCCGACGAGAGCACCGTGTTCGATGGTCTGGAGCCAGCTTTGGACCGTCTGACCGACGTCGGCGCGGTCCTCTGCGTCTGCACCAACAAGCCGACCGACCTTTCAAACCTCCTGCTGGCCACCTTGAGGCTGGACAATCGCTTCGCCTCAGTAATTGGCGCCGACCTGCCGCCTAAGCCCAAGCCTGACGCCAGCCATTTCATCATGGCGGTGGAGCGCGCCGGCGGCGATCCGCGCCGCGCCATCATGGTGGGCGACAGTGAGACGGACGTGGCGACCGCCCGCGCCGCCGGTGCGCCGGTCATCACCGTGCCCTTTGGTTATACGGAGATCAAACCTGAAGCCCTTGGCGGAGACATATTGATCCAGCAGTTCTCGGAGCTGGACGGGGCGATTGAACGGCTGTTACCCGCCTTGAACCGCGTTAAAGCCTCCGCTATAGGCTCGCCCTCCCGAACGCAGGATCTGGACGCGTAGCTCAGCGGGAGAGCACACCCTTCACACGGGTGGGGTCGTAGGTTCAATCCCTACCGCGTCCACCAAGCCCCATAAGGGTTTGGCCAAAAATGTCTGATCCTGCACTTGCGCACGACTTGCGCACGACCCAGTCCAAGTGGGTTCGGATTACCCAGCTTGACGGAAAACTTCCGAACCTGGCGCTGATGCGGCTCTCGGCCTGGCATAAGAACCGCGGCGACCGTGTCCGCTTCTCCAGATCACCGCTGCGGTCCTTCGATGAGCCCGCTTACTCCGCCATCTACGGCTCGGCGATATTCAGCTTCAGCGTTCAGACGGTGGAGCAATTCAGGCGAGAATTTCCCGATGCCGTCGTCGGTGGAACCGGGTCGGGCAGCGGCATTGATGTGGAGAGCATCGTCGGCGGCTTCAGCGGCCTGGACTATGAGCCGTGGGGAGATTTCAAGGCAAGCATCGGTTTCACCCAACGTGGTTGCCGCCTCAAGTGCGCATTCTGCGTTGTCCCTGAAAAGGAGGGTAAGCCAGCATCTGTCGCGACGATCGCCGACATCTGGCGCGGCCCCGGCTATCCGAAGCACATCCACCTTCTGGACAACGACTTCTTCGGCAACCCCGACTGGCGTGAGCGTGTCGCCGAAATTAAGGATGGCGGCTTCAAGGTCTGCTTCAACCAAGGGATCAATGTCCGCATCTTGACTAATGAAGTCGCACGCGCGCTCTCGTCGATCCAGTATCGCGACGACGGCTTCCAACGGCGGCGGCTTTACACTGCGTGGGACAACGTTGGCGACGAGCGCATATTCTTTCGAGGTGTTGATCGACTTGCCGACGCCGGCGTGCCGCCGTCCCACCTGATGGCCTACATGCTGATCGGCTACGATCCGGCCGAGACGTTGGAACGGATTCACTATCGGCTCGACAAGATGGTCGAGCGGGGAATTCGACCCTACCCCATGGTCTATGGTGATCGTTACGACCTAAAGCAGTTTCAACGGTGGGTCATCCGCCGCCAATATCTTTGGCGGTCCTTCAGCGACTACCAGCGAGCGCCGAACATCACAGCACCCCCGAAAGATCAAGGATCACTTTTCGATCAAGTCACTTGAACGGACTCGACTCTGCCGCCCCAATGTTCTTTTTTCGTTCTCATGGGCGCGAGCTTTCAGATCGTCCCGACATGGTCGGAAAACGTGGGCAACCTCCACGAGACGGGCGCCGCTGTGTCCGCCTTTTGCCCCCGGTGCAACGTCCACACGCCAGTCGATCTTGAGCGCCTAATCGCTGCAAAGGGGCCACTCTACTCTCTCTGGAATAGGCAGGCGAAATGCAAAACGAAGACCTGCTCAGAGCGGGTGTTCTTTATCGCTTCTCTTCCAGGTCACAGCACCTGGCCAACCAACATGCGGACGCCGGAGTATCCCCACCAGACCGACGATCTTCACAAGCTCTGGCAGGCCGATCGGGATGCTAAGCGACGGGCGGACATCGAGCTGAGCTGGCTGCGCAAGCTGCGCCGGCGGCGCTCAAAGGTGCGGGCGAAGGCGTCTGCACTGATCGACCGATATGGGCCTGACGCCATAAGGCAAGCCGAGCTTGATATGCGGTCATTTCTTGGGAGCGCATTCAGTTTGGAGGAAGCGGCCGAAGTCCGCCGCGCGATCATCGAGCGGCGCAAGGCCAAGCCCCTGGACGATGATGAGTTGCCGGAACCGCGGCTCGGTGCGTCCTAGTGTGTGAGGTCCGGCTTATAAACGCCGTAGAAAACCTCGGCGTGTCTCGGATCGCGCTGAGCCGCCAGGATTTGGCGCCGAAGGTTCTTGCTCACCGTCTCGCAAAGCTCTCCTACGGCTCGTGGGGTACGGCATTCTTCAGAGTTGGCCATGATGACCGCGGCGACCATCATCAGAGCGTCGAACGCCATTCCCGTCTTGACGACCGTGACCTCGCCGCCATCTTTGCTGGCTTCGACAACGGTGGTGAAGATCTTCACGGCGATCTTGTCTCTCTCGTCGGTCTCGGTATCCATGCCGCAGCCAAACAGAGCTAGCGGATCTTGGCAACTCTTCGAGGTTGCGCGTCTTAGCCCTTCGACTGCCAATGAGGACCGGGCCGATGTGCAATCGCTATAAGAACAAGGTTCGCCTGGAGCTACTCAAGGCGGCCTTTGACCAGGTGCAGCTACCGCTTGTTTTCAAGCACGGCGCGCCCAACCTCGAGCCCCGCGACGACATCCGCCCGACGAACCCCGCGCCGTTCATCCGGCCACTCGATCCGACCGATCCCTTCGTGGGTGTCGAAATCGTGGAAGCGCGCTGGGATTTGGTGCCCCACTTTTGGAAGCAGCCGGTCAAAGCGAAGAAGTTCCTGGCCACCAATGCGCGGTGCGAGACGGTCGCGACCCAAGCCGCCTTCCGCGACGCGTTCAAACGTCGCCGTTGCCTCGTGCCCACCGACGGCTTCTATGAATGGACCGGGGAGAAAGGCGCCAAGACCAAATGGCAGTTCACCGTCCCTGGCCAGGAGATGTTCTGCATCGCTGGACTATGGGATCGCGCCGAGACGGCGGACGGGACCATCGAGAGCTTCACCATGCTCACCACGGCGCCGGGCGACGACATGAAGCCCTACCATG
Source organism: uncultured Caulobacteraceae bacterium (assembly GCA_964243985.1). GTDB lineage: Bacteria > Pseudomonadota > Alphaproteobacteria > Caulobacterales > Caulobacteraceae > CAIOYC01. The sequence goes on along the minus strand of CAXTHJ010000002.1, from coordinate 61,627 downwards.
ACCGGCAAGTCGTGGTGCTGGAGCCGGAAAGCTGGAGCCGATGGCTAGACCTCGAAGCCGATGTGCTGGACCTGTTCGTTCCGCCGCCGGCCGGGACCTTTCACGTGGAGCTAGCGCCATGACCGACGAAGAACTCTTGACCCTCGCCAGAGAGCACCCCGACGAGCTGTGTCAGATGATCCAGAGCGAGGAAGAGGGCTGGGGCGAATTCCCGATGAGCCCGGAGGAGATTCAGAAATCCCAAGCGTGGGTGGTACGGGCAGAAGCTGCGCTAAAGACCAACATCGGCTGGAACGCCAAAGCCTATCCTCCCCTTCCCCCCGGTTTCGATCCGAGTAAGAAAAGCGGAGCCTAATCGAACCGGCCGAACGGAGCCCCGGCCGTACGGCGCCCCCAGCGTGCGACGCTCGTTATCCCGTCTGCTGGTCGAGGATGTTAGTCAACAGCGCTTCGGCCCGCTTCTTCAAGTCCTTCGTTCGCCCTACCGGCTCTGATCGCGAGCCCCAGGCGCCCCACACGTTCAGCTTGCCGCCTTCAACGTGGTAGCTGGCCGTCCAGGTCCGGCCGTTGCGCTGAACGCGAACATCCTTAATCTGGGGGTGCGCTTCGCCCCGCTTTGGTGTTCCGAAATTCCAGGTCTGGGCCATTGCGACTCGACTCAATGCGTGAGTCGTTGCTTGCGGAAGGCACGGCTTAAGAAGCCGGTGGCGGCGGCCTTAGGTGGCAGGGTAGTTCTGTCCGTTGGGGCCCTTAGGCATCAGAACTGCGCGTCATCACGGTATTTGGCCATTCTCTCGGCTTCGCGGCGCCGCTTAACCCACGGTAGCCGCTCGACCAGTTGGCGAATAACATCAAGCAGTTTCACTCCCTGATGATAGGCGCTCACTGGCCCTTGCGCCACACCTATCAACGAGGTCAGGATTTCAAACCGAGACATTATCGAACCATGCGCTGAAGGGGTGTATTCTTTGAAAGTGCCGGACCGCGAAATCGCCCGGGAGCTACGGCGCCTTTGGATGACTATTGGTCACCTTTCCAATAGACGAACCCGGCCGTCGTGCTTGGAGATTGCGAATACCATTGGAATATTTTTAGTGGTGGCAACTACCGTAGCGACCGTGGTGTCCGCATTTATGGCGGAGCAGCAACGGAGTGTTATGGCCAATCAGCTCGCAGAGGCGCGCGCTGAACAGCGCGCTTGGCTGTCTCTGAAAATCACCTTCGACAAACGTCGCCCCCGCCTAAGAATGTCTCAGGACGGCGCATCAGCATGGATTCAGATGACCGCGACAAATGTCGGGAAATTGCCTGCCGTTGGCGTTCAGTTTTACCCAGTGCTTTGGACTGGTTCAGAGGGCGAGCGCTCAGGTCCCAAGCAAAACTGGTGTCGCCCTCAAAAGGATTGGTCGGAAGGCACCGCTGTCTTTCCAGGCGAACCAAGAGATTCATTCAAGGTGGCGGCGGGCGCATCGTCGCCGCTTAAGCCGCGCGCTGTTAATATCGCTGCTTGCGTGGCCTACCGCAGCGGCTCCGATCCGACATATCATTACACGTCAGTCGGACTGCGGCTCTATTACGTCGGGCCCCCGGAAAACATATTTTTCCCGAGCGGTGTGAGGGACTACCCGCTAGCAAAAATTTCGGCGGCGGATGACGAAGCCGCTCACTTCGCTGACTAAACACCAAAAGCTTCGGATGGTGATGGGGCGCCGCCCTTTCGTTCTGGATTTGGTTCTGTGCCGTGCCCGTTTTTCGCCGGGTAGGCGACAGAGGCTCCAACGCAAAGCCGCCGGCGAGCCCGATTAAGGACCCGCCGGCGGCGCTAGCGCTAAGAAGTGGGGCAGTGCGGGTTAGAGTTTGCCGATGATCGCCTGGAACTCGGTGAGCAGCGTCGGGATCGTGGAGATAGCGATCGTGCCAGCCGTCCCCGCCTTCTTAGTTAGGGCGGCCAGGATGACCGGGGTAAGCACGCCCACGGCGTCTTCGGCAAGCATGAAGCCCGTGCCGACGGGGTTGGCGGCGACGGTCTGAGCGGCGCTGGTGACGGCCACGGTCGCCGCCGCAGCCTTGTTGGCCAGGGAGCTGACGTTCGCGGCCGTCAAGCCTTCGGGAGACGTCAGGAGGCCCACGGCCTTCTCCACGTCTTCCACGGCGTCCAAGGCCGGGCCAAAGCCTGCGTCACGGAGGATTACGGTTGCATCGGACATGATAGGTTCTTCCTTCGCCTTTGAGATGATGGCCGGCGGCGCTGGCGGGGCGCTCGGGGCCGAGGAAACGGGTTTGGTGATGCGGAGCCATAGGGCTGCGGCCCAAGCGGTGAGGGTCATGGGCGCCTACGCTGCCTGTGCGAGAGACGGTGCTGCGGGCGGCGGCGACACAGCCCAGATGGCCTTAGTGCGCCTCAGCCATGCTTGCCGGTCGGTAAGGCCGTTGAGCCCACCGTTGACCCGCAGCGTGACGCCGGCGACGTCATCGCAGTCTGCCAGGGCGTTGCAGTCTTTCCACTTCCAGAAGCCGCCAGCAGTGTCGGCCGCGCCCTCGGGCCCGGCGACCATATCCGGGTGATCGACATAAGGCTGACCGCAGATGCGCCCGACTTGGGCGTAGGCGTCTTTCCCGGTAAGCTGGAAGACTCCCCTGCCGCGGTACTCCCAGCCGTCGTTCGGCCCGGTGTTGCCCATGCGTCCGGCATAGACAGCGTCCGCCAGCTTCTGCGGGCTGTAGGCAAAGGGCTCGGCGTCGGCGAGAGTTCTGAACCTGCCCGGCCACACCTGACACAGCCGCTCGGCGGAGTAGTTCAAGCTTTCCTCGAAGAGCTCGAAGCCTTGGCTCTCGAAGGCGCCTTGGGCCAGCCAATGAGCCAAGCGCAGCGGCGTGGTGATGGCATAGTGGACGGCGGCGGCGCTTATCAGCGGCGCCAGCACGGCGAAGTTGGAGCGCGGTGCAAGCTGCTGCAGCTGCGCTGACGTGACGAGCGGCGCCGGGCTCACGGCCGGGCGTCTTTCGCCATCGCCGCGATCGTGTCGTCCTTTGCGGCCGATCCCTTGGAGGCGCCGAAGTACCAGCCCATGATGCCTGCCCACTGCGTGATCAGCGCGCCCTGCATCTGACCCATGTATTGTTCGGAGCCCTTCGGAGCACCGATCACCCACGGAGCGAGATAGGCGGCGCCGAACAAGATGGTGGATGCCACCGCGATCACATCCCGCGTCTCGGGCCATGTGATCACGTAGGGCTTCACCTTCGGCGGTTGGGCAGGCGCAGCCGAAGCCGCGCCCTGATTGGACGTGTCGGTCATGGTGATCTCCGATTTGTGAATTGCGCCGGGCGAACGGCGTGCCTTTTATCTGCAGGCCTACGCATGCTTCGGCGGTGGCGAGGGTCTCCTAAAGGTCCCAAGGCCCGGCGAGCCCCCACTTGCCGGGCCGACCTTAACCGCCCTCAGACCATCGGCCGGGCGGCAAGCTGGCAGCAGTCTGTCCGCGCATCAGGCTATCGATCTTCTCGGCCACACGGCGAGTTTCCTCCCCCGTCTTGGTGAGGGCCTGCGCCGCCATCTGGGCGGTACGCTCGTTCGATGCAGTAAGGTCACGGACGGCGCGTTCAACTCGGTCCGTGGATTGCTGACAGTCATCCAGCGCAGCGTTGCCGGCCGTACCTATGGTTTCGAGCCGCTGGACGGATTCTAGGATCAAACGGAGGTCATTGCCGCCGATCGCACCGCCGACCAAAGAGGCTTCGACCTGCGCCTTAGCCTCTGGGATTAGCCGGGCCTTGATGTAACTCCACGCCGCTACAGCGATGGCGCCGGCGAGCATGACAAGCGCGCCTCCGATGGAGGGGATGGAAAGAAGCAGGCTGCTATCGGGTACTGGGGCCGTCATCACTCACTCCCGACCAGATTTAGCAGCCTCGTCAGATAAGCCCGCGTCGCAGGCGGCGAAGTAGACGCAGTAGACCTCAAGCAGAAGCAAGGTGGGGTACAAAGCGATGCCGAGGTTTGGGAACTTGGTGCCCCAAGACAACTCGCTGAGCTGATACCAAACGAAGGTGCTGAGGAACGCCATGACGAGCCGAAGGTGCGGTGATCGCCGCCAAGCCCCGTTGATGAAGAGGGCGGCGAGCCTTCCCACGCCGATCAAGATCAGACCACCCGCCCAAACGTGAGCGCTCCCGACCCTGAGGAAATCCTTGAAGAAGGGGTTGGCGGTGAAAATGCTTGGCTGAAACGCCAGACCAAGCCCCATGCCTGACAGAACAGCACCCATGAACCATTCGGCCACCCGGTCTTTGATCGTGTAGTTTCTCAAGCGAAGGATCAGCATCCCATCGCCTCATGTCGGTTAGGCATCGCCGATCCTATTTCTGAAATCTCAAGGAAGCCGGCAGATCGCCGCTTCGCCATCCTCGCCCATCGGGCGCCCGTTCTGCCATTGGTCCTCGCAAGCCTTTATCCTGGCGTACGTGTCGGTAGGATGCGCCCTCCACCAAGCGTAGGCGTTTGGCAACACAGTGATCCGCTTTCCAGGGTCGAGCGGACTTGCGTAGGTGCAAGAGATGACGCGCCTCCAACCAGGTGTGGAGACTTTCGCGGCCCGGCAGACCGCGTCTGGATCGTCCACCTCACGAACTACATGAGGGGGTGGGAGCCGGGAGAACTGATCATCACGGGCGGCCTGGGCGAGGCCATGCCCGACGCTGACCCAAAAGACCGCACACCCGGTCAAACCGAGCATCAGCAGCCAATTCAGCCGGCGCATCAGATGATGCCTTGCTGCGCATAGAGGGAGCCGAAAGCCTGATCCGAGATGGAGCCATCGGCCTTAACGGCGCGGACTTGGTACTGATATAGACCGGGCGTGAGACCCGCTTGTTGCCCGGGATCGACTTCGATAATGGCCTGCGAACCGTTGATGACGATCTGGCTATTGGCCGCCTCTAGTTCCAGCGTCGTCGCCCCAAACTCGATCTTGAACAGAACGTTTGCCGGTGTGAACGGATTTCCATAGCCGTCGGCGCAGTTGAGAACGATTTCCCAGGTCTCCCCCATAGTGAATTGCAGGTTCTGACGGGTGGCCATCACGCGCTCCCTTGAATGGTGACGTCAGACCCGCGGCCGGCGATCGAGACATCCGAACCCCGCCCCTGGATCACCTTGGCGAACGCGGTGTCGAAGATGCGGAGCAGCCCGGCGAGGGTCATCGGCTGAAGGTCTTCGCTCACCGAAGCGGAGATCAGCGCCTGCGCCACGGCGACCAGCTGGGACGCGAGAGCTTGCTCGGCGCTGGCGCTGGCCGCCACATCGGCCGAAGCCAGATCGACCATGGCGCCTAAAAGCTCGTTGGCCGAGGCCGACAAGCCCACTGTCGCTGAGGCCTGCTCAATTAACGGTGCGAGCGCCTTTGTAACGTTAGCGGACAGCGCCGCCGCCGCCGCGCCTGACACCAGGAGCGGTGCGAAAGCTTGCGCGGCCGAGACCGCCAGCGCTGCCGAGATGGTCCCGCTGGCCTGCGCGGGAGCCAGCATGGCGTTGGAGGCGGCCGAGGCCGCCAGCGCGGCTGCGCCGGCAACGCGGGCTGGAGCAAGCGCAGTGGCTTCCGAGGCATTGATCGCGACCTGGGCGCTTGCCGTTTCCGTGGTGCGCAAGGTCGCCGCGGCCGCCGCGCCGATCACTAGGCCATTGTCGTTCAGATAGCCGCCCGGCGTGATGTATTGCGCGAGCCGGCTGCTGTTGACGTAGGTCGGAAACGGAAACGTCGGAACAATGAACTGGCGCGCCATTAGGCGATCGTCACTTCAGGATCGATACGGACCGTCAAAGACGGTTTGGTCACCCTGATCTTGAACCGGACCAGGCCAGACATCTGAGGCGTGAAGCTGAGCGTGATGTTCTGCGGCATAGGCGTGGTCAGGCCCGTCGTGGCCCAGCTGGCCACGGACGTCGCAAGGTTCGTCGCCGCCGCCAACGGATCGGCGGGCGCGGTCTTCAAAAGACCGGCCAGGGGCGTTGAGGCGTTGGCCAGGTAACGGCACTCGACCTGCACATCCTTGTTGGTCAGCTGCACGCCATCGGTGATCAACTCGATGGTCGCGGTGCGGGCCGCGCCCACCGGCTGCACCCAGACCGCGATCTCGAAGGCCTCAAAATAAGTGTTGGGCGATGCAGTGGATGGCGTGACAACCTTCCACGACATCGGCTGCACGCCGTCGGAGGCTCCGCCAGAGCGGACCACGACGTCATCCGTCGTCTGGGCGCCGAAGTATTGGTAGCGCTCTTGGCGATTTCCTGTCGCCGACGAATCCGAGTTGATGACTTGGCCGGAGCTAGTGTTGGACGGGTTTGAGCTCGTCAAGGGGGTGACGCCCGGCGCCAGCTTGCAGTTGACGAGCGTTATAGCCCCTACGCCGATCTGGGTGGTGACTTTGCTTAGATCCACGCCATCGACTAAAGCGGAGGCGCCGGTTTGAATGAGGTTCGAAGGAACGATTGATCCGGTTATTCCGCTGAGCGGCCCATGCCAGACGAAACCGAAGAGGGCGTCGATGTACGCCCCCGTCGAACCGAATGAGACGGTGCTGTTGTAGAGCTCCAGGCTTAAGCTGGAACTGTTCCCAACTCCGACGTTCGAGGAGCCCGTCGAGGGCACGTTAAGGCTGCACCGCTCGGCAATGACCTTATTGCCGTTCAGCTGAACGCTGGTGGTGTTGGCGCCGGAGCCGCCATAGAAGTTCAGGCCATAGAAATAGGCTCCATAGCCGCAGTTGTAGACAATGTTGGCTGCGCCGGTCGTGGTGATGGAGGCCGTCGTCCGCAGATCTGCGCTGACAGGAGGAACGGACCCGGCCTGATTGACGCAGATGAAGCGGCATAGGTTTCCCAGCCCATTGGGTAGATTGGGCGATATCGAGGTCGCCTGCGTCTCCGCATGGTCCGCTGCGATATAACAATCATCGCCCGCCGCCATCCAAGCCGCCGCGTTGGCGAGCCGGGCGTGGGGCGCTGACCAGTTATAGGTCGCGTTGCCGGTGATCTCGGTCCAGACCACGCCGTTGTCTGAGGTGGTGGAACCCTTGGTCAGCGTCCAGGCCGGCTCACTCGCCCCCGTCGTGCCCGGCGTGGTGCACCGCCAGACCCTCTCGTTGCCGACAGTGGGCGCGGCGAGCTGGCGGCGGATCGCCCCGACCGATACGGCTTGGGCGGCCGCCCACGGCGTAACGGCGGCCCACTCGACGGACCCGCAATACCAAGCGGCCATGACGGCGCTTACTCAGCCGTGGGGATGTTGGCGGTGATCGAGGCCTGCAGGGCCGCATTCAAGCGCGTCGTCTCAGAGGCGCAGAAGGCGGCGATCTGCGCCAACGCGGCCGTGCGAAGGCCGGTATCGAGGTCGCCCTGCGTCGAAATGGAGGTGATCGACTGCATGACGATAGCGATCTTTTCGCTGAGTTCCATGGGGAGTGCTCCGGGGTTCGGGGAAGGTGAGTTCGGCGTCGCCCGTGCGATCAGGGGTAGTTGCCATCGGTCAGGGTGAAGGTGTTGACCGCCACGACCTGGCTGGTGGCGATGTTGGTGTTGTCCATCGTCATGTCGCCGCCCGAGCCGGTGACGGTCACGGTTCCCTGCGCGAGGCAGGTAGTCCCGGTGGAGTCGTAGATCCGGTAGTGGCCTGCGACACCGTTGGTCAGGCCGGAGCCGGTCCAGGTGCCGTTCTTGATCTTGGAGCCGCCAGACGCGGCGTTCATGAAACTCGCGGGGAGCGCCATCTCCACAAGCTTGGTCCCGACCTCGCTCGCCGCGCAGTTGGCGGGCGCAGCGCCCGTGTAGAGCCGCAAGAGAGGGCTGTTGCCCACAGCGGTTTGGAAAGCGTCGAGACGCGCATTGGCGATCGACGCCGCGAGCTGAAGGCTCATTGGCGGTGCTCCTGGGGTGAAGTTGAAATCAGCGGCGAACGCGAACGGCGTGCGTGAGAAGGGATTCAGCGCTTAGGGGCGCAGGACGGTCTTTTCAGCGAGGAAGGGCGCGACCACGTCCCTGTTCAGCAAAGTATGCGGTGAGACGAGGATTTAGGAATTGTCGCAAGTTGCCTGAAGGGCTGCGTCTATTTCAGGCCAATAGCCTCCGATATTGTCATAGCCGTCGAGCGCGCGAACCATCTTGAGCGTCTCCCTGAGTATGGCCACTTTCTGCTCTGCGCGATCGGCGCGGACATCCGGATCACTTTTTCGGATAGTTTCCATATCCGCGTCTTCCGGGATTTCCAGGTCAGCGAGATCGCAACTTCTGTATCTTGGATAGTCGCTCCCTTCCGGCCACCACCTAATCCAGGCTGCGCCGCGCCCATCTGGGCATTCGGGATCGGTCGCGAGGACAGTCACAGGAGAATCCAGCGGAAGAACCGCTTGATCACCAATCCATTTTGCTTTCACCGTCATGGCAACTCCTAAAACACGTTAGCGGCGATGTTGGCGCTCAGCGGCGCGGCTTGCCGACGTGGAAAGTTCGTATCTTCGCGTGCAGGTCCGGGTGCATCGACGGCTCGGCTCGGCCTTCGATCGAGTAGAAGCCCGGGGCGATCTCAATAGCGACGATATCCGCTACCCCAGGCGTATCCATGATCGCCGCGACGGCGCCGTTATGGTCGCCGCGAAGGCCATGGGCGAACGCGTTCGGATGAGGCGCGCAGGAGAACTTTTCAGCCGGCGGTTGGAAGTGCATCTCGCATCCTAGAGAGGGTTGGGGACGATGTCGTCTATGTAGAAGGTCATTGGGACCATGGCTTCGGTGTCGAACAGGATGACCAAGCAGTTGGCCCAAATGGGGGCTCCATCAGCGCCGAGGCCCGCCGTGGCGTCGGTCGATCCGCCGCTGCTGAACGCCGTGACCGAGTTCCACTGCGTCCATGTGGAAGAGCCCGCCAGGGGCAGCGCGATGTCGCTCTCGCCCTTGTAGTTGTCCATGGCGTTGAAGAGGGGGCGGCCCATGGCGTCCTGGCCGATCTGCTGGCCCCAGAACGCCCGCACATAGACCGTCGCCGTGCCGGTCCCAAGGTTGGCGGGCTGAAGCCACCACATCGAATACCAGACGTTCTGCCCCGGCTTGACCGGGATGACGATGGCCATCTGGTTGTCGGGGCTGCCCGAGCTCTCGCCTGTCTTTGTAATGGCGAGGCTGTGTGACCCCGAATGGGCGTAGGCGCTGCTGACGGCGGCTGAGAGGTATTGGCTCGTCCAACGGTTGGTCGACGTCGCGCCGGCCTGAGGGTAGATGCCGCCAGGCAGATAGATGCCCGTTGGGTCGGCGCCGGCGAAGGGTGATCCAGACACCGGCTCGAACGATCCGGCCCCGCCGAAGACGTCCATCGCTTTTGCGTTGGACAGCAGCTTCAGGCCGATGTTCGGGTTGCCGCTGTTCTTCCACCCATAGGCGGAGAGCGTCCCGGCGCCGCTGCAGGCGACGCCCGAGGCGGAGGACAGATTGTAGAGCTCGGTCCCATACAGGACCATCGCACAGGCCGAGGTCGTCAGCTTGATCGGCGGTTCGGGCGATGTCCCGACGCCTCCGGCCAGAAGGATCATCCCGCCGTACATGGTGATGCGGCCGCCGTTGATGCACTCGAACAGCGGCAGGCCGGCCGACGCCGGAACGTCCATCTCAAAGTGGCAACCATGCGCCTCGATACGCCCGGCGTTTTGGGTGATGGCCTGGGTGACATAGTCGATCGTCGTCGAATGGAGCGTGAACTCCGCGCCGCCGGGATTGCAGAGGGTCCCCATGCCGCCGCCAAAGAAGCGGAAGTTCTCGCCGGCGTTCTGGGCGCCAGCCGCGAAATAAACGCCGATCGTTCCGCCCCAACTGCAGTTCTTGCTGTCGTGGAGATAGGCGCCGTCGGAGAGGTTCAGGGCATAGTAGAAGCCGTTGACGTTGACGTCTTCCGTCCGGCTGATGTTGCCGTCCAGGTTGGAAAACGACTTGATCAAGATCCCGCTTGTCAGGCCGGAACTGGCTGGCGGTCCATTGATTTCCACCCCCGCGAAGGGCTGCATGATGGGATAGTGTTCGGCCGCCCCGTCGCGCGTCAAAAGCACCGCGCAGTTGAGGAAGAACGGCTGGATGTCCATGTTGGTGATCGACCAGTTGGCGTAGCCGCTCCCGCCGAAGCAGAAGTAGGCCGTGCCAGCCGCGGTCACAGTGAAGGTATAGGAGACGGTCTGCGTCAGGGGGGTGGACGACAGGCTCCCAAGATTGCTGAAGGAGATGCCCGAGCCGCCGAACGGCGCGGCTCCCTGGCCGACGCCGCTCCCAAAGAAGCTGATGCCGGCAGAAGGCGGCTGTACATTGCCGTGCGCAGCCGACGCGCCAAGGGTGGCTGACATGGTGCAGGTCGCCGTGTAGACGCCCGGCGCGAGGGTCACAGCCTGACCAAACTGGCAGTAATGGCCGCCCGAGGTGTTCATGATCGCCGACGAGGCGTTCGGGCATGTGGTGAGGTTATAGGTGCCGTTGCCGCCCGTGCCCGTGCCGAGCGAGGCGATGGTCACGCCGGCCGGGATGCCCGGTCCATAGAGGGTCTGCCCCACCGCAAGGGCGCTGCCCCCAGAGAACCCGGAGACCGTCAGGACCCTGCTGGAGACGACGCCTGTGAAGCTGTTGAAGATCGACGGATCGGTGTAGGTGGCCGCGCCACTTCCAAAGGTGGCGTTGGTGATCTGCGACGGCGCATACTGGGTGGCGTTGGCCCAGCCTGAAGATGTCGCGAAATTGTAGTTGGCGACCTCATGAACCGAGGACGTCTGCGCCACCAGGGCGGTGAAATCGAGCTTGCAACCGGCGCCTTGCACCCAGCTCTGACCCGAGATCACCGTCAGCGGCGTCATGGATGCGGCGTTGCTGTTGCACATCTTGTAGGTGATGGCGTCGCCGCCGCCATCGACTCGGCCGCCGAGGTTTAGGCAGGCCTGCCAGGCCAGCCAGTCGAGCTCCTGAGAGAGCGACGTCGCAAACGGATATGCCGCCTGCAGAGCCGCAAGAGAGCCGAACCGCGTGCTGGCGGGGTGGGACGATCCATCGTCCACCGCACCCAATTTGCGAGGCGTCTTGATCTCGTCTGGCGAGAGAATGAACCAGCGGCCGTTGGCGGTCTGAACCGTGTAGGCGTTGGCGGTAAGACCCGTCGCCGTGGTCGCCACATATTTGGCCGAGCCGATCCCCGTCGCCGCATAGCCGCTGGTTTGGATCAGGTCCGTGCCGGTGGGGATCGAAAGGCTGCAGATGGCCGTGAAGAGGCCAACGGATAGGGGAGACTTACCGAGCAAGGTTACCTGCTCTGCAAGGACAGCTACTGATGCCGGATCAAGCAACGACACTCGCACAATAGGTTGGGCGGTGATGCCTGCGGCCACGACCTGAGTGTCGTAAGATCCATCCGCCGCCGCAAATCCTGCGAAGGCGTATTCCCCCGCCACGATGGGGTTATCGATCCCCTCGCCGCCCTCGCCATACAGCGTCGCCAGTGTGTCGGTGCCGGCCAAGTAGACGTAAAGAAAGACGCTCCCCAACGGCGCGGCGACGGGCTTGCCCGTAGAAATGTCCATGGCCTGGAACGGCAAATATTGCATGGACGGCCCCACAAAAAAGCCGCCTGGAGGCGGCCTGGTGAACGGGTGTTAGCGGTGGCGCCTAGCTTGGCTGAACGGCGCTGTAGCCCCACGCATGCCAGTCGAAACCAGTGGCCGAAGCTCCGCTGCCGCCTTGGTTGTCCTGGATGCGGATGCCCATACCCGTATTCGTCGGAGGTGAAGCGGAGTCGATTTGCCCTACCGATGCGTCTGCCCCGGAGTTTTGGTAGAGTGTCGCGCTGGCCGACCTGAAGGCGCCGATATTCACCGGGAAGCTGACGGTGATGACGCCCTCAGATGTGATCGTTGTGCGATACTGACCGTGGACATGGACCTCGCCCGTTTCAGGGTTCCAGGTCCACCAAGGCCCAGTGCCGCTGCTGAGATTGCCCACGCATTTGCGGTTGAGGGTGGCTTCAACCCCCTCCGCACGGGCCGTCTCAGCGGATATTTCGCTGGCGAGTGTTCCTTCTATGCCTTCAGCCCTGGCGATCTCAGTGGAGATGGCGCCCGCTATGGTCGCCTCTTCGGCTTCAGCTCGGGAAATCTCCGTGGCGAGGGCCGACAATAAGGCGTAGCGCGCGTCAGCCGTAGCTTGGCTTATCTTTTGGGTGAGCGTCTCGCTGATCAACGGCGCGCCATCGACTTCGGCGATGTCACCGGTCACAATCGAGGATGCACCGTAGGGGACAGTCACGACCCATAGGCCAGTCCACCCACCGTCCGGGCTTGGCGTGGTCTGGGAACCTGTCGAAGCAGCAGTCCCGGCCTTGACTTGGACGGCGCACAGGCCCTTGCGTGTCGTATTTGATGGAGCCCCGCTATTGCTGGGGCCGGTGTACGGGATGGACGGGTCAGAGGAATCGTAGAATGGCAAGACGACAGGATTAGCGTCCACGTCCTGATATTGTGCTTCTATCAAGTAGTTGATTGATTGCCCGGTCGTTCCAGGGGCGGGTGTGGATAGAGTTGCTCCCGTTGTCAGGCCTTGCTTTACAAGGAGGTTGGCATCGGCGCCGAGCGATCCATAGGCCGTGGCATCGACCTCTTCTTGGAAGTATACGGCCCCCTGCCCGATCGCGACATGGAGGCCCGTTCCGGGCGTGCAGGCGAGGCCACTGAACAGGGTGGATGTGCCAATGGTGGTCTGAGCTAGGTTGCCCAGCCCTACCATCGCCTGCTTCATCATGTGCAGGTAATCGGTGTCGGCTGGACTTTGGCCCGGGTAGACAATTTGACGATCCAAGGAGGTGCTCCGGTAAGGAGGTCAGCCGACGATGCGAACCCATATTTTTCTGGCGACCGGGCGAACAGCCTCTATTGCCGCGTAGATTTGGGCATTGGTGACAGACGATCCTGACGGACGGGTCACGATGGCGAAGCATTGAAACGGCATTGTTCGCGAGCCGTAATAGCCCGCGGTGTTTAGGCCCAATGTCGTTGGCTCGTTCAGGGCGCCAGTGTCCCCTGGGTTCCAGGGCTCGATGACCTGAACGGTGAGGCCAAGGGCCGTCAGAGCTGTGACGAGGGCTGGCCGCGTTACGCGACTGGGAAAGAACGCGGCCAGGATACGGGTCCGAAAGGCCGTGTCGGTCTCACCCTCATTGCGGGGGACTGATGAACCGAAGAAATCGGCGGAGATCAGATCAAGGAAGCCATCCGTAGCGGTGTCGATCCGGACCTGGAGGGTGATGTATTGGAAGAGCTGGTAGATGAAGCTCAGGGCCCATGCTGGGCCAGCAAGCACGCCATCTAGGATTGGGGTTGCATCGTTTCCGAACCATGGCGGAAGAAGAGCCTTGATCCGGCCGAGAAAACTGGATTGGCTGGCCGCCGGAAGGTTCAGAAACCAGCGGAGGAATAGGCCAGTCCCATTCATGTGTTGACCGTGACCGCGCCGCTAGACGTGATGGCGCGCTGTTGCGGCGTGCAGTCCACATCCGCCGTGCCGCCATTCAGCAAGACGGCCGTGACGTTAGTGACCCCTGCGGAGGCGTCATAAGCGATCTGGGATAGGCGGCTATATTCTACGGTCCCGCCGAGGCCGAGGCCATTGACGTAACCCACCAGGGCGGCTTGGACAGAGGATGGATTGCCCCCTGCGATGGTCATTGAAATGGTTATGTCATTGAGCACGGGGCCGAAGACGCCGAACTCATCACAGAGCGGCCTAGCCGCGTTGATCGCGACCTGCACGCTGGTGATCAGCGACGAGGGCGGCGAGCCCGAACCATCATCCACCACCACGTAGAAGTAGCCGGGCTGAAACGTGCCGGTGTAGGCGTAGTTTTCGACCAGCTGAAAGTCGATGTTCTGCTGAACCGAGGCGATGGCGTAATCGACGGCCTCGGGCGTGCCTTGAGAGCGGCTGTTGATATATTGGACGAAGCGGGCGCGAAGGGCGGCGTCGCTTTCCGCGTCCGCGCCGCCGGCCAGGGCTGTGACGTTAGCGACCGTATCGACTCCAGGAATGGCGCCGGCGATCACCGTAATGACAAGGGCTGCGACATTTCCTCCCGAGCCTGCGGTCTGCGCCTGGACCGGAACGACGACCGAGCCAATGCCGCTCGCCATGACATAGCCGCCCAGCCCAGCATTATAGGCAGCATTGGTGGTGTCGATCGTGACGATGAAACTCTGGGTTCCGTCGGCGCTTTCCACCACCGAGCCTGTCGGCACTACGACTTGGCTACCCGTGGAAAACCGAAAGAACGTGACTGAGCCCGAGGCGGCGACGGCGGCTAGGCGCGTTACGCCATAGTCTGCCATCCAGCTGTCGAGATCAGAGCCGGTCGATGTCGCCGCCCGCGTGACGATGGCTAGCTGCAGGATCAAAGCTTGAAGGAAGAGGGCCACCTCGCCCACGGCCTGAGCAATGGCGAGCAAGACGGACCCGACACCGAAGTCGAGGAGCTGAGCGCAAGCGGCCTGCATCGCCGCAACCTGGCCCTGGACCAGCGCGGTTTGTGTCTTAGTCGTAAGGGCCATGGCTATCCGTAGGTAAACGACAGGACGGCGGGGATGGCCTGTGGCGCGACGGTGTAGGCGGCGCTGACATCGACGCCATCTTGAAGGGATGTCACCGTGACGTCTGGCGCTGGCGACTGCTGGACCGACGCCTCAAGCTGCATTTGACCGGAAATCAGGGCCTGCACTTTTGGAACGTCCAAGGGCATCCCGATTTGTTCCGGCACTCCGGCGCCGTAGCTCTGCTCGGAAAGATATTGGCCAGGGTTGGTCATCAAACGGCGCATAACTCGCTGATTGGATTTCGTGATTTGGCCGGACTGACCGACGCCAACGGTTGCGACATCGCCGGTCGAGGAAAGCTGCAGATCAGATCCCCACCAATGGGCGACCTCGGTCAAGTCGGTGAGATTGCTCGCCATCCGACCTCCCGAAACCGATAGTCTAGTTAGACTGCAAAGACCTTCGTAGCCGGCATCCCGTTCGCCAGCATCACCGGCTGGGTTGGGCTATCGGAACCAAGGTTGACCTGGTCAGCGCCGAGCAAGGTAGCCACGCCGCCCGCGAGCGTTAAAGTCGCCCCGGCTCCATTATCGAGCACAGCGGAGCCGTCCGACCCGAGTGTCAAGGACTGGCCGGCGGACCCAAGATAGGTGGCAGCGCCATCGTTCGTTAGTTTGAAGCCAGCGCCGCTTATATGCTGCAGCCACAACTCACCGTCGGGGACTGCAAGCGGACGATCCACCAAAGAGGGAAGCGCTCCGAGGCACATGCCGTGATCCAGCGAGCCCTCTTGGAACACCACTAGCACCTGAGCGCCGCTTGGCGGAGGGGCGAACATCCCCCATCCATCGCCTTGCCATAGAGGCATCAACGGGATGAAGCCCGTTTCAATATTCTCCGGCTGGAGCATCACCTTCACGGCCCCGGTATTGGGATCGTAAGATGTCCGAAGCCCTAGGCGTGGCTGAGACCAGCGCGCCCCGGCTTGCTCGGCGATGTACTGATGGGCGCTGCGAAGGGCGTTCAGGCTCAAAGGTTGGGTTCCGATTCCGCAGAATGGTTTTTCGCCTCGATACGCCACTCATAGCCGCCATCTAGGCTCATAGATCGCGTCACAGAATCGAGGAAAAACGTCTGATCAAAGGGCGTTCCCTTGAGCTGGATTACATCCGTTCGCTGAAGCGAGTTGTCGGCCGGCCCTTCGATTTCCAACTTAACCTCGTGGCTGCTGATCTCCAACGCCAGTTGGTTTGCACGAGCTTGCGCGCCCTCCGGCGTCAAGCCTGGGATGATGAACTCGTAGTTCTGCGTCTCTCCAGTCGGAATCGGCGAACGGCGAGCGACACGGTTTTTGCTATGCGCCATCTCCGCGGTCTTCTGGATGCGGCCCTTTCGGCCCGAGTGCCACGAGATCACCGTCACCTTGACGTCTTTGGCCAGCGTCAGACTGCGGGATAGTTTGATGGAAGTTCCGCCAAATTGCGGCGACCCGCCGCCGTTGGGCGCTGGGACATATTGGACGACGTATGGGGTTTGCGTCGCCGCCGGCGCGGGCTCGAAATGCAGTTCCTTGCCTTTGACGTAGCAGATGAAGTTCTCACGTCGGGCCAACCAAGTCAGAAGATCCCATGCGGGCTTTGAGAGGTCAGCCTTAATATGGTCGATCTCGTAATACGCCCCGACTTTCGTCGTGGTCGTGGTGACAACAGGGGTCAGCCCGTATTGCGCCGCAAGCTTGGTGGCGACCTGTGAAGACGTCTGGTTGACCGAACTCAGCGTCACCTTGTCGTCGATCAATAGCCCCGTCAGGTCGCGCCCAGAGGCTTCAAAAGTCTGGGCGACAGGATCGTAGGTGAGTTCATCGACCCGACCATAGATCAGGCTAGCCAGGTCGGCCGTGGAGAACCTGCTCGCGTCGCGCGGAAAGCCCGCGAAAATCTCGACATCAATTTCAGTCGCGCCCGCCCACCAGTCCGGTCCGAACCCGGTTGGAAGGGTTGAAGCCGGCACAACAACTCTAAACGTATCCGCTGAGAAGTAGGTGTTCTGATCGACCGACCAGCTCTCAAAGGCCACCCTTTGGCCACCGACCATCAATAGCCCGCGGGGTTGCCGCGAGGCTGAAACACTCAGCGACTGCGCCATGATCAGATCGGCCAGACGCCATCTAGGCCGCTCGGTTGGGCCGGCACTCTCAAAGTGTTCACGCCCGTCAACAGCGGGTCTTCGAGATCATTAGCCAGGGCCAGCGTGATCCACTCAGAAGGGTCGCCGTACGCCTTTGCCGCGATGGCGTAGAGGTTGCCGCCAGCTTGGGTCAGGATCGCCCCGCTCGCCCCATCGGCTTGAAGATTGGTGCTCATGCGGGTCAGCACATCCGACAAACCGTTCAACTGATCGATTTGGCTCATCGCTTGCGACTGCGCGGTAAGGGTGGTGGCGAGGGTGCTAGGAACGCCGCCGGTGACCATTCCACCGAACGTCGAGACGGACTGCAGCGTCGCGGTTGCTGTAGAGGCAAGCGTCGCGGTTCTCACTTGAGCTGACACGATAGGCGTCAGGACCGTGTTGATTTGAGCTTCGGTGGCGCCGATCAGGCTTGGGAGCACGCTGATAGCTGTTGCGATGGCGCCGAGGCTCGCGTTCAGGGGCGCATCGCCGATATTGGCGCCGAAACTCTGCGCCGACGCCAAATCGCCACCAACCTGCTCGTCCACTGAAGCCGTGGGGGGCGCCGCAACAGGGTTTGTCAGATCTTGGATAACTTCTAACGTAAGTGAGTATGGAACCTCGTAGAAGCGCTCGAAGTCGGGGTCAAAGGTCTTTCCGTTGACGCTGTAGCGGAAGGCGTCCCAGGTTAGGGTGACCGCCTTCCCCGCGCTGAAAAGCCCTTGGACGTAAAGCGCCCGATCCCTGGCGGCCGGCCCGCGAAAGCGCCCGGACCAGGATAAGCTCTTGGGAAACCAGCCCATGGCATCAACGACCTTCTGGCCGCCGATCAACTCGTGAACCTTAAGGCGCTGCTCGCCGCCCCACGGAATGTGATCTGGAACTTCAAAGTCCTTGAAGATGAAGTCGCCAAGCTGGACTTGCGTATCCGCCATCAGTGAGCGCCCATCAGGGTCGCGCCCGGCATGGCAGGCGTGATCCGGGGGTCAGAGTTGCGGGCACCGGTCTGAGGAGCGTTTAAGGCACCGGCAACCGCGTGAATAATTTCCTGGTGGATCTTCTTCGTTCCGATTTGGGTGGTGTTGTGGATCGTGAGGCTCACCCCGCTATGGCCGGGTACGGCCGGCGGTCGCGTCTGGCTCGGCACCAGACTTGCGGCAGCCCCCAAGGGATCAATCGCGAACCGCGCACCAAGCATCAGCGCTTTGGTCACCGGGTTGTTAATAACCCAGGAGAAGAACTTGCCGAGAGCTCCCGTAATCGTGTCAAAAACTTTGACGACGGTGGGCCAGTTTAGAGCGATGATCGTTCCCACATAGGTCGCAATCGCGGCAATCGCGACCGCAATTCCAGCGACCGGACCGCTGGCCAAAATGGCACCGATGGCTGCCGCTCCCAAAGCTACCACACCCCCTACGGCAAGCGCCGCGGCTAAAGCGAGCGCAATGCCGCCTATCACCTTGACCGCAGTTGGGTGTCTTGCGGCAAGGCCGGCGACCGCATCAATCGCGCCTGACACGCGGTTTAAAAATCCCACGGCGGTATCCACCTGTGGACGCCCAAGCGCCGTGAGCAAGTTGTTCCAAGCTGTGCTGAATGACTGCATGGCGGTAACTGGGTCTTTTGCGGCCAGTTCCTTGGCGCCCCCGAGCCCAGAAGCGCCCCCAATCATCGCTGCGTCTTTGTTCAGCCGCGTGCTCTGAGTCGCAAGCACGTTAGCGACGTTCTCAGCGGTCCGATTACCAAAAACCACACCGAACTCCAAGCGCTGAGCAAGGGGGTCGGTGATGCCCTTTGCGACCATGGCAGGAAGCAATACCTGCTGAGCCCACAGGTCAGGATCGGATGCGGCCTGCCTCCAACCCTTCACGGCGCCGGGTTTCAGTTGTGTGCTGGTAGACATTGTTTTGAGAATATTGGACGGGTCGATAAGGCCGAGTCGCTCCATTTCTTGGGCAGCGCGCTTGGTCATCTTGCCGGCGATGATAGACTGACCCAGCGACGTCAATGCAGTGCCGGCGCTACTACTTCCCATCTCCAACATTAACGAGGGCGCTATGCTGGTTACGAACCGTTCGCTTAGGTAAGGTGTGTTGGTGCGGGCGTATTTTAAGAATTGGAACAAGTCCTGTGGATCAATTTTCCCGTCAAAGGCCTCCGTTATCTTAGCCGCGTCATCGTAGAATTTTCGCATCTTAGCCGGATTGAGCGAGATATTCCGCATCTCTCCCGCGCGGACTAGTTCGAACATTTGTTCTGCTGCGTCGCCGCCTTTATCTTTTCCCAAAAGCGACTTCATGATCGACGTAAATTGGACACCGGGCTCGGCCATCTGAACGGCTGTCGCTGCCGAGCCATATGGAAGTCGGGTCTCCCCAATAATCTTGGCGACGTCGGTGACGCCGACGTTTTTGTATTGCGCGGCCAAACGCCAGGATTCTGCCGTAGCTTTGGCGTTTTCTCGCTCAGTGAAGCCGGCGACGCGCATAGCCTCCTGCTGGTGTGCGAGCTCGGCACCTTTGTTCACTATGGCTGTATAGGCGCCAAGAATGCCGCCCGCCCCCATGATCGCCGCCACGCCAATCGCAGCGGTCTTCCAGCGGGTCATCCCTCCCTCAACATCACCGATCTTGGTCTTGATCCCGAGAAGATCGCGGCCAATGATGGCGAGGACGGGAGACATCCCGTTGGCGAGCGCAATGCTGACGCCAATTTTGTAGACGTCCATCGGGGTCGCCCTTGAAAATCAAAGATATGTCTGCAGCCGAGGTTGACGCTGAGTTGAAGCGCGTCCTCCTCGAGAAGGAGCGCCTTAGACGCGCAGGAGCCGCCGGCTGCGCTGTCTTTGGTTTAGCAATAGTTGTGCTGTTCTTCGGGCTTCTCTTTTGGGCTATGGCTCAATCGAAATGACCCCCTTCGAAAAAGAAATTGCCAGCCTTCATCGTGTGAAGCCCGTCAGGCTATTGGTGGAGCCCGCCTCCCGCGTTGGACACGTCAATGTTCACGCCCTGCGTCCGATCCGCAAAAAAGCTCACTGGGCTGTTGTCGCCATCGTTTGGATCGCGGCGCTAATTCCGGTTATCGCGATCAGCGTCCTCGCCGCCCTCATCACTGACGCGCTCAACCACGGGTAAGTTCCTAACCCGTTCCTCTCGAATCCCAGGACACCTTGCCCTTTGCCGTCCCGAGGCGCTAAGGGCATTCCTCGTGGCAGGGCTGCACTTGATGGGCGAGCAAGAGGAGCGACTGCCCCATGCGCAATCAAATCAACATGCTCGAACTCACCGTCGGCCACCTGATGGAATACCATCACATCGACGCCATTGTCGGGGACGAGCGGGAGCGCGTATGGGATTTCGCGTCGCCAAACGCCGACCATGGCTCCAGAAGTAGGGGCGCAGCCGATCAGAACGCTATTCGTCGAGGGCGAGTCCTTCAACGCCATTCGGCACCACATCTCAACCATTGACCCTAAGGGTGCAGCCAGAATCGTCTAGGCCGGGCTAAATCGCCGACCTGTGGTTCGCCATCCAGCGCGCGGCGCTTACGCCGCAGCTTCGCCGCCATCGAAATGGTCTTCAGCCGCTTCGTCCGTTTCACTGAGAACAGTTCTGTAGATCAGGAGTGGTGTCATTCCAAAGTAGTCGTTAGGCCGACCCAAGGCCGGCCTCACCAGCTTCATCATCGTCGCTAATGCTCGAACCGGACCGTCGGGTATAAGGCTAGGGGCGTCATCATATCCGCCCGGCACCGCGTCCAGCACGCCGAGAATGGTCCACTGACCACTAATCAATGTTCCGTGCTTCAAATGAAGATCGCTAACACTTGTGGTCAAATATTCAGGCACCAGGGTTGCCCAAATCCAGCCCATGGCACTTAAGAAATAGGCTTGGACATTCATTGGCAGAACAGAGAAAAGCTCCAGCGCAGTCTCTTCCTCAGTTATCTCAACGCTTTTCTTGTGAGATGATGATGAGGCAGTTTTTACTTGGGCCACGAGGGCCTTTTTCATTTTTGCGTTAGCTAGTATGCCCTTCATTAACCCCAAATCGACAATCGATAAGTGGCCTTGCACCGCGACGAAGTCGCCAATCTGAGCCCCCGCGACAGACGTCTTCAGCTGTTTTTCGTGCTGGAGATAATCGATAAACGCTAGGGCGTTTGCCCAAAGAGGATCGTAATTGCGCTCGCTAGTCTCAGCGCCAGTGGTTCCTGTCAGAATTTCGCCGGCGCCAGACGCCTCTGCTACCAAGGGCACGCCAGCCTTACCGGCGAAGGTCGATTTGGTCGACTGATTTTCACCCGCGGCGTCGGACGTCTTGATTGATTGAAGGTGCCCGAATGGATCGAATTGTGAGAGGTAAGAGCCTATGCGTCTCGCGTCGTTGTAAAGAAAATCGCGGACCTCACTCTTCGAAGATAGGTCGAGCCCCTCGACGGATGTTGCGTCGCCGCTCTTCGACATAGCGCGTGATCCTTTCCTGCTCCGCTTTCGCACGTGAGTGCGCCTCAGCGAGCTGGTCAGATGTCGCGTTCAAACTGCGCGAAAGCTTCGCGAACAGCCTTTTGGCAGTGGCCTCCGGCGACTCGCTTGCCTGATTGGCCATAGATGAACCTTCGCTGCTTCCCAGCTCCACGCCATGTGTGCGGCAGTTGGGTCTGATGAGTCAATTCTCAAACCGGTAAAGATTTGGCGTGCTGTGGGCTTTCGCGTTCAATCCCCCGTCTCGAAATCATACCCCTAGCGCCGGTCAAGTGATTGGCAGCCGGCCACCTAACACTTCCTCACCGACCAGGGTCGCCACGACGCCGGAGCCGATCTCCTTCACGACCTCATCCGTTTTCCGGAAGGCAGCGCCGCCCAGTGTGGATCGCGGCGGCATCTTAGATGTCCCGAGTTCAAGCAATTCCAGAACCTGACTGTCAGATCCGATGTGCGCCTCGCGGCCAATGACTTTGTGCTCGATACTGTCTCGGGTGTCGCCGCGCCTTAGTAGCGGCTCATCATCAGAATAGCCTTGGTTGACGCGATCGGATTTCGTTGACTCGGCGAGTTCGGCCCATGCCTGAAACTGCCCAGCTTGATCTTGATACGTGCCAAATTCGTCTTTTGCTTCGGTCTCGATGATCAGGGCGCCGCGCTCCAGAGCCTCGTGTTCGGCCAGCGCCATCTCGGCCGCCACCACCGCTAAGTGGCCAACAAACCCTTCGATCGAGAATTCTTTCAAGACCTGTCCCTCCAGCACATACCGCCCCAGTCCCAGTCACCGTTTTCAAAGCGGCCAAGGACGATGCAATGGGCGAGCCGGATATCGTGGCTCATGGCGAAGGCCCTTTCGTAGGGAACGCCACTCTTGAGGAGAAACAGCGGCTCCACGAAATCCGCTGCCTCGGTTAGTTTTTTAAGGCGACCTTCTCTTCATCTTCCATCGGCGAGATGCCGAAATACTCAACGTGGGCCTCGCCAACAGCGGCCAAGCCTTCGTCTCCAAGCCTGCCAATAACCACTTCAAGCTCCCGCTCTGTCTGCGGCAACAGCACTTCGTCCGCGCCTAGCGCTGTGACGGAGTAGGCCAGGACGCCATATCCCATGGCGACGGGATTTTGGGACGCTTCTGCCCCAAGCATTTTTGCCAAACGATATCGATCAATCGCCCCTATACGCCTAACGTCGATGCGACGTCCTCGGATGTCCTTCACTAAGGCGCTGTTTACAGGCTCATCCGACGGTCGTGGCGCTGCGGCTGACTTACCTTCGTTGATCGTGACTTTTGTCATTTAGACCACCTTCAGCCGGCGAGAAGCCATCCATGAAATCTTCTGCTTCACAGTTTTGTCGCCCTCCCACTTACCGGCGTCATCGTACTTCAGCACAGCTCGGGTAAAACGATACTGGCTGAGCGTGCCGTTAGGGTTTGTGATGGACTGGGTGATGTTGACGCCTTCAGTCGTCAAGCCGGAGTAGTAAGAGTTCTCCAGCCCAGCGAAGTAGCTGTCGAGGTCATCGCCGCCGCGCTCGTAATCGAACGACCCCATCCAGCCCGAGGGCATGATGATGTGATCAACGATCCCATCGAGGCGCTTAACCTCGATGTCGACCGTCTTCTGCTTTGCTTCGAAGCCCGTGCGAACCCTGAAGCGGAGCACCCCAGTGGTGGTGCCCACGATATCGACCGAGACGTCACGACCGACGTTGTAACCGTTGACCGGCATGGCGCTCTCCCTAGGACACGATTTGCTGGGCTTGCGCCGCGGTGACGATCTGGACGGTTTGGCCGCCGGTGAGGTCGATGATGAAGTACTCGATGATCCCGAGGTACTGGACCTGCACGATGGCCACCTGAGTGCCGGTGGCGTTATTGGAGGTCACGGCCACAGAGAACGCGCCGATCTGAGGTGGTCCCGAGGCCGGTGAGGCCAGTCCTTGCAGGAACCCGGAGATCACGCTCTGCGCCTCGCGCTGCTCGTCAGGCGTCATCACCAAGCCGACGAACCGGCCGCCAGCCACGTTTAGCGACTTGGCCAGAAAGTTGGTCATCGTGGTGTAGGCGTCTTGGTGGCGTCCGGCGTCGGAGCTCGTGTTCCGGCCGAAACGACATCCGAAGTAAGAACCACCCGGAACCGGGTTGGTGATCACATCGCCCCGGGCGCCCGCGATCACGAGCAGATCGGCCGCGCTGTAGGTTTGCTGAGCGAGGCTCTTCTGCGTGCCCACGACCCCATAGAGCGGCTTGTTGAGCATCGATTGCGAGGGGAGTTGAGCGATCTTGCCCCCGGCGTAGAAGGCCTGCGGGCTCACCAGGCGGGTGACGCCGTTCACGGTGTCGAGCCAATAACACCAGTCCCCGACCATCCCCTTGAACCATGGATTGTCCACGGCGGCTGTGCCCATCGCCGTCGCGAAGGTCGCCGGGGTGTCGCCGGCGGCGTTGGCGTCCACCATCTCCAGCCCCTCGGACAGAGCGAAGGCGAGCTGCGTCGACCATGTGGAAGGCGTCGCGCACTCGGCCAGCATGCCTACGGCGGCGCCGCTGTTGCGAAGGGCGTACATCCCGGTGCGGGTCGTGCCGTCGGTCCCGATCATCACAGAGGAAGTGATGGTCGTCGCGCCATCGGTGCCGCCGGTGAGGGTCGTCGTGGCCGAGGCTGGAGCGGTGGTCCCGGCGCCAGCGGTGGCGACCACAAGCTGGGATGGGCCGCGCGAGGCCGACTGACCATTGTTGATGGCGGCGGCCATGTTGACCCAGAGCGCGTTACCAGAGCCTGAGATGTTATCGAAGGTCTCGGGAATGCCGCCCGGGATGGAGAGCGTGACCTTCGAGGTGCTGGCGGCTGAGCCAGCCGCGATCACCGCCTGCAGCTGGTTGCCGAGCGAGCCAGTGTATTTCGCGGTGAGGGTGATGCAGGAGGTCTGGATCGTGGCGGCCGCCGCAGCGTCCGTTCCATCGGTCACCCGCACCATGGCGAACACCAAAGCGCCTTGAAGCGCAGCGATCGTGGCGGCTGTGCCGAGGTCGTGGGCGCGGTTCTGGACCGGACCGAAGGTCTGGGCGACCTGACTGGGCACAAGGATCACGGCGGCGTTCACCGGGCCCCAGTTCGCGGTGCCGACGATCCCCAAGATGTTAGAGGCTTGGCCGGCGGCTGGAGCGGGCGGCGGCGCTTGGACGTTCACAATCACGTCGGGAACGCTGAGCGCGCCGACATTGACGTTGCCGTTGAGGTAGATCGTCATTCAAGCGTCCCCAAAGAAAGAGCCGCCTGGAGGCGGCCTGGTGGGTTGATGTGGGGTGGCCGACTATTCGGCGGGGTGTTCGGCTTCCGGTTCCGGAGCAATCTGGACTGCGCGGGCGACCACGCAGTGCGGGCTGGCCTTGGCATCCTCCTCAGGGACGGTCTCGCCCTTCTGAAAAGCGCCGAACGCCTGGACGGCGATGTATTCGAGATCGGGCATGGTGGGCCTCAAACGGTCTGATCGATGATGATGTTGGCGCTCGGATCTTCGATCTTGGTTTCGAAGGCGACGATCTGGGGCGCGGTCATGGTTTCGGTGGTCGCGTATTCGAGCGAGTAGATCAGGTCTCGCCGGAATGCCCCGGAAAGCTCGTCCTTGTCGGCCGGAGCCGTTCGGACATACTTCAGTCTCGCTGAGGAGCCATCCGGGAGGGTGATGAACTCAAGGCCGTTATCCTGCCCAGCCCCTGCGAACTTTATATCGATGAAGCTGGCCACCGCATCCCGTTGTTCCGGCGACCAGCACCAGACCGTGATCTGGAAGAGACGCTCTTGACGGCGCAGCTCCCGCATCACCGTACCGAAGCCGCCGACACGTCCGATCAGCGCCAAATCGCCTGAGACGGTGATGACGGGCCCGGAACTCGTCGCGCTGACACCGACCTCGATTATGGACGCCAGAGCGGCCGCGATTGTCGCTAGCGTGTCGCCGGGCTGAACGGGGTAGACATAGGCCTTGCTTCCGATCAACACGGCCACATTCTGTGGAGCGGAGACTGCGCCGCCGATGGTTATCGTTCGGCCTGAGACGGTCGCCGTGAGGGTGGTCGTGATCGTCCCGAGCTGCTGCCATTCACGAGGATAGCGCGTCGTCAGCCGCTCTGAGCCGGGCTGACTGTAGATCGAGATGTTGGCGACCTTGGCCAGGAGATCGGCCTGGAGCGCATTCTTCGTCGGCCAGCCGCGCCCGACCTTCGTTGGTACTGGTGAGCCGCCATCCAAGATGGCGGAGGGGTTTGCCGTTCCGGTAGGATAGACCCATCCGACAATCAGTGACTTGAACGTGTTTTCAGCATCTGAAAGGTCGGCCACCTAGACCTCCAGAACGATGCAGCCGAGCCGGTAGCCGAGCAGGTTCCAGTACGGTGCGAAGCACTGGTAGAGGTTCTGCAGATCGTCTTGGATCACGTCTCCGGTTGCGAACGTGCCCAGGCTCGCAAATTTGTCCGGTATGAACACCTTCCAGATCGCATCGTAGCGCGCATCGGTGGGAAGGCCGACTGCGTTCCGTTGCCCTTGGCGGTCGAGCTGGATGCTCGCCGGGCGAGCCGATCCAAGTTGGGTGTAGCCGTCAGGAAAGGTGACGCTGTTGTAGGCCACGTCCCCGACCTGGCCGGCGGCTTTCGGACGCCACGCCGTGATGACCCGCGGATAGAGTCGGCTTGTCACGCCCAGTTCCACCCGTCTTGTCCGGCTTGCGCCAAGACTGGCGTAAGCATCGTGTTGAGGAATCCGTAGGAAGCGCTCGCCCGGCCGTCATCGAAGTAGACGAACTCGGTGTCCCCTGCAGCTTCGCTCTTCAGCCGTCCCCCGGTGACGAAATCTTGCGCTAGAGGAGCGCTCATCGCGCGTGCCGCCAGTTCAATGGTCGCGTTGATAATCTGCAAGGGCAGCGCTGGAAGCGGGTATCCGTCGGCACCGTAGACGATCGTCAGATCAACATCGCAGCCGTCGGAGTCGTTGAAGAGGTAGAACCCGACCGGAAATTCAACCCCGAAAGGCCTGGCGATGCCATAGTGGCGATAGAGCGGAAGCCTAGCGCCGGGCGCGGCGAGGACGGTACGGCGCGGCCAGAATAAACCCTGCGTCGCTAGGAGCCGGGCGCCAAGGTATTGTTGACCCCAAGTCGCATCAAGATAGCAGGACGCCTCACGGAGCGAGCCCTCCTTGACGGGCGTTGACGCACTCGCCCATGGAAACGCCAAGGGGCTTTGTGGCCTGGCCGTCCAGTATGCGAGCGCAGCGTCTACCGGGGCGTAACTTTCAGCCCCGGTGACGCCGGTTCCATCCTCGACGACCAAGGTCACCGATTAGGACTTCGCTTGGTCCGGCTTGTCGTTTTCAACGACGTTTTCGCCGACGGGCGGTAAGATCGGGATCGGCTTGTCTTCCTTTACGATCGCCGACGCTTCCGGCTCGCCGATGTGGCCATCGGATATGCCAGCTTCGGCGGTGGCGATCTTGCCCTTCACCTTGGCGGTGTCGCTGACGACGTCGCCGAGGTCCGCATTCTTAATCGAGGCGCCCGCGACCTTGGAGGCGGTTTCCGCGGCAGCGCCATTAGCGATGAAGCCCTCGGCGATTAGTCCGACGGACAGGCCATCGCGAACGTCGATCTCCTCCCCGGCCTTCACGGGCTTGGAAGTGAAACCGTCTTCGGAATAGTCGAAATCCTTGGTTACCGTGTACTTGGCCATGACGGTCCCTCACTGCAGTTGGGGAAAATGGGCGCGGGGCTTTTGACGACCCCGCCAGGTCTTAGGACGGCGGGTTCGAGGTCGGACCGAGGGCCGGATGACCGAGGATAGCGAGAATGCACAGTGGCGCGTTGCCGGTGTTGCCGGAAGGCGTGACGGTCAACTGCGAGTAGCGCATCGAACCTTGGTAGCCGATCTTGAAGCACTTCACGTCGGATGCGAAGTTGAAGCTGGCCAAAAGATCGCTGCCAAGCAGGTCGGTCGAGGGCACAGCGACGCCGTCTGATAGGTTGGAGGCGTTGCCCGCGCTGAGAGATGCAGCGAAGGTGGCGTCGGCGTCTGCGAGCGTGCCGGTGACGATCACATAGGTAATGCTGTCATAGCCCTGCAGGTCGATGATCGAGCCGACTTGGGGGGTGTTGTCGGTCACAACGACCGGCGAAAGAACCGGTCGGGGATTGATCGAGTTGAAGAGGTCGCGCATCGGCGGCAGTCCTTCTGAAGATGGATGAACGGGTGTGGGCGGCCGAGGCCGCCCTTAGCCTAGGTTGAAGCGACCAGCAGCTTCACCGCTTCGAAGTTGACCACGTCGCCGCCTAAGCAGCGCTTCTTCGCCCGTTCGGCGGGGACGACCTTTCAAACCGTCAAGGCCGACGCCGGCGTGGCCCAAATCGAACTCTACGACGAGATCGGCTACTGGGGTGTAACCGCCAAAGACTTCCGCGACCAACTCAGCCAGTTGAACGGCGATATCGTCGTTAAGATTGGTCTCGGGTTCGGGCGCGGGCTCGGCCGGCGTTTCGTCGGCATCTTCTTCACCGGCCACACTCGGCACAGCGAGCTCTTCACCGGCTTCGCCGCCGATGGGCTCCCAGTTCAGTTCCTTGCGGGCTTCGTCACGCTTCAGCAGACCACCCTTCCAAAGCCCCAAAATCGCGTCGCGTTTGGCTTGGCGGCGGGGTTCTAAGGCTGGAATACTGTCTAGGTCGTGCGAGAGTATCAGCTTGTCGCCATAGCGGGGCGTGAGCCACATATTCAGCGCCGAGCAAGCCTGCGCCGCGAGGGGAAGGACGGTATCCTCATAAAATTCGACGCGGGCCTCTCTGACGTTGTTATAGGTCGAAGAACCCGGAACAATCAGGATGTGCGGCACACCGAACGAGGTGCAAATATCCCGCGCCGCATCGTTTTTGCCCGCCGCGTAATCCATGTCCTTTGGGGAGATGGACATCTCCTTCCAATCGACATCACCTCCAAAAACGAACGGTCGTCCGGCCTTATCTGGGGAGCCATGACGTTCAGCGAGTCGGGCTTCGGCGGCTTGGATCACGTCTTTTGGCGCAGAAGTCGCTTGCCCGTTCACCGTCACCGGCTTGAAAATCAACGCTCCGCTGGGGCGACCGCCGCTGTCCAATAGGGCCTTGTTGTGGGCCGAGGCGGCATTGTGCCGATCCACGCCATAGGCGCCCGGATCGACCCGTGAAAGCCCGTACCAGTCGTTGAGAGGGTGGAATTCCTTCAACTGCAAGATCGCGCTCTGGCCCGTCATCTGATCAACAGGCCAGCGCTGCTTTTCGATGCCGTTGATCATCAGCCGGAAAGCTTGGGGTAGGCTTTTCGACCCCGCCACCACTTCCATTCGATCGGGACGATGCGGCCAAAGTTCCAACGGAGGCCGATTTGCCGACGGCCCAACAGCTTCCAGATAAGTGTTGCCCGACAAGAGCAGGAACGCGAAGAACGCTTCCCAAAGCGCCTGGTTCGAAACCATCGGCGCCGGGTTGGAGAGAAGGTCCAGCAGCGGGCTGTCGTCGATGTCCTTGGACTTCTTGTCCGTCAGCCGCCACGGAATCCCCGCCGCTGCTCCAGCGATCATCTTTACGCATCGATAGGCGATGGCGTTGCGGACATAGGCCTCGTCGGCCATCCGAAGGTAGCGCCGATCCGTCCACACCGGTTGGCCTGGCGTCCAAACCGACAGCGCTATGCCCTCCGCGTACCCGCCGGCATATGCCTTCGGAGCTATGGTGGCTTTGCCTGTAACCAGGTCCCAGATGTTCACTAGTCGCCCACGTGCCACTGAAACGGCTCGACACCGAGCATCAACTCGCTAATGGCCCAAACGGCGGCGTCCAACCGATCAGGCGACCCTGAACCCTGGAAGCCAGAAGTGGTCATCATGCCCATCTGCTCTTCCAATTCTGGAAAACTGCCGACGTGATGGACCTTGCCCTGCTCATAAAGCGCGGCGACCGGCTCGGCTCGAATGTGTTTGCCGCGAGAGGCGCTCTCGACCTTGACCGGGACGTTGCTGTCCGCCGTCCGGATCGTACTCGCCACCATGGCGCCGCCGTAATTAACCTCGGCGACGATGAGGTCCGCTCGTTCTTGGTGGAAGACGCTCACCACTCGGCGGGCCCAACCCTCAGGTGACATTCGGACGCTATCGTCCCGAAGAACGTAGGCGTGGCCATCAATTCCTAACCCGGCAGTGATGATCCCCTGCATGTCTCCGCCAGTCCCGTCAGAGCCAGACGGGTCGATAGCGGTAACGATGCGGGTGATCTCTGGGCGAACCGATCGCCGAAGCTCCTCGATCCTGGCGAGCGGCCAAAGCGCCCCAGGCACTTCCGTTAGGTATGCACCATCCCTGAAACGCTGGCGCTGTCGCTCCGGCAGGTTGTCGAGAATGGCTAGGTATTCAGGCGAAAGGTTAGGGTTTTCTGCCGGGTTCATCACGGCGTGGACGTGCTGTCCAGCCGGGAGCGGAATTCCATTCTCGGGCCGAAGGCCCTCAACAAATTCGCGATAGGTCCAATGGCTTCGGCCAGTGGGGTTGAGGTCGTAGTAGGCCTTCAGGGCCAGTCGGCGCCCATCGACCTTGAAACAGACCTGAGCCAGACGGGTGCGAAGGGTCTGGATGGCGTCGTAGCTGACCTGCGACGCCTCGTTCACGTAGATGGTGGCGAACTCTTTGCCGAGGATCTTATCGACCCGGTCTTTGTCATCTAGGCCGCCGAACCACACCTCCGAGTCATTCGGCAGGGTAATGTACTGGTCGGTCTTGTTTTCCTTGTAGCTGACGCCCGGAAACGCCAGCCGCATCATCTTCGGCCAAGTGTCCATCATCACGGACTGGCGCACATCGATGTTGTGCAGACGGGCCACGAGATGTCTTGAGTCCGGCGCCGATAACGCCCTGACTGCAATGGCGTAGCAGAAGAGAAAGGTCTTGCCGGACCGCGAACCGCCGTAGATCAGGCAGTGGAGCGCCGTGTTAGCGAGAAGGTCTCGGACAACTACCTGCTTTGGGCTTAGCTTAAAGGTCGGCGTCGCCCCCGGCGCCGCAGATGTTGACCGTGACGCCGCCATTCAGGTTCACGTCCTGCTTCGTGGTGTCGGTCCACTCATCGCCGCCCATGTTCTTCAGCCCAAAGGTGATGACGCTCGCAGCGCCTGGTCCACCGGTGCCCTTTGCGGCGACGTTGATTCCGGTTTGCTCCCAAAAGCGGAGGCGCTTGGCCTTCCCCACCTTGAGCGCTTCCGAAAATTCGGGGTGATGCTCCGCCCACTCGTTCAGCGTGGAGCGCGAAACGCCAATCTCGCCGGCGAACGCCGTTGCGCTGAAACCTGCCGCCATGTCCTTGATGAGCATCGCACAGAAGCGGGGCTCGTACTTGGTCGGACGCCCGGCCTGGAGCTTGTCCTCCGGCTTTTTCCTCGGCGTCGCCATTACGCCCTCACAACCTTCCGCATCATCCACCTGATTTCAGGGTTCACCGCTCGAACAGCCTGGTCGATGGCGTTCAAAGCTTTGGTAGCTGCGATCTCAGTGTCAAAGCGCTGGTCGCTCATGTGCCAGCCACCGGTGACGCGCCGGCCGATGAACGTGGCGATCTTGAACATCGTCGCCTCGCCGATTGGAGCGACCGGCAGGAATCGAACCCGTCGTCATAGCCTTGGAAGGGTCAAGCTCTACCATTGAGCCACAGTCGCGAATTTTGGGATTTCTGGGCGCCCAAGCCGGTTCGGCTCAAAGGCAACGCTGGAACGATCAAGAAATCCCTTTGTTCGGTGGCCACGTCAAGCCGCTTTTCGGGCCTCGTATGCTGTTACAAGGTTGGCGCAGGCGCTCCGAACCACTGCGCCCTGCGCATGAGTATGGGTTTCGGCTGTGATGTGCGCCACTATGGCGCGCCAACCGAAGAGCGCCTCGCGTTGCTTACCGCCGGCGGCGACATCTTCAGCCGTGGGCGCCGAGAAGTGGAATCCGCTTTCTGCGCAGGCGAGCGTCGGCCTGATCAGCTCCATCAGCAGCCAGGCGTCCCGCGCGCCGACGAACGATAGCGCGCGCTTCACTTCGGCGACGGCCGTAGCCATCTTGTCGATCGGGTCTTTGATCTTATCCTCGTCGACCCGGAACATCGATCGGCCTCGGTCGAACTCACCTCGGCTTTTCGCGATGTCCTCTTCAAGCTTTCGGGCGGCCGAATAGGCTCCCGGCACCATGCCATCTTTGAGGGCGTCGAACGCATCGATCCGCTTGGCGACATTGTGGCCGGCCTTCTTTGATCCGTGATCTTCGCCCTCGCGAATGATCTCGATGTTATCGCTGGCCGCCAGCCCTGCCGCTTCCGGCTGCAGTCCCACGGCTTCGAAGTTGCGCGCCCTGGTCGCGAGCCGTTCGGCGGCGATCTGCTCGGGGGTCTTTGGCTTGTGGCGACGGGCCATGTGTTTTCGCTCCGGCGAGAGGTGATCTCAGCGGAGCGCCGTGCGAGGATAGAGGTAAAGCCCGTCCTTTTTGAGGTGATTTGCTGGTGCTGAAAAGGCATTTGTCGCCACAAGCAAGAAACAAAAGGCGGAACATTCTCTAACCAAGAACATTCAGAGCTTGTCTTTTAACTACCTATCAATATGATAGGAACATGGCTGATGAGCGCGAGAGAGTGACGCGACTTCCAACCCAGACTGTGGTTCGGGTTTTGCAGGAACGCATCAGGCTTATAGCGCAAACGACGGTTCAGGTTGCGTTTAGCGATCATGCCTTAGACCGCATGGACGAGCGAGACATTTCCGACATGGAAGTGTTCGAAGTCCTGCGGGTTGGATTGATCGAAGGCGCGCCCTGGATCGAATCCAAAACCGGCGACGACGCTTGCAAAGTCGTTCTTCGCCGGAAGAAAAGCCGCGCGATTGGCGTGGTGACGATTGTTCTGAAGGTGGACAAGTTAGTGGTGAAAACTGTGGAATGGGAGGACGTGCGATGAGCGAAGAGATGCACTTTACCCATACTGAGAGCGCTTTGCAGGCGCCGCTGCATTACCGAGCATGTGGGTTAGACAACGTCTACCTGCGAAGCGGTTATGTGCGCGAAGAAGTCGGGGGGGAGATGACGACCGCCGTGAAGGATGTGGAGGCTTTGCACGATGCGATCGCTGACCATCTTGTGTTGCGGCGAAAGGTGTTGAGTGGTCAGGAAATCCGTTTCCTGCGGAAGTTTATGGGCATGACACAGGCCGATGTGGGCGACCTGTTGGGGATTTCCGATCAGACCGTTGCTCGGTACGAGAAGGAGCAAACTGCTTTCGATGGCCCGGCCGACCGCCTATTTCGGCTGTGCGTTCTGGGCAAATTAAACGGCGATCTTGATCCGATGGAGATCATCGAGGAAATCCGTCAGTCTGACAGTTCGTCGACTGACGACCTAAATCTGGACCATACGGACCACGATTGGAAAGTCGCGGCCTGATCGCTTCGGGGAGGGTGGCGTCCCACCCCCCCCTCTGCGCTTTACCTCTTCACGCGGGCGGCGCTCCGAGATCCTTTTGCGCCGGTATCGGCGAATGGGTTGACGATCGACCAGCCAACATGCGGTCTCGCTTTTCTGGGTCCCGCCATGCGTTCAGCATCGCGGCACTGATCCGATCGTTCAGCCGACGGCGAGCCCATAGCTGCGGCGACAGCTTGACCCTGAGCCGCTTCGCCCGGCCGCGGACCTGCTCCACCGTCCGGCCGAGTTTTGAGGCGATCTCTTCAGCCTTCAGATCACCAGCGTGGGCGCGGATCACCTGATCTTCAGCGTCGGTCCATTTGGTCCAAGGTGCGCGGGTCATGCTGACATCCGCTTCGCTTGGCCAAGGCCTAGGCTCTCGACAAAGGCTTTGCGGTCCTCGGCCGTGCCGGGGTTGATCGGCGCCCGCGGCATCGGTGACTTGATCGCCCGCCGCGCCCGGCCGATCGCGCAGTACAGTGGGCCGGCGCGCTTCAGCGCAAGTGCGCGCAACGGTCCGGGCTTGGGCAGGAACTCGGCGTCTGGCTGCTTCTCCCAATCCGCCATGGCGCCGAGAATCGAGGACTGTGGCAGGTCGGCTAAGGCCCGTTTGTATGGCGTCCAGAAGGCTGGAACCTCACCTCGAACCCCAGGATCGAAAACGAGCGACCATTTCGTCAACTCGGTCACCACGAACACATCTCCGCAGGGGGCGAGTTTCGCCTCAAGGGCGGGTAGCGCCTCTCGCGTTTCAGCCAGCAATCCTGGCGTGGTGAGGATCGCGTGGATCGCGTCATCGGCATCCGCCCGCTCATCACTCAGAAGGACCCAAAGCCGCGGTGAGACGGCGACGGAGAGTTCCTTCGAGCTGATCTCGCTTGGTGTCTTGGCGATTAACTGGTTCATGGCGGGGCTCAACAAGCTTGGGGTCTGGAAGGGGCTGAAGGCGCTGGTCGCGGGCCCGGACGACGGCGTTGGTGAAATAGGCCCACGTCGAAATCGGCGATCCCCTCGCCTTCGCAGTCAGGGCGCGTACTGTCGGCAAGACGTCGAGCTCCCAAGAGCAGCCGCCCTGCCGCCAACTGACAATCACGCCACTGGTTTGGATTAGTCCCGGCGTTTTGGTGCGGTCGCCAAGCCCAGGTCCGGCCGTTGAGTGAAGTCGCTCAATGATCTGCGCCGCGTCCGGCCAGTCGCTTTGCGTCTCAGGCTTTCCGGGAAGATCGCGCTCGAACGCGATCACCACACCACCACTTTCTACTGGTTCTGATTCTGGTTCTGGTTGGTGGGACGATCGATATTCTAAATCATTGTTTTCATTGAAGCCGCGTCGATTTTCAGCCTGTTGATCCTGATATTTTCTCGTTTCTTCGAGGAGATAATCCGCGCGAAAGTTCGA
The DNA here is from genome assembly GCA_964243985.1 of uncultured Caulobacteraceae bacterium. GTDB lineage: Bacteria > Pseudomonadota > Alphaproteobacteria > Caulobacterales > Caulobacteraceae > CAIOYC01. Next base: position 27,492 of record CAXTHJ010000002.1, on the reverse strand, counting down.
GATAAAACCGCGTTCAATGACTAGTTTGCGCTTGGCGACCAGTGACGCCCTTACGGCGTTCCATTTGCGGACGCTGCAGCCGAGTTGGCCAGCAATATAGCGGCCGTCATCAGCTAGCCGCCCATCGCGCATATAGATGAGGTCGAGCACCACGGCATAGGCGCCTTTCTCCTCAAAGGTCAGGCCAATAGTCCCTTCAAGGAAGTCACGAGGGTAGCGCTTGTAATAAGGAAGACTCACGCGGCCTCCGCCATCTGTGCGGCCCGTTTAGCGGATACTTCAGGCCAGCGGCGGACGCCGTTGATCACGGTGGTATGGTCTTTTCCGCCGAGAAATCTCCCGATCCGCGTGGTGCTCCAAAGCATCTCCACGTTCAGAATCCACATCACTTCAAAGCGTGCATAGGCAATCGGGCGAGTGCGCCTAGAGCCGAGGATGTCTTCGATGGGGACGTCGTGACGGCCGGCGACCTCGGTCAGCACATCTCGCGCGAACTCGCGCCTGGTCTTGGCGAGGGTGTTTCCCCGCCATAGGGATAGAGCGGCAGTCATGCTGTCCCCGCTAGGGATAGGAGAGGAGCGGGTTCAGGCTCGCTGACTTGAACGGCAGAGAACATGCCGGCGTCACCGTCGATGCGCTCCGATGGAGTCGGCCGAACAGGCGATCTTAGGCCGTGCACCACGGAGGAGTGATCTCGGTTCAGGAAAAGGCCAATCCGGTGCATAGAGAAGGCGACGCGCCCGCTGGGCAGTGTCAGAGCCCGCAGGGATCGGTAAGCCGCTTGCCGCGCGTAGGCGATGCGAAGGATTTTGGATCGACCTGTGATCTCCTCCCACGAGACCTCATAGTCTCGGCACACATCCTCTATGGCCGCACGCGCGCGCGGAGGCATCGCGGTCATGCTGCACCTGTTAGGGATACGAGGGTCAGATAGTTCATGCGGCTATCGCCATGATGGACGGTGACGGAAGCCATCTACGCTGCCTCCTCATCACGAAGCTGCCGAAGCCCAGCTCGGACCCGCGCCATGATGATCTCAGCCGGCTCAGCCGTGAACTCGTTGTCTCGCCCTACCCTTCCAGCATGGTAGCCAAGACGAGAGTTGGCGAAGGCGGTGTCACGGTGGGAGACGGCGCGATCAGCCGCCGCGGCGATGAGGGCCTCAAGCAGATCGTTGGCGAATGGCCCGCTGCACCCGTCGAAGATCTCAGCGAGTTTGGCCTCAACCTTGGCCTTCGCTTGGGTTCTGGATAGGGCGCGGCGTTGCAGGCGTATGGCGTCGGCCTGGTCGCAGATAGGCTCTCGGCGCTGGACGTTTGCGAAGCGGGTCATGCCGCCACCCGAACGATAGCGCCGTAGCGAGCCTCAATGGCGAGGCGTTCTTCTTCAGCCAAGGCTGCGATGCGCGAGGAGGCGTCGGAGGGCGGCGCCGGTGAGGGGGTGAAGACCGGGAGCGGCGGAAGGAAGATCACCCTCCCCGCCCGTGAGGTTGTGACGATAGCTTTGCGGCGGTCGCGCGGCTTTACGCACGACGGGCGAGGAAGGGCGGGCAAGCCCACCCGTCGGCCCTTCGCCACAACAGCGGTGCGGCTCGTGCCGCAGGCCTCGGCGATGGCCGCATGGCTGAGCGTCTGGTCGGGCCAGAGGCACTTCAGCGTCGCTATGCGATCTTCGGTCCATTCGACGATAGCAGGCGTCATGCAACCCTCGCTTCAGGGCGACGAACAATGGCGCCGTACCGCGCTGCTATCGCCTCAATCTCATCATCGGAAATAGCCGCAAGCCTTGCCTCAGCAGTTCCAGGAATGGCCGCGTTTGGCGTGAACTTTTGGGATGGCGGAAACGAAGCTTTGCGTCCGCGCCGGCGCTTCTCCGTAAGAAGCTTGCCCATTTTTATAACGACGTGTGCAGGCACTCCCAGCCGCTCAGATATAGCGGCGTAGCTTAGCTCCGGATGCTCAGCGATGAAGGCGTGAACGCGGGTGTTTCGGGCAAGTTTGTCCTCGCCAGGCAAAGCGCCCAACGGCGCCCGGAACGAAGTAATCGTGCCGGACCCCTTCCCTCGATCCGGTCGAGGCTGCGTGGTCGCTCGTCCGGCAGATCGATTTTTCTTGCCGTGACGAATGAACGCGATCGTTTTAGATCGGGCGGCCGGCGCCCAACATAATCCACACGTTCCGCAGGTCTCGGTTGCTTTGGTTTGCGCGGGACAAAGGATGACATCTGGAAGGCCGGGATCGGCTTCCACTACAATCGCGTGGCCAGGTCCAGGCTCGGAACGGCTGAAGCGCAAGGCGAACTGACCGGGCGAGGCGTTGGTCAGAAAGATCAGGGCCTTAGCGATAGTCCGGCTTTCTTCGTCGTCAGCATCCTCGCGCCGCGCCGTGTATCCATACACATGGATTTGCGGGAACCGGTCGATCATCTCCGCCCACATCTTCACGTAAGCGACCGAGTAGAAATCGCCCAGCACATGCAGGCGGATCACGAGCCCCTTGGGGTGCGTCCGCGCCGTGGTGATGATCTCCGCGCGCAAGGTCTCAAGGAACAGCGGGTCGCGGTGATCCCAGCGGGACGGCCACTGCATGGCTGATCCATAGCAGGTAAGCCATTGCGCGCAGGATCGAGGGCAGGTCGCCCGCTCCTCCAGCGTCAGGGTGAAGATGGGCATCCCCGCCCACTCACCCTTGGTGACCATCTTGCCGATCTTGGCGTTGTTTACGCCCGACACGAGAAAGCGTGGACTGTCTTCCGTTGCCACGACGCGCATGGGAAATATGGAGCGGCCGGCCAAAGCCGCAGGATTATCGATGCGCAAGCCGGGGCTGCGCTCAGGCGCTACGTCGGGGGTGGTGAACCTGCGAAGGGCGCCGCCGGCGGTTCTCATATGACAACCCTCGCCCGTAGGCGCACGCCCCAGCCACCGAGCGTCGCGATCACCTCATCCAAGGAGCGGCAGAGCGCCCACTTTGCGCCGGCTAGTTCGCAACTTTCTCGGAACTCGACTTGGAAAGGCGACAGGCGCCCGGCGGCGATCTTCAGTTCGATAAAGGCCGCTGCGCCGCCGGGAAGGACGAACAGGAAGTCGGGCACCCCGCGGCGCAAGCCCATCCGCTTCAGCAAGCCGCCAGTCTTTTCGGTACGATGCTCACCGGACGGGAAGTGGGACCAGATCAGCCCCTTGGGCGCGGCCTCCCGCAGGAAATCGGCGACCACGATAGAAAGGCGGCGCTCGTCGTGATTCAAAGCAGCCTCCCCAGCGCGTGCTTCAACCCGGCCGTGGTGGCGGCTTTCACCGCCTCCATAGCTTTGCGAGAACCAGGCGCGCCGGACGCGGCCTTGCGCTGAAGGCGCTCGAAAGCAGCCTTCATGTCGGCGGGGTTGGAGACGGTGGCCGACATGGTCAGGCGAGCTTGCCGAACATAGCGGGAAGCTCGGTGCGTAAGGCGGCCTCGGCGACGATCTGCTTGAAGATTGCCTGCCGGACATGCTCAGGGCGGTTCAGCGTGACCCCGAGCGTGAGTTGCCCATCGTCCAGCTTCCACCGGAGGAAGGCGTAGATGTTGGTCGGGGCCTCGCCGAAGTAGACCGGAATGTTGAGTAGGAAGCGGGTTGGGATTTCCACCCCGCCGCGCGTCTTCATCTCCGTCTCGTCTGTGAATTCGAAGTTTTCGTTGTCGCTGGAGGTGCGGACGGCCTTGGTGAAGTTGACCTTGCGCTTGGCCTGCAGGTCTCGCATCGCCTCAAGCACGTCGGCGCCGCTAGGCGCTTCAATGTCCCCGCCGTTCTCCTCAATGAACCGCGCGAAATCGAGCTGGCCCATCAGCTTGCCGCTGATCCCGGTCCAAAGCCGCCACTCCTCGGAGAAAGGAAGCGCCATCAGGGCCTTGTGGGCGCCGAATGCCGGCGCTTCAGGCCCGTGATAGTCGAGGATCGCCGCAATCGAACTTGCCTGGATGTCGGCGAACAAGACTGAGTTGACGCCCTTGAAGCGGTTGGCGTAGTCGATCAAGCTCTCGACCGCCTGCAGAGTAACGTTCTGTTTGATGTGGCCGGGAAGCAGTTCGTCCACGCCATTCGGCGGCGTGACCTCCAGAACAACTTGATCGTGAGGCGTGACGAGAAATTCTCGCCCGTCTGCATTTTTCACCAAGACGGCGGCTCCCTTGGCCTTAACTGCCAGATCGGCGATTGATTGTGCTTCGGTGGTCATGGCCGTCAGGCTCCTATGTTTTCACGGATTTCGCCGGTCTTCGGGTCAATCACCTCGCCCGCGTCGGCGAACATGCGGGTTTGGGTTGGATCATCGCGGAGCAGATCGCCGTCGAGATTGGCGAAGAACATCGCGTCCGGCAGGTCGGCCTGCGGGATTTTTCCATCGACCTTCGCCTGAATCAGAAGGCAGTTATCGCCCTTTGAGCGCGGCTTGATCGAAAGGGTGATGGTGATCGAGCCGGCCTTCTCGGTGTCCATGACTCCACGGACCACCTCGGCCAATTTTTCAGAGGCGGCGTCGACCACCTTTCCTCTGCGGATATCCCTCAAGACGTCAGTGATGAGCCGCACGGCCCCCTCCTTTATCCGCGCCCGGCAACCGGCGGCGCGATCCCGGTCTCAAGCTCGTTTGCGAAAGTCGAAGAACGTCGGCGGCACATGGCGTTCGCACTGCCAATCCCGACCGCTGTTGGCGCTGTAAGCGGCGTCTCCACCGCCTACACTGCACTGATGTTGAGGCTTGCCTGTCCAGCGGCGGGCGCAGGCGGTCACAGCCGCAGCGCGCTCGATATTTGACGGCTGGCGGCGGACGGCGTCCGGCTGGGTTGGGGCGGTGATGGTGAAGAGGTCGCCGGTCATTGCGGCGGCTCCTTCGAGTATTTGATGAGCGGAAAAGTCGTGACCGCGACGCAGGACAGCCAACCCAAGAAGGTCGCCACCTCAAATGGTGACAGAACCTCCGCCTTCCCGGACGATGCTAACCGGCCGGTTGCTATCAACTCCTCGACAGCCTGCACGATGAGGATGACGGCGCCCGAATAGGCCACCAAGCAGGCAAGCCAACGTAAGGGCCGGTCGATACGGGCGGTGATGATGATCGGCTTCATTCGCCCACCCCCCGCTTGGGCGCGAAGGCGCTTACTTCAGTCTGCGTTTCGTCCAGGCTGCGATCAGGCGCGAGGCGGAGCGCCACGCGGCGGCGAGCGAGTGTTTCAGCTTCCCTATGGAGACGCTCAAGTTCGGCCTCCTTTTCTAATTGATCGGCCAGATCGTGACAGGTGATGGAAAATCGCATGAGGAAGACGTCGAACGCCAGCATCACGCCGCCGTTTTTGTGCCGAAGGATTTTGTCCTCCGTGGCTTGGGAGATTTGACCGTAGGCGACGCTGCGCGCTTCCCACTCTGTCAGACCCCACTCCGCCCGCGCTTCGCCCTGCGGATCGCGCGGCCAACGCTCGCGCACGTATTGGCGCCAAGTGGCCTTAGCTCCCGCGACGCGCGATGAGGATTTTCCGATAAAACGATGAGAGATTGCCACTGACTGCCCCACTAGATTGCTCCTCGTGGCGCGGCGGCGCGGTTGTCGCCGGCCACTTGGGACCGGCTAAATTGGTTCACCGTAGCGATTACATGGAAGCGGCTCGGCGCAACTTGGCGGCTGCGGTGGGCTTGGCGATAGAAGACCCAAAGACAGCTTGGCGGCTGCTTCGGCTGGCGGTTAGTTACGAACTTCGATCGAGAGGTGGTTTGGCGACCACCCTCCCCTCCGGCTGAAAAACTCCCCGATCCGAAGACCGGGGGAGTTGGGAGGAAACGGCCCAGATGGGCAGGTTTACGGCGACGGACGCCGAATAGGGTTGCCCTGACGGCCGCGTCGGGGGGGCTGATCCGGCCGTCAGGGCTCACACGCACGCCGGGGGGCAATGGCGCCATGTGATGGAGGGTGGAGGTCAGCATGACGCCACCTCCGAATGGGTGACCGCTGCAGCCCAAGGCGTCTTGGCCGGGCACGGCAGCACGTCATCGTAGATATCTGCAGGGGATCGCGATTGAGCCGAAGCTTTGCGCGAAACGAACCGGCCCCGCGCACCACGGCGGCGCTCGAACGGGCGCAGCTTTACGGCGAGGCGCAAACACTCACGGCGAAGCAGCGCGATGTCGCCGTTCAGTTCTCCGATCAGTTCCGAGCGCGCGTATTCCCGCTCCAAAGACGGGCGCATCTGCCAGAGCCAGCACGCGCCAAAGCCAGCGCCGAAAGCGCCAGCCGTCATCATCGCCATGGGGATGATGGGGTCGGACATCAGGCGCCCCGCTCCGTATGATGTGTTTTCAAAGGGACTTGAAAAAACCAATCAGCAGGGAACGTTCGCCCGCGCCGATCCGCCTCTTCGCGCAGCCTTACAAGAAAGTCATACGGGGGAGACTCCCGGCCACTTTCGTACCTGGAGACGCGCGAGCGACTAACGCCACCAATATCGGCAATGTCTTTCTGCGTGGCGTCATCAAACACAACGCGGCGAAGAAAGCGAATGGGTGTCTCGACGCAATCCATTCCGCTTTGTGCGCTATACGCACGAATAGATCAAGCTTTTTGTGAAGGATACGCACGTGCGCTCAACGCACACTTGTCGCATACCCTTTGCTATGAACGAATCGGCCACACGTGGCAAAGGCAGGCCGGCATCGCCAGTTCCGGCGACTACGCCTGGCGGTCGGCTGCGACAGCTCCGAAAAGGGGCAAAGATGAGCCAAGATGAACTAGGCGTAGAACTCCTAATCGATAGATCAATGGTATCCAAATACGAGTCCGGGGAACATCCAATTCCCCCGGGCGTCTTGGATCGTGCCGGTCAGCTATTCGGGAAAACGCCAGCTTTCATCTTGTATGGCGACACCTTCACACGGATGGCGAGGGTTGATGGTTACGTGGGGGCAGGTACGCGCGTAGAAGCTCTTGCTGAAGGCGCTCCTAAGTTTGTCGAAGTTCCAGGAACCTGGTTTGATGCCGTCGCATTCGAGATCAAAGGTGACTCTTGTTATCCGATCTATGAAGAGGGCGACATAATTGTCGTTCGGGGAAGCCCAAGGATTAACCCAGGTGAATTCGAACAGAAGATGTGCGTAGTCGAAACTGAAGATGGAATAGGTTTGGTTAAAAGGGTCATTCCAGTGGGAGATAACCGTTACAATCTCGAAAGCCCAAACGCGCCTATGATATTAGATGTTGCCCTGACGAGCGCGCGACCAGTTAAGTCGAAGATTACTTAATCACTCGCTTCCAAACCCGCACATCCCTGCCGTCAATCGTCTTAATATCGTAATTCACGTCGCCCCGTCGAAAAAGCTCTTTGAGAGCGTTAGTAACACTTCCCGCGTTGTTAAAGCGAGGTGTGGAGTTTATGAAAAGCTCGGCCGAAGTCATCGGACCGGTTGATTTGAGCATCTCCATTAAGCCTGATTGGGCGCTCCCGCGCGCCGCTGGGCTGCTCCTGACCCGCTCCTTGAGCGCGGCTGTACGTTTAAGTCTTCTCTCCTCAATCCGAGCGACGATTTCTGATCTAGACGGAGGCGATTTATCCCCGTTGAGCATCTCTGCGACGAAGCGACCCTTGGCCGTCAGTTGATAGGTGGGATGCCTCTCCTGTTCAGCCGATGCTTGTTCTGCCATCTCTGATTGCACCAATTGCCTCATGATCTGCCCGGACAATGATTGATCGCCCAACTCGCGATCAGTTAAGGCGTCGGTGATATCGATGGTTCTCGACTCGCCCATTATGTACAACGTTTGAATGAACGGAATTCTTCTTGCACCAAACTCTTCTGTGACATGCGCGGCATCAGCTTTTGCGCTTTGGTTAATGTACAAAGGTGATTCAAGACCTTTTGGTAGAATAGTAGCATACTTCCTTTTACCTATTGGAAACGTATGCACGAGACCTTCAGATTCCAATTTGGCTAGATACTGACCGATCGCAGACTTGCTGGTAATCGCCACGGTCGCAATGTCATCTTGGTTACAAATTCTTCCCGGAAGCAAGGAAGATAGAACTTTGGCTTTGACGGTCCCATAACGAACATCTGGGGTTCTGCCCTTCAGCGCCTCCCTAACATCTACCTCGGCCCTCATGTAAAGGTAAGCGCCCCGCTCCCGTGGGGTGCGCACCCTTTTTATGGATCCGCGCCTTTCCATTTTGCTCAGCATCTGTTCGATAGCTTGGCGGGAAATGCGCATCTCGTCCCGCAGGTTGATTGCACTTTTGGGTACAGAAAGGCGATCAAGCACCTCACGCTGACGGTTAGCGTGACTCGTCTCCTTTGGTATGATTGCGGCCGGATCAGGTGGAGGGGCACCCTTTACAATATAGACGCCATGCATAACCTTCTGGATCGCGCCACGCTGGAGCAGGGAGCCCAGTCGCCGGGCGATGTTAACTCTCGGCTTCCCAGTGACCTCGATGAGCTTTCCTTGCCTCCACGGTTGTTGGTCGCTCAGCAAACGCATAATCTCTTCATCGATCCCCTTGAACTGTTCGACGTACTTGATCGAGGAGGCCGCAATCACGTCTCTTGTGATGGTAAGCCCACGAGCCTGATATTGCGCCTCCAACAACTCTCGCAGTGCGGTCTCGTCCAACTTTGGCGCTGTAAATTCAAGCCGGTACGTGTGCATTCTTCAACCTCCCAGGCGATAATGGCTGCTGCTTCGTCACCCCTCAAGTGCGCCGAGCAAACGGTTCCTTGCACAAATGTGCGCGGGGCGCACGTTTTAATTTGACAGAGTTCGTGCGTCGTGCGCACAATCTCCCATACCAAGGGGAGACCGGCCATGGCCGAGCAGCAAAACCAGCGCAAGCTCTACATCGAAGCCGAGGACGGCGCGGGCTGCGTCGAAGTCCCGAACACGGACGCGGTGTTCCGCTCGGTCTACGGCCTCTCGCACGGCTCCATAGGGCGCCGGTTCAGCGGTCGCCCGCTCGGCCCCGTGACGGAAAATCCGACGTGGTGGCCGACGCTGATGGATGTTTGCCGCACCGCTCACGCATCCCGTCTCGCCCAAGGAGCCACCCATGAGCGCTGATGAGCAAGGGGCGGGGAAGCATACGGCCCCCTATAGCGACGAAAACTTTCCGATCACATGGTCCGTGGTCGATGACGGTGACGATGACATATCGGTTTGCGCCTTTGAGGGTGATCCGAAGAACGGGATCATGGCCGATGTCATTTGCGAGGTCACTTCGATAAGGCCGGAGCAAGACGCCAAACTGATCGCCGCCGCGCCTGAGTTGCTGAAGGAATTACAGCACCTTGTCGCTCTTCTAGAGCCAATGGAGCGCGCCGGAACCCTGAATGTCCCCGGCCTCGCGACGCTCAACGGAGCCCGCAAAGCCATCGCTCTCGGAGACGCCCTCATCCAGCAAGAGGAGGGAGAATAGATGACCCTCGACCTCGATAAGATGGAGGCTGTGGCGAAGGCGGCGACGCCGGGGCCTTGGATCAAGGAAACTACTCAACGCAACATTTGGATTGGACCGTCTAAAGCAGCATGGCCAAAAGTGGCAGATGTTGTTGTCCACTTCGAAGTTGGCGTCGATTTTAGCGACGAAGCAAATACCAGGTATTCCGCCAATTCCGCCCACATCGTCACCTTCGCCCCGCCCGCCGTCCTAGCCCTCATCGCCCAAGCGCGCCGAGCGCGGGAGTTGGGGGCGGAGAACGCCAACCTGCGCCAGCAGGCCGAAAGCTGGGCCATGGAAGCCCGCTGCCACAGGTCGTCGCTCCACGAAGCTTATCAGCACATCACTGGCGCGACCGGCGAGCCCGGCAACTGGAATGGCGCGCGCCCGATCATCAAGGCGTTCGACGCCCTGCGAGCCCGCATCCGCAAGCTGGAGAGGGCGCTGCAATGGTATGGTGAACAGGCCCGGCTCGCTCGGCTAATCCACAGTGAAGGTGACGCGGGTCGTCACGCTCTGGCAAATGATGGAGGCACTAAAGCCCTAAACGCCCTCCGCGCAGCGCGGGAGGTGAAGTCGTGAGGTGCATCGCACGTCAATACAATGACGGCTCCATGAACGTCTCCTCGTCGGACGACGTTGAGCGCGCCCGCCAACTTCTCGCCACGTCCTACGATGACGACGATGTTGAATTGATCGAGGTTGAGGTGACCGTCATCCGGTCCTTTGGGAAGCCGAAGCTGGAGGTGGTCGCCCCCGACATCGAATCCCTTGCTCGTGACCTCTACAACATATGGTCAGGTGACGGCCAGCTAGACCATCACATGCGGTTGCTCGGGAAGGCTTTAGACCGAACTGGAGGGCGCCCATGACCCCCGCTAACCAGCCCACCGCCTTATCCGCGCCCGGCCTGTCCGATTTCGAAATTGGAAAAATACTGTTCGAGAGCCGACTCCGAAAAGCGTGGAATTTCGGGCGCGGGAACGACTTGTCCCAACGGATGATTGACCGCACCCCTTGGCCTAAAAACCCACATGGCTGGAACCCTGATCGGCCAGTCGATCACGAGCTTGCAATGGCGCAAGTGAAAGCGTTGCGCGATGCAGGAGTTATTCCATGACCGACCAACCAGCGCCCGGCCTGTCGGTGGAGGAGATAAAGGCACGCTTCATCGAAATCTCTGACAAGTCGATGGCGTATCAGGCAGACAATGGAGGCAACCCAGCGCGAGCAATCCAAGCTCATTCGGATGAACTCCACGCCCGCATCACCGAGCACGTCCGCACCGTCTTGGAGGCGGAGCGCGATGGCTGGTTCAGAGACGGATCTGAAGAGGGGATTTTACTCGGTAAGGCAATGGCCGACGCCACCCTCACCGAGCAGCTGGATAAGGCGGTGGAGGGGCTGAAGAAAATTGAACGCGCGTCGGAGGTCTGGGCCGACACCGCAGTCAACAAAACCGAAAGCCTGTGCAGACCGGAGACGACCAAACACGTCGCCCGCTCCACCCTCGCCGCCATTGAAGGAGAAAGCCATGATGGCTGAAGCCGCAAAACTGTTCGCCCTTCTCGTGTTTGCCCACGCACTGGCTGACTATCCTCTACAGGGCGACTTCCTCTCCCGCGCGAAAAATCGCATGACGCCTATCTCTGGCGTTCCCTGGTATCAAGCGATGGGCGCGCATGTCGTTATGCACGGTGGTTTGGTCTGGCTGATCACGGGCGTCTGGTGGCTGGGCATCGCCGAGCTTGCCATCCACGCTGTCACTGATGACGCCAAATGTGCCGGCCGCCTTTCCTTCAATCAAGACCAAACCATTCATATCGCCTGTAAGGCTGTATGGGCCGTCGTAGCTGTGAGCATTTCCCATGCGTGACGTCTCCGCCGAGGAGCGGGCGGGGTTGGCGAAGCTAATCGCGCATGAACTCGGATTTTCCTACGAATTGCAGCATCGCGACAAACCTGAATGGAACAAGACACGCGGGGAAAAAGGCGGCCGTTTTCACGACGTTAACGAGCCGTATCAAGATGATTTCGACCAAACGACCTATGCAATCATCGCCGCAGGCTGGCGTCCCCAACCCACCGCTCCGTCAGAGGGAGATTAGCGATGGAGCGGAGAGAAGAAATCGCGCTTCTGATGGATAACACGCTCAACGCGGATTGGTCCGTCGATAGCATTGGGCGGACTGGCGCATTCGTCACTTCGATCAGCAAAGAGCGCTTCCTCGACAAACTGATCAAACTCCTCGCTCAACCAGCAGGCGGGGCGGCCATCACGGCTCGCGAACCCAATATGCCCGAGTATCGCTACCAAACCGAAGATCACTCTGGGAGCTGCGTTATCTACCGCCCTGCCGCCGAGCCCGTTGATGGGGAGGGGAAGGGGTGAGCCTTCCCCTGAAGGCATATTATGTCGGCCATGACGAGGCGGCTGAGATCGTTTTCGCGGTATCAAACGCGCCTGCGCGTCGTATCGGTGCGAACGCGCTGGATAGCGAGTGGAATGACGTTGAGTGTCGCCGCGCGCCAGAATTTGATGCCTTCTCCGACAAAAGATTCGTTCCCGACGAAGTGAAGTGGGAACATGGATGGTGGTTTTATTGCGCGGAGTGTGATTGTCGCGCCCAAGAGGGAAGCGGATCGTTCAAAAAAGGGCGGGCTCTTTGCGAAGATTGCGACCCGGTAATCGTGGCCTTGAAGCGTTGGGACCATCTTGAGGACAGAGCCTTACGAAAAACTCATTGGGACTGGGAATATCCACTTACGACCGTTGAAAGCTATTTCGCAGATTGCGATCTCGGAGAAGAATTTGAGGCCCACCCATGACCGCCCGCACCCCCTCCGAAGCCGAGGTGGAGGCGGCGGCTGAAGGTATGCACACTCTTTGGTGTCCGACGTGTCAGCCTTGGGAGGCCAACTCCGACGACCATAAAAATTACTGCCGAAAGTCGGCCCGTGCCGCCCTCACAGCCGCCTATGCAGTAGCCGAGCCCGATCCCCGGCTTGATGCAGCGGGGAAGGTGGGGTGATGGGGGCCCGGGCCACATTTCCTGGCGTCACACGCGCGGCCCTGACCCGTGAGGAGGCTGCGGAATATCTTGGCTTGGGGCCAAGCGCATTTGACGCGCTGCGCCGGGCGGGCAAAATAGGCGCGGTGACGATCGGCGCCGGGGCGAAGCGTCCGCGCGTCCGCTTTCCGATGTTCGAATTAGACCGCTTCCTGAAGGACGAGTGCAAACCCGATATTCCCTCACCCGAATCCCCACCTCTCCCTTCTGGTACGTCCAGTGGGCCGAGCGGGGGCGCAGCAAGCGGCGGTCGACAGGCTGCGTTGAAGTTGCTGAAGCAGAGGCGTGGCTAAGGGATTTTGTCCTCACCCTTGAGAGCACTCCCGCCACCCCGCTCAGCGTTTCCGACGCGATCACCTTCTATCGGCTCAGCAAGAAAGTCGTCTCTGACGACACCGCTGAACGGATCGCCAGTCGGCTAAAATCCTTCTTCGGCGTGACCGCCCTTGAGCGCGGCGGACCAGGCGCTCAACTCCTTTATGTCGAGAAGCGCCGAGGCGACGGTGTGAAAGACGAAACAATCCGCCGCGAACTGGCGGTCCTGTCCGCCGCCTACAACTACACGCGCCGCTATAAGGAGCTCGCCTACGTGCCGGAGGTAATGACGTTGCCGGCATCGCCCCCGAAGGAGCGCTGGCTAACGCGGGCTGAGGTCGCGACGCTCTTCCGTCATCTCCGCAGGCGCCGCAGTCGCCACGTCCTGCTATTCGCCCGGTTGGCGCTTTATACCGGCCCACGCACGAGCGCCATTCTGCAACTCAAATGGGATCGGGTGGATCTTGGGCGCGGGTCGATCGACTACACCCTCGATGGCGTCCGGACGAACAAGCGCCGGGCGCCGGCGCGTATCGGGCCCGTCGAAATTCGAATGCTGAAGGCGGCCAAGAAAAAGGCCAAGACAGCATTCGTGATCGAATGGCGAGGCGAACCCGTCGAGCGCATCGCCAGGGCCTTCAGGGCGCACGCCCGGGCCGTTGGAATGATCGACGTGACACCGAACACCCTTCGGCACACCTTTGCCACCTGGGCGGCCAGAAAGGGCATTCCGCTACATGACATTGGCGGTGCACTTGGGCACTCTAGCCCTACGACGACAAAGCGTTATGCCAAGCATCATCCGGACGCTCTACGGGAAGTCTTCCAGGCGGTTAGGAAGAAGTAGTGGCGCCGGGCGTGGTTACGATCCACATTCGCCTCCGGGCCTAGGAACCCCTTCAGCCGCACCATGCGAGACCCAGCATTGGTAGGCTGCGGCGGCTGAATCGGATACGGGAATTGAACCCGCGACCCTCTAGCTATTGCCAGCCGCTCTACCTGCTGAGCCAATCCGGACAACCGCCGCAATCCCAGGAGGGAATATGCCATGAGTGCCTAGTACCGCCAAGCGCAACTTGCGCATTGTTCTAAATTTGTTCACCCCGTTTTGCGCAGAAATGTGAGAAACTCCCTTTCATAGAACGTTGAAAGATTGGTGGATTTTGGTATGATCCTGGCCTTCACACGGGTGGGGTCGTAGGTTCAATCCCTACCGCGTCCACCATCTTTCTACGTTCGCCCTGGTGGCGATCACCTTGCAGACTCAGAGCCTCCCTTCCAAACGCATCCTTTTCGCGCCCGCCGCTGGTGCTGGTGTCGGCGGGGGGCACGTCATGCGCTGCCTCACTCTGGCGGAGGCGCTTAGGGAGAGAGGCGCCGTTTGCGCCTTCGCGGTGAACGAGGCTGGCGCAAGTTTGATCGCGCGGTTCTCCGGAGGCGGGTTCGCGCTCCATCGGGGTAGCGTGTCGCAGGCGCTCGCGGCCAACCCGTACAATGTTCTGGTTCTGGATGATTACGCCCTTGCCGCCTCTGACGAGCGGCCGCTGAGCCACGCGACGCAAAAGCTGGTGGTGATCGACGATCTAGCCGATCGGCCTCATGTGGCCGATCTGCTCATCGATCCAGGCTACGGCCGACTCGCTTCCGATTACGAAGGGCTCACGTCTGACGCTTGCCGATTGATAATCGGCCCCGCCTACGCCCTCGTGAAACCGGCATTTCGCCACCAGCGGGCGGCGGCCTTGGCGCGGTCCGTTTCGCCTTTGCCTCAACGACTATTCGTGTCTTTCGGCCTCAGCGACATTGGCGGCATTGCGGATCAGGCGGTGGCTCTGATCCGGGCGCGAATGCCATCGGTTCAAATCGACCTCGCCTTGGCGTCCGACGCCCAAAGCGGCGCGGCGTTGATGAAGCGCGCTAAGGCGGATCCGGCCCTGCGGCTTCATTTCGACGCGACCAACATTGCGGACCTCATGGCGTCGGCCGACCTAGCCGTCGGCGCCGGGGGCGCTTCCACCTGGGAGCGTGCGTGCCTAGGCCTCCCCACCTTGGCCGTGATCGTCGCCGCAAATCAACGCGCGATGATCAAGGCTCTGGCGCGGAACGGTGTGCTGCTCGCCGTGGACATGGCCGACGCTGACTTGGATGGGGTTTTCGACACGGCCTTGAGCCGCCTATGCGATCCAGTGTTGCGAGGCGACATGCGGTTGGCGGCTGCATCCCTTTGCGACGGCCTAGGTGCAGATCGGGTGGCGGAAGCGATCTTGGCGCTCTGATCAGGTCTCTACCCTCAAGGCGGCTAGATCGCAGCCCTTGGCGATCAAGCGAGCAGCGCAAGCCGGCCGCGCAACTACCCAGTCGGTCGCCAAGAGCCCTAGGCCTACCGCGTCCTGAAAACCGCCGCCCTTCCAAATGTGATCGCGGAATAGCGCCTCGCGGTGGAAGCCGAAGCTTTCGTGCAGCCGCCAGACCGCCTCGTTTCCGATCAAAACCTCGCACCAAAGCTTATTCAGCTGCAGCTTTTGAAAAACGTACTCGATCACCGCGTATTCAACCTGCGCCCCAACGCCTTTGCCGCGGGTTGAGGGATCAGCGATGTAGTAGGCCCAGTCGCAACGTCGAGCGACCGGATCGATACGAGCGAGGTTGGCGAGGCCCACCGGCGAGCCGTCCATCTCTATGATCCAATAGCGACGGTCAGCCGCCGAGAGCGCCCCCGCTAACCAGGTCGCGTGCTCATCCGCCGAGATCGAATGCTCAGTGTACATATACGCCGCCACTTCGGGCGAATTGCGCCAGTCCAGCACGCGCCCGCTGTCGGACGGCTTAAGACGGCGCACAGTGAGGGTCACCTTGCCGTCGCCATGGGCATTTCGTTGATCAACACGCGGTCGGGATTAAGCGCCTGCCAAGCCAGGATATCGTCGGTCGTGAACGCTGGCTGCTGCGGATAAAGCGCTTCATAGACCGCCGTCACGAAGGCGAAATCCTCAGGCGTATCGACCGTCCAACGGTAGCGGAGCGGCGGATCGCGGTTCAGGGCGTGGATGCGGTATTGATCTGGGTGAGCATAGATAAAGGCGGTGACATGCTCCCGATCAGCGCCGGACGCTTTTCGGCCAATCCTTTCGAGAACAGCGGATTGGCAGATTTCCACATCCAACCCCTTGGGGTAGCTCCACGTCTGCTGCACGTGTGTGCAGTCGGCGCCGGAAGCCTCGTGCTCAGCGATGGCTTGGTCGATCAAGTCAGGGTCGGTAAGCGGGCAATCAGCAGTAAGGCGGGCGAAGGTGTTGGCCGCTCCAAAGGCGGCGATGGCGCCTAGAAATCGCCCGAGCACGTCATGGAGATCACCCCGAAAGCAATCCACGCTCCGCTCAGCACAGAAGTCGGCGATGGCGTTGTCGTCAGCGCCTGTGCTTGTGGCCACGACCAACCGCGTCAGGCGGTTGGATCGCTGGAGCCGTTCGATCTGCCGCCCTAGCATCGGCTCGCCAAGGATCGGGCGCAGCACCTTGCCCGGAAGGCGGGTGGACGACATGCGGGCTTGGAGGATGGCGATGACCACGAGCGCTCCTGGATCAAGCCCATGGTCGGCCAACAGCGTTAATTCCCTTTGAACGATCAGCCTAATCCGGCGGGATGGAGATCGTGTCACCTTCCGCCTTCAGTCGGTCGAGAACTCCATTGCGGCGGAGCAGGAAGGTCAAGTCGATCACCGATACGCTGCGGCCAGGCCGGTCCAAGGCTTCGTTGATGGTCTTCACCGCGTCTCGCGTTCCCTGTTCCACCAAGGATTGGACGCTGGAGATTTGCAGCAGGCAGCCGTCAAGAAGCGAGCCGCTGTCGTTGTCGCGCACCCCCTTCAGGTCACCAGCGGCCCAGGCTTCGGCGGCGGGGCGGGCGTGGGACGCTTCCCGTTCGATGTCGTCCAGCGCGGCCGCGAGGCAGCTTTGGTTCTGCGCATCTGACATCTTGGCCGCGGCGTCGAACAAGGGCTTGGCGTTTAGGACGCCAATGGTGCGAACCTCAGTGTTGGCGGCGTGGGCCAGCTTGGCGATGGTGGTGGCGGGCTTATCGTCGGAAAGCCCCGCCGCCCGGTGGAAATCGCCCACCAGAAACAGGCCAGCTACTGCAGGCTTCCAGTGCGCGTAATGTTTTGGATCGCCATGGAAGCTGTCACGCACCCTCTCGAATCGCGCGCGTAGTTCCGGCGGCAAGGTGCTTTCCATATCCGCTCCATGGGCAGGCTTTAGGGCGCCTTGGCGGATGAACATTTCAGCGGCGTCGAACAAGCCCACGTGAGCCTTGTTCGGGGGCAGAAAAAGAACCGTGGAATCCTGCAGGGCGTGCTCCACCCGGATGGTGTTCCAGTTCAGCATGTGCGGCAGAGGTGAGAGACTGCCGACGATCACCACCTCCGAGTCGCCCCTCGTGACACGCCAGAGCGCCGGTCCCGGACGACGGCCGATCACGAGAAGTTCCTGCACCACTGCGCTCTCGTTGGGGTTCGCGAGCGGCGCGGACGGTGGCGCCTGGGCTGCCGTGACAGTCGAGAACCCAAAGATCGCCAGCAGCGTCATTGCAGATCGAACAGGCGTTTTGAAACGGGTCATCGCCGATCCTTTTCATGCAGACCGTTCTTTCGCCAAGCAGGGTGGCTGTTTTTGGGCCGCTTCTACGTTTGGAGATCGACTCCTGGCCTTCCCCATGTAGTCTCGCGGCGTGCGGAGTAGCGTGATTTGACTCCAGAAGCCTTCTTTCAAGGACAGCTTTGCGGCTGGGGAGTAGTCCGCAGCGCGTTCGGTCGCGTTCTTCGTCGCTTCACCATCGAGATGACGGGCGAATGGTCGGACGAGCACCGGGCCCTGCACCTTGATGAGACCTACGCCTATATAGACGGCCCTACACACCAGCGGCGCTGGGCAATCCACACTGACGAGCAGGGCCACATCATCGGCTACGATGCGTTGGAGGTGGCGCGGATGCGAGGCCGTCAATCCGGCGTTGACTTCGAGATCATCTTTGATCGACCGAGAAGTCCGGGTTCGCGCTTCAACAGCGTCACTCAGATCATACGATTTGTAGAAGTGACGCCCGATCAGGCCATGATGGTTGGCCGCGTGCTGCGTTTCGGCATGACGGTCGCCACGCTTCATGCCGCGCTGAAGCGCGAAATCTAGCTTTTGCGGTCGCGGCCGAAGTTAGGCTCGGCGCTTTCCTGGCCGGCGGCGATGACGCTTCGGCGTATCTCCCGGGTACGGCTGAAAAGTTCGTAAAGCTTGTCCCCCTCGCCCCAGCGGATGGCGCGCGAAAGCGCCTGCAGGTCTTCTGTGAAGCGGCCGAGGATCTCCAGCACCGCGTCCTTGTTCATCAAAAAGACGTCCCGCCACATGGTGGGATCGGAGGCGGCGATGCGGGTGAAGTCGCGAAAACCGGAAGCGGAGAACTTGATCACTTCGCCCTGCGTCACCTCCTCGAGGTCCGCCGCCGTGCCGACGATGTTGTAGGCGATCAAGTGCGGCAGGTGGCTGGTGACGGCCAAGACGAGGTCGTGGTGCTTCTCGTTCATCACTTCGACATTGGCGCCGAGGGCCGTCCAAAAGGTCGTCAGGCGTTCGACGGCGGCGGCATAGGCCTCGTCTTGACGTTCCATTGGGCAGAGAACGGTCCAGCGATTGTGGAACAAGCTTTTGAAACCAGCGGCGGGACCGGAATTTTCGGTGCCCGCCAGCGGGTGGCCGGGGATCACGAAAGTGCCGATGGGCGAGGCGCTGTACAAAGCAGCGCCGACGCCGCCCTTCACCGAACCCACGTCGGTGATCGTCGCACCAGGCTTCAGACCCGCCGCGGCGGCTTGCGCGGCAGCGGCCAGGCTAAGGGGCGGGGTCGCCAGCACGATGAGATCGGCGTCCCGCGCCGCCTCCGCAGCGTCGGCGAACACCGCATCAGCGTAACCGAGCCGCTTAATCTCAGCCCGATTTTCCGCGCTGACATCGGCCACCCACACCGTATCCACCACGCCCGCGGCCCGCGCCGCAAGGATGATGGAGGAGCCGATCAGGCCGCAGCCGATCACCGCGAGTTTGGGGTAGAGGATTGAGGTCATGTTTAGGGCAATTCAAACTAAGCTTTCATCCCGGCTGTAGCGCGCTCTGCGAGCTTTCCGGGATGACAGGAAGCGGCAAGTGCAGTTTTCACGGGGTCTTTAAAGATCAAACTGCGGCGGCGCGGCGCCGATGACGCCCTTCAGGCTGCCGGGCGCTTTCGCCAGCCTCCGATCATCGGGCTGAATGAATCCAGCCAGAGCGAACAGCTTCAATCCGCCCGCTTCAGCCAAAAGATCGCCCACCAAGCCGCAATCGCTCAACGCGGCTTCCACGGCTGCGGTGGAGCCGGTCGCGTCCGTCACCCAAAGTGTCTGGTCCCCGCCGGATGGCTCGACCTCCACCGCCGCTATGGCCAACGCCGCCGGCGCGCCCCAGACGCTGAGGCAGGGGACTGTGGCGAACACCCGCAAGCTCGGCTCCGTCAGCAACCGGCCCCACCAGCTCGAACCAGTCTCCAGCGGCAGGACTGCCACCGTTCCGCACTCCCTAGCGGCTTTTAAGACGTCCTCGGGCTTGGACATCATCGTCAGCGGCGGCGCGGCGCCAAACCTGAGCCGCGCCAGCTCCGCCGCCCGAGCGGGGTCCCGACCGCCCCACGCCACTAGGCGAAATGGCCCCTGCAACGCCAGGCTTTCAGACATCAGTTCGCGCCAGATGCGGAGAACGAGAGCCGCTGTCGCCGCTTCGCGGGGATGCGCCAGCAGCCGGCGCACCACCTGCGCTTCGCGATCCGCGCGTAGGCCAAAGACCGGCGCTGCGCCTCCGGCTTCCGCGCGCTTGGCGTCCGCCACCTGCGCCGCCAAGGCTGCCCGTTCATCAATCAGACGTAGAAGCTCGATATCGACAGCGTCGATCCGCGCTCTTACGGCATCCAACGGCGAAGATTGGCCGGTCACGCGTTCCCCCGAGTGGTGCGCCGGAGCTAAAGGCCCGCGCCACGATTAGCAAGGGTCGGGATTTGCGTCCAAAACGCCTATATGCTTCTAGCGCGCACGATCATCGCTCAGAGTTCACGAAAATGCCTCCCTATCGTTCCCGAACCACCACCCACGGCCGCAACATGGCAGGGGCGCGCGGCCTCTGGCGCGCCACCGGCATGAAAGACAGCGACTTCGGCAAGCCGATCATCGCCGTCGCCAACTCCTTCACTCAGTTTGTGCCGGGCCACGTGCATCTGAAGGATCTCGGTCAGCTGGTGGCGCGGGAGATCGAGCGGGCCGGCGGGGTCGCCAAGGAGTTCAACACCATCGCCGTGGACGATGGCATCGCCATGGGCCACGACGGGATGCTCTACTCCCTGCCCTCGCGCGAGCTGATCGCCGACAGCGTCGAATACATGGTCAACGCCCACTGCGCCGACGCGCTGGTCTGCATCTCCAACTGCGACAAGATCACCCCCGGCATGCTGATGGCGGCGCTGCGGCTGAACATTCCTGTGGTGTTCGTCTCCGGCGGCCCGATGGAAGCCGGCAAGGTCGTCTTGAAAGGCAAGACGGTGGCGCTGGATCTGGTGGACGCCATGGTCGCCGCCGTCGATGACTCAGTGAGCGACGAGGAGGTGCAGACCATCGAGCGATCCGCCTGCCCCACCTGCGGCTCCTGTTCGGGTATGTTCACCGCCAACTCCATGAATTGTCTGACGGAGGCGCTTGGCCTCTCCCTCCCCGGCAACGGCTCGACCCTCGCCACCCACTCGGACCGCGAACGCCTGTTCCTGGAAGCCGGCCACACCGTCGTCGATCTGGCGCGGCGCTATTACGAACAGGACGACGCCACCGCCCTCCCCCGCACCATCGCCAGCTTCGGCGCGTTCGAGAACGCCATGTGCCTTGATATCGCCATGGGCGGCTCCACCAACACGGTGCTGCACCTCCTGGCCGCCGCGCACGAAGCGGGGGTGGACTTCACCATGGCCGACATCGACCGTCTCTCCCGCACCGTGCCTTGTCTCTGCAAGGTCGCGCCCGCCAAGGCCGACGTGCACATGGAGGACGTGCACCGCGCTGGCGGGGTGATGGCGATCCTTGGCGAGCTGGATCGCGCCGAATTGTTGAACCGCAACCTCCCTACCGTGCACTCGACTACGATGAGCGAGGCCCTGGCCCGCTGGGACATCAAGCAGACCAATTCAGAGGCGGTGCAGACCTTCTTCAAGGCGGCGCCCGGCGGCGTGCCGACGCAGACTGCGTTCAGCCAGTCGGAGCGGTGGGACGAACTGGATCTGGACCGGGAAAACGGCGCCATCCGCAGCAGCGCGAACGCCTTCAGCCGCGACGGGGGCCTGGCGGTGCTGACCGGCAATCTGGCGGTGGACGGCTGCATCGTGAAGACGGCGGGCGTGGACGACTCGATCCTGATCTTCTCAGGCCCCGCCAAGGTGTTCGAGAGCCAGGACGACGCCGTTTCCGGCATCCTCACCGGCAAGGTCGCCGCCGGCGACGTGGTGGTGATCCGCTACGAAGGCCCCCGCGGCGGTCCGGGCATGCAGGAGATGCTCTATCCGACCAGCTACATCAAATCCAAAGGCCTCGGCAAAGCCTGCGCCCTGGTCACCGACGGGCGCTTCTCCGGCGGCACCTCCGGCCTCTCCATCGGCCACGTCTCCCCCGAAGCGGCGGAGGGCGGGCTGATCGCCCTGGTGGAGGACGGCGACCGGATCGAGATCAACATCCCGTCCCGCTCCATCAATCTTGCGGTATCGGATGATGTGCTGAGCCTACGCCGGAACGCCAAGCTGCAGACCGGCTGGAAGCCCGCCAAGGATCGCCCCCGCAAAGTCACCCCGGCCCTCCGCGCCTACGCCGCCATGACCACCTCCGCGGCCAGGGGCGCGGTGCGGGACGTCAGCCAGGTGGAGCGCTGAGGAAGCTTGCCGGTACGCCGTCCCGCCCTCAGCTTCGACGACCTGCCGGCGATCTGGTCGCCCCACGTGGAGGTGGCCATGGTGCTGAACGCGGGAGGCGCCCTCGCCCCGGCGATCGAGCCCCATGTGAACCGGGTGATGAGCGAAGCGGCCCGCCGCCTCGGCCATGAGCAGCAAGACCTGAAAACCGCCATCAAGGCCATGGTCGGGCAGGAGACTGAGCACTTCAAGCTGCACGCCGATTTCAACGCGGCGCTCTATCGCCAGGGTCACGGCGCGCTGGAGCCGGTGGTTCTGGCCGTGCAGCAGGACCTCGGGCGCCAGTTCCGCGACCGCAGCTTCGCCTTCAATCTCGCCTGGTGCGTCGCTTTCGAGACCTTCACCCTCTACCTCGGCCAGTTCATGTTCGGCCCCGGCGACGTCTGGCTCGACGGCGCCGATCCCCGCGCGGCGGCGCTCTGGCGCTGGCATCTGGCCGAGGAGTACGAGCATCGCAACGTCTGCCACGACGCCTACGTCGCGCTGGTGGGCGATTACGGGTTGCGGGCGAGGATGCTGGCGCGGGTGCACGGCCAACTGCGGGGGTATCGCCATCTCGCCCTGGCCGCCTTGACCGATGTGCGGCCCGCCGCCTTCACCCGCGCCATGGCCGCCCACATCCTGCCAATGCTCTTCCTGACCTTGTCGCCGTCCTACCACCCGGCCACCGTCAAGCCCTTCCCCGGTGTCGTGAACGCCCTGAGCCTTTATCCGTTGGCGGCATGATGCGCTGACCGCTTGACGCAAAATCCTGCCCGTGCGAAGCAGTCGCCGCACGATTTGGAGCAACGTCCTTGCGTCAGACCCTAGTAAATATCGGAGCGGCCGCCGTCGGGTGATCTTCGATCGCTCCGATACCGGTCGCATGCGCAAGGCCCCCAGGGGCCTTTTTTCATGCCCGAACGTCGAGAAACCGCCATGACCGTGCACCAAGCCATCGAAACCGAAACCGCAGCCCCCACAGCCTCCCCTGAGATGCTCACCGGCGCTGAGACGGTGGTGCGCGCCTTGGTGGACAACGGGGTCGAGGTGCTGTTCGGCTATCCCGGCGGGGCGGTGTTGCCGATCTACGACGCCCTGTTCCACGAGCCGCGCCTGCGCCACATCCTGGTCCGCCATGAGCAGGGCGCCACCCACGCCGCTGAGGGCTACGCCCGTTCTACCGGCAAGGTTGGGGTGGTGCTGGTCACCTCCGGCCCCGGCGCCACCAATGCGGTGACCGGCATCGTCGATGCGTTGATGGACTCCATCCCCCTGGTGGTGATCACCGGCCAGGTGCCCACCGCTTTAATCGGTTCTGACGCCTTCCAGGAATGCGACACCGTCGGCATCACCCGCTCGGCCACCAAGCACAACGTCCTGATCCGCGACGTGAACGATCTGGCCCGCGCCGTCCACGAAGCCTTCCACATCGCCGCCTCCGGCCGTCCCGGCCCGGTGCTGATCGACATCCCTAAGGACGTGCAGTTCGCCAAGGCCCCCTACCAAGGCAAGGCGGAGGTGAAGTTCGCCCATGCCTATGCGCCGAAGGTGGACGGCGACGCCGGCAGGATCGCCGAGGCGGTGGAGCTGATCGCCCGCGCCCGTCGGCCGATCCTCTACACCGGCGGCGGCGTGATCAACGCCGGACCGGCCGCCAGCCAGACCCTGCGCGACTTCGCCCATGCGACCGGCGCGCCCGTCACCTCTACCTTGATGGGGCTTGGCGCGTTTCCTGAGGCCGATCCCCAGTGGCTCGGCATGGTGGGCATGCACGGCGCCTATGAGGCCAACCACGCCATGCACGACTGCGACGTGATGATCTGCGTCGGGGCGCGATTCGACGATCGGGTGACGGGAAGGCTCGACGCCTTCTCTCCGGGATCGAAGAAAATCCATATCGACATCGACCCCGCTTCCATCGGCAAGATCGTCCGGGCGGACATCGGCATCGTCGGCGACGCCGGGCGTGTGCTGAAGGCCATGCTCTCAGCGTTCCAAGCGCGCGGGGAGCGGCGCGATCCGAACCAGCTGAAAGCCTGGTGGGCGCAGATCGACGGCTGGCGGGCCCGCAATGGCTTCGCCTACAAGCCCTCCAGCGAGATCATCAAGCCCCAGTACGCCGTCCAGCGCCTCGCCGCCCTGACCGAGGATCGCGACGTCTACATCACCACCGAGGTCGGTCAGCACCAGATGTGGGCGGCGCAGTTCTTCCCCTTCCAGGAGCCGAACCGCTGGATGACCTCCGGAGGCCTGGGAACCATGGGCTATGGCGTGCCGGCGGCGGTGGGGGTGCAGATCGCCCACCCCGGCTCGCTGGTGATCGATATCGCCGGCGAGGCGTCCGTTCAGATGACGATGCAAGAGATGTCCACCGCCATCCAATACGAGTTGCCGATCAAGCTCTTTATCCTCAACAACGAGTGGATGGGCATGGTGCGCCAGTGGCAGCAGCTCCTGCATGGGGAGCGCTACAGCCACTCCTATTCCGAAAGCCTGCCCGATTTCGTCAAGCTGGCGGAAGCCTATGGCGGCGTCGGCATCCGCTGCGACAAACCCGATGAACTGGACGCCAAGATCCTGCAGATGATCGACACCCCCCGCCCGGTGATCTTCGACTGCCGCGTGGCCAAGACGGAGAACTGCCTGCCCATGATCCCCTCCGGCAAGGCGCACAACGATATGCTGCTCGGCGACATGGCGGCGGCGGAAGACATCGGCTCGGTGATCGACGACGCTGGGAAGAAGCTGGTTTAAATGTCTGACTCGCCATCCACCTCTGCATACGACCTATCGGCGCCGGCCGAGCCGGAGAACCGCGCCACCTTCGCCGTGATCGTCGATAACGAGCCGGGGGTGCTACACCGGGTGGTCGGCATGTTCGCGGCGCGAGGCTACAACATCGAAAGCCTGACGGTGGCCGAGACCGACCACGCCGCCCATACCTCGCGCATCACCATCGTCACCCGCGGCGCCGACCACGTACTGGCCCAGATCAAGGCGCAGCTGGAGAAGATGATCCAGGTGCGCCAGGTGATCGACGTCGGCGCCGACGACGAGGGAGTCGAGCGGGAACTGGCCCTCTTCAAGGTGCAGGGCACAGGCGCCGAGCGGATAGAGGCCCTGCGTCTGGCGGAAATCTTCCGCGCCCACGTGGTGGACACCACCCTGCAGAGTTTCATCTTCGAGGTCACCGGCGCCCCCGCCAAGATCGACAAGTTCGAGCGCCTCATGCGGCCCGTGGGCCTGGTCGAAGTCTCCCGCACCGGCGTCCTCTCGATTTCCCGCGGCGCGGAGCGGGTTTGAAATCCCGCCGCTAATCGCTCAATCCATAACGCTAATTCTGGAGCTTCTTTATGCGTGTCTATTACGATCGCGACGCCGATCTCGCCCGTATTCTCGATAAGACCATCGCCGTCGTCGGCTACGGCAGCCAGGGGCACGCCCACGCGCTGAACCTGCGCGATAGCGGCGTGAAAAATGTGATCGTGGCGCTTCGCCCCGGCTCCGCCTCCGCCAGGAAGGCCGAAGCCGAGGGCATCAAGGTGATGAGCGTGGCCGAAGCGTCCAAGATCGCCGACCTGATCATGGTGCTGGCCCCGGACGAGCATCAGCGCGACATCTACGCGGGCGAGATCGCCCCCAACATCCGAGACGGCGCGGCGCTCCTCTTCGCCCACGGGCTGAACGTCCACTTCAAACTGATCGAGCCGAAAGCCTCAATCGACGTGCTGATGGTCGCCCCCAAGGGGCCCGGCCACACGGTGCGGAGCGAATACCAGAAGGGCGGCGGCGTGCCCTGCCTGATCGCCGTGCATCAGGATGCGTCGGGCGGCGCTATGGACCTCGGCCTCGCTTACGCCAGCGCCATCGGCGGCGGGCGCTCCGGCGTGATCGAGACCAACTTCCGCGAGGAATGCGAGACCGACCTCTTCGGCGAACAGGCGGTGCTCTGCGGGGGCCTCGTGGAGCTGATCCGCGCCGGGTTCGAGACCTTGGTGGAGGCGGGCTATGCGCCGGAGATGGCCTATTTCGAATGCCTTCACGAGGTGAAGCTGATCGTCGATCTGATCTACGAAGGCGGCATCGCCAACATGAACTATTCCATCTCAAACACCGCTGAATACGGGGAATATGTCACCGGACCTCGCATCATCACCGAAGAGACCAAGGCGGAGATGAAGCGGGTTCTGAAGGACATCCAGGAAGGCCGGTTCGTCCGCGACTTCATGCTGGAGAACGCCGCTGGCCAACCCTCGATCAAGGCCCGCCGCACCATTGTCGGCGAACATCAGATCGAGGAAGTGGGCGGACGGCTTCGCGCCATGATGCCCTGGATCACCAAGGGCAAGCTGGTGGACAAGGCCCGGAACTAGGCCTGATTCTCCTCCCCTGCAGAGCGGGGGAGGTGGATTGGCGCATAGCGCCAAGACGGAGGGCGCGAACCGCAAGCGCTGCGCCCAGTCTCGCCCCTCAAATCAGGACGCGGGTAATTACCAGGCGAGCGCATCTTAACTCGCGAAGGACAATTGAAAAGATGGATCAATCGGAAGCGCAGCCCCTCGTTAGTTCCGCCGTCACCTACACCGGACGCGGCGGCTATGAGGTGATCGAGGTTGCGGAGCGCACCGTTCCGGCCCCAGCGGCTGGCGAGGTTCGCATCGCCGTCCATGCAGCTGCAGTCAATCCTACCGACATCCTGTTGCGCGACCCCGCGCCGGGCGTGGAGACTTGGCCGGTCGTGCCGGGCATGGATGCGGCGGGTATTATCGAGGCGGTCGGACCGGATGTGTCGCGACTTCAGGTCGGCCAAAAAGTCATGGCCGTCACCAACCCGCGACAAGCGGGTGGTGGCGCGCAGGCGCAGCATATCGTCGTTCCGGCCGCGTCGGTGGTGCCGATCCCAGTCAACGTCTCCCTGACGGATGCGGCCACACTGCCGATGAACGGCCTAACGGCGCTGCTAGCGCTGGAGTTGGCCGGCCTCGAAAAAGGCCAGCTTCTAGCGATCAGCGGCGGCGCGGGTCATTTTGCGTATTACGCGATCGCGCTGGCCAAACGCCGAGGTCTGAAGGTCATCGCCGACGCTAAACCCTTCGAAAACGATCTGGTGCGAGGCTATGGCGCTGACGAGGTGGTCGAACGCAGCGACGACTTCGCTGCCGCGATCCGCCGTGCCGTGCCGCAAGGCGTAGATGCGCTGCTTGATACCGCTGCGCTTGGCGAGAAGGCGTTCGGCGCACTCCGCGACGACGGCACCTACATTCCAGTACGACTGTGGGGCGACAAGCCCGGCGAGCGCAATCTGAAGATCAAGCCGCTGATGGTCTACCAGGCCTTCGGGCGCACCGATTGGCTCGAACTTCTGCGCGACGTTGTTGAGGCCGGCGAAATCCGTCTCCGCGTTGCTGGCGAATATGGGGTGCGCGAGGTCGCCGATGCGCAGCGTGCGCTTAGCGCCGGCGGCATGCGCGGTCGGCCGGTCATTGTCTTTTCGCAAGAAAAGGGATGATGAAAATCGACCCAGCTTTGGTAGCCTGGCAGCCTGCAACGGGGCGCCCGCGGGGGAGGTGGCGCGACGCGACAGCGTCGTGACGGAGGGGGCGGCGGTCAAGTGCAGCCGCCGACGGCTCGCCCCCTCCACCACCCTTCGGGCGGATCCCCTC
>CAXTHJ010000001.1:182336-213623 GCA_964243985.1 uncultured Caulobacteraceae bacterium | reverse complement strand
CGTATTGTACGATCAACTCATCTTCACGCCCGAGGATGTGGACCTTTCGCGCTCCCCCATGGCTGGCAAGCTGAAGGCCGAGACGTTCGTGCTCGGCGCGTTCAATCCCGGCCTGACCGTGCTGCCGAGCGGCAACCTCCTGATGATGGTGCGAGTGGCCGAGGCGCTGAAGCACCCGATCGAAAACGGCGTGGTGCGCGCCATCCGTTGGGTGAACGGCGACTATTGCCTGGACGGCTGGCCTTTGGAGACCGCCGACACCAGCGACCCCCGAACCTTCATCCTCCTTCACCACCGGTGGAAAACCATCGCGGTGACCTCGCTCTCCTGGCTTTTGCCGGTCGAACTGTCGCCGGACGGGCGGACCGTGCTGAAGGTTCATTACGACTTCGCCATCGCGCCTGAGGCCGACCACCAATGTTATGGGGTGGAGGACCCCCGCATCAGCCGGGTGGACGGTCGCTATTACATGACCACCTGCGCCATCAGCCCCGAGCGCCAATGCGCCACCCTCTACACCTCCGACGACGGCCTGCATTGGGATTACCAAGGCATCGTGCTGGACCATCAGAACAAGGACATGCTGATCTTCGAGGGGTTGATCAGCGGAAAATTCTGGGCGGAGACCCGGCCGCTCGGCGATCTCTACTTCGCCTATCCGCCAGGGAGCGACTGGCTGCCGGGGCCGTCCATCAATCTGGCGTCCTCGCCCGACGCGCTCCACTGGAAACCCTCGTCCAAGCCGGGCTTGCGCCCCAGCGCCGGCTCCCCTGCCAGCGCACGCATGGGCGGGGGCGCCCCGCCGATCCTGACCCCCAAGGGTTGGCTGACGCTCTGGCACGGCGTGGAGCCCATAGGCCTGATCGGCGTCTATAAGACCTATTGGGCCTTGTTGGATCGGGATGACCCGAGCGTGGTGCTCCACCGCAGCGATCCGGAGCCGCTACTCTCCCCCAACGCCGCTCTGACCCAGCCGATCGATCACCTGATGTATATACGCGACGTGGTGTTCACGACAGGGATTGTGGATGCGGGGAATTTTTACGTCATCGCGTCGGGCGAGGCGGATTTGGCCTGCCGGGTTACACACGTTTCGAAAGAGGTTTTTGGGTTCTAGAAGTAGGTCTTTTAGACGGCGGATTCGTTCGTGGGCGACATATCCAATCTGAGTGCGCTTCCGTCTGTGGCGGAGATGGATTTGTGGGTTCTGTGAAACCACGCCGATCCGGTCGCCCCGGCCAACAAGATTAAAAGGCCGAAGCTCAAAGCATTGTTTAGAATAATGTATTCCTTGAACGAGAGACCCCAGTCGCCCATCTCGGCGCCATGGAGAGCCAGCTCTCCGCTCAGCATGAGCATGGCGACGCCAAGCCAGACCTGTGCAAAGAGAAAAGCAAGCCCCAAAAGCCCCAGCGCCAAAATGGCGTCCATTCCAAGGAGCGTCAGCTCCCTCGCGTGAGGCGAAAAGATATCCTTCAATAAAAACGACAGTAGGTCGCCGCCCAGCCAACTAATGCAGATTAACACGGCTCCCCAGCGTTCCGGAGCACCCCCTCTGACGAACGCAAATACACATGCTGCAAGCAGCATACACAGGGCGATTTGGCTGGTGAAGGAAAGAACCATAGGCCGCGTTTTCTATTACACGCCCACAGCCTATGGCCTTAAGGTAAATATTCGAAAAATTCAGAGTGAGGCTTAGCCTACGCGGCGAACCTGTGATTCAGTACCGGTCGCAATATTCGACGGCTTGTCGGTGACATTCAGCTTCGTGCGGATGCCGGCGCGGAGCTTCAGTTCAGCCATTTCGTTGTGGGCGTCGATCACTGACTGGCGGGCGGTGGAGAGGGCGGCGATAGCCTCCATCACCTTGCGCGCGGCGTCATCGCCGAACACGGCCGAGACCTTGAGTTCCTGGCGGGCGTCAATCATGCCGGCCAGAAGCTGGGAGGTTTCCTTGATCGCCGCGTCTACCGCGTTTTCGGTAGACGCCAGCTGGTTGGCGACCCGTTGAGCAACAAGAGCTTTTTCCATAAAACGTACTCCCGATTTAAACCTGAACGCGAACACGTTAACCCGATATTAACCATTGTCCCAAGCTTATTTTCACCGGGAAGCGATTTGTTAGGGGTTGGACGCCAAGATAAGCGTCAACGAGAGCGTCAGCTCGGCCGAAACATCCCGCGACATGATCAAAACGCCGCCCCGATGACTGACCGATTCAGGCTCCCCCTGTCTTTTCAGACGCGAATCACCGCTGCCGCCATGGCGACCGCGGTGGGCGTCCTGATGGTGGCCTGCGCGCTTTTCACCCTTGAGCAATGGGGGTCGGAGCGGGCCGCGCTGGTGCAGAACCAGAAGCACGCCGCCGGTATTCTCGCCCCCCGCTTGGCCGACGCGATCGATGAAGGCGAGGACTGGCGGTTGCCGCGCATTCTGCGTGGGCTGGAGATCGCTCCCCGGGTGTTGGACGCCACGCTGATCGACCAGCACGGCCGGACGGTCGCCCGGTTCAAGAACTCGGGCTCCGTCGCGCCGCTGCATGGGCGGCTTTTACAATCGCGCACGCCGCTGGTCGCGGGAGGACTGGCTTACACCCTGGTGCTGCACGGCAATCTTGAGGCGGCGGCGAGCTTCCTGCCACGCTACCTTGCGCTCGCGGGCGCTCTGTTCTTCGCCGCCACCGCCCTGTCCCTGTTCCTCGGGCGTCTTTTGGCCAAGCGGGTGATCGAGCCGGTGGGGCGGCTGTCCCAGGTCATGGGCGAGGTGGCCGTCAGCGGCGATCTTCGCCGCCGTGTCGACCGTATTGAGGACGACGAGTTCGGGCGCCTGATCGACAGCTTCAACGCTCTTTTGGATCGCCTGCATACCAACGACCTGGAGCTGCGCGAAACCATGAAGGCCTTGGTGGCGGCGCGGGACGAAGCCGACGCCGCCAATGTGCAAAAGTCCCAATTCCTCGCCAATATGAGCCACGAAATCCGCACGCCTCTCAACGGCGTCCTGGCCATGGCTCAGGTGATGGCCATCGGTGACCTGAACGCTCAACAGCGTGAGCGCCTGGGGGTCATCAAGGGCTCGGGCGAGGCGCTGCTCACCATCCTGAACGACATCCTCGACGTGTCGAAGATCGAAGCCGGCAAGCTCGACCTGGAGATTGTGGAATTTGAGTTCGACTCCCTGGTACGCGCGGCCGTGACCGGGTTTGAGCCCGTCGCTCACGCCAAGACCGTCGGCTTGGTGTTGGAGATAGCTCCTGAAGCCCAGGGCGTGCGCCTCGGCGATCCGGCCCGGCTTCGCCAGATCATCTCCAACCTCGTCTCCAACGCGGTGAAGTTCACTCACGATGGCTCGGTGACCGTAAAGGTCGAGGGGATCGGCGCCGATGGCGCGGAGGGCTTGCGTCTGGCGGTCAGCGACACCGGCATCGGCATTCCGGACGAGAAGCTGCACCTCCTGTTCCAGAAATTCACCCAGCTGGACGCGTCCACCACCCGCCGCTTTGGCGGCACCGGCCTTGGGCTCTCCATCTGCCAGGAATTAACCGCCAAGATGGAGGGAACGATTTGGGCGGAGAGCGTGGAGGGTCAAGGCGCGACCTTCTACGTCGAACTGCCCCTGCCGAAGGCGACGCCCGTCGTTGACGAGCTCATCGAAGACGACGGTCTTTCAGAGGAAGACCAAAGGCCGCCCCTCCGCATTCTCGCCGCCGAGGATAATCCCACCAACCAACTGGTGCTCTCCACCATCATCGAAATCTTCGGGGCCGAACTCCTGATCGTCGAGAATGGCCGTCTCGCGGTGGACGCTTGGGCGGCCGGCGACTACGACATCATCCTGATGGATATCCAGATGCCGGAAATGGACGGCATCACCGCCGCGCGGGAAATCCGCAAGGCGGAAGCGGCGGCAGGCCGCCCACGCACGCCGATCGTCGCCCTGTCCGCCAACGCCATGGCTCATCAGGTTGAGGACTATATGGCCGTCGGCATGGACGGTCACGTGGCCAAGCCCATCGAACTGAACAAGCTGCACGCGGCGCTCGAAAATGCGTTGGCCGTGCGGGAAGCGCAGCAGCAGATCGCAGCCTAGGCGCGCTTTTTGGCGGGCGCCTTTTTGGTCGGCGTTTTTTTCGCCGTGGCTTTCGCACCGGCTGACTTGGGGGCGCCGCCGCTCGTGCCGAGACTTTTGCGAAGCGCGTCCATCAGATCCACCACGTTCGTATCCTCCGGCTCTTCGACGCGGACGGTGTTCTTGGCGCCCTTCTCTTTGCTCTTGATGAGTTTACGAAGCGCATCCTCGTAGCGGTCGGTGAAGGTCTTAGGATCGAAGGGACCTTCCTGCTGCTCGATGATCTTGGTGGCGATGTCGATCATCTGGGCGTTGGGCTTTGCGGCGGGGATATCGTCGAAATAGGCTCCTGAGTCCCGCACCTCGTCGTGCGAGCGGAGCGACCAGGCGATGATGCCTTTGTCCCGCGCCTCCAGCGCGAACAGGCGCTCGCGCTGATGCAGCACAAGGCGGCCAAGGGCGATCTTGCCGGCCTTATCCATGGCCTCGCGGATCACGGTATAGGCCTCCACTGCCATCTTGCCGTCGGGCACAAGGTAGTAGGGGTCGTTCCAATACAGGCGGTCGATGTCGTCCTGGTCCACGAAACTGTCGATGTCGATGGTCCGAGTGCTCTCAAGGCGGACGGCGTCGATTTCTTCCGCGGTGACCACCACGTAGCGGTCCTTCTCGATCTCGTAGCCTTTGACGATGTCGCTGCGCTCTATGGGGCCAAGGTCGGGGTCGGTGGGGATCATACGGATGCGGTTGTGGGTGGTCTTGTGCAGCATGTTGAAGTGCACGTCGCCGCCCCGGTCCGTCGCGGTGAAGAGCGACACCGGACAGCTCACGAGGGACAGCTTCAGGTGTCCTTGCCAGGTTGGGCGCGGCGCCATGTCAAATCTCCAGCCGACGACAGAACCGTTGCAGTGTGGGATTGTTCCAGCGCTTAGCCGCCCCCGAGTTTGGCTTCTGAATTGAGAGGTCTTTAGTCCGGGTTGATCGCGCCCGACGTCGAGCAGTCGTAGTGGATGTGGAAGCTGTGGTTGCCGTCATGGGCGTTCAGGGTGATGAAGGTCTTGTAGTCCTGCACCTTGCCCACCTGGCAGATGTTGATGTCCTCCGGCCCTAGCCACGCGGCGTTGAAGGCATGGATGTTACGGAACACCGCCACTTCCGACGCGATGCCCTGTTTCTCCTGCAGGCTGACGATCACGTCCTGGGTCCCGAACGGCGAGTTGACGTAGTCCACCAGGAGGATGAAGGCGCCCTCGGAATTGGGCAGCTTCTGGATTTGATGTCGGGGCGCGCAGGCCGAAAGGGCGGCGAGGGTCGCCGTCAGGGTCAGCCCAACCGTCATCCTGCGAAAATCGCCCATCTCGTCCTCGCCTTGGAGGTCGCAAAGAT
This sequence comes from uncultured Caulobacteraceae bacterium, assembly GCA_964243985.1. Taxonomy (GTDB): domain Bacteria; phylum Pseudomonadota; class Alphaproteobacteria; order Caulobacterales; family Caulobacteraceae; genus CAIOYC01. The sequence goes on along the minus strand of CAXTHJ010000001.1, from coordinate 208,166 downwards.
GTGCAGCCTTAAGGTTTGAGTCCAGTCGAAAGCTGGGGCGCCTCGCCGGTCCACTCCCAATGCCAGGGCTCGAACACGTAGTTGACGAAGCCGAATCGGGCGGCGTTACGCACCAGCCAGCGATAGGTCGGCGTCCTTGACTGGTAGAGCCGGTTGAAGTCCGCCGAATTGTCCGCCTTGAAGCCCGGCGCGAATCCGACGTCCAGGTCCACCGCAAGCCCCGTCCTGTGGGCGGAGCATTGCGCGCGCACCGTCCCCTGGCAATTATGTTCGACTTCGCAGCGGGCCGCGTCGGCGGCGGGGCTGCGATAGGCGGAGAAGGCCGCCAAAAGGTTCGGATCGTCCCTCGCGTCGGGCACGTCGCGTTGCGCTTCCGCCCTCATACGGCGAAGCGCCGACAAGGCCTCGGGTCGCATCCGCACCGGCTTGTCGCCGAGCGCCTCGTCCGGGTTCAAGGTGGCCAGCGACCCCTCGTCCGCCCCCGCCGGACAGATTCCCTGCACCCGCAGCATGACGAAGGGCCGCCGCTCCTGCCAAACGCCCTTCAAGGTCAGGAAGGTTTCGGGGCTCAGCGCGCCGTCGGGGGTCAACCCATGCGCAGCCTGCCATGCGGCTACCGCCTTGGCGAAGCCCTGGCTCTCCGGCACGCAGCCGGCGCCGATGGTCTCGCTGATCTGGGGGACATAGAGCGCCCATCCGGTCTCGGGACGGCCGAAGGGGGAGAACGACAATTCCGTCTCCGCCACGCGGTTAAAGTCCGCCGCGGCGGCATAGCCGGGCCCCTCGCACGCCGTGCCGACCGCCGAGGGCGTGACCGGCTCGGCGGCCGGCGCAGGCGATGCCGGAACCGGCGCCGTGTTCCGCGGAGCCTCACGCACCGTCGCGCAGCCCGCCAGCGCCAGCACAGCGAGGATGCGAACCAAAACCGGTATCGGGCGAATGGGCAGGCCTCCCAAAGGATGCAATCTAGTCTAGTCTGAAACGTGGGCTGAATCAGCTACGCGTGAATGCGGGGGCATCATGGGGCGCAACACCATCCGGGCAGGCTTCGTCGCCGCCCTCACCTTGGTTTGGACAGGGCTTTGGACCGGCGCCGCGTTCGCCGACGATCCGCCCGCGCCCGATCTTAGCCGCTATACGCTGTTCGACCCTGCCCCGGACAGCGCCCTCGGCGCCATCTGCACAGACAGGCCCACCAAGTCCAACGGACCCTGCACGGCGCCGGCGGGACATTTCCAGCTGGAATCCGATCTCCTCAACGCCTCATGGCAACGCAGCGGCGGCGTCACCACCGACACCTATCTCTTCACCGACCCGACCCTGAAGCTCGGCCTGACCAGCACCACGGATGCGGAAATCAGCATCGTGCCGGTGGAGACGGTCGTGACACACGACCATGGGGCGGGGGCGAACAGCACCTTGACCGGGATCGGCGACCTGTTCGCGGTGGTGAAATGGAACGTCTTTGGCGCGGGGAGCGATGTGTCGATCTCGCTCTCGCCCTACGTGAAGCTGCCCACCGCCCGGCATGGGATCGGAAACGGCGCGGTGGAGGAAGGCCTCCTGATCCCGGCGCAGATCAATCTGCCCGCCGGCTGGCAGCTCACCCTGAACGGCGAGATCGACGCCCTGAAGAACCAGGATGGCGACGGCCGCCACGCCAACTACATCGGCATCGTCAGCATCAGCCACCCCTTGACCAAGACCCTGACGGGCGCGGTGGAGCTTTGGGGCGATGCGAACGCCGATCCGACCGGCACGGTGAAGCAGTATTCTTTCGACCTGTCCCTGGCGTGGATTCCCGCCAGGATGCAGAACCTGCAGTTCGACGGCGGGCTCAACCTCGGCCTCAATAACGCGACGCCCGGGGCGCAGGTCTATGTGGGCGTGTCGCGGCGGTTCTGATCAGGCGAAGGCAGGCGCCGGTGAAGCCGGTTCGGGGAAGATCACGCCGGGCGCCGACGCGGACGTCCCCGCATTGCGCTCCAGCATCGACCAGCCCCGCGCCTTGGCCCAGTCCAGCACCTCCAGTCGTCCATCGTGATGCTCGATGACGGCGGTGCAGCTCTCCACCCAGTCCCCGTCGTTGACATAGAGGATGCCGTCTATGTCGCGCATCTCGGCATGATGGATGTGCCCGCAGATCACCCCGTCCACGCCGCGCCGCCGGGCCTCGTCCGCCACCGCGTGCTCGAAATCGTCGATGAACTGCACCGCATTCTTCACCTTCAGCTTCACGAAGGCGGACAGGCTCCAGTAGCCGAGTCCGAGCCGGCGGCGTAGGGTGTTCCACTGGGTGTTCAGGGTCAAAAGCGCCCGGTAGGAATAGTCGCCGAGGTGCGCCAGCCACTTGGCCTTCTCCACAATGCCGTCAAACTCGTCTCCGTGGGTGACGAGATAGCGCTTGCCGTCCGCCGCCTCATGGATCGCATCCCGCGCCACCAGGACGCCGCCGAAATGCACGCCGCAGAAGTCTCTGATGCGGTCGTCGTGATTGCCGGGCACGTAGATCACCTGCACCCCGTGCCGAGCCAGGCGGAGCACCTTCTGCACCACGTCAGAGTGCGCCTGAGGCCAGCGCCAGCCGCTTTTCAGCTTCCAGCCGTCCACGATGTCGCCCACGAGATAGAGGGTCTCGCAGTCGATCGTCTTGATGAAATCAAGCAGGAGCTCGGCCTGACAACCGCGCGTGCCGAGGTGAATGTCGGATATGAACACCGTGCGACAGGAGAGGGTCATGCGGCCAGTCCTTCGGCGGCGCCGATCTTTGCTGCAGCGCCAAATTCAGCCCGCTAAGCTGATTTGATGACGACGGCGTGAACCCCAGGCGGGCTGCGTTGAACCGATTGTCACAGTCCGCGGCCAAGGTGCTGCGTCCACGCCCTTCAGAGAGTCGCATGTCCGCTCGATCCTTCCGCTCCGCCCTTGCCGGCCTCCTTCTCACCGGCGTCGCCTCAGCGCCCCTCGCCGCTCTGGCCGAGGACGCGACGCCGCACAACGTGATCATCTTCGTGGCGGATGGTCTGCGCTCCGGCATCGTGGACGATAAGACCGCGCCGGAAATGGCGGCGATCCGGCGCGAGGGGGTGGATTTCCACAACAGCCACTCGCTCTATCCTACAGTCACCACCCCAAACGCTTCGGCCATCGCCACCGGCCACGGCCTCGGCGACACCGGCGATTTCGGCAACACCATCTGGGTCGGCGCGCGCACCAGCGCCGATACGCCGTCTTTGATGGCGGGTCTTGAGAACGATGAGGTGCTGGGCGGGATGAACCAGCATTACGCCGGGGATTATCTCAACGAGACCAGTGTCCTGGCCGCCGCGCGCGAACAGGGGTTCTCCACCGCCGCCATCGGCAAGCTCGGCCCTACAGCGATCCAGGACGTGACAGCGCGGGACGGGACCGGAACCATCGTCATCGACGACAACACAGGCTTCCCGGGCGGCGTTCCGCTCGCTCCCGACGTCAAGCAGGCGATCAAGGCCATCGGACTTGATCCGCAGGCGGAGGATCGCGGCTTGAACGGAGATCCCGGCGACTTCAGCCGTTCGGGCGTGCACGTGGCCAATGTGCAGCAGCAGAACTGGTTCGCCGCCGTGGCGACCAAGGTGTTGATCCCTCGCTTCAAAGCCGCCGGCAAGCCGTTCGTGCTGGTCTACTGGTCCCGCGATCCGGACGGTACGCAGCATTTCAATGGCGACAGTCTGAACACCCTCAAGCCAGGCATCAACGGTCCGACCTCCCTGGCCGGGATCAAGAACGCTGACGATAACCTGCACGCCCTGCGCGAGGCGCTCAGGGCCGAGGGGCTGGAGAAGACCACCGACATCGTGGTGACCGCCGATCACGGCTTCTCGGTGACGTCGAAGGAGAGCACCACCAGTCCCGCCGCCAAGCTGTCCTACGTGGACGTGCCAAAAGGCTTCCTGCCGAGAGGCTTTCTCGCCATCGATCTCTCAAAGGCGCTGAAGTTGCCCCTGTTCGAGGGCAACGGCCTGCCGATCGACCTTGGCGGTGGCCATCATCCCCGTTCGGACGGGGAACTGCTGGGGCCGGATGCGACCCACCCAAGAGTGGTGATCGCCGGCAACGGCGGATCGGACTTGATCTATCTCCCAGGTCCCAACCCCAAGGCGATGGCGGCCGCCGTGGTCAAGGCGGTGCTGAAGCAGGACTATGTGGGCGGCGTTTTCGTCAGCGACGCCTTGGGTCCCATCCCGGGCGCCTTGCCTTTGAGCGCCGTGGGGTTGAAGGGCTCAGCCCTGACGCCCGCGCCCAGCCTGATCGTCGAGTTCCGAAGCAGTGATACGGGCTGCCCTGACCCGGAACTCTGCGCCGCCGAGGTGGCCGATACCGAATACCAGCAGGGCCAGGGCATCCACGGCAGCTTCAGCCGCGCAGACACCCACAACTTCATGGCCGCTATCGGACCGGATTTTAAATCCGGCTATGTCGATTCCGCCCCCGTCTCCAATGCGGATTGGGCGCCCACCCTGCGCTCGATCCTGCACCTGGAGGTCAAAGCCAAGGGCGTCCTGACGGGGCGGGTGATGAGCGAAAGCCTGAAGGGCGGCAAGGATGTGACATTCACCGCCCAAACCGTTCGATCCCTGCCGACCAACGGCGGCTTTCGCACGGTCCTGAACGAACAGGTGGTGGGGGACGAGCGCTACTTCGACGCCGCCGGCGCTCCGGGGCGGGTTGTGGGGCTGAAGCCCTAGCTGGCGATCCGCACCGCGGGCGCCGCGGCTTTGGTGGGCGCTTCGACATCCTTGTTGAGGAACACCAGGAGGTCGCGGAGCGGCATTGGCCTGGCGATGAAGTAGCCCTGACCGATGTCGCAGCCCATGGCCGCCAGGAGGGCCATGGCGGTGTCGGTCTCGATTCCCTCCGCCGTCACCTTCATGCCGAGGCTGTGCGCGAGGTCGATGGTGGAGCGCACCAAAAGCGCGTCCTTCTGTCCCTCGGTGATGGCCAGGATGAAGGACTTGTCGATCTTCAGCTCGTCCGCCCGGATCTGCTTTAGGTAGGTCAGGGAGGATAGCCCCGCGCCGTAATCGTCGATGGAGATGCCGATGCCGGCGGCGGCGAATTCGTCGATCAGCTTCAGCGCCAACTCCGGGTTTTCCATCACGGCGGTCTCGGTGATCTCGAAACAGATGCGCGCCTTGGCCTTGGCGATCATGTCCAGGGCGATCTTGGCGAATTCCGCGTCGTTGAGGAGGCGGCCCGACAGGTTCACCGAAATCAGCAGGTCGTGGCCGGTGGCGGCGAGGATTTGCTGGTCTTCAATAGCTCGCGACAAGACCCATTCTGTCAGAGCGCGAATGTGGCCGGTCTCCTCCGCCATGCCGACGAAGAGATCGGGCGGAAGCTGGCCGCGCACGGGGTGGCGCCAGCGGACCAGCACCTCGGCGCCGGTGACTTCGCCCTTGCGCATATCGTATTTCGGCTGGTGATGGATGGTCATGCCGCCATCGTCTAGCGCGGCCAGCATTTCTGAGATCAGTGAGAGGTTGCTGGCCGGATCGCCGTAGGCGACCTCATCGAAGAAGGTGACCTTGCGGCGGGTGGCGCGGGCCTGGTCAAGAGCGATGGTGGCGCGCTCCACCAGTTGATCGATGGCGTCGGCATGCACCGAGTGCACGGCCACGCCCACCGTGACGCCGACATCGACGGTGTTGTCGCCGAGGCGGAGGGGCGCTTCGATCGCGCTTTGCAGGTCGGCGCAGAACTTCTGAGCGGCGGCGAGATCGGGCGCGCGGAAGGCTATGCCCAGCACGTCCGTCGCCATGCGGGCGATGGCGTCGCTGGGGCGAAGCTTGGCGAGCCGCGCGCCGACGCCGCCCACCAGCTCGTTGGCCAAGGCGTAACCGATGGCGCCGCGAACCTCGGTGAACCGATCAATGCCGAGGGCGGCCACCACGACCAGGCCGGTTTCAGCCTCGGCCAGAAGGGCGGCGATGTCCTGCTCGATCGCCAGGCGATTGGGTAGATCCGTGGTCTGATCGTGCAAGGCGAGGTGGGTGATCTTGCGTTCACGCTCGCGGATTTCGGCGGCCATGTGGTTGAAGCTGTTGGAGAGGCGGCCGATCTCGTCGCGGGTCTCCACCCGCACGGTGGCGCTCTCGCCCCGCTGCAGTTTGCGAACGGCGTCATCGAGGACGGAGATCGGCCGGGTGACGCTGCGCGCCAGCATCCAGCTGCCGACGATCAGCGAGACCATGCCCAGCAGCCCGGCCAGCAACACCGTGGTCAGCAGCGGTTGATAGGGCGCCAGCGCCCGAGCCAAAGGATACGTCAGCAGCAACGCCACAGGACGTCCCTGATTCATGGATGGAAGAGACTTGGCCAGCGCCACGGCGCGGCCGCCCGACGTCGTCAGAATCTGCGAACCCTGAGCCGAAGACCGCAGGGCGTGGTCGATGAAGGGCCCCGTGGTGCGATCGACGGTGGAGGACGGACCGCCATGGTCCGGCCCCGTCCACTGACCGCTTCCATCCCGGTGGAACACGGTCGCATCCAGGGGGATGGCCGACAGGCGCTCGATCGACCGCATCTGATTTTTGTCGAGCTTGTTGGCGAACACCACCCAGCCCGTGAGGGTCGGCGCCATCACCGGCGCCGAGATCGCCTGATACGGCATGTCGCCGATCATGAAGACGCCGGCGGCGTTGTCGTCGCTCTGCAGGGCGTTGATCACGTCGTCCGCGCCGCCGCCGAGGGAGCGCCCGTCCGCCGAGACGATCCGCCCGTCCGCACCCACCATGAAGGCCAGATCGATACCGAGCCGTCCCTTCAGATTGGAGAGGGCCGAGCCGATGGTGGCTTCATCCCGCGTGGCCACGGCGGATCGGAAGCCGAAGTCGCGGGAAAGGATGCCCGCGCCGTCCTGGAGCTGGCTGGATCGAAGCGCCCAGAGCCGGTCGAACACCGCCCCGCCGGCCGCCAGTTCGCCCCGCACCATGTGTTCGGCGTTGTTGACGATAGCGGCGTAAACGGCGCCGGAGATCAGGATCAGGCCCGCGCCGAACAGGCCGGCGTAGAGAACCGTGAGCTTGGTTTTGAGCTGCTTGAACATGGTCTATCAGTGCATGATCATGGGCGCGGGCGGGGCGCGCACGTCTATGACCATCACCTCATGCCCTTCGCCTTGCGCCGGCGCGTTGATGGTTCGGGTCACTTCGTTGTTCGGCGCTTTCAAGTAGGGCTGCCAGACACGCAGCACGGCTTGGCCCTGGGGGACATCCTTGAGCTTTACAGCGCCCGCGCCGTCGGTTTTCGCCGCATAGGGCGTATCCACCACCTTGATGAAGGCGACCATGGTGTCGTGGATGTTACAGCCGAGGGCGATCACGCCGACCTTGTCGAAATGCACGGAGCGGGTCTCGTCCTTGGCGTAGAGTTTCAACTCGAAGCGCTTGGCCGGCGAAAACGAATAGACGTGATGGCGAACCGCGTCGCGGTTTGGAAAGGAGACATCCGCCCCGACCGGCACAATCAGCACGAAGGGGTCGAACTGGATGTTCTGCTGTTGCATCCGCAGCGGCCAGTCGAACTTGATCGGACCGTGCACGCCGCCCGCTGGCGTGAGCGTCACCACCGCATCCCTGACCGGCTGACCCGCCGCGTTCCTGACCAGCACGGAAAAGTCCGCCGCCGCCGCTGGTGTGGAGACGAGCAGCAGCCCGACAATGGCGAGAAATAGACGCATGGGATTTACTTAAAAGGTTTTCGTGAATTGCAGGTAAACCATCGCACGTGCAGTCTTGACGGGCGCGGGCAGCAGAATGTTCGCCTTTCACTGGCCAAATACCTACCCTTGGTTGTATATCGTTTAGACTAAAGCTTCACTTTAGCGAGGTCGATTTAACGTTTTAGTGGGGGGTTTACCTTAACTGCATTTGCATCGGCGGGGAGGCCCAATGCAATTCATCAAGACATTTCATTGCGCGATCGCCGCGGCTTTCCTGAGCAACGTCGGCATGGCGCAAGCCATGGACCTGGTTAACAGCGGCAAGCTGCTGCTGACACAGGGTGTTTCCACCATCGAAGGGTCCGCCGGCGGTGGTTTGGCGAGCTGGGCGACAATCACCGGCTATGAGACCCGCGACGGGATCGGCGCCAATGCGCACGCCACCTATGTGGACCTCTCCGACTACACCCTGCGTGACTACGGCGCCTCGGTCGGCCTGTGGGACCGGGTGGAGCTGTCCTACGCGCGGGAAGAGTTCGACACCGGGTCCACCGGCGCCAAGCTCGGCCTTGGCAAGAACTTCACCTTCGATCAGGATGTGTTCGGCGCCAAACTCAGGGTGATTGGCGACGCGGTCTACGACCAGGATACATGGCTGCCCCAGATCGCGGTCGGCGCCCAGTATAAGAAGAACGACAAGGACGCCATCGTTCACGCCGTCGGCGCCAAGGATAGTTCGGGTACGGACTTCTACGTGGCCGCCACGAAAGTCTTACTGGATCAAAGCCTCGTCCTCGACGCCACCCTCCGCTACACCAAGGCCAACCAGACCGGGCTCCTCGGCTTTGGCGGCGACAAGAACAGCGATTACTCCCCCGAGTTCGAGGGCTCTGCCGCCTATCTTCTAACCAAACAGCTTGTCATCGGCGGCGAGTACCGCACCAAGCCGGACAACCTCGGCTTCGCCAAGGAAGATGACTGGTGGGACCTGTTCGCCGCCTACGCCCTGAACAAGCACATCTCCCTCACCCTCGCCTACGCCAGCCTCGGCGACATCGCGACGTTCAAGGACCAGCACGGTCTTTACGTCTCGCTGCAGGCCGGCTTCTGATCAATCGTCAGGATCTGAACATGACCCATAAAGCCATGATCCCTCTTCTCGCCATCGCCGCCTTTGCCGTCACAACGCCGAGTTTCGCTGCGGACGGCGACGCCGGCGCCGCGCCGATGACCAGCGACGCCGTATTCAAGGCGTTTCACGGCCAGGAGGGCGTGGACCGGGTGACCAGCACCCTGATCGACAAGTCCATGGCCGACCCGCGCATCTCCGACATCTTCAAGGGCCAGGACATCCCGCACCTGAAGAAGATGCTGTCGGAACAGTTCTGCTACCTGCTGGACGGTCCCTGTACCTATACGGGCAAGGACATGAAGGCCGCGCACAAGGACATGGGCCTGCAGATGTCGGACTTCAACGCGCTGGTGGAGGACCTGCAGTTCGCCATGGACAAGGAAGGCGTGCCCTTCCGCGCGCAGAACAAGCTCCTGGCCAAGCTGGCGCCGATGGAGCGGGTGGTGGTGGTCCGCTAGAGCGCTTTCAGGCGAAGTGGACGCCGGTTCGCCGTCCGGAAGCGCGACCACAAATTAAGCGTCCAGGGCCAGAAGGGCGAAGCTGGCCAGCCAGTGCTCGCCCATATAGTCCCCCGCCACGTGCGGCAGGCTGGCGGCTAGGTGCTGCTCGGCCGCGTCCAGCATCACCGCGCGCCGTGGATCGTCCGCCGTCAAGACCGACGCCAACGAGCGAAAGCACCAAGCGCGGCTGAGGTTCAGGCCGTCGAGATGGGCGATCTTGCCGTCGCTTCGATCGCTTACCTCGGCGGGTTCGAACAACTGTTTGGGCTCATGGGCGGCGAGGCGGGGCAGGAAAGCGGAAAACCAGGGGCTGAACTCTTCAGGGGCTAAGGCACGACGCATAGCTTCCGCCTCCATCAGCACGGGCGAAAGGAAGGCGTCGCCGGAGGGCTCCCACGCCTGGGCGTCGCGATCCTCCGCATGCCAGGCCAGCAACCGGGTTCCCAACAGGCTTATCAGATCGGCGTCATTGAAGACCTCGGCGTAGTCAATCGCCAGGCGCAGCGCGAAGGCGGTGGAGGTGTGAACGCCGGTCCGCACTGGGTACGTCGCTTTAGGCAGAAAATCCTTGAACCGCTTGGCGAACGCCTCCGCAAGCGGCCGCAGCGCCACGGACCAGCGCCGCCCTGGCGCATCCTCGTGCTGGGCCAATTCCGCCGCCAGCATCAGCAGCCAGGCCCAGCCGTAGGGCCGCTCGAACCCGGCGGAGAGGGGTCGCGCCAAATAGGCGCCCTCGCCCGTGACGTTCGCTTCGATAAAGGCGGTGTCGAACAAGGCCTCTATCTCGCCCGCCTCAGGCCTGTCAGGGAACCGCCGCCGGATCCGTGCCAGCAGCCAATAGCCATGCACGCAGGAGTGCCAGTCGAAGCTCCCGTAGAAGATCGGGTGCAGGGCGCAGACGCTCACCACGGCCTCGTCGGCGGTCATGACGTGATCGAGCTTGTTGGGGTACTCGCGGGTGACGTGACCCAGCGCGATGCGGGCGAACGTCGAGGCGATCTCGGGCGTCAGGCTATGGGGCATGTCAGTTTCGGAAGACGAGGACATACATCAGAAGGGTGTTGGCGATCAGCAGCAGCACCGCCGTCGGCGCCTGCGCCTTGATCACGGCGTTGCGGTCCTTTAGCTCCAGGAGGGCCACCGGGATCAGGTTGAAGTTGGCGGCCATGGGCGTCAGCAGCGTGCCGCAGAAGCCGGACAACATGCCGATCGCCCCCATCACCGCCGCGTCGCCATGGAAGGTCTTGACGATCAGCGGCAGGCCGATCGCTGTCGCCATCACCGGAAAGGCGGCGAAGGCGTTGCCCATGATCATGGTGAAGAGGGCCATGCCGACGGTGAAGGCGCAGACGGCGGCGAAACGGCTATGCAGCGGCAGCCAGTGGGTGGCGAGCCCGCCGATGACCGTCCCGACGCCCGCCAGCGCGAACACCACGCCGAGCGCGGCCAGCGTCTGCGGCAAGAGCGGCGCCCAACCCACAGAGTCCATCAACCGTCGCGCCTCCTGCAGCGGCTCCATCGGCTTTGGCCTGAGCATCACAAAGGCGACCGCCAGCGCTGCGATAACGCCAAGGCCAAGGGAGATGGGCGTGGTCTGTTTCGGGTCGATCAAGGGACGGCCGCCGATATTGACCTTGGCCATCACCAGCGCGCCGAACAGGGTGACCACGGGGATGGTCAGGGCGGGGACGAACAGGCGATTTCCGAACCGCGCCGCCGAGGCTTCGCGTTGCTCCGGCGTTGTGGTCCCCGGCTCGCCTCGTCCCAGGCCGCCGAACCCGGCGATCAGCACCATGGCGAGGATCAGGCAGCCGTTGGCGAGATCGCCCATGAATCTTCCCGCCAGGAAGCTCAGGGCGAACAGGCCCCAGAACGCGGTGTTCCCCCACCGCTTGGGATTGGAGCCGTCACAGGCGCTGAGGATCGCCAGGCCGGCGAACATCAGGCCGGCGAGGGCGTAGGCCGCATCGACGCCGATCATGGCTGCTTGGCTTCGGGCGCTTGGGCGGCTCGCGCCTCGCGCCCGAGCCGCCGGTCGAACAGCAGCATCCGCACGACGTGGATCACCGCCGCCAACCCCGCCGTCGGGATCGCCCAAGCGGACAGCTGCAGCGGCGACACCTCGACGCCATTGGACGACAGGGTGCTCTTGATCAAAAGGATCGACCCGAAGGCGATGAAGATGTCCTCTCCGAAGAAGACCGCGATGTTGTCGGTGGCGGCGGCGTAGGCGCGGATGCGTTCCCGCACTTTCCCTGGCAGCGGTCCGTGCGTTTTATCCCCCGCAGCCTCCGCCATAGGAGCGATCAGGGGGCGCACCACCTGCGCATGGCCACCCAGGGAGATCAGGCCGATGGCGGCGGTGAGCTGGCGCACCACGAAGTAGATCATCAGGATACGCCCCGCCGTGGCGCTCTTGAGCTGGCCGATCAATGCCCGCGCCCGCACCTGCAGCCCATATCGCTCCAGAAGCCCGATCACCGGCAGCACCAGCCACACCACGCTGACATAACGGTTCTGGTTGAAGGCCCTGCCGAACGCCGAGATCACCGCCACGGGGCTCATCCCGGCCGCCAGTCCCGTCACCAAAGCGGCGGCGGCCACCACCAGGAGCGGGTTCAGCCGGATGGCGAAACCGCCCACCACCACCGCGATGCCGAGAAGCGTCAGCATGAAATCCCGCCCTCCCCCATCCGGCGCTAGCCTTGTCCGCCGTCGCTAGGCTACGGTCAGGGCGAGGCGGATGAAAGAGCCGCGCGGAGGAAAGCTATGAAAGACCTGTTTTCGCTCGAAGGCCGCACGGCCCTGATCACTGGCGGCTCGCGCGGCATCGGCAAGATGATCGCCCGCGGCTTCATCGCTCAGGGCGCCAAGGTCTACATCTCCGCCCGCAAGGTGCCGGCGTGCGTGGAGACGGCGGAGGAGCTTTCCAAGGCGGGCGTCTGCATCGCCCTGCCTCAGGACGTCTCCACGGTGGAGGGCGCCAAGGCGCTCGCCGCCACCTACGCCCAGCACGAGTCCAAGCTCGACATCCTGGTGAACAACGCCGGCGCGGCCTGGGGCGCGCCGTTCGACGAATTCCCGGAAAGCGGCTGGGACAAGGTGATGGACCTGAACGTCAAGTCGCCCTTCTTCCTGACCCAGGCTCTGCACGGCGCCTTGAAGGCGGGGGCCAGCCCGGAGAAGCCTTCGAAAGTGATCAACATCACCTCCATCGACGGCATCCGGCCCAATCTGATGGAGACCTATTCCTATCACGCGTCCAAGGCCGGCCTGATCCACCTGACGCGGCGGATGGCGGCGCAGCTGATCCCCGAGCACATCGTAGTGACGTCGCTCGCCCCCGGCGCCTTCGCCTCGGAGATGAACCGCGCCGCTCGCGATCATGGGGACGAGGTGTCGCAATATATCCCCGCCGGCCGGATCGGCACGGACGAGGACATGGCCGGGGCGGCGATCTTCCTGGCCTCCCGCGCCGGGGATTACGTGGTGGGATCGACCCTGACGGTGGACGGCGGGGTGGCCTTCTCGGGCATGCGCGGTTTCTGATCCGCGATGGCTGACTACATCGCCGCCATCGACCAGGGCACGACCTCCTCCCGTTGCATCATCTTCGACGCGAAGGGCGACATCTGCGCGACAGCGCAGAAGGAGCACCGGCAGATTTTTCCCAAGCCCGGCTGGGTCGAACACGACGCCTCGGAGATCTGGACCAACGTCGAAACGGTGGTGAAGCAGGCGCTGCGGAGCCTGAAGATCAAGCCGACCGACCTCGCCGCCGTGGGCGTCACCAACCAGCGGGAGACGACCCTCCTCTGGGACAAGGCCACCGGCGAGCCGATCCACAACGCCATCGTCTGGCAGGACACCCGCACCGATAAGCTGGTGAAAAAGCTGGGCGGGGAAAAGGGACAGGACCGGTTTCGCAAGAAATGCGGCCTGCCGCTCGCCACCTATTTCGCCGGGCCGAAGATCCGCTGGCTGCTGGATGAGATCAAGGGCGCCAGGAAACGCGCCGAGGCGAGCGAGGTGCTGTTCGGCACCATGGAGACCTGGCTGATCTGGAAGCTCACCGGCCGCCACGTCACCGACGTCACCAACGCCAGCCGCACCATGCTGATGAACCTCAAGACTCTGGACTGGGACGAGGATCTGCTCGCCGCCATCGGCGTGCCCTGCGCCATGCTGCCGGAAATCTGCTCCTCGTCAGAAGTTTACGGCGAAGCAACCGGCGTCTTGAAGGGCGTGAAGGTGGCCGGGGCGCTGGGCGATCAGCAGGCGGCTCTGTTCGGTCAGACCTGTTTCGAGGTGGGCGACGGCAAATGCACCTATGGCACCGGCGGGTTTCTGTTGCTGAACACCGGCGAAAAGCGAGTGAAGTCGAAGAACGGGCTCCTCACGACCGTCGGCTACAAGATCGGCGATCAAAAGGCGGTCTATGCGCTGGAAGGCTCCATCGCCGTCGCCGGATCGCTGGTGCAGTGGTTCCGCGACAACGTAGGCCTTGTCGAGAGCGCGCCGGATATCGAAGCCTTGGCCAAGACGGTGAAGGACAACGGCGGCTGCTATTTCGTGCCGGCCTTCTCCGGCCTGTTCGCGCCCTACTGGCGGTCGGACGCGCGGGGGGTGATCGCGGGACTGACCGGCTATGTCACCAAGGCTCACCTCGCCCGCGCCGTCCTGGAATCCACCTGCTGGCAGGTGCGCGAGGTGGTGGAGGCGATGAACGCCGATAGCGGCGTCGACCTGATCGCCTTAAAGGCAGACGGCGGCATGGTGGCCAACAACCTGCTGATGCAGATCCAGGCCGACGTGCTGAATACGCCTGTGATCCGGCCGAAGGTGCTCGAAACCACCGCCCTCGGCGCCGCCTATGCCGCAGGCCTCGCCGTCGGTTTCTGGCCGGACCAGAAGGCGCTGAAGACAAACTGGAAGAAATCCGCCGAGTGGAAACCGAAACTCGACGCTAAGACCCGCGAACGTCATTATGCCCGCTGGAAGAAGGCGGTCCGCGCGACCCTGGACTGGGTCGATGAGGACGAAGACTAACGTCCGCCGCCGCAAGAGGGGCTCTAGTTATGAAGATCACGGCGATTCTGGCGGGCGTGGCGCTCGCGGCGCTCAGCCTCGGCGCGGCCCTCGCGGCCGATCCCGTCGGCGTGCGGCAGTACCAGGGGGTGACGATCTCGCCCTCCGGCGACCGCGTGGCGGCGGTCGACTCCACCGATATGCCGGACCAGACCACACAACCGCATGGAACGATCGTGGTCTATTCCGCAACAGGCGCGGTGCTGGCCAAGCACGACCCGTGCGCTGAGTGCCGCTACGCCGGGCTGAGCTTCTCGCCGAGCGGAGCGGCGATCGCCTTCGTCGCCAACAATCCCAAGACCTCCACGGCGACGCTGCAGCTGATCGAAAACGGCAAGCTTCGCACCGTCGCCTCGGTAAAAGGTTTGCTGGCGACGCCCCGTTGGTCGCCGGACGGGAAGACCCTGGCGGTGCTGGCGGTCGTCGGCGCGCATAAGGAAGTGGGCGCCACCCAAGCCGGCAAGCCGCTGACCGGCGAGATCGGCGCGGACGAGGACGAGCAGCGGATCGGGATCGTGCCGGCTTCGGGCGGCGAGCTTCGCCTGATCTCCCCGGCCGACACCTGGGTTTACGAATACGACTGGACGCCGGCGGGCACAGGCTTTGTCGCCACCGCCGCCAAGGGCAACGGCGACAACAACTGGTGGATCGCCAAGCTGGTGGCGGTGGACCTGACCGGCGCGGCGCGGGTGATCGCCGCGCCGAAATACCAGATGAACGTCCCCCGCGTTTCGCCGGACGGCAAGACCGTGGCCTTCATCGGCGGCATCATGAGCGACTTCGGCTCCGTTGGCGGCGATCTCTACACGGTGCCGATCACCGGCGGGACGCCGAAGGATATCACGCCGGGCTACAAAGGCACCTTCACATCCTTCGTCTGGCGGGGGGACCTCTTGCGGGGGTCAGCCTTGATCGGGGCGAACATGGCCAACGTCGCCGTCACGCCGGAGACAGGGGCGGTGAAGATCGAGGCGCAGGCTCCGTTCAACTTCTCCGCCAACGACGGCCATTACAGCTTCACCGCCGACGGCAAGACCTTCGCCGCCACCCTATCTACGTTCGAGCGCGCGCCGATCATCGGCATCCACACCATCGGCGAACAGGGCCGCGCCCTCACCCACGACAATGACGCCCTGCCGGACCACGTCGCCGCCAAGAGCATAACCTGGACCAGCGACGGCTATACGGTGCAGGGCTGGCTGCTGGCGCCGACGACGGTTACGCCCGGCAAGACCTACCCCATGATCGTTCAGGTGCACGGCGGCCCGAGCGCGGCGGCGGGGCCGGGCTATGTGGCGTTCGGCCAGACGCGGGACCTCTTGGACCACGGCTACTACGTGTTCGAGCCCAACCCGCGCGGGTCCTATGGCCAGGGCGAAGCCTTCACCCGCGCCAATGTGCGCGACCTCGGCGGCGGCGACCTCAGAGACATCCTGGCCGGCGTCGATGCGGTGGAGAAGGTCGCGCCTATTGACGACAAACGGCTTGGCGTCTTCGGCCACAGCTACGGCGGGTTCATGACCATGTGGACGGTGGCGCACACCGCCCGCTTCCACGCCGCCGTGGCCGGCGCCGGCATCGCCAACTGGATCAGCTATTACGGCGAGAACGGCATCGACCAGTGGATGATCCCCTTCTTCGGCGCCTCCGCCTATGACGATCCGGCGATCTACGAGAAGCTCTCGCCCCTCACCACCATCAAGCAAGCCAAGACCCCGACCTTCATCTATGTGGGCGAGCGGGACGTGGAATGCCCTGCGCCCCAGTCGATCGAGTTCTGGCACGCTCTGAAGGAGCTGAACGTGCCGGTGTCCTTGGTGATCTACGAGGGCGAAGGGCACGGCATCAGGAAGCCCGAGCACGTGCACGATCTGGCGCACCGACTGGTAGGATGGTTCGACCGGTATTTGAAGCCGTAACGGTCAGTCCTTGTGAACGGGAGCCAAGCGGCCCGAAACCTCCGCCCCGGCGTCCGCGGGAAGGGTCACGAAGAAGAACAGGGCGATCAACGATAGACCCGCAACAATCGCGAACGCTGGCGAGATGTCGGCCGCCGTCAGGGCAGGGCTATGGCGCAAAGCCAAGGTGTAATGGATCAGCATGGCGGCCAGCCCGATACCTAGGCTTTGCGCCAGCTGCTGGAACATGCTGGAAAGGCTGGAGGCGCGGCTCATCAGGGATTGCGGCACGTCCGCGTATCCCATGGCGTTCAAAGCGGTGAACTGTAGCGAGCGGAAGAAACCGCCCGCCAGAAGCGTCAGCAACAGGATCCAATGCGGCGTTGTGATGCGAAACAAGGCGTAGCCGCCTGAGAAGGCCGCGACCACGACGGCGTTGACGATCAAGACCTGCTTGAACCCGAACCGGCTGATGATCGGACGGGCGGTCGTCTTCATCAAGAGTGCGCCCGCCGCTCCGACGAAGGTCAAAAGGCCAGCCTGGAACGCCGAAAGGCCAAAACCAAGCTGCAACAAAAGAGCGAGCAGAAACGGGCTGGCGCCGATCACCAGGCGGGAGAAGAGGCCGCCGACCGTGGACGCGGCGAACGTCCTGATCTTCAGCAGAGACAGGTCGAGGATGGCGTTGGGCGTGCGCCTGGCGTGGAAGACGTAGAGGGCGCCGCAGATCAAACCGCCCACCAGCAAGGCCGCGACCACGGCGAACGGCAAGACGTTCTTGCCGAGATTGTCAAAGCCATAAACCAGTCCCGCCAGACCACATCCAGTGAGGATGAACCCGCGCACGTCGAGCTTCTCCCGCACCGCCTCCCGCACATCGGGAATGAACAGGCTGGTCAGGATCAGCCCCAAGACGCCCATCGGCAGGTTAATGTAGAAAATCCACCGCCACGACGAAAACGTGACGATGAAGCCGCCGATGGGCGGCCCCAGGATCGGCCCGAGCAGCGCGGGCATGGTCAGGTAGGACATGGCCCTGACCAGTTCGGACTTCGGCACCGACCGCAACAGCACCAGCCGCCCTACCGGCAGCATCATCGCCCCGGCGACGCCCTGCAACATCCGCGCGCCCACAAGCTCCAGCAAATTCTGCGACAGACCGCAGAGGAGGGAACTCAGGGCGAACCCCGCGATAGCCACACGGAAGACATTCTTGGCGCCGAACCGGTCCGCCACCCATGCCGAGATCGGCAGGAACACCGCCGCCGCCAAAAGATAGGCGGTTATCGCCAGATTCAACATCAAGGGGTCCTGATGCAGCGACCTGGCCATGGTGGGCAAGGCGTTGGAGATCACCGTCGCGTCCAGCGTCTGCATGAACAGCGCCGCGCCGATGATCAGGGGCAAAAGTGGGCTTGTTCGAAGGGCGGCCTCGCCGGGCGGAGCCAACACCGCTTCCGCCATCCCCGCCCCCGACGCTGGACTGGGCTTCGCAGGCATTGTGGCGGCAAGCTTCATGGCTTGATCTCCACGAGCCGGGTCAGGGTGGTCAACGCGCTGTCCAGCGCGTCGAGCTCCTGAGGCTTCAGGGTCGCCAGGCGAGCGGCCAACCAATCGTTTCGGGAGCGGCGGATCGCGTTCAGCGCCTGAAGCCCCTTTGCCGTAACAACCAGCGCCACGCGCCGTTTATCGCCATCCAGAGCGTCCGGTCGCCTGGCCAACCACCCCGCGGTCTCAAGCCGTTTGACGTGGGCGCTCATGGCCGGCCGGCTCATCTGCTCGATGTCAGCGAGATCGGAGACGCCGATCCCCGGAGACTTTTTCACGATCCCCAGCACCTGCGCGTCGAGCGCGGAGACGCCGACCTTTTGCGCCTCCCGCCTCAAATGACGGCCTAGCTTCAAGATCACCGGCCGCAGCCGGTCCGCCATTTGTGCAACCCCGGAGTCCGATCGAGCAGGCGTCAGCGATTTCATAGTGGACTAATATTAGGAAACCTAACTATCTTGCAATGTATATTGCACTGCACAACGGATCGAGGGACGATAATGCCATCAACTCTGGGCTGAAGCTTGCAAAGACGCCGCACGCCCGGTGAAAATGTTGAATCGACTGGACGGCCGCAAAGCGTTACGCTTTTTTGAAACGGGCAAAAATAGGCCCACTCTGATGGTGAAGGTGGTGATGATGGCTTTGGCCGTACCGGGTCTCGATAAGGCCCCGACCAAACACAAACGACTACTGCAGTGGGTGAGCGATATCGCCGCCCTGACCGAACCGGCGAGCGTGCGCTGGTGCGACGGATCCGACGAAGAATGGGAAGAGCTGACGGAAACCCTGATCCAAAGCGGGACGTTGAAGCGGCTCGATCCCAAGAAGCGCCCTAACTCTTTCTACGCCGCCTCCGATCCCCGCGACGTCGCCCGCGTGGAGAGCCGCACCTACATCTGCTCAAAAGACGCCGCCGACGCAGGCCCTACCAACAACTGGGCCGATCCGGTTGATATGCGCGGCACTCTGAACGGCCTCTTCAAGGGCGCCATGCGCGGGCGCACCATGTATGTGCTCCCCTTCTCCATGGGCCCGGTGGGCTCGCCCATCTCCGCCCTCGGCGTCGAGATCACCGACAGCGCCTATGTGGCCATCTCCATGCGGGTGATGACGCGGATGGGCCAGGCGGCGCTGGACGCCATGGGCGAGGACGGTTTCTTCGTTCCGGCGGTGCACACATTGGGCGCTCCCCTGAGCGACGGTCGAACGGACGTGGCCTGGCCCTGCAACGAGACTAAGTACATCGTCCACTTCCCCGAGGACCGGGAGATCTGGTCCTACGGCTCCGGCTACGGCGGCAACGCCTTGCTTGGCAAGAAGTGCTATGCCCTGCGCATCGCCTCGGTGATGGCGCGGGATGAGGGCTGGCTGGCCGAGCACATGCTGATCCTGAAGCTGACCTCGCCGGAAAAGGCGGTGCATTACGTGGCCGCCGCCTTCCCCAGCGCCTGCGGCAAGACCAATCTCGCCATGCTGCAGCCGACCATCCCCGGCTGGACGGCGGAGACCATCGGCGACGACATCTGCTGGATGCGGTTCGGCGAAGACGGACGGCTTTACGCCATCAACCCCGAAGCCGGCTTCTTCGGCGTGGCGCCCGGCACCGGGATCGCCACCAACAAGAACGCGATCGATTCTTTGCACTCCAACGCGGTCTTCACCAACGTCGCCCTGACCGCCGACGGCGATGTCTGGTGGGAGGGTTTGACCGACCATCCGCCGGAGGGCCTGACCGACTGGAAAGGCCGCGCCTGGTCGCCCGAATCTGGCGAGCCGGCGGCGCACCCCAACGCCCGCTTCACCGCGCCAGCCGGCCAGTGCCCGGTGATCGCGCCGGAGTGGGAAGACCCCAAAGGCGTGCCGATCTCGGCCATCCTGTTCGGCGGAAGGCGGGCTTCGGCGGTGCCGCTGGTCACCGAATCCTTCGACTGGCGCCACGGCGTGTTCATGGCCTCCAACGTCGCCTCCGAAGGCACCGCGGCGGCGGAGAACAAGGTGGGCGAGCTCCGTCGCGATCCCTTCGCCATGCTGCCCTTCTGCGGCTACAACATGGGCGATTACTTCGCGCACTGGCTGGCGCTCGGTGCCAAAGCCGATCCGGCCAAGCTGCCGCGCATCTATTTCGTCAACTGGTTCAGGAAGGACGAAAAGGGCAAATTCGTCTGGCCGGGCTATGGCGAGAACAGCCGCGTTCTGAAGTGGATCGTTCAGCGTCTCGAAGGCGAAGTGGACGCGGAGACCACCGCCATCGGCCTCGTCCCCACCAAGGCGGCCTTGGATGTCAGCGGTTTGACCATCACGGACGCACAGATCGACCTTCTGCTCACCGTCGATCACGAAGTCTGGGCTGAGGAGGCGGCGTTGATCGCGCCGTATTACGAGAAATTCGGCGATCGGCTGCCGAACGCTCTTTGGGAAGAACGTGACGCTCTGCTTGGCCGACTGAACGTGGCCAACGGCAATGTTGCGAGCGCGACCAACGACAAGGTTTTCGTCGCCGCAGAATAGGCTCGAAGCCTAAGGCTTGGCCCGCTTGCTCTTTGGGGTACGCGCGCCACGCTTTTTGGAGCACACGAGGCGAGTATAGATCGATCCGGTCTTTTCGCACCTGCTCCACTGCGCCATAGCTCACCCCTATGTGGATTATCCTGTTGCTCGCTGGCGTATGGGCCGGCGCCCAGAACGCGCTGGCGGGCGGCGGATCGTTCGTGACCTTGTCGGTCCTGATCCTCTCGGGCCTCGACGCCCGCGCGGCTAACATCACCTCCACCATCGCCCTGTTCCCCGGTCAGGTGGCGACAGGCGTCGCGGGGCGAAAGCTGGTCTCCGGCGCGGAGCGGCTGTCGTTCCGAGCCCTGCTCGTTCTTAGCCTCATCGGCGGCGTGATCGGCGCGCTCTTGCTTCTCGCCACCCCGCCAAGCTTCTTCGCGAAGCTAGTGCCTTTTCTCGTCCTCTTCGCCACCGCCATTTTCACCTGGGGAACATTCTTTCGCAAAGCGCCCAAGAGCGGTGTTGCGCTCGGCCCTATTCCAGCCGGTGGCGCTCAGCTCTTGATCGCCATCTACGGCGGCTACTTTGGCGGCGGGATCGGCTTTTTGATGCTGGCGGCCTTGACCATCGCTGGCCTTCCGGTCCGCACGGCGGGGGCGACCAAGAACGTGCTGGGGGCGGTGATGAACGCCTCCGCCGTCTTGATCTTCGTCTTCTCCCGAGACGTCCACTGGCTTCAAGCAGCCATTCTCGGCGTCGGCGCAATCGGCGGCGGCCTGCTCGGCGCCTGGATGCTGAAGCGGGTGAACGAGAAGGTGCTGCGGATCGGCGTCATCGTCCTGGGCGTAGCCCTCACCATTGGGCTGTTCCTGCGCGCGTCCTGAACGGCTACGATCGGGGTTCTGATCGTGGAGTCGCCGCCGAATGATCCGCCAGCGTCACGCCCGCATCGTCGCTACCCTCGGCCCCGCCAGCAAGGCGCCCGACCAGGTGCTGGCGCTGGCGCGGATCGGCGTGGACGTGTTCCGGCTGAACTTCAGCCACGGCCTGCACGAGGATCACGCCGCCACCTTTGCCGCCGTGCGCGCGGCGGAGACGGTGGTGGAGCGGCCGCTCGGCATATTGGCCGACCTGCAAGGCCCCAAACTGCGGCTCGGAACCTTTGCCAGCGGCTTCATCCCCATCAAGCCGGGCGACAAGCTCCGCCTCGATCTGGACCCGACGCCCGGCGACGCCGCGCGGGTCTCGATGCCTCACCCGGAACTCTTCGCCGCCCTTAAGCCCGAGGCCGTGCTTTTGGTGGACGACGGCAAGGTGCGCCTGAAGGTCCATCGCTGCGGCGCGGACTTCGCCGCGGTGACCGTGGTGCAGGGCGCGATGCTTTCGGATCGCAAGGGCGTCGCCCTCCCCGGCGCCGTCATCCCCCTGGCGGCGCTGACGGCGAAGGACCGGGCGGACCTCGCCTTCGCGCTCCGCCTCGGCGTGGATTGGGTCGCCCTGTCGTTCGTGCAACGGCCGGCGGATATGGCGGAGCTGCGCCAGCTCGTCGCCGGGCGCGCCGCCGTGATGGCCAAGATCGAGAAGCCGGCCGCGCTGGACGAGCTCGAAGCGATCTTAGATCTCTGCGACGGCGTGATGATCGCGCGGGGCGACCTTGGCGTGGAACTGGATCCCGAAGAGGTGCCGGTAGCGCAAAAGCGCATCTTGCGCGCCGCCCGCCGCCGGGGGGTGCCGGTGATCGTCGCCACCCAGATGCTGGAATCCATGACCGCCTCAGCCACGCCCACCCGTGCGGAAGCCTCCGATGTCGCCAACGCCGTCTATGAGGGCGCGGACGCCCTGATGCTGTCGGGCGAGACCGCCGCCGGCGCCTTTCCGCTGGAGGCCGCCGCCATGATGGACCGGATCATCTGCCGCGTGGAGCGCGATCCCCGCTGGCCGGAGCTGATGGGCGTGGAGGGCGACCGCATCGACGACGAAGACGCCGACGCCCTGGTGGCCGCCGCCCGCCGCGCGGCGGAGACGGGCTCCACCGCCTGCCTCGTCGCCTTCACCAGCACTGGGGCCACGGCGCGGCGGCTGGCGCGGGAGCGGCCATTACAGACGGTGGTGGCGCTGACGCCGAGCGAAACGGCGGCGCGTCGGCTGACGCTGGTCTGGGGGCTTGAGCCCCGCGTTGGGTCGGAACCCGACAGCCTGGAAGGGGTGACGGAAGAGGCCTGCGCCCTCGCCGCCCGCCTGGGGCTGGCGGAGCCCGGACAGCGGGTGCTGATCGTGGCGGGAACGCCGTTCGGCGCGCCGGGCGCCGCGAACCTGCTCCGCCTTGCCCACGCGCCGCATCCTAGGCGCTGAGAGGCTTCAGTACGCACGGTTGGGGTTCGACAGACCGTAGAAGACGCCCATCGCCACCAAGGTAGCCGCGCAAGGGATCAGCGCCCAGGGCGACAACGCGGCCGCCATCCCCGCCGTGACGCCCCAACCGAGGCCCAGCAGCATTTCAGCCACCGCGCCGAGGATGGATCCCCCCCGCCGGTTGCGGAAGGCCTTGCGCGGCGCGGGCTTCTCGAACCACAGGTTGATCAACCCCGACGAGGCGGCCGAGGCGATTGCGCCCGCCGTCGCACATACGCCGATCCACGGCGTCAGCCACAAAAGCGCGCCGAGGGGCAGGGCCAGGAGCGCCGCCACCGGGATCATGGTCGCGGTCAGCTTAGCCCGGCGCACGACGCCGCCGTCCACCGGCGCCACGGCCAGGAGTTCTGGCGCATCCTCCGCCGAGATGGTGATCCAGGCGAGGCTCCCGGCCACCTGCCCCGCCATGAAGGTCACCGCCCCCGCCAGAGACGCCAGGCGGACCGCGCTGATCATGTCGGTCAGGTGCGAACCCGAATGGCCGTGGGGCTGGCCGGCGTTCTTGACCATCACGAAAGTGAGCGGAAGGACGTAGAGGGTCCGCAGCAGCACTTGGGAAAGCAGGGTCGGGTCCCGCACCAGCAGCAGCAGCTCCTTGCGCAGCATGGTGGCGAAGACGCCGCCGCCGAAGCTCTTCACCGAGATGGCGCGGGCGCGGGCCCGGGGCGCTTCGGACTGCACTCCCGCCGCCACCGAGGCGTCGGCGGAAAAGCGGCGGCCGAGCCCCGCCGCCACCCCGGCGAAGATCAGCACGGATAGACTGACGAAGACCAGCAGCGGCAGGGGCTCTCCGAACACGGCGCGGGCGGGCCAGGAGAGAGGCGCGCCCGGTCGGAACACGCCGCTCTGCGCCCAGCGCATGACGCCGCCGAACACCGCCTTCCCGTTATCCGGCAGGAAGTTGCGCGACTGGCTGATCAGGAAGAAGGCCGCGCCGATCACGGCGGCCATCAGCTGCCCCACCGTGCGGGTGGCCCGCGCGCCGATCAGCTTGAACAGGCCCATGGCGAGGCTGAGCCCCGCCGCCGCCGCCAGGAGCGCGATGGAGGCGAGCACCGGATAGCCCGCTAGCCAGCGCGGTTGGCCTAGCACCGCAAGCGGCCCGGCGGCGATGGTCAGGATCGCGGCGAACCACAGGAAGGGCATGGTGGCGATACCCACCGCCCGCACCGCCAACACCCGCCGGGGCGGAATGGGCGAGGAGAGCAGGAGGTCGAGGTCGCCCCGCTCGTAGAAGGCCATGGTCGCCGAAGCCAGAGTCTGGGACAGGATCAGCGTGAAGATCGCCACGATGGCGATATCGAAGATCATGATCAGCAAAGGCGTCTGGCGGATCGGCACGTGCCGAAGCGCCAAAGCCAGGGGCACGCCCCCGGCCAGGGTGGCGATGAGTAGAACGCTGCCGAGGATGATCAGGGTCAGCGCGCCGCGCTTTCGCCCCTTCACCCCGCGAAAGCTCAGCCGCAGTTCGTGCGCCATCAGCCAGGGGACGGACCCCGGTGGAAAGGCTAACCGCGTCACGCCGTCTCGCCGCCCACCAGTTGCAAGAAAACGTCCTCCAGCGTGCCGCCCCCGCTCTTATCGCCGAGGTCGCCGGCACGAGCGCGAAGTTCGGTCAGCGTCCCTTCGGCGCGGAGCTTGCCGGACTGGATGATGCCGATGCGGTCGGCGAGGCGTTCGGCCACCTCCAGGATGTGGGTCGTGAGGATCACCGTGGCGCCGGCTTTCACCCGTTCCTGCAACAGGTCCTTCACCTGACGCGCCACTGAAGCATCCAGGCCAGTTAGGGGTTCGTCCAGGATCAAGAGCTTGGGGTCGTGGATCAGGGCGCCGGCCAGCGCCGCCTTCTGCTTCATGCCGCGGGAGAAGCCTTCGCACCGCTGGTTGCGCTGGTCCCACAGGTCCAGCCAGCGCAGCAGCTCCTCGGCCTTGGCGCGCGCCTTTTCCGCGGGAACGGCCCACAGGCCAGCGATGAACTGCAGGTATTCCAGCGGCGTCAGCTTGTCGTAAAGCATCGGCTCGTCGGGGAGCCAGGCGATCAGCCGCTTGGCGGCCCGGGGATCGGCCAGGGCGTCGACGCCGAACACCGAGATCGCCCCGGCGTCCGGCCGCAGCAGCCCCGCCACCATCCGCAGCGTGGTGGTCTTGCCCGCGCCGTTGGCACCGAGCAGGGCGTAAAGCTCACCCGCCCGCACGGTCAAGTCCAGATTGTCCACCGCCGGCTTGGTGAACACCTTGCGGAGGCTTTTCAGCTCCAAAGCCTCGCCGCTCATCGACCAACGCCCAAAGACAGAACCATGATGACCATCGCGCCGCCCGACCGCCTGTGATGAGCAGCTTCTAAGCCGCGTCGCGCCGAAGGGCTAGGCGCCGACCGCGTGCAAGGCCGCGCCGTGGGCGCGGAGCCACGCGCGGGCGGGCCGATGGTCTCCGAAGATGTGCTTCACCACCGCCCAATAGGCTGACGAATGGTTGGCTTCGATCAGGTGGGCGACCTCGTGCGCCGCCACATAGTCGAGCACCCACGGCGGCGCCAGGATCAGCCGCCAGTTGTAGCGGATGCGCGCGGGCTCCCCTGCCCGCCCCTGCCGGCAGGAGCCCCAGCGCATCCGGGCGTCCATCACCGCGATCTGCGGCAGGGGCTCGGCCAGCGTTCGCACATGATGGGCGGTGCGGTCCGCCAGCTGCGCCAGCGCGTGCGCCTTCAGCGCCCTCACCACCGCCCGCGCGTAGGCGTCGCCCTCTCCGGAGGCGATCAGCCGCGCTGGCTCGGTCCCGGCGGCGGGGATGAAGCGCGCCTTCATGCGCATGGCGGCGCGCTCCAGCCGGCACGGAGCCCCTTGCACCTCGATCATCGTCCCCGGCGCAAGGGACAGGGCCTGCGGCAAGCGGCTAAGCTGGGCGGCGATCCAGGCGGCGCGGCTTTCGGCGAAACGGAGGGCGTCGGTGAGGCGTCGGGCGGTCGGCGCGGTGGCCACCACTTCCCCCGTAGCCGCATCGATCCTCAGGCTACCCCGCCGCGCCCCACACTTTACAATCAAACTCACCCAAGCGTCG
>CAXTHJ010000001.1:0-182326 GCA_964243985.1 uncultured Caulobacteraceae bacterium | reverse complement strand
TTTTCCTCGCGCTCGGCAACGACGCCGACGAAGTCGCCGATCCGCACCACCGCGCCGTCGGCCAGCTTCGGCGAGGGGCTCCAGAGAGTCATGGCGGGTTTGGGCTAATGGCCGGCCGCGCCCTCGTAGTCGCCGGGATCGAGCCGCTCGTCTTCCGGCTGCTCATGGGGCGCCAGTACGAACCGGCGGTCGCAGTAACCGCACTCCACGAACCCCGCCGCGCCCATCTCCAGATAGACGCGAGGGTGCCCCAGCGCGCCGGCGCTCCCGTCGCACCACAGGCGATGGGTGCGGACGGTGATGATCTCCGGCGGTTCGGGCGCGATGGCTTGGGAATCGAGCAGGCGCATGGGCGTCCAACGGTTGCGGCGGGCTTGAGCGGAATGGCGGCGCGGCATACCTATGCGGCGCGAACGATCGCGTCAATTCAGCGGGGACAGCCCCGCCCCTTTCCGAGCCGGCATGACCCTTCCCGACTATGCGATCCAGGCCAAAGGCCTGGTGAAGACCTTTCCCGCCAGCAAGACCATGCCGGAGAAACAGGCGCTGAAGGGGATCGACCTGGCGATCCCGCGCGGCTCCATGTTCGGCCTGCTCGGCCCTAACGGGGCGGGCAAGTCCACTTTCATCAACATTCTGGCCGGGCTGTGCCGGAAGACGGCGGGCGAGGTCTCTATCTGGGGTGTTGATATCGATCAGCACCCCCGCGCCGCTCGGGCTGGCCTCGGCGTGGTGCCACAGGAGCTGGCCGCCGACGTCTTCTTCACCCCGCGGGAGAGCCTGGAGACCCAGGCCGGTCTCTACGGCGTGCCGAAATCCCAGCGCACCACCATGGAGATCCTCACCGCCCTCGGCCTCGGCGACAAGGCGGACGCCTATGTGCGCCAGCTTTCCGGCGGCATGAAGCGGCGGCTGATGGTGGCAAAGGCGCTGGTGCACCAGCCGCCGGTGCTGATTCTGGACGAGCCCACCGCTGGGGTGGACGTGGAGCTGCGCCGTCAGCTCTGGGCCTATGTGCGGGAGCTGAATGCGCGGGGCGTCACCATCGTCCTCACCACCCACTACCTGGAAGAGGCGCAGGAGCTTTGCGACACCATCGCCATCGTCAACCACGGCCAGGTGGTGGCGTGCGAGCCCACCCGCAAACTGCTGGGGCGGCTGGACACCAAGGCGGTGGTGATCACCCCCCAGGAGCCGTTCGAGACGCCGCCCGCGATAGCCGGCTTCGACGGAAAGCTCCGCCCCGACGGCCGCCTCGCCATCACCTTCAAGCCCGAGGCCACCAGCGTCGACGAGGTGCTGAACGCCGTCCGCGCCGCCGGCGTCGGCATCAAGGACCTTTCCACCGAAGACCCCGACCTTGAGGACGTGTTCCTGGCGTTGACCTATGGCGACCCCGCCGCGCAGAGCCCCACGCGGGAGATGGCTTGATGGATCAAGGCTTTGCGGAAGCCGCCGCGCCCGCGCGCTCCGCCCCTGGGCCGACGACTTGGAAAATCGGACCACCGCTGTAGGAGAAGTAGATCTTCCCCTGAGAGCGAGCGACGTAAATCCGGTGCGCCCGCACAAAATCGGCTCCTAGCAGCATTTGCGGCAAATCTTCCACCTGGGCCTGAATGTGGGAGCCCGTCGCTCCTTCGGTGTCAGCGGCGAACAGGTCGGAAATCCTCAACTTCGCATTCTTGATCGTCTCGTCGCCGATTGTAAAGGTCGGGAATGACGCCACCAGGGCCTTGGACCGCTCCGCCCCGAGCCCCCCGGAATAGCCGTCATCCTTAACGCCCTCGGACTGAGGCGTGACGCCCGCGCGGCGCGCCGCGTCCAGCGTCACGATCGAGGTGGGCGCGCCAGTGTCGATTTCGGCCAACGTCCGTTTCCCGTTCAAGGACACGTAAACCTCGATGGCGTCTTTCCCCTGGGATGGCTCCATGACGGCGGAAGCGTAGCCTTTGCCCCAGTACAGAACCTGATCGCCTACACAGCCGGCGGGCTTAATGAGGCGTACGGCGGCGTTGGAGAAATCCAGTTCTAAGTCTTGCTGGCCAAGGATGTCGTCTCCGAGAAAGCCCGCATATTCGGGTGAGTCCAATCGCGTGGCGGAAACCGCCATATTGACGTGATGGGCTGTGACCCCGGCGATCTTCAGTTCATCAACCGTCACCGCGCCGACCACATCGCTACCGCCGACGCCATAGAATTGAAGACCGTCTACCTGATAAAACTTCAAGCCCAACCTCTTGGCGGCGGAGCGTGTAATGATCGAGTTCGACGCGCCAGTATCCAGCAAAAACCGGATCGGCTGACCGTTCACCTGTGCATCGACAAGCGCCCGGTCCCATCCATCGCCACATGAAATTCGCCGATCTCCTGAAGCTTACACGCTGCGGACGCCGCACCCACACCGCCCAGCATCAGCAGGATCGCCGCGCAAACGGCTTTCATAGGAGAACCCCACATCATTAATCCTCTCACCTATAGGTCCTTTAACGTGCGGCGGCGCTGAAAACACGTCAAGCCGTCATGCTCAACGCCTTCGTTGCACCTTGGCCGACCATCGGCTAAAGGTCCCCCGCCGCCACGCGGCCTGCACCCGTAGCTCAGCTGGATAGAGCGTTGCCCTCCGAAGGCAAAGGTCACACGTTCGAATCGTGTCGGGTGCGCCAATCACTCCTAATAGTTTCATAGAGTTAAGTGGCTGTCTGGGCGACACCGCAGACCTCAAGGCAGCCACGGGGCATGTGGGGGGCGTTCGATACAAATCGCCTGATGTATTGCTCCTAACCGGAATGGGGGAGATGCGCAGCGGACCAGATCTTCCGGGCAAGCGAGCCGATACAGGTGCAATCCCAATGACGCCCGACTACTCGAAGGCGCTTGCCCAAGCGGTTCGAGACGCTGGCGGTCACTACATCGAGGCTCCAGTGTCCGGGTCGCGGAAACCGGCGGAGACGGGCCAATTGGTCGCGATGTTGGCAGGCGACCCCGATGATTTGGTCCGGGTGCGCCCGCTTCTACTTCCCATGTGCTGAGAGGTCATCGCGTGTGGGGCCTCGCCGGCCGCGCTCCACATGAAGCTGGCGGTCAATCTCTTCATGATTTGCATGGTGACGGGCCTTGCCGAGGCCGTGCATTTCTCTGCAGCTCATGGTCTTGATTTAGGCCGGCTGGTTCAGATCCTTGACGCATGCCCCATGGCGAGCGACGTCTCACGCGTTAAGGCGGGCAAGCTCCTTGCCCAGGATTTCAATGCGCAAGCCGCGGTCAGCAACGTCGTCGATAATAATCGGTTGATTGCGGAGGCCGCCCGCAGCGTTGGCGTCGTCTCGCCTATCTTGGATGTTTGCCACAAACTTTACGCGGAAACTGAAGCTTTAGGCTTCGGGGGCGCCGACATGGTCGCTGTGATCCACGCCTTAGAAGACCGCTCGAAGACCATAGCCTCCTAGTTGGACCCTTGCAGATAGGGACTAAAGAGGTTTCTCGTCTGGAGATCCGGTTTCGGCGAACCGCTTCTGCCGCTCTGAATTGAGAGAAAGAACACCGTCGGCCACCTTCGCAATATCGGCCATGCGCCCCTTCATGTACCCGCCGACTAAAAATGTTACGGTTACGTCCGAGCCGTCGCCAGATTGGACGAGCTTCCAAGTCATAACGGTCTCAACGCTGTAGGCTTGGAACGGGCCGAGAGCGCCACGGAGGCGGAGAAGCTTTCCCGGTTCTGCATGGACGACGATCAGATGTTCCACTGACCCGCCGTTCGGCAGTTTTTCACAGAAGCATCCGCCGGCTTTCTCCTCCATGCTGAGATTGGCGGCGCTGCCCGAATAGGTGTGGTCGGAGCTCCACCACATCGCTGGTTGGCCGATAAGCGAGTAGACCTTGGCAGGAGGAGCAGCGATGTGGAGCTTCACCTCGTTTGCAAAGCCACTCGCTTCAAGATCCTTAATCGCCGCCGCAACAGGATGGGCTGTCGCCAACGCAACCGCGAAGGCGAGCATGGGGGCCGCAGACCCGTAAGTTTCTGTCGTTGCCTTGCCCATCATCACCTGCTGCAGAAAGTTGTCACGTCAACTCGATCGCAATCGAGCAGTGTTGTTGTGAAGGGCCTAAAGCCCTCGGGAAGTGGGCGGTTCGCTGGGCACGGCGAGGAGACGCTCATCAATCCTTGAGCGCTGCCGCGTACATTCCCAGGAGGCCGCCCCAGCCACCTTCGCTATCGATCGCGTCGCGCGCTTGAGCTGCAGCCAGTCCCCAATTTTCGAGTTTGCGATGCTCAAAATCGATACGAGTGCGCGCACCCTCAGCGGTGAACTTCACCTCGATCTCAGTCAAAAGATTCTTGTCGTATTTCCAATCCGCGCCGAGCCGCCAAGCTAGAACGAGCCGAACGGGGGGCTCCCACGTGAGTACGTCGCCCCAGTCGCATTCCGAGCCATCCTCCCCAATCTCAAACCAGCGTCCTCCCTCGCGGGGTTCTATGACAGCCGCTCGATAGGCCGCTGCGCCGATGTGGTGGCTAGCCGGCCACCATTTGGAAAATCCAGCGGTGAACACGTCGAATGCGTGCTCGGGAGATGCCTCGACGACAAGCTGCTTCCTTACGGGCGCAGGTACAATCCGCGGCTCAGACGTACTTGTCATGATCCTTTTTCTCCCGACGCTTCAATGCTTGGGCGCTCAACCTCAGCCTTGAAAGCCACGAGCGCCACGTCCCAAAATTGATCCAGCCATGCGCGCATTGGACCAAGTCCGTTGGGATCTATGGCGTAGAGTCGCCGAGCTCCGTCAGCCTGATCCTTCACGAGTCCCGCGTCCTTGAGCACCTTGAGGTGTTGAGACACGGCAGGCCGGCTGATCGGCATTCCCGCTGCGATCGCGCTCACGGGCTTTGGCCCAGCCATAAGTAGCTCCATCATCCTCCGCCGGGCCGGCTCAGCCAACGCGGCAAAGGCAGAATCACCGTAAGTCATCACTTACGGTAAGTAATTACTTACCATCTAGTCAAGAGACTCTGATAGGGAGGCATCGCACAGCAAATCCTATCAGGCCGCACGCACTGAGCATTCAATGGAGCCAACGAAGATTTCCGATAATGTTTGGGGGCCGCTTCCTCGTTGATCCCTAAATCTAATACGAATATTCGCCGCAATTTCCGACAAGAATCTTAGGTGAGAAATTTCTGTAGCCGCAAGTTAGTAGTGTCGATCGACAGCTTGGCGGCGCTGGCAGCTCACTCCGGCGGGTCGCGTATGACCAAGGCGGCGCCATCGAAATTGAACGCGATCATGTAGAGCGCTCGCGGAACCTCGCTGTGTGCTGTCTTGGCCTGCAATTAACCGGGCACAACAATGTCAGATCGGCTGGCCAGGCGACTTCGCCGAAGTGACCACGGCTTCGCACTTATGGCGTGGATTTTTGGATGGCGTTGGCGTCGTCTAAGAGGCGGTCGAATACCAGCTTTATGTAGCGGCCGGACTGAGATTGCCGTTCAAAGGCAAGGCCCCGGACAAGGGCCGTCAAAAGGTCCGCCATTTCCTCCGGCGGCAGGGGCGGCGGCGCACACCTGCTAGCGAAGACATCGCCGATCAGACGTCCCAGGCGCGCCCGGCTTTCACACTGCAGCGCGTCGTAATTTCTGGCGAAGCCTTGATGCCGGGCCGCGTGGAGTTGCAACTCGATGTCCAACCGCGCCCCGTCGCCCGTCGTGAAAGTGAGGAGGCGCTGGCGCCTTACTTCGGGACCGAAAGCTTCCGCGCCTTCGCGGCGGCTCTGCCGAGCCTGCTCGCCGCACCGCCCGTCATGCTCTGGTACGACGTCGCCAACAGGCGGCCTCTGTTCGGGGCGAGTGCCGCCCAAGAATGAAGGCGATTTTCAAGCGGAAGCTAAAGCTTCCGAAGTTTGTGCGAATGAAGGAAGCGAGCAACGAGCGTCGCCCCGTGACGTTAGTGTCTCATCGAGCCGCCTAGAAATGATGGATCGGACCCTTCGTGAAGCTCATCTGCATCGAGGAACACGCGCTCGACGCCGCGCTGGCGGCGGCCACGCACGACGCAGAGGCGGCCGAGGCTCCATATCGGGCCGACCTGGCCGGGAAGGGGACGCCCGCGCCGGTTGATAGGAGCCGTCCGCAACTCGTCCTGACCGGCGACATCAGGGAGGCATTGAGCGAAACGGGCGCCGGGCGGATCGCGGAGATGGACCAGCATGGGATCGACATCCAGATCCTGTCGTACAGCAACTCGCCACAGGTAGCGCCGATCCAGCAGGCCGCCGACCTCGTGCGCGACGCCAACGACCGGCTTGCCCAGGCGTGCCGCGCCAATCCTTCACGCTTCGCCGGATTCGCGACCCTGCCCTGGCAGGACCCCGACGCCGCCTGCGTCGAGCTCGAGCGCGCGGTGCGCGACCTCGGCCTCAAAGGCGTGATGCTGATCGGGCGCCCGGGCGCCACCTTCCTGGACGATCCGCGCTATGATGCCATCCTCGCCACATTGAACGCGCTGAAGGCGCCGCTTTACGTCCACCCCGGAGCGCCCCTGCCGCAGGTCCGCGAGCCGTACTACGGAGGTTTGGACAAGGCAGTGAGCGCCCGCCTGTCCCTGTTCGGCTGGGGCTGGCACAACGAGGCCGGGGTGCAGGTCGTCCGGATGCTTCTGTCCGGCGTGTTCGACCGGCATCGCGGTCTTCAGGTGATCAGCGGCCATTGGGGCGAGATGGTCCCCTTCTTTCTCCAGCGCCTGGATGACGCCCTGCCCGCCAGCGACACCGGGCTCTCACGGTCGATCACGCAAACCTATCGAGAGCAGGTGTATGTGACGCCGAGCGGCATGCTGAACCTGCCGCACTTTCGCTTCATCCACGACGTCCTCGGCGCCGACCGGATCATCTACTCAGTCGATTATCCCTACGCCACGCTGGACGGCGCCCGCGCCTTCCTTGAAGGCCTGCCCGTGAGCGCCGAGGACAAGGAGAAGATCGCTTACAAAAATGCGACGAGGCTATTCAGTCTCTGACGCACCGCGAACCTGGGCAGGCCACCTTGCATTCGAGGTCTCCAAGCTGGACGGACGCCCTTAGTGCTCGCTGTCCCGAGGCGCTTGGGGCGGGGTCGAGCCGCACGTCCGGGCCCGGCTCATCGTCGTCCGAGCGTCGAAAGCGGAGCCGCCCTCGGCTTCTGCCGCGCCCGCACGCCTAAATCTCTTTTGTTGAAGCGTCGAAGCGTTGGCGGTCCTCTCGGATGAGGTTCTCCGCCTCAGCCCTTAGCGCCCTGCATGCCTTGGGTACACGTGGTCCCAGGTCTCCGGTTGGGAGTACTGGAGCCACACGGGGTCAAGCTATCGCCGCTCGCGCCGGCAAACCGCATCGCCGAGGCTATCGAATAACCAACAACCCAAACGAGGACATCAAATGCACGATGTTCACGAGCCCGTCGCCCGCCAGATTGCGGCGATCTTCTATCCAGTGGTTCAGCGCGGCGAAAATCATTTGCCGGCCGATCTGCTGCGTCGGCGTTTTGTGCAAAGCGCCCGCGCCTCAGGGCTATGAGGCCGGCTTGGCATATGCCCTGCACCGGGCTTGGATTGTGAGTGATGGCGATATTTACGCGATCACGCAGGCTGGTTGTTTTGACCACTGATTAGCCGTCTCGAAAGGCGACATGAGTTACAGCCGGTTGCCGCCGCTTTCGAACGGCAATGAATGTCTCTTTGCTGACATTAGAGGGGTCAACTTTGGGCAGCTAAGGAGATGGGCGGGGCAATCACAAAGTTTGGTCCATCACCGAAGCTGGACGGTAAGCTTTTTGGTGCTCTTCCAGCGCGGGCGCACCAATAATGTCCTTTGGTTCTCCGGCATTCGCTGAGAAAACAATGACCATTCGATTAGAAACCGCTTAAGGCCGCCGTTAGCTTCCTGAGCCAAGGCTGGTAGTTCTTCCATTGGTCCAGGCTATCGCGGAAGATGGGCTGGCGGACCTGTTCGGAGCTTGGAGTGCGAACGCTGCGCTGGGTCTTATGGAAATCGACGCAGGCTTGTTCGAACGGTAAATCACAATAGTCGAGGATGCGGCGCACGCTGGCGTCCAGATCAGCGACTACATCCTCATGCTGAACGCACAGCACTCGCCCAGGCAAAGCCTCATGCCAGTGGGCCATTAAAGCAGCGTAGGTCCCGTAATAGCAGGCGATGTCCTCAATGCTGTAGGTGAACTCCTGACCCTGAGCGAAGAGTTGCTTCAAGTTACTGAAGCAACAGGCCATGGGCTCGCGCCGGGCGTCGATGATCCTGGCGTTCGGCAGCATCAGGTGGATCAGGCCGATGTGGCGGAAATTATTGGGCATCTTGTCGATGAAGAAGGGCTTGCCTTTCCGATAGACCTGCGTGTCCGCAAGATATTTCGCACCGAGACGGCGGAAATCATCCGCCTTCAGATCGAGCAGGGCTGCGGGATAGCGGGGATTGTCGAGGTCACCGTCGCGTCCCTGCAGATCGAGGACGATCGCCTGGATGTCCGGCAATTCCTGAGTGCCCTCCACCTGCGAGTGAGAGGCGAGGATTTGCTCCAGGAGGGTGGAGCCCGAGCGCGGCAGGCCGAGGATGAAGATCGGGTCCGGGCGCGGATCGCCCCAGCCGGTGCGGTCCTGGAAGAACGTCCGTGTACAGACTTCGATCTGCTTTCTCGTGTTGGTTTCGATGATCTCGGGGCGGTAGCGGCTCTCGGACCGCTTCAGGGCGTTGCCGCGCTCGTAATAGGTCCAAGACTCCGCGAATTCTCCTCGGTCCTCCAGCGCCTTTCCAAGGGCGAAGCAAAGGTGATAGCGATCGACGAGGCCGATCGCCGCCCCAGCCTCCTCGATCCGCATTCGCGCCAGCTCGTCGTCGCTGAACCGGTAGGTCTTGAGGTTGGCGAGGCTCCAGTAGGCGTCGCCGAAGTCCGGGCGGGCGGCGGCGGAGGCCTGGTAGGAGCCCACCGCTTCGGCTACGCGACCGACGGTCTTCAGCGCATGGCCGCGCCAGAGCAGGACGTCCCACGAGGTCGGAATGTCCACCAGCATCGCCTCGTAGATGTCTAGCGCCTCGTCCTGGCGGCCGACGCCCAGCGCCGCTGTGGCCGCCAGCGTGCGGTACTCCAAATTGGCCGGGTCGGCGGCCAAGAGCCGCTTGATTTGATCGCCTGCCGCCTCGTGCTTCTGTCGGCGGATCAAGGTCTGGGCGTAATCGTGGCGGGCGGCCTGATAGTCCGGCGCCCGCTTCACCACCGCCGCCAGGAGAGTCTCGGCATCATCCAAGACGTCGAGGGCCATGCCGATCCTGGCCAGGAGGCGCATCGCCTCGATGTGGTCGCCATGGCGCAGCAGGAAGGCGCGGATGATCGCCTCGGCCGGGACCAAATCGCCGTCGGAGAACAGGGAGGTGGCGTTGACCACCTCCGCCGGCAGGGCCTGCAAGGTCGCCGTATGCCGTTCGGCGAGAGCGGCGTTCTCCGCGTCGCCTGCCATGTTATAGAGGCGCGCCAGCATCTTCCAGCTGGCAGGCAGGGCCGGGTTCAGATTGACCGCGCGCAGCAGACGGTCAATGGCGTTGGGGGCGTCGCGCTCGCCCACAAAGCAAAGCCCCCATTCCTGGTGCATGCGGCTGAAACGGGGCTGCACTGTCTCCAGACGGCCAAGAAGCGTCTTGGACTCCGGAATGCGGCCAAGGCGGCGATGGGCGGTCGCCGCGATCAGCAGGACGTCCCGGTTTTCGGGGAAGGTTTCGAGTAGCGTCAACGCCCCATCGAGCGCCGGCTGGTCACGTCCTTCCGCCTGCCATCGGCGAAGGCGGATGACCTGCTGCTCGATCGAAAGCGGCGACGGGGCGATGGCGGAGGCTTGCATTGGGCTCGTGTGAAGTGGGCGGGCGCTATGGCCCGCCCTTACGCGAACTCGATGACGGAGCTGCGAAGGCTTAGAAGCTTTCGCTGAGCTTGACGCCCACCACACGCGGCCGCAGCGGCACCTCCGACTTGATGAACTGAGCCGTGGAGGTGAACGTCGAGGCGTGGGAGTTGGTCAGGTTGCTGCCCACCAGCTGAAAAGTCCAGCGGTCGCGGCTGACGCCGAGTTGAGCGTCAACCGTGGTGTAGGCAGGCATCTCGTAACGTAGATAGGTCGTATCTGGGATCGGGCTTTCGCTGGGCGCGCTGCCGGGCGTGTAGTTGGCCGGCTGGTTGAACTGCTTGCCGGTGTAGCTGACGCCAGCCTGGGCGAAGGCGTCGTAACCCTTCATGGACCAGTCATAGCGGCCGCGCAGGTTGCCCTGGAAGGTCGGCGAGAAGGCGGAGATGCCGCCCTTCACCCCGAACGGGTTCACGAACGGTTGGCCCTTGATCTCGGTGATGCACTTGCCGAGGTTTGGGGAAGCCGGCTCGTTGTCGGTGAGACAGGGCGAGTTCGTCTGAGTGTTGTCGTTGTAGCTGGCGGAACCCATCAGGGTGAAACCGTCGAACACGCGGCCGGTGAACTGCGCCTCCACACCCTTGATGTCATAATCTGGACCGTTGACCAGGAAGGTCGTGTTGCCGAGGCAGCAGGGCTGGTAAAGGGCTAGCTGCACATTGGTCCACTGCATGTAGTAAGCTGACACGTTCACCACCAAGCGGCGGTTGAACAGTTCGGTCTTGGCGCCAATTTCGTTATTGACCAAAGAGTCGGGCGAGTAGCCGTTGGGCGTGTGGTATTGAGGCACGCCGTTGGCGTCCGGGGCCTTGTCGCGTGAGCCGCGACTGAACCCGCCGGGGCGGAACCCTTCCGAATAAAGATAATAGAGCAGGGTGTGCTCAGTCGGGTGGTACTGCACGCCGAACCGGCTCTTGAAGCCGTGGAAGCTGACCTTGTCGTTGTTGGCGTCGATGTTGATGCCGTGGAAGCACGTCAGCACGTTCAGGCAGGCGCCATTGGTGCCGTACTGTGAGCCCTTCTCGAACTCTTCGTAGTCGAAGTAGCGCGTGCCCGCGGTGACGGTCAGCACTTTGGGGATGATGTCGAAGTCAATCGAGCCGAAGCCGGCGTATTGATCATAGCCGCGTTGCACGTCTTCGCCGAAGCCGGTGGTGTCGCCGCGCACGCCCGGGGCATTCGCCGTCGAGCCGGGCGCGGTCTCCACATTGCCGAAACAGGGCGCGCCGCCGCCGAGGGCGGTGGAGAGATTGGAGCCTTCGCTGCAAGACGGCACGGTCCGATAGTTGAAGTCCATGTTGTCGTGGATGCGGAACTCCTCGATGTAGGCGCCCGCCAACCCGCGCAGGCGCCAGGTGTCAGGCGTGCTGATGCGGAATTCGTTACTGAGGTGGGTGTTCTCCACCTTGTCATGCCAGCTCGTCACGGGGGAATAGCAGCGGATCGGGCCGGAGCCCAAAAGGCCCGCACCGCCGCCGGTGCACTCGTAATACTGACCATAGAGGGTGCGCGAATAGTTGGTGTAGTCCATCTGCTGGTTGATGTGCCGGTCGGTGTAGGCGCCGGTGTAGATCACCCTGAAGTCGCCGAGCTTTCCGTTAACGGTCCAGGCGGTATTCTCAAAGTTATCGTGGTCGTAGATCGGCGAGAAGAAGGTGGTCTCCAGCGGCTTCAGCGGCTGGAAGTCCGACCCGACCGGCAGTTCGGTCGAAGGGCCTTCCGCATCGAGGTTCTGTAGGCTCTCGGCAATCAGAACATCCCAGTCGTTGTTGATCTTGTAGAGGGCTGAGACGCGAAAGCCCTCATGGGTCACCGGGTTGGAGTCCTTGCCGGCGAGGGCGTAGTTATTGGCTTGGCTCGTGCCGACGGGAGTGCAGTAGCCCGTCTGTATGCCGGCCGGTTGACCGTTGGGGCAAAGGCCCCCGGTCGGTTTGATCCCGAAATAGACGTTGTTGTCGTTGTTGCTGCGGGTGAAAGTGGAGGCGACATTGGTGATGTAGCCGCCCTGGCGGTCATTATAGACGACGCCGCGCACAGCCAGCTTATCCTCTATCAAGGGCACGTTCAGCACGGCGACAAGCGAGGAGTTGTCGCCACCGTGATCTGTGAAGCCGTAGCCGGCCTCGGCATTCCCTTCAAAGGTGTTCAGCTTGGGCTTGTTGGTGATGTAGCGCAGGGCGCCCGCCTCGGCGCCGCCGCCAAACAGGGTGCCTTGCGGCCCTTCCAAGACTTCGATGCGGCTCATGTCGGCCACATAGATGTCGACGTTGCGGCCCGGGAACTGCATCGACTGCTCGTCGAGGTAGATGGCCACGTTGGGGAAGTTGCCGACGGTGGCGCTGGACTGATTGCCGGCGGAGCCGGCGCTGAGGCCGCGCATGAAGATCGTGCCCTGACCGGGACCGTTGGAACCGTAGGTCACGTTAGGCGTGATCTTCAGGATGTCCTGTAACGTAGTGATGTTCAGCTTATCCAGCGTGGCGCCGGTGAAGGCCTGAATCGTCGCCGGAACGTTCTGGATGTTTTCGGTGCGGCGCTGGGCCGTCACGATCACTTCTTCGACTGGCTGCGCAGGCGCGTCCGCCGCGACGGCGGCGTTGTCAGCGGCCGCATCAGCAGCCATGGCCACGCCGCCCCATCCGCCGAGCAGGGCGAAAGCCGCGCAAGACGCCAAATACCTGGACTTCATAAATCTCTCCCCCAAGAGTCGCCAAAAGGTGCGCAACCGCGCGAACGAATGCAGAAGCAGCCGTGGCGCAGGCCAAATCAAATGAAACCGGATTGCGAGCTATGCCGCAGTCAGCACATACATGAACACTGCGCGCGACGTTTCTGTGACCGAAAAATCTCAGACTGTTGAATACATCAACAACTATCTGCGGAACTTTAGATGTACACTGTTTATATTAATACGTGTTCGGATGATATCTTTACCCGGCGATTAAAGCTAAGCATCTGGAAAGCCTATGCGGATGTAGGCTGAAGCGGCCGCCATGCGATGGCGGATCAACGCCACCCGCGCTCAGAGTGCATTTTGACGCACGCTCACGTGGCTTGGAGGCTCAGCTGTTCTAGGATGGGCAGCCATGCGGCTAAACCCGGTATCGCCCTGCCTGGCGTCTTGGCGAGGTCATCCGCCGCCCGAAGGCGGATGGCGTCGCGGTGGAAGGGGTTGGCCTCGAACGCGGCCCTTTCCGTCAGGCTCAAGGGTCCGCCCTGTTGCTCCAGGGTGAGAAGACTCACCGGCGAAAGTTGAGCTACGTAAGTTGGATCGCTGCTTACGAGATAGCGTTTGGCCTCCACGTGGAGCCGAACCAGTTCAGCGATACGCTCTCCGAAAAGCCCGCGCAGGGCCACGCTGCCGGTCTGGCCATGATCCCGTTCCGAACTGTGCGCTGCACCCACGTCGTGCAGGAGACCGGCGATCTGTAGCTCAATATCCCCGGGCGCAGCGGCTTTAAGCACATCGGCGCACTGCAGGCCGTGGTCCAGTTCGCTCAGCCCCTCCATCTCACAGGTGACATCTCCCATGATGACCAGGAACGCTTCCAGGCCATCCAGGGTCGTGAACGGAACGTCGGCGCCCCGGCTCATGTGCGGCCACGCGCTTTTCGACTGAAATAGAGGGCCGCCGCCGCGGTTAGAAGGGAGCCCACGATGCTGGTTGTGTAAGCGCTGAGCGTGAAGAACTGTAGCCAGTTCAGATGAAAGCCGCCGAAGTTGCGCCATAGCAGGAGCGCGACGCTGCCGAGATAGCCCGACGCGTCAGCCACGTAGATCAGGAACCCGGCCGTGGCGATCCGTCCGCTGAAGGCGACCAACCGGTCGAACAGCATGGCGTTGAACGGCGTATAGCCCATATAGAGCCCCGCGCCGGCGAGGATCATCCAAATCAAGGGGGGTATGAGGTGCGCCTGAAACGCCAGCGTGGAGCCGCCGAGCAGAATGAAGCCCAGCAAGACAATGCCATGGATCACCATCAGGGCGCAGAAATTATCCTTCACAACCATCACCGCGCCTAGCGCCACCAGGGATATGACCGCCACGGGAAGCTCGCTGGCGGTGAAGACCCCCGGGTCCTTGCCGTAGCCGAGGGCGGTCCAAATCTCGGCGGCGAAATTGTCCCTGAAGTCTCGAAAGGCGGTCAATAGCACATAGCCGGTCACGAGCATGATCACCCCCGGCGCGTAAGCCTTTAGAAAAGCGGCGCGATCGGCGGCCTCCATCGGCGCGCGCTTGACCCGCTCCGCCTCATCCTCGGCGTCCGGAGGCGGCATGCCGCTCAAGAGCCAGACCGACGCGAACAGCAGGGGGAAAAAGATTGCGCCTGTCGCCGCCGGCATCCAGAAGGGCCCCACCTGCACGACGAGCATCAGCCATGCGCCCACCGACTTCACCACGCCCGATGACAGGATGAAGCTAGCGCAAAGGATGGCCCCCAAGACCTCCGAGACCCGCCGCCCCTCCATATAGCCGAACACCAGCCCCCAGATCATGCCGAGCGGCAGCCCATTGAAGAACAACGCCGCCACATTCCAGGGCGGCGGGATCAAGGCGAAGGCGATCAGAGCCAGCCAACCGACGCCGATCAGAAGCAGGATGGCGATGCTCCGCCGCGCGGGATTGATCTCGGAGATTATTTTTACGCCGATCAGCTTGGAGAGGGCGTAGCCCGCCGCCTGGGCGATCACGAGGGCGATCTTGTAATCGATGACGAAGGGCCAGCCCGGCACGGCTTCGAACGTCGCCGCCGTGAATGGCTTTCGGAAGGCGTACATGGAGAAGTAGGCGCAAAACCCAGCCAACCCCGCCACGAGAGTGAATATGATCGGGTTAGCGTTCGCCAATCCTCGCCGAAGCCTGCCCTGCAACGCGCATCCCCGACCTAGCAAGGAGGCAGCGCCCCTCGGCCTAAGCTTTAGCCGCCGTTCGTGGCGGTTGGGTGACAGGCGGACAGCGCGGGTACGGCGATGTCATAACGGAACTGTCATCGCCATGCGGGTCTATCTGTCATCCCCCTATAGTCAGATGGTCGTCTCCGCCTACCCTCAGGACCGCATGGCTTCCCACCGCTTGTTCAGCCGCCGCATGGCTGAGGGTCTGGTGGGCGGCGAGGGCTTTGCTGTCGACGCCAGCTTGATCAAGGCCGACGCCAACCGCCAGCGGTGCGTACCCGGTGACGAAGGGCTGCCGCCGGAGGCAGCGAGCCGGGCCATCGATGAGTATCTGGCGGTGCTAGACGCCGCCGCCTTCGGCGGCGTACACCGTTGTGCCGAAGTTCCTCTCGTCGGCGGATCCTGCCGCGCGCTGGACTGGCGCTGACGGCGGTCTGGCCTACGCTACTCAGATAGATAAGGGGTTTGTCGGAAGGAACCATTTTCAGAAATGCCGTCGCTTAAGTTTAGGAGTAATTAGAGACGCCTGCGATATTCACTCGGCGCTTCTCCCCAACTCTCCAAAAATATTCCAACTGGCACTGTCAAACCAAACGTACCTTGACGGTAAATAGAGGCGTCTACGGTTTTCTGGCCGCTCCTGCCGATCGCCTGTCTCTGTTCTTCGACTATTCGAACGCCGCCGCCCGAAAATGGAAGGTAGCGGGGAAAAGCAGGACCCCGAACATTTGGCCTGACAATACCCGTGGGCATGGTGTTTCTCCGATGGGGTCGCGCCGAAGCTGCCCCGAGGCCTCTTATGCTGGTCGGTGTGTACGCGCCGGCGGAGGCGTGACGTTCTCAACGCCGCCGCCGACCGCGAGAAACAGCGTCACGGTCTGGATGTAGCGCTGCGCTCGGGCCTGGATGATGTCGCTCTCCGCCAGCTGCTGGAGGCGTTGGGCGTCCAGCACCTGAACGATGCCGGTATTGCCGTCGGCGAAGCCGTGCCGCGTCAGCTCCAGCGCCTCGCTAGCGGATGCCAGCGCGCGCTGTTGCGCCGCGATCGCGTCGGCGCTGTTCGCCATGCCGTGCAACGCGTCGGCGACCTGCCGGAACGCGACCAGCACCGTCTGCCGGTAGCGGGCGAAGGACGCGTCGTAGTCGGCGGCCGCCTGCCGCTTGCGAGCGGTGAGTGTGCCGCCGTGGAAGATCGGCGCCGTCAGGCCGCCGATCAGACCCCAAGCCGAGGCGGAACCGCCGCTGACCAGCCCTTCTCCGGCCATCTCCGCTGACAGATTGATACGGGGGTAGAGGTCAGCCGTCGCGATCCCGATCGCGGCGTTGGCGGCGCGCAGGTCGGCTTCCGCAGCGCGGATATCCGGCCTGACGCGGACGAGATCGGACGGGATCACGATCGGGACGTCGGCGGGCAGGTTCATTCCGGCGAGATCGAACGCCGGAGCGGTGAAGTCGGCGGGCGCCTTGCCTACCAACACCGCCAGCGCGCTCTGCGCTACGTCGATCTGCTGGCGCAGCGGCGGCAGCAGCGCGCGGTCTCGGTCGAGCTGGGTCCGGGCGGTGGTGATATCGATCCGCGTTGCGACACCCACGCTCCGGGCGGTATCTACCAGGTCGTAGGTCTTCTGATCCGAGGCGATGATGCGCTCGACCGTGGCGATCTGCGCGCGGACGGCGGCGATCTGCAACGCCTGGATCACGACTGCTCCCGCCACATCGAGGTGCGCCGCGACAAGGCGCTGGCGTTCGACCTCGGCCTGCGCGGCCGCCTGCTCGACGCCGCGACGGTTGCCGCCGAACAGATCGAGATCGTAGCTGACTTGTGCTCCGCCGGTATAAGCGGAGAATGTGGGGAAGGTGAACGCGAGTGGACCGAGGAAATAGGCGCCGTACTTGAGCCGTTCGATACCAACCGAGCCGTCTACTTGCGGCAGCAGACGGCCCCTCACGGCGGCGATGCCCTGCTCGGCGGAGCGAAGGTTGGCGTTCGCCTCGGCGAGCGTGTCATTATGGGAAAGCGCCAGCGCGACCGTCTCGTCGAGCTGCGGCGAGCCGAGCAGCGTCCACCAGTCGGCACGCAGCTCAGCTCCGTGACGGATCTTCTGGTCGACGTCTCCGGCGGTCGCCGGTGCGATGACGGCGGGCTGGGACGCGGTGTAAGCGCGCGTCGTCGGCGCCGCCGGCACGTGGAAGGCCGGGCCGACCGCGCATCCGGCAAGCGCCACCGCCGATACGATCGAGACCAGCATGCGGGCGGCGGACCTTGCGCGCAGGCGTTGGCGGTCGGTGTTCGACAGCACGTTGCCTGCACATGCGGTGTTGGTGAGGTTCGTCATGTCAATGGCCCCCGCCTGCGCCGCCCGCGGCGCCCTTTCTGAGGAACAGCACGGCGGCGAACGCCAGCCTGAGCAGGAAGCTCTGCGCCAGCATGGTGTCGCCATAGGCAATCAGGCTTGCCTGTAGGTGGATCGTATGGCCGATCGCCGCCATCGCCTGATCGCGCGCGAGATCGGCATCCTGCTGCCCCAGGCGCATCATCCTCGCCGCCAGCCCCGCGATCCGACCCTGCGTCTCGCCGCTGAACAGCGACACGTGCGACGTCAGGATCTCGGAGTGGAATTGAGTGCGCTTGGTCAACAGCGTCTGCAGGAGCGCAATCCCGAGCGCGCCGCCCAGATTGCGGGTCATGTTGAACAGCGCGGAGGCGGAGCCTGCATAGGCGCGCTCGATTCCGGCCACCGCGATCAGCGACAGCGGGGTCGTCACCAGCGACTGCGCAAGCGCCCGGACGAGGTTCGCCGACAGGAATTGCGGGCCCGAGAAGTCGGCTGACAGCCCTGTGGCGAGCAGGGTGCCGCCGATGAACAGGACGAAGCCGACCAGGACCAGGTGACGCGGGTCGAACCGACGCATCAGCATGGGGACGAGTGGGATGAACGCGAACTGCGGCACACCCATCCAGATCATCACATGACCGATCTGGAGGGCATTGAAGCCCTGCACGCGCGAAAGGTAGACGGGAACGAGGTAGACCCAGCCGTACATCGAGAAGCCGAAGAAGAAATTGGCCAGCGTCGCCAGACCGAAATTGCGCCGTCCAAGTAGCCGCAGATGCAGAAGCGGCTCCTTGCGGACGAGCTGGATCGCGACGAAGGCGGCAAGCGCCGCTGCTGCAACTGCCGAAGTGCGCACGATGAACGGCGACCCGAACCAGTCGTCCTTGTTGCCCTCCTCCAACACCGTCTGAAGCGATCCCAGCCCGACCGACATGAATGCGATGCCGAACCAGTCGCCCTTGGCGAGCAGCCCGAGCTGGCGCGGCTCCTGGTCGAGCGAGAACCACAGCATTCCGAGCATCACGGCGCCGGGCACGAGATTGACGATGAAGATCGACTGCCAGCCGAACGCCTCGTTGCAATAGCCGCCGATCACCGGCCCGATGGCGGGGCCGCAGATCACCGATACCGAGTAGATCGACAGGCCGATCGCGCGCCGCGACGGTGGAAGCCTGGTCATTATGATCGAGAAGGCAAGCGGGATCAGGACGCCGCCCGCAAAGCCCTGGATCGCGCGCATGGCGATCATTTCGCTGAGGTTGGTCGCGAACGCGCAGGCGACGGACATGAGCAAGAACAGGGCGATGTTGACGAGCAGATACGACCGCAGCGAGAACACGCGCGCCAACCAGCCGCTCATCGGGATGACGATGATCTCGGCAACCAGATACGATGTGGTGATCCAGCCGCCGTCGTCGACGCCGGCACCAATGGCGCCCTGGATGTCGGCAAGCGAGGAACTGACGATCTGGATGTTGAGGATGGCAAGGAATGCGCCGAGGCACGAACCGATGACTGCGATCCATGTTTGGAACGACACCGCGTCTGCCGCCGGCGTGGCGGGCGGAGCGAACGATGGCGCGTTAGCGCTACTGACGAGGGTCGCCATCTCAGTGCGACCCGGCCGTCGTGAGCGGAGCGCCGGTCCCGGGCGACCGCGTGTCGAT
The DNA here is from genome assembly GCA_964243985.1 of uncultured Caulobacteraceae bacterium. Taxonomy (GTDB): domain Bacteria; phylum Pseudomonadota; class Alphaproteobacteria; order Caulobacterales; family Caulobacteraceae; genus CAIOYC01. The sequence goes on along the minus strand of CAXTHJ010000001.1, from coordinate 163,493 downwards.
CGACGCCGTCACCGACATGCCCGGACGCAATCGTCCGGCAAGCTCGGGCGGGATCTGGAACACGATCTTGACCGGCACGCGCTGGACGATCTTGGTGAAGTTGCCGGTCGCATTGTCGGACGGCAGCAGGCTGAACTCCATGCCGCTTGCCGGCGCCAGCGTGTCGACGCGGCCGTGCAGTTCCTCATCGGGGAAGCTGTCGACATGGATCGCCGCGGACTGCCCTGCGAACACATGGGTCAGCTGGGTTTCCTTGAAGTTCGCCACGACGTAGACCTGCTGCGTCGGTACGATCGCCATCAGCTGGTTGCCGACCTGGACATACTGACCCTTGCGCACGCTGCGCGCGCCGACCGTGCCGCTCGTCGGCGCGATCAGTTTCGTGTAGCCCAGGTTTAGCTCCGCCTGACGGCGTTCGGCGCGGGCGCGTGCCAGCTGCGCCTCCGCCAGCGCTCGCTGGCTCTGCAATACGCCGACCTGCTGTCGCGATCCCAGCGCCGCTGCCTGCATCCGCTCAAGCCCGGCTGCTTGCTGACGGGCGTCCGTTGCCGCGCTATCGGCCTGCTCGGTCGACCCGTAGCCGGTCTGGGCCATCTTCTGCCGGCGCACCTCATTGCGGCGCGCCAGCGCAAGGGTCGCGCTGCCTGCCGCAACTGCGGCATCGGACTGTCGGATGGCCGAACCTTGCGCGACGATCTGCGCGTCGACGTTCTGGACCGAAGCGGCCGCCGCCTGCTCGTTCGCCTTAGCCTGATCGAGCGCGGCGGTGAGGTCGCGATCGTCGATGCGTGCGAGCACCTGTCCGGCGTTGACCGGCTGGTTGTCGGTCACGAGGACATCGCGGATGTAGCCCGGCACCTTCGGGGCGATCACGGTCGTGTCCGCCTTGACATAAGCGTCGTCGGTGGAAACCTGGAAGCGGCCGACGGTCCAGTAGTGCGAGCCGGCGACCGAAGCCCCTGCCGCAGCGGCGACCGCTGCGCCGACGAGGACGAATGCCCTGATCGAGAGGCGGCGACGGCGATGCTCATTCGCTGTGGCATCATGCGTCTTGCCGTCGTGGTGAGGGGCGCTGGTGACAATGTTCATCCTCGTCTCCTCGTGAGCGGGTCAGGCAGCCAGCATGGCGATACGGAGAGGGGATCGCTGACGACTTGATGAGCGCTCTAGATACGGTCGCTTCCGGGGGGAGTAGTGACCATTTCCGGTAAGCATCCTTCCTGAAAGTGGAAGGATGTGCGATATTGCCGCCGGAGGCTCAACAAGCATGGCCAGCGATATCGACGACCTGAGATTGTTCACGCGGATCGTGTCCGGGGGCAGCCTGTCCGAAGCGGCGCGGCGCCTGAACAGCTCGCTACCCGTGATGAGCCGTCGCCTCGCCGCCATGGAGGCCAGGCTGGGCACGCGGTTGATCGAACGGGGGCCGCGCCGCTTCGTGCTCACCGACGAGGGCAGCCTTCTGTTCGAGCGGGGGATGACGATCCTGGACCAGGTCGATGAGCTCGAGACGCAGGTGCGCATCCGCACGACAGGGCTGACCGGCCACATACGGGTCGGCACGCCCAACCAGATCGGACGGCAGCGGTTCGCGCCGTTGATCGCCACGTTCTCCCGGCTGTACCCGCAAGTGACGATCGAACTCGTCCTCACCGACAACCGCGTCGACGTGGTCGGCGACGAACTCGACGTGGGCTTGCACATCGACGAACCCCAGGACGGCAACACGGTCGTCCGCAAGATCCTGTCCAGCCGACGGGTCATCTGTGCGGCACCGGCATATCTGGTCGCTAATGGCGTACCCGAGGCGCCCGACGATCTCCTTCGGCACAACTGTCTTTGCCTGGTACGCGGGCGGCATGTTTTCAACACATGGTCAGTCGCCGTCGGCGGCAGCCGCCGGGATGTTCAGGTCTCGGGGTCCCTGACATCGAACAGTGCGGAGGTCCTTCACGGCTGGGCACGCGCGGGAACCGGTATCGTCTTCAAAGCTTTGTGGGACATCGAAGAGGATTTGGCGGCGGGGCATCTCGTCGAGGTCTTGAGAGAGTATAGGTCCGATCAGATGAACTTATACGCTACATATCCTAGCAAGGCCTACCTGCCACGACGTGTACGCGTCTTTCTCGATTACCTGATCGCGCCGGCACTAGCTGATCCCCAGACCGCGCGTCCGGCCGAAGCTCCAGTCCACCGAGCCGCCGGGCTGCACAACGCCTGAGACGTGTCGGCCGAGATGCTGAGACCCTAGCGACGGATCAGCCGCCGGGCCGATCTCATATTTCCGACTAAGGTCCTGCCTCAGCGGACCAAATGAGGCTCGAAATGCCTTCTTCGCCCTCGACAAGGTCGCTGTAGATCGGAGCGGCAAACTTGGATGGTCGCCGTTCACGCGTCGGGGAAGGCTGCGCCGCCCTTGACGAGGGGCGAGACTAGCGAAGACCGAACAATTCCTCAAGAATTAGCGATCTGTTCGTCCAGCCTCCCGGGCGGGAAGCACAGAATTTCGGCAAGGATCGCGATCTGCAGTCGATTGCGTGGGCCGGTTCGTCGGAGGCTGCGCCGCGATGGCTGAAGGGCTCGGAGCCGATGAAGCTGTTCAAAGCCCCTTCTTGACGAAGTCGACGAAGGCGCGAAGGGGCCCGGGCATATGACGTCGGCTGGGATAGTATAGGAACGGACCCGGAAATCCGGACCACCATTGCTCAAGCACCGGCTCCAGCGCTCCGGCATCAAGCGCTGGGCGAAGCCAGTCTTCGAACAGGTACACGACACCGAGGCCGGCTATGGCCGCTTCGATCTCGACGTCGGCGGCGATCGTCGTGACTACCAGCGGACCGTCCGGATCGATCGAGACGGCCATGCCCTCCTTCTCGAACGCCCACGCCGGCATCGTCCCGCTCGGGAAACGATGCCTCAGGCAGGCATGGTGGAGCAGGTCCTGCGGATGCTGTGGCCGGCCATGCGCGTCCAGATACGTGGGAGAGGCGGCTGTTGCCAGACGCTGCCTGCGTGCGCCGATCGGAACCGCGACCATGTCCTGCTCCAAGCGTTCCTCGTAGCGGATGCCGGCATCGCACCCTGATCGGACCATGTCGACGAGGTCGTCGGAGACCAGCAGCTCCAGCCTGATGTCCGGATGGGCGAGCAGGAAAGCGTTGAGGATCGACGGCAGCACGAGTCGCGCCGCCGCGACCGGCACGTTCAGCTTCAGCGTCCCCGCCGTCTGGCCGCGGAAGCCGGCCAGTTCGCCGCCGGTGGCTGTAAGATCCTGAAGGGCGGCTTGAGAGCGGTCGAGCAGCCACGCCCCTGCTTCCGTGAGCACAACGCTGCGGGTCGTACGGGTCAGCAGCCGAACGCCAGCGTCATCCTCCAATCGACGAACCGATGCGCTGAGGCGCGAGGCGGACGTCTTCAGCGCCCGCGCGGCTTCGCGAAAGCCGCCGGCCCGCGCAACCGCAGCAAACATGGAGAGGTCGCTAAGGTCCATTTCGGCTGTTCCGATTTCCGCACGACCTGTTCTGGAACGGTTGTAATGAATGAAGGTTCTTGTCTCGTCTACAGGAACAACGGAGGGGTCATGCCGCGCCAGAGCAAACCGCTAGCGGGGAAGGCCGCTCTCGTCACGGGCGCTAGCGGCGGCATCGGACGCGGCATCGCCCAGCGCCTCAGTGTCGACGGCGCCTCGGTGCTGATCCATTACAACAGTCGGCCCGACCCGGCCGAAAAGCTTGTCGCCGAGCTAGAAGCGGCCGGCGGCCGGGCCGTTGCCGCCCAAGCTGACCTGACCCGATCCGACGCTGTGACCAAGCTGTTTGCTGAGGCTAGCGAAACGTTCGGGCCGATCAACATTGTGGTCGCGAACGCCGGCGTCTCCGCGCCGCGTCAGCCGATCGCCGAGGTGACCGATGAGACCTACGAGCGCGCTCTCGGGGCCAATGCGAAGGCCACCTTCTTTGTTCTGCGCGAGGCGGCGCGTCGGATCGCCGATGGCGGCCGGATCATTGTCATCGGCTCGTCCACCAGCATCTATCTGCCGGCCGGCTTCGCAGCCTATGCAGGAACCAAGGCGCCGACATTGGTGCTGCCCCGCATCCTCGCCGCCGAGCTCGCGCCGCGCGGCGTCACCGTGAACCTGCTCGTCTCGGGCGCAGTCGACGCCGGCTTCCTCGACGACTGGTCTGAGGAGGACAAGGCGAAGCTCGCCGCCGCAAGCCCCTTCAACCGGCTCGGCACGCCGCAGGACATCGCCGATGTCGCCGCCTTCCTGGCGAGCGAGGACGCGCGCTGGCTTTCGGGTCAGACGCTCGTCGCCAACGGCGCCGCGACGATCTGATCACCCCCCGCATTCAAGGAGAAGACCCATGCCCGATGCCGTTCAGCCTACCTCCGTCCCCGCGCCCGGCCCCGAGGCCCGGCTAGCGGGCAGGGTCGCGATCGTCAGCGGCGCATCCAGCGGCATCGGCAAGGCGACCGCGCAGGAGCTGGCTCGCCTCGGCGCTGCGGTCGTGCTGGTGGCCCGCGGCCGCGACAAGCTGGACGCGGCGGTGGCGGAGATCGAGGCGGCCGGTGGCAAGGCCTGCGCCGTCGAGCCGACGTCACCAAGCCTGAGGACCATCAGCGGGCCGTGGAGACGGCCCTCAACCGCTATGGCCGGCTCGACTATGCGGTGAACAACGCAGGGATGCCGGGACGCAAGCCGTTCCTGGACGCGACACCTGACGACTTCGCGAAGGTTCTCGCCACCAATGTCAGCGGGGTGTTCTGCGCCATGCAGACCCAGATCCCCGCCATCTTGAAGAGCGGGGGCGGGGCGATCGTCAACACCTCCAGCGTCGGGGGCCTGGTTGGGGTGCCAAATCTCTCGATGTATACGGCCAGCAAGGCCGCAGTGATCGGGCTGACAAAGAGCGTCGCGCTGGAGTATGCGACCAAGGGTGTGCGCATCAATTGCGTCGCCCCGGGCTCGACGGACACCGGAATGCTGGCCAGCGGGACGCAGGAACAGCGCGATGCGCTGACCCAGCTCGCGCCGATGAAGCGGATCAGCGACCCTGTCGAGCAGGCGCGAGCCATCCTCTACCTGCTCGTCGATGCGACCTTTAGCACCGGCATCATTCTTGCCACGGACGGCGGCCAGAGCGTGCCGTAAGTTGGTTCCTGCGACAACCGGATCAGGTGGTTCGGTCTCATCGCTCCCGACCGAGCGGCTTTAGTTTCGCCGACGTGGTCAGCGCGAAGGTCTTTCACCTCCAAGGCCCTTCGCGAAGCGTGCCAGGAGGGTGCGGAGCGGTTCGGCTGGTACCGGCGAAGCGCTGAGCCGCGCTCGATGAAAAAAGGTCGCGAGCTGATCGGCTGGGCATGGCTACCGGACTATGGGAAGCCAACTTCAAAGAAACCTCTGCATCCGCCAAGCTTAGCGCAAACGGCCACCTGGAAGTCGCCTCCGCTTCGTCCGACATCGGCACGGGCACCTACACGGTTATGACGCAGGTGGCAGCCGACATGCTGGGCCTAGCGCCCTAGAGCATCACTGCGCGCCTAGGCGATAGCGACCTGCCGACCGCGCCGGTCGAGGGAGGCTCCTGGAGCGCGGCGTAGACGGGCGCCGCGGTACAGCTGGCCTGCCAAGGGATCGCCAAGATGCTGTTGAAGGCGGCGGCCGAGGTGGAGGGGCATCCCTTTCACGACGTCGTCTCCATCGACGAGCTGGAGTTTTCAGGAGGCGAGATGATCAGACCCGACGAGCCGACCCATCGTGTCGGGCTGATCGACGCCATGAAGGCGGCCGGTCTCGACGTCATCGAAGCGCAGAAGACCGCTTTACCCGGCATGGGCGGCATGGCCTCGCCTGCTACTAAGGCGCGCAACTCCCACGGCGCGGTGTTTGTCGAGGCTCGCGTTGATGAGGAACTCGAACAGGTGCGCATCTCGCGCGTAGTGATTTCCGTCGCGGGCGGGCGGATCATCAACCCCAAGACGGCCCGCAGCCAAATCCTGGGCGGCGTGGTCATGGGGATCGGCATGGCGCTCCATGAGGAGACGGCGCCCGATAAGACACGCGGCAAGTGGATCAATCACAGCTTTGCCGAACATCACGTTCCCGCGCATGCGGACGTGGAAGACATCGAGGTGGTTTTTGTCAATGAGCCAGACCCTGAGGTGACGCCGCTCGGCGTCAAGGTGCTAGAGGAGATCGGTATCGTCAGTGTCGCGGCCGCCGTCGCGAACGCGATCTTCCACGCTACGGGGAAGCGAGTGCGCTCGCTGCCGATCACGGTGGACAAGCTGCGTGCGGCCGGATACGCCGAGCGATAGGGCGTCCACGCTGCATCCTTGGCGGCTCATTAGCTCGTTCCAGGTGCGGCGTCGCTCCGGCGGGGCATTAGGTGAGGGAAACGCCACTCGTCGGCGGTGGCGACGATCTCCTCCGTCTGTGTGTGCTTGCCATCTGATCCTCCTTCGACCCGCAGCCATCGTCAATCACGGCGGCTATGGGATTGTACCAGGCGGCTGAGGTAGGGGCCTGGGGAGCAACGGAACGGAAAACCATGTAAGACCGGCTCTTCGTAGCGGCCCGCGCCCCGTTGGCGCTAGGCCGCAGTTAAGCGGCTGCCAGTCGATCCGAGCAGCGCGAGAGTGCTTCTGCGAATTGGGCTGCGTTTTCGGGGCCGACCGCCTCGGCGAGGACATCTTCGACCTCCTGCACCCGCCTGCGCGCCTGCATGAGCACCTGACGTCCTTCGTCGGTCAAGGCGCTGCACAGGATGCGCCCATGCCGGGGATGCGGACTACGTATGATCAACCCGGCGCGTTCGAGGTTGACCAAAATACCTTGCATAGTCTGAGGCGTGACGAATGCCGTCCGCGCCAGATCGGCATTTGAAATCCCGGTGTCGGTATTTACGGCGTTCAGGACGGCGAATTGCGGAGCCGTGAGCTCGAGCGGACGCAAGGCGTCGTCGACCTGCGTCCTAAAGGCATGCTGTGCCCGCTTCAAGAGAAACGCCAAGCCTGGCGCAGGGATGTCAGCGCTTGACATATCAGGCTCCTGATATACATATCAGGTACCTTATACTCTGCTGTGTTTCTGAGGACCAGCCATGTTGACCGTTCACCACCTTGGCGTGTCGCAGTCCGAGCGGATCGTCTGGCTGCTCGAAGAGCTGGAACTGCCATACACGCTGGTGCGCTACGACCGCGACCCGACGACGAGGCTCGCGCCGGCGGAGTACAAGGCCTTGCACGCGTTCGGCGCTGCTCCAGTGCTCGACGATGGCGACCTGCGCTTGGCCGAGTCCGGGGCGATCATCGAGTATGTCATTCACACCTATGGCGAAGCGCGGCTCGCGGTAGCGCCGGGAGCGCCCAACTATGTCGACTATCTCTTCTGGTGGCACTTTGCGAACGGCTCCATGATGCCCGCGGCGATGACCGATGGGCTGGTCAAGCGGCTGGGCGGTGGGGACGATCCGGTGACGCATTCGCTGCGGGCGCGGCTTGATCTGGCTTACGAGATGGTGGAGCGCCGGCTGGGCGAAGCGGCCTATCTCGCCGGCCCAGAATTTACCGCTGCCGACATCATCATGCTTTTCCCCCTGACAACCATGCGCCGCTTTGGGCGCCGCGACCTAGCGATCTATCCGAATTTGAGAGACTACCTGCAGCGGATAGGCGACCGGCCAGCCTATCAGCGGGCTATGGCCAGGGCCGAGCCGGGAATGACGCCGATCCTTAGCTAAGCCCCCTGCAGAGCGAGCCGTGGAAGACGCATGTCGAGCGTCATCCGCCGGAACCCGGGAATCCGCCCGTCAGCGGTTGGAACTCCACCCGCAGGAGCTTGGCGGCCCGACGAACGCCGTCGGGCGGCGGCGACGCTGTCCCGCCGTCCATGAGGAAGAAGGCGCGGCGGCCGTAGTCGTCCGGTCCCCGGCCCCAGGCGCCTGCAGAGGGCCCGATCAAATCGTAGGTGAAGGGGTCACCCGCGACCGATTGGGTGAAGCCGCTGTTCAGGCCGGGATCCATCGAGACGATGTCGATGGTGTTCTGGCGGTGGGTGGTCAGGTAGATCACCTGCGCGTCCTCGTCGATGCAGAAGTCGTCGCCCATCCGGCCCGCGACGACATACTCGGGCTCGCCGGCGGGCTCCAGCGTCGCCGGGTTCACCGGCACGCGCATGAACAGCTTGTTGGCCGTCGCGCTGTAGTAAAGGTACTGGCTTCGCGCGGCGTAATGGATGCCGTTAACGCCAGGCTGTTCGGGCTTCAGCTTGCCCGGATAGTAGCCCATGCTGGGGTGCTTCAGCCAGACGCGGGCCAGCGGCTCGCCCTGCAGATCAATCCGCCAGATCAGGCCGGCGAAGCAGTCCGCCACCAGGATCACGCCGGGAGCGATCCGGCAGATGCCGTTCGGACCGCGCGTTTCCTTGGGGAAGGTGAAGGCGAGTTCGCGCTTCAGAGGCGCGCCCGGCGACCAATCCTTAAAGTCGAACCGGTGCAGGTAGGATTCATGGGTCGTGTAGATGTTGGTCGAGCAGACCAGCACGATGTCGGGCTCCAGCTCCACGATGCCGACCGTCGGCTCGTCGAAGGTATGGAGATGCACCGGCTCGACAGGGACGTGGCCGTCGGACGGCGGCACGTACCAAAGGCCGTGGTGGATCACCTCGGTGATCAGCACCGAGCCATCCTGGCGCACCACGAGGTTCTCTAAGAAGGAGCCGGGCGGGAACTCGGCGACCGTGGTGATGTGGGCTTGAGGCGCGTGGTTCTGCGACACGGAATTTCTCCTGTGATCGGCGGGGTAGGGCTGGCAGGTGGCGTGGGCCCGGCTGGCGCGGGCGAGCCTTCGTCCTATGCGGGCGCCGGAACCTTAAAGGTGTTCAGGAGCGAAGAGATCGTGTCGTAGCAGCCGGCCAGGTACAGTAAGTCGACCAGCCCCTGCGGCCCGAAGGTCGCCTGCGCCTCGTCGTAGAGCGCATCGTCGATCCTGTGATTGGCCGTGATCTCATAGGTGAACCGCTGCGCCAGCTGCTCCTTGGCGCTGAGTCCGTCGGCAAGATCGCCCTTGGCCAAGGCGGCGATGATCGCGTCCGCAATCCCCGCCTTCCGCGCCACCGCGGCGTGCGCGTACCGCTCGTAGTCGCAGCCCCAAACGGCCCCGACGGTGAGGATCACCACCTGCCGCACCCGTTCATCGAGCGTGGTGTGCTTCTGCTCGGCGGCCTGAAGTGCCAGGAAGGCCGGGCTGATGGTACTGTAGAGGACGCTATTGAAAGGGCCGATCAGCCGGCCGTCGTCCGTCTTGCTCTGGAAGCCGGCGGACTCCGCCCAGGGCACCATTTCGGTGTCGATGACGTCGTAGGTCCGCTTCTGGTCCGCACTCAGCTCGGACGGCGAGAGTAGCCTGAGACGGCCGCCCAGAGCATCGTCGGTGGCGGCGCTCCTCACTGGTCCAGCCCCACAGCGTTGGACGGCACGTCGAACGCCATCAGCGTCAGCGAGACGGCGGTGAACCAGCCCATCAGCACGGTGACATCCACGATCCCCTTGTCGCCGATGAGCGCCTGCGCCTTCTTGAACAGGCCGGTCGGCACGACGCGGGGCTGGGCCAGGGTCGTGGCGAGCTTATAGACAACCTCCTCCCGTGGATCGTCGAACGAGGTCGGCAGGTTAGCGATCAGCGCTTGGACTTTCTCAGGATCAAGGTGGCCCTGCTCCTCGCCGATCTTCTCATGCTCGTAGTTGCCGTAGGCCGCCAGCCACCGGCTATTGATCACGTTGGTGACAATCTCGATCTCCGCCTTCGTGAGACTCGATTCCTTTTGGTAGTAATACCCTGTGGGAACAATCGTCTTGGAGAGCGTTGGATTAGCAACCCAGATCTTATGCGGGCCGGGAACCTGACCCCTGAGCTTCACGGTGAAGTCATAGGCGTCCTTCATCTCTGGCGACATCTCGGCCACCGGCGTCTCCTTGTATCGCCCGAAGGTTCCGAAGTCCTGATTGTCGGACATAGCAATATTCCTTTTCTTTAAGGCTCCGCATCCAGGACACGGCGCTCGGGACTTACGGTAGCCTTCTGATCTCAGGCGGCGCGCTTTGGCGAGGACTTCAGCGCGCCGACCAGCGGGAGCCGGTTTGCCGGCGGCGATATCGGCCAGTCCCTGCTCTAAGTCTTAAGTCTATTACGCCCGATCAGAGCCGCCGGCCTTCTCGAACGCACCCTGAGCTTTCGCGACTGACCCTGTAAGTGATGAGCATGGCGGCAGAAGCTGCACCATTGGCTCCGCCGGTAAGGTCTAGGAGCCGGGCCTTGATCGGGTTCAAGACTCTATGAAGACACGGCGCATGAGATCCGCCCCTTTACGCACGACCGCGCCTGTACTTCCCGACCGGATCAATCCGGGCCATCATTCGTTAACGGAATCGGCGGCGCGCTGTTGCGGTGAGCGTGCAGCCGTCCGGAGCTTCGACGTGCCCCTCACCTCAGAACAGGTATCAGACCGGCTTCCGAGTCGACCGCTGTTGTCGAGCGGGCACGACCCCGTCGGCGGAATCGTAGTCGAACACTACAAGCACCCGCCGAGTCTTATCGATCTACCGCCGTCATCTGATGCACTCCTGGTCGTGCACCTAAAGGGGCCCGTGGCTGTCGAAGAGAAGAGTGACCGGTCCTGGACGCGTAAGTGGACTGATAAGCAACATGTCAGCCTCACGCCGCCAGCCAAGCCTGTACAGAGACGCTTTCAGGCAAAAACTGAAGTGCTTCTCCTGCATCTGAACCCCAGCTTCATCGGCGACGTCATAGAGGACGCCTATGGAGTGGACGCGCGCCAGGTCGAGCTCGTGCCCTGTTTCTCGACCCCAGATCCGACATTGGACCACTTGGCCAAACTGCTCGCGGCCGAAGCCGGCAGGCCCATGGACCCGGCGCATCCCGCGATGGTGGAGGCTCTAGAGCGCGCCATCGCAATCACCATTTTGAGGGGGCATTCCACGCTTGGCCGACCGACACGGCCAGACCCTCTCCGAACAGCGCCTGCTAGGATCCGGCGCGTGTTGGACTACGTGCGCGGGGAGGCGTTCCGGGCTCCGACACTCAAGGAGATGGCGAGCATCGCGGGGCTCAGCCCAACCCATTTCGGGCGGGCGTTCCGCGCGGCGATGGGCATGGCGCCCCACCAATACCTTCAAGATCTCCGAATGGAGCAGGCGCGCAGCCTGCTGGAGACGACGAGGCTGTCGATCACGCAGATCGCGCTTGAATGCGGCTTCGAACAGTCGACCAGCTTCGCGACTTCATTCAAGAAGCTTGTGGGGGTCAGCCCCCGTGTGTGGAGAGCCGAGCGACAGAGCTGAAGTTTTGGAGACGCTTATGGTGCCAGAGGCTCTGTCAGCCCAAATGTACCGACGGGTTTGCGACACCGTGATAAAGCCAGCGAGATGGCTCGAAATCCAAAGCCGCCAATCCGTTCCGCTGGTTTGATTCATCCCCCGAGGTGATCCGCCTCGTGGAGATGATGTACGTGAAGTTCCCGCTGTCGTTGCGAAATGTCGAGGACCTGCTGAACGAGCGCGGGATCGACATCTGCCACGAGACGGTGAGGCTCTGGTGGAACAGGTTCGGCCCCATGTTCGCCGCCGAGATCCGGCGGAAGCGAGTGCAAGCGATGCGTCAGCACACCCATTGGAAGTGGCGCCTCGACGAGGTCTACGTGAAGATCAACGGCGAGATGCACTATCTATGGAGAGCCGTGGATCATGAGGGAGAAGTGCTGGAATCCTATGTCACCAAGACGCGGGATAAAGCTGCTCACCGATGGCCTCCGCTCTTATCGCGCTGCGATGAAGGAGCTATCTGAGGAAGCTGCTGGTGGTGGGCGCGACCTCGGTGATCCGCCGGGTGAAGGCTGACGCTCTGGCGTCGCCCTGGGTGCGGGCGCTGCTCGAGCGCCGCCCCGCCCGCGTGGTCACCGTCGCCATGGCCAACAAGACCGCTCGCATCGTCTGGGCGGTTCCAACCCGAGGCGAGGTCTACCGGCCTGCCGCCTGATCAGGATCGCCGCGACGCGGGTCGCGGCTCCAACCGCTGTAAGGGTGCAAGAGAACTGATGATGACGATCGATTGCGGCCGCGGAGCAGGACAACCCGAGGTGCTGTCGGAGCCTTGTGCTCGATGGACTGATAGGGACCTGGTCAGCGGACTCCATCAGGGCCAGCGGCCATCGACGCCGCGCCAACAGGCCGGACAGATGACCGCACCCCGACAGATCGTAGCATCAGCTCAAATCACCCCTTGCGGAGTGGGAGCCATCCACAGATGACAGCACCGTAAGCCGGCTTCTTGCCCGCGCGGGCTGAGTTGTCAGCACCTTTTTATATTATTCCGCGAACTTCGCCGTGGTTGAACGAACGGCAAGCTCGGTTGGAAAGAGCTCCTGTTTGGGCTTTCTTCTGTTGACGCCCCGCTCACCGAGACGCTCAATCAAAAGCTGCGCTGCCCGTGCCCCCCGTTCAGCCATGGGCTGATGGATTGTTGTAAGGTTTGCCCGAGACGCATCGGGCACATCATCAAAACCAATGACTGATAAAGATCCAGGAACCGGAAGGCCCAGGTTAGCTGCAGCAGCTAAGGTCGCCAGAGCCATAACATCGGACGAGGTGACGACACCCGAAACACGGCGCGGTCCAAGCATTGTAAGAGCGGCCTGACGACCAGACTCGAAATCAAGACCACCGGCTTCGATAACCTCGAGATCGCTGAAGCTCAGTCCAAAGGCCGCGGCGGCTTCGCAGTAGCCCTTTAATCGCTCGCGCGTGATCCGTTCGCGCGCGGTCTGAAGCCGCTCGCGGTCAACCGCCCCGCGATATCCGTCCGGACTAAGCCGATCAACCACAATGCCGATACGGCGATGGCCGAGTTCAAGCAAATGCCGAATCTGCGTTTGCGCGGCGGATCCATCGTCGATGCCGACGAAGTCCGCTTCCGACAGCCTTGGCGAGTCGACGATCACGAACGGGATGTTCTGCTTCACAGCTGCGATGAGCGCGGGATGATCGTCGGGCAGCGTGACTAGAATCAATCCATCGACTAAGCCCCTGATGGCTAGACTGCCCTCGGCGGAACGCTTCAAGTCGAGCGCTGCCGCAGGACTCTGCAAAGGAAACAGCGTGAGGGGAATGTTGGCCAAATCCCCGGCTTCGGAGATGCCTTGGAGCAGGGCGAGCATGAACGGGTCGCCAAACGCCAGCGAAAGCTTGTCCATCATCACCAAACCAATGGCGCCGACGCGACCAGATCTAAGGCTCCTGCCCCTAATATCTGGCCCAGGATAGCCTAAGCGCTCCGCGACGGCGAGAATGTGTTCGCGCACAGATTCCGAGACTTCGGAAGGCTGGTTGTAAGCGTAGGAGACCGCAGGCTGTGAAACGCCCGCCGCCCGCGCGACGTCTTTCATCGAAATGCTCTTGGCCTTCACCTTCCAGACGCCATGCTTTGTTTCACCCTGCTTTAGCGGCCTCGCCACATGGCCGCCATCACCAAGACCGTGTTTCGCTGCAAGGCTCTCACAGCATCAGCGGGCCGGGCGCTCACGCTTGAATCACGATTTCGCGCCCTCTTATAGCTCTCAGTACGACATAGTATATAATACCCATTAGCAGCCAAAGCCCTCCCATCTGGAGGGTCAGCAGACGCATAGCGACGAGTAAAACCAAAGTGAATAGCAATCCAATCGCTGGCAGGATCATGTGTGATATCACATCTCTTGACTTCCGTTTCACCCAAAAGACGCCAATGACGGAAATGTTGACGAGCGAAAAAGCCGAAAGGGCTCCAAAATTCTGGAACAATAGGAGGTCGTCAATGTGATCTTGAAAACATAAGGCGACGACGAGCGACACCGCGCCCACGAAAATATTAGCCACATAGGGTTGTTGGGTTCGCTTGTGGACCCGGGCGAAGACCACGGGCAGCGTCCGATCTCGCGCCATCGCAAAGATAATTCGGGCGATCGCCGACTGGCAGACGATCGCGCAGGCGATCCCAAACGCGAGCGCAGTGGTGACGTTCGTTAAGGTGTAGAGCCAGGGTCCGCCGATGTATCGGCAGATGTCGTAAAACGCCGTGTCGTTGGAGAGAACTTTCGCGCCCGGAGCCAAATCCGCTGCGAGCCAAGTCTGAAGCAAAAAGAGCGTCGCGATAATGGCGAGGGTTACCAGACCGGCTGAACCCAACGCCTTGCGCTTGGCGGGAACGATCTCTTCGGCAAGGGTTGTGATAGCGTCAAAGCCCAGGAACCCGGTTGAACAGATCAGGACGCCCGTGGCGATCGCCGGCGCAGAGAACCGCCGTGGATCGTAAAATGAAGGCCAAGTCAGGCCTCCGTGGCCTTTACCCTGATGCAGCGCCCAAACGGCGGCGACGATGAAAACGGCGAGGACGATCAACATCGCGAGGAGCATGGCCTTGTTGACGCCGGCCGCGAACTTAATGCCGATCAAATTGGCGCTCGTACCCAGCAAGACGAAGACGACGATCCACTCCCAGCGGGCGATCGGTGGGAAAAGACCGTGTAGCGCAGCGGCGCTGACCACATAAAGCAGCCCCGGCGCGAGTATATAATCTAAGAAGATCAACCATCCGGACAGGAACCCGAAGGTGGGATTAATGCCCTGGCTGGTGTAGCTGTAAACTGACCCTGCAATGGGAAACTCCAAGCTCAACAAGGCATAACTTCTCGCCGTAAAACCCATCACGACGGCCCCGATGAGATAGGCCAGAGGCGCTTGGCCGTGGGAGGCATGATCTACAATGCCGAAGATGGCGAAAGGGGCGATGGGGAGCATGTAGACCATGCCGAATATGACAAGATCCCAAAACCCGAGTGCACGCTTCAGTTCTTGTTTGTAACCAAAGTTTTCGGTCGCCAGAGGCGGTAAGGCGTTGGAGCCTGGGGCTTCATTGTCGATCAACACCATCATGTCCCCCAATGGAATTTTCGGCGACGGCCGTGTAAGTTGCACGCACTGCTGGCTTTGAACTAACAAGGGCGGCCGGCCCGTCCGCTTGAAAGAGATTGGCCACCCTCAAGGCGTTGGCGGCGATGGTCAGCGCGGGGTTGACCGCAGCTGAAGATGGAAAAACAGAACTGTCGACAATCCAGACGTTTTGCAGGTCATGAAGCTTGCAGTCTGGAGCCACGACGCTCTCACTCGGATCAACGCCCATGACCGCCGTTCCGCACTGGTGGGAATTGGTCGCAATCCCCATCCGGAGGGCGAAGATTAGGGGATAGCCGGCCCCCCGCATCAGCTTTTTGGTCGCCTTTACCAGAGCCTTATGGGGACCCACATTGTTCGGCCGCCAATGGACCCTGATCGCCGAGCGCGCAGGGTCGTAGACCACCCGATTTTCAGCGGAAGGCAGGTCCTCGGTGGTGAGATAGAGGTCGACGCTGTGGTCGGTTAGGTAAGTCAAGATCGACCGGGGCAGCCAAGGGGCAGTTCGGCGGAGCATGGGCTCACGAAGCTTGCCGAGCATCTGGATGTTGCCCCACGGAACCCAATTTCCCGGGCCCGCGAGATACCAGTCGTTGAGCGCCAAGGTTTTTTGGAAAGTGACCTTGTTTTCGCGCCGCGGATCGACCGCCAGCATGAACGTGCTGTTGTGCACCATGTAATTGCGGCCGAGCTTGTCCGAGCTATTTCCAAGCCCGTTGGGGTGCTGAGCATTGGCTGACCGAAGCAGCAGAACTGCGGTGTTGACCGCACCGCAGGCGAGCACGAACCGATCCGCCTCTATGATGATCGGCTCGCCATCCCTGACGCCGACGGCTCGGGTCACCCTCTTGCCATGAGCGTCGGCTTGAAGTTGCTCGATCTTTGTGCGGGCTAACAGCCTCACGCGGCGTTCGCGCATCGCCGGATTCAGCGCCGCCTGCTCGGCGTCGGCCTTGGCGTTCACAAGGCATGGAAAGCCGTCGCAGGTCGAACAGAGAACGCACGCGCCCCCCGAACGATAATCGACCGCCGCTGGCATGGAAAAAGGCTTCAGCCCGCACTTACGCAGATAGCGTTCAAGCGGCAGGAGGGCCGGATCGTGGCTGAGGGCGGGGTATGGATAATCGCACGATCGCCACGGATCGGTTGGATCGGCGCCCTGCTGGCCATGCACGGCATAAAGCGTCTCGGCTTTGCAATACCAAGGTTCCAGATCGGCATAGCTGATGGGCCAAGGCGGCGAGACGCCTTCCGCATGTTCGACCACGCCGAAGTCGGTTTCCCGAAACCGCGGCAACATTGCGCCGTAAAGCTTGGTGTTGCCGCCAACGTAGTAAAACACGCCCGGTGAGAAAGGCGCGCCTTCGCCATCCAGCCAGGGCTCCGCATTGGCGTAGCGCTGCTCCGCGAAAACCGCCTCCGGGCTCCAATTCTCGATTTCCCGAGGGAGTCGGTCCCCTCGCTCGACCACGACGACATCGAGCCCGCTCTTGCGAAGCCCATAGGCAAAGGTCGAGCCGCCCATGCCGGACCCGATGATCGCGACGTCACACCGAACGATTTCGCCGCTTGCCGGGTAAAGGTCCTGAGCGGTGGGCGTGCTCACCTAGACCCGCCCTACAGGTGTTGTTCGAGGGCGCGAACGGCTTGGTATTCGGCTTGTCGCTCGTCCGTGATGTAGGCGGGGATCGGGAAGTCCCACCATCCGGGCACCCAAGGCCCTGCGGCATCGCGGTCCGTTGGGACTTCGATCAGCGTCGGACCTGTTGCTTCAAGCGCAGCTTGCAAGATCGGCTCAAGGTCTTCTGGGCGCTCCACTCGCCACGACCGGAGGCCGAACGCCTCGCCAATCGCCTTGAAATCTGGAGAGTAAGAGTCTCCGTTTGGAAGATTGAATTCCGTGCCGATGTGACGTCCAGACTGTTTTCTCTGGCCGCCGCGAATAGACATGTACCCGCTGTTGTTCTGGATCAAAAAGATAACGGGCAGGTTGTGCATTACACAGATCGCAATTTCTTGGGAGGTCATGAGGAAATCCCCATCGCCGAGAATGCAGACCACCGGCTGGTTCGGCGCCGCCAACTTCGCGCCGATCGCGGCGGGCACAGCCCAGCCCATAGACGAAAACCCGCCAGAGGTCAGGTGCGTGCGCGGCGAGTAGACCGGGAAGGTTTGCTTGACCGCACCCTGTGTATTGCCAGATCCCACAACCACGATCGTCTCGGGCGGGAAGACCTTGCGTAACGCCCCCAGCGGACGCTGCGACGTGAAGGGGAAACGATCAGAGTCGCGCCGGCTAGAGAGCATGGTTTCCCAGTCCAATTTCGCCTGGGCGAGTTCCGCTAGGTAGGCGGATCGATCCAGAGGCGCTGCGTCAAGCGCCGCCAAAATCTGCGCCAGCGCCGGTTTGGCGTCCGAAATAATGCCGACCTCGACCGGATAGTTCTTTCCGATTTCATGCGGGTCAACGTCGATTTGAATCAGCTTTGACGGCGGAATGGAGAAGGTGACGCCTTTGGCGTAGCTGGACGACGACCAGTCGGTGAAGCGGCACCCCACCGACAGGAGGACATCGCAGGACGCCGCGATCTTGTTGCCGCAAGGGGTGCCCGTCTGGCCGACGCTGCCGGCGAAAAGGGCATGGTCTTCGGGAAAACCGCCCTTGCCGTTCCAGGTCGTGACGACCGGAATTTGCCAGGCTTCGGCAAGCGCCAGCACTCCGGCGCTGGCGCCTGCGGTGATTACGCCGCCCCCGATCACCATCACCGGCCGCCGTGCTGTTTCGAGCACTCTGGCCGCCATGTCCACGGCCATGGGATCAGGGAACATCTTTCCACGGGGCGTCCGATGCTCGAGGGGATGCAGCGTCACCTCTGCGGCCTCTGCCTGGACATCCATGGGGATTTCAATGTGGACCGGCCCGGGGCGACCGGTGATCATCGCGCTCCAGGCGCGGTGGAGGATGAACGGCAATTCCTCGACCCTGGTCGCCACCCAATGGCGTTTCGACACCGCCTCGGCGATCTTCGGAAAGTCGTTGTCGGTGTAACGTTCGAGTTCCTGCAACAGGCCGTGGCCGCGCATGTGCGTCGGGGGCCCACCGGTGATCAACATGACGCTGGTCGAATCCGTAAAGGCGGTCGCCATACCGATCACAGTATTGCTTGCACCGGCGCCGATGGACGTCACCGCCGCCATCGGTTTGCCGGCGACACGGTAGTATCCATCGGCAAGGTGCACGGCACTTTGTTCGTGGAACACCTGAATGAACTTCAATTCGGACTCAGGCTCAAGGAACGCGTCGGTCAAGGTCCAGATGCCGTGACCCGGTATTCCCGCGACGTACTCGACGCCATACGCCTTCAACGTGCGCGCCACGATCTGACTGCCTGTCAAGCTCGTCATACTTATGTTCCCCGTCCAGTTCGCATGGCGGCCGCGCCACGCTCTTCATTCCCAAGATGCATCAGGGTTGAGCTTCCAATCCGACCTCGGAGCTGAGAGGCCGCGCCGCCCAACGGAGACCTTGTTTGGTCAAGCGACGAACATCGGGGTCTGCTAGATTACCGGTGTCGTGGCCGATTGAGTGATAGAAGACCCGGCCCCTGCCCCATTGGCGAACCCAAGCCACCGGGCTTCGATTTCCAGCAATCCAAGGGAAGGGATTCCCATCGAAGACGGTCTCGGCCAACACATGGATGTTGGGATCGACCTGCATATAATACTGCTCAGAACGGACGTTAAAGTCGCCGACGCCCCTTGAAACCTCATGGTTGTGGTCAACGATATTTACGACATAGGGGTGCGGGACGCCTTCGCCTGCCGGATGCTCAAGGAAGGACCCACCGAGCAACCAATGGTATTTAAGGCTGGAGCGGAAGGCGGCGCCAGCGCCGTGCCACCCCGCCAATCCACACCCGTTCTCGATCGCCTCAAGCAGGCGCGCTTCCTGCGAGGGCGTCAGCGTCTCGGTGGTGACCGCGTTGTTCCATCCGATGACGATGAGGTCGTAGGCCATCAAATCCCGATCGAGGGTGAAGATGTCAGTGGACTCTTCCACCTCGAACTTAAGTTCACGGAAAAGACTCACCGCCCACTCGGCCACTTCGTAAGGCGTATGGCCCGGCCAACCGCCGTAGAGATAGAGCACGCGCTTCATCGCCCCGCTCCTGACATCAACAACTTATACGTATAAGAAGGACTAGCACCTGTTCAGCCCTTGTCAATTTCTAGTCGGCACAGGCAACGCCGCCGCGCCATATTCCACGTGACGGTGGCCGTAGCGCCGTACGCGGATGTTGGCCTGCTCCGCATGGCCGACGAAGTTTTCCATGATGCAAAGACGGGAGGCGTATTCGCCCAGTTGCGCAGAGGCTTCATCGGTGAGGACGCGCTGGTAGGTGCAGGTCTTCAGAAACTTGCCGACCCACAGTCCGCCTGTGTAACGGGCCGCGCGGTGGGTGGGCAGCGTGTGATTAGTACCGATGACCTTGTCGCCGAAAGTCACGTTGGTGCGTGCGCCCAAGAAGAGCGCGCCGTAGTTTGTCAAATGGGCCAGGAACCAATCGGGATCGACCGTCATAACTTGAACATGCTCCGAGGCGATCCGATCGGCTTCCGACACCATTTCCTCGTCGCTGTCACAGACGATGACTTCGCCGTAGTCGCGCCAGGCGGCCGCGGCGATCGCTGCGGTCGGCAATTTCAACAACAGTCGGTCAATCTCGCTCATCGTGTCGCGGGCCAGCGCGTCGGACGTAGTCAAAAGGATCACCGGGCTGTTGGGGCCGTGTTCCGCCTGACCCAAAAGGTCGGTCGCGCACAGCTCACCATCGACGCTATCGTCGGCGATGATCAAGGTCTCCGTCGGACCGGCGAAGAGATCGATGCCGACCTGCCCAAAGAGAAGCCGCTTGGCCTCGGCGACATAAGCGTTGCCGGGGCCAGCGAGCATGTCCACTGGCGCGATGCTTTCGGTGCCGTACGCCATCGCCGCAATCGCTTGGACGCCGCCCAGCGTATAGATCTCATCCGCCCCGGCGAGCGCCTGTGCGGCGACAATCTTTTCTGAGATTTTGCCGTTGAAGGGCGGTGCGCAGGTGATGACGCGCTCGCACCCGGCCACCTTGGCGGTTAAAACGGTCATATGGGCGCTGGCCAGCAACGGATACTGGCCGCCTGGCACATAGCAGCCGACGTTCTGGATCGGCAAATGCTTGTGACCCAAGACGACGCCAGGCTGGGTCTCGACCTCGAGGTCAAGAAGCGTTGAGCGCTGCGCTATCGCAAAGTTGCGAACTTGAGCCTGCGCGTACTCGACATCCTCCCGCTCCCGAGTCGTCAACCCATTCAGACAGGCGTCAATTTCAGTTTTCGCGAGGCGGTAATTCTCACGGTCAAACTTATCGAAGCGTAGGGACAACTCTCGTACGGCGCCATCGCCGCCCTTTTGAACCTGCCGCAGCAAGGTTTCCACTCTCTCAGTCAGCGCAGCATCGCGGCTCTCCTGCGCGACAACCTGGGCCGACTTGAAGTAACGCGCCATCAATCTTATCCATCTTCATCAACTTATAGGAGACAATGCTGTGTTGCGGCTTGTGTCCGGCTCAACGGATCGCTCAGGTGATCGGCGGTTGTCCGCCGAACGCAAAGGCGCACGCCTATTCCGCCCTGCTATTAAGACGGGCAGAGCCTCTTCGACGTTCAGCGGTCAGAAGGCATAGTTGAGGTTGATGCCGGCCGTCAGCGGTTGGTTTGTTGCAATGCGGTACAAGCTTGGAATATTCGTTGTCAGTCCCGTATTGTTCGCCGATATCTCCCCATGCTCATTGGTCGCATTATTGACGTAGACGGTAATCGTCTTTGGACCCATTTCAAACCCGAACCTGAAATCGACAATATTATACGCGGGAAGGCGAATTAAGGTGTAGGATATATCTTCCGTGTTCCCGACAATCGTGTCCTCACCTCTGGCAGTAAAGTAAAGATCAGAGCCGATCTCTTTGCGGTAAGCTAGACTGGCATGGGCCTGATATTGAGGAATGTTCAGAATTCTTTGCCCTGCGACAAAGCTGGAGTCGGCTGGAGAATTGGTGATGCGAGCATGGGTGTAGGTCCCGTTTGCTTGTAGCGTCAGCTCTGGCGTCAGCTTATAGGCGACTTCCAGCTCCGGGCCAAAGGTCTCAGCGTTCCCCGCATTGGCTGTATAGCCGAACCCGCACGGTGGCGTGACAAGCTGTTGTATATTCTTCCACTGGTTGAAGTAAAAGTCACCATTGATGGTGAGCTTGCCGTCTAGACCGCGCCACTTCTCGCCGCCTTCATAACTCCAAACTGTATCGGGGTTGTAGCCTTCAGCGGAGACGTTGCAGGATGTTGGAACCCCCTGATTGACGCCGCCAGGGCGAAAGCCTTCAGCAGCGGTGGCGTAGAGCGTCAGATTATTTGATGGCTCAAAAGAGAGATTGACCTTGGGAGTGAAGCCACTGTTCTTTTGCTGCGCCCCGATCAAGGTCGGCGTCAAATCTAATGTCGGGGTAAAATAGCCATTCTCAAATTGTTGGACAGAGTTGTTGAAATCAAAGTAGCGGCCTCCCACCGTAAAAGTAAGATCATCTAAGATCTTGTACGCTAATTCGCCAAAGGCGGCGTATTGCGTCACCTTATACTTCTGCACCGAGTTAAACAAAATGCCCTGCGGGTTGTTCGAGGCGCAAAGCGGCGTGGAGACCGCTGTCGTCACCGTCAGGCCGCAGACGTTCGGATCTTGCGTGTACGAGGTGGCCGTTGATTGAAGGTTGGAATAGAACGCGCCGCCAATCCAGCTGAACCGGCCATGCGAATTAGACGAGAAGCGAACCTCTTCACTGAATTGTGAGACCGGAAATGTTCCAGGGTTTACCTCATATGTTCCGCTGGTAGGAAATTGCGTAAAGCCAAAGTAACTCTGATAGGCTTCTGCTGTATCTTGGTTCAGGACTTGGTATCGCTTCCAGTAGCTCGTCGCCAAGTTGACTGAAAAAGCGCTGAGGTCAATCTTCGTGCTGTTGGCGACCATCCAAAAGTTATCGTAATAGGGCTCTTTCACGTCAGCCGGCTCATAGTGGGCCAATGACGACGCACCCGGCGGGCTGTCGTAGGTATTTGAACCCCCCTGTTTGGTGGTTTGGTAGAGCGCGAGGAAAGTCGATTTGACATTCGCCGCAGGTTCATAGAGGAGCGACGCTCTAAAATCTGAAGTGTGCGTCCAGTTCACGTCTGGGTACCGATGCGCCACATTGGCTGCTGTGACATCGCCTCGCGCGCAGCCGTAGAAGGCGGTTGGCGCGCAGTTTGTATTGGTTGGAAACGGAAAGTCGCTGAGAACGACGCGATCAATCCAGCCGCTGTCATACTTATCAGTTGCGACTAGTCGGACGGCCAACTTGTCTTCGACGAGCGGAATATTGATCGCCACATTGAGCGCGCCGTTTGGCGTGTCGCCGCCGACGGTCCCAGAGGCGTCGGCGTCAACGGACCCGCCAAAGATGTTTAACTTAGGTTGATTGGTCAACAGGCGGATCGTTCCGCCCATCGAGCCGCCGCCGTAGAGCGTGCCCTGCGGACCGCGAAGGACTTCCGCGCGCGCCAAGTCGAACAAGGACGGATCGATCACGGTCTTGCCGGCCTGAGATCCGATCGGCGGCGTGAGCGGAAAATCATCCAAATAGAATCCGACGGTCGGCGCCCCGCCGCCGGACGACGAAAGGCCCCGCATCTCAAGCTCCGTTTGGCCGGGACCGGCGGAGCGGACCGAGACCGAAGGGATGTCGCGGATGGCGTCTTCCAAATGGGCGATGCCGCGCGCCGCGAGCTCCTGGCCGGACACAGAAGAGATGCTCATAGGCGTTTTTTGAATGGTTGTTTCGCGCTTTGTCGCGGTGACAATGATTTCGGGCACTGCGCCAGCCGCATCCGGCGCCGCCGCGCCGGTTGGTGCTTGGGCATAGGACGCCGATGACAGCGTCAAGACCGCGAAAAGACTGGTCGTGATCCACAAGGTCTGCTTGAACATGAACGCCCCCGCTCTATCTGAGTAGTCGACAGAGTAGATCGCAAAAGAAAGCGGGCGCAATTTCGCAGTATTTATCGCGCCGACGCAATGTGATGCAAAGCGACGCACTTAAGTGCGCCATGACTTTGGCCCCCTGCTGCAAGCGCAGGCCAGAGTTTAAAGTTCTCGTCGCCGCTTGTCGCTTTCATCCTGCTTTGATCCCCGTGTCCCAACCTCGCAACCCAATGTCCCGACGTGAGATTAATCTAATCGTCGGCGCCTATCTGCCCAGCAAAACGCCTGCGGTCTTATCCCGTCTTATTCCAGGCCAAACTTGCGTCATTTACGACGCACGTTTTGGGGTTCATGCTGAAGGTTGAGGGCCACGCGTTGGATAAGACTGAACGAGCAGAAAATTTTTCCCGCAATTTGGCGGTGCTCTGCAAGAGCCATAGCTCTGTGGCTGACATATGCCGGCGAATCGGCATCAACCGGCAGCAATTCAACAAATATTTGGCGGGCAAACACCTTCCTTCGGGACGGGCACGCCAAAATATAGCGGAATTTTTTGACTTAGATGAGCAGGACTTATTCAAGTCGCCAGCTCGGTTTGATGGAATGATCGAAAGTCCGCAACTAGACATCTCATTGAAAATGAGATCGTCTTCCGCGTTTCAGCGAATACTGCCATTTATCGATAGTTCATCAGAGCGGACCAAGGCCTATTTTGGAACTTACTTTAGATATCATAATTCTTCGATTTATAGAGGGAAAGTTCTTCGATCCGTTTTGCACCTCTACCAACAAAATGGCACCGCCCAATACGTGGTGATAGAACGGTTTCCAAGTCTTGACGGCCGCGGGCACCGCGGATGCATCTTCAAATACCATGGGTTTGCGATCTACGCAGGGGATCGGCTTTTCCTGGTCGATTTCGAAACATTGCAGCGCAACGAATTGACGTTCTCCATTGTGCTTCCGAACAGCCGCAATCTTCTAACGCGCCTATTTGGCCTAGTGACGGGTATCGCGGCCTCCCCACTACGCGAGCCATTTTCCGCCCGGGTTGCTTTCGATTTCCGCGGGGAGCGCCCGATCCGCAAGGGGGATCTGAAGTGCGCAACCACTCTTGATCCTGACGACGAGTCTATTCCGATCGAGATTCGCAATTTCTTACGCGAGCCCGACGCCACCTTCATCTGGGGCCGCCAGTAGCCCATCGATCGCCTTCGACGTCATGACCTGCCCCTAGGATTTTCTCCACCCATTGGGTGCTGACAACTTAACATGGCGCGACCGCAAAACGGTTTTCCCCTCCTAAGTTCTACGCAGCGACGGTGGCGTTCGCCCATGCTTGGTCGGCGGCGGCTCGGAAGATCCGCAGGGTGGGTCGGGTGATGAGGTGGGTCTGAAGGTTGAAGGTGTTGTAGACGGCGGAGTGGGTGGAGAGGAACCTCTGGGCTGAGCCCTGGGATGTGAACTTTTGCTGCTTTCGTTCTCGTCGTCGAATGACGAGATGGCTGTTTTCGGCCCGGTTATTCTGACGCATGCCGCCGGGTCGGCGGCGGTCCAGGATCCTGAGTTTGCGGAGAGCCGCCCGATAAGACGCTAGACCATCGGTGGTCACCGTCTCCGGATGGATCCCTTGGTTCTTCAGCAACTTCCTCAACAACTTCATCGCGGCCGCAGTGTTGCGACGCTTCTGGACGAGAACGTCGAGGACTTCGGCCAGTCGGGATGCTGCTTCTTAAGGGTGACGTTGATTTCTCTTTCAGCAGCATCCACCGCAACTCCTTGGCGCTTAAGTGCAAGGGCGTGCGTGCGGATCGCACCAATCAGTTGCCGTTCTGAGGCGACAAGAGAGCCATCGCCCGGTGCACTATGATCCGGCAGCACGTGTGCGACATTCAGCATGGCTACCTTATCCAGCGTGGCCAGCCATTCCGTAGGCGTGCTGTCATCGCCGAAGATGTAGGGGATTGTCCTGTTCTGGACTACATCGCCCGATATCAGGGTTTGGTCCGGCTCGACGAGGGTCAACTCGTCACCTCTGGTGTGAGCGCCAGGCAGAGTGGAAACCTGTTCGGGCCGATCTTTAACTTGTACTAGGCGGGGATCGTACCGACGAACTGACTCTTTGAACTTCGCCAAGATAGAAATCGGGCTGATCGCGCCTGGGCTGCCGTCCAAGAAGTTGTTTCGCGCTCTCGATTGAAATAACTTCGCACCCGTCGCGAAAATGACGGTCTGCTCTCAGGCCGTCGCATGCATCCCAGCCAGCGCTTCGCGCGGCCGGGCCAGCGTCTCCAGAGCAACCGCCTGACGACCTCGGGCCAACGCCGCTGCCAACACATGTGATGCTGGACGTCGGCGACGACAGGAGCGTGACCATGCCCAACACCATAACGATCATCGGGGCCGGTCTCGGCGGCCTAACCCTCGCCCGCGTTCTCCATCTACGTGGCGTCCCGGCAGTGGTCTACGAAGCTGAAGCCTCGGTGAACTCAAGAAGCCAGGGCGGCCTGCTTGATATCCACGAACACAACGGTCAGATCGCCCTGAAGGCCGCCGGGCTCTACGATACTTTCCTCGGCCTTGTCCGGCCCGGTGAAGACGCTAAGCGCATCGCCTACAAGGACGGCAACATACTGTTCAACAATCCCGGTAGCCATAGGGGCGAGCGCCCCGAGATAGATCGGGGCGATCTTCGGCAAATGTTGATTGACTCTCTGCCCCCGCAATCAATCCGATGGGGACACAAGGCCGCCTCCATCGTAGCGCTCGGCGGCGGACGGCACGAGGTCACTTTCGCCAACGGCGCCAAGGTTGTGTCCGACATGCTCGTGGGCGCCGACGGCGCATGGTCGAAGGTCCGCCCGCTGCTTTCAAACGAGAAGCCGGTATATAGTGGGACTTCATTCATCGAAAACGCGCTGTCAGACGGCGACACGCGCCTCAAGACCAGCGCCAAGGCTATCGGCGGCGGCACGCTGATGGCCCTCGCTCCTAGCAAGGGAATTCTGGCGCATCGCTATGCGGACGGAACGCTGCACACCTACGTCGCTCTGATCAAGCCGGAGGACTGGTTCACAGCCCTAGACTTCAGCGACGCAAGACGCGGCTTGACCCAGGTCGCGGAGCAGTTCGCGGGATGGGCGCCGCAACTCACCGCCCTCATCACGCAGAGCGATGCAAAGCCCATCCTTCGCACCATCCATGCGCTTCCCGTCGACCATCGCTGGACGCACGTGCCGGGCCTGACCCTGGTCGGCGACGCGGTGCACCTGATGTCGCCCTTTGCAGGCGAGGGGGCGAACCTCGCCATGTTCGACGGCGCCGAACTCGCTGAAGCGCTCGCCTCCAGGCTGGAGGATATCAACTCCGCCCTGACCGACTACGAAGATCGGCTCTTCCCGCGAAGTGCGAAGGTCGCCCATGAGGCCGCCCAAAACCACGCGCGTTTCTTTGGCAACGAGACGCCGTACAGCGTGATTGCTCTCTTTGGCAAAGGCGGCAAAAACGGTTAGACCTGATCGTGACTGCCGGCTCACGATGCGTCTGGTGAACACCCGTAGCGGTCGGTTTTCCGTGCGGGCCGTCCGACAAGCTGACTTTCCGGCGTTCAGCTGGAATGTCCGAACACCGGAGCGGTGGTTGCGGCCGCTATGGGCGCCTCTACGCCATTGAGTTGCTCAAGCAGGGGCTTTCAAGACTCTAGGCAGATGCTCAATGCGCCTGAACGGCAGATTTATCCGCGGGTGGTTCGCCGCCCGTCCTGACAGCTTTTACCACGGCGGCCGTCACGGCCCCTGCGTGGTTGCCCCATGTGGAGCGCACATAGGTCGTGATGGCGGCGATGTCCTGATCAGATAGATCGTTCCCAAATGCCGGCATGCCGCCCCTGCCGTTCAAAACCACAGTCGCAAAACCTCGTGGCGCGCCATTGACCAGCGCGTCTCCCGCCAAGGCCGGGAAGGCGCCGGGTATGCCCTTGCCGTTGAGTTGATGGCAGGCTGAACAATTTTGCGCGAACAGCGATGCACCATCAGACTTGGCAGAAGCAAGGCTCGGGAGAACGGTAAGTGCGAGCGCTCCCCACCCGACCGGTGCGATGCGGCGCAGCCTCAGCATAAAACCGGACTTGGACTTCCTTCGGCTCATGCATTCACCCGCTTGTGTATTTTGCCGATCTGCTGCCATGCGGACTCGATGGCGCCCTCCTGCCAGCCGGTGAGATAGCTCAGATGCTCGCCCGCTAAATAGATGCGGCCGTCCGGTTCGTTCAGAATGGGGTAGGCGGTGTTGCGCCCCTCCGTGCTCCACTGCGCCCATCCGCCCATGTTGTACTGAACACGGTGCCAAGCGATGGAAAAAGCCGATTCAGTATTCTCCGCATACTGAGGAAAGACCTTTTGCCCTTCAGAAACGGCGAAGGCTTGGCGCTGCGCCAAACTCATGGCGCTGACCTTCGCCGCATTGGAGCCGAACTGATAGTAACCGAGGAGCACGCCCTTCTGTCCCATCCACCCCGTCGAGGGCAGTGAAATGCTGCCGATGTCGAAGTTGTCGAAATAGATGTGGCCGCCGTAAATGGCGTGATCCTCCTCCCAGAAGCGCCGCTTCATCTGCAGGCCGATCTTGCCGACCAGCGCGTAGGAGGCGCCGCCGATGGCCTTCTTGAAGGGATCGGACACTTGCAGGTCGATGGTTCGCAGCACTGAAAGAGGAATGGTGCAGAGGCAGTAGTCGGCGACAACCGTGCCCTGTCGACCATTGCCATCCATGTAGGTCACCTCGACCCTGTCGGGGCTTTGGCTGATCTTCTGTACGACGTGCGACTTGCGGATGATGGTCGGCTTCAAGTGTCGAGCGAAGCTCGCTGGCAGCTGATCCATGCCGCCGACCGGTTGGAACATGGTCCTTTGCTGATCGAAGTCCGAGACGGACTTTAATGCAGCCCAGGTGCGAGAGTGAAGGATGTCAGTGAGGGCGTAAGGCGACGAAGGCGTACCAGGGTTCAGCCCAGCGCCGGGTTCCACCGCCCAGCCGCGTCCTTCGGTCCCGACATAGCGGAAGTCCTTGCCGGTCAGGTAACCTTCGCTTCGGAGATAGTCGAGGAACAGCTCCTTGTCGCCCGCTGAGAAGTCCTTGTCCAAGCCGCCTTGGTTGACCTGTTTGGCCAGCATTTCGGCGGCGTAGCCGCGGGTATCGGCGGCGATCTCTTGTTTGCGAACCGCGCGTCCCGACAGCGGCCCTGATCCCTTATCGAAGTAGATGTAG
Source organism: uncultured Caulobacteraceae bacterium (assembly GCA_964243985.1). Lineage (GTDB taxonomy): Bacteria > Pseudomonadota > Alphaproteobacteria > Caulobacterales > Caulobacteraceae > CAIOYC01. The sequence goes on along the minus strand of CAXTHJ010000001.1, from coordinate 135,179 downwards.
GAGTGGTCGTTATCGTTGTTGAACAGCTCCAGCGGCACCCCCAGCGTCTTAGCGTAGTGGAGATAGCCGCGGTGGTGGTAGGGAATCCGCCAGGGGCCGAGATTGATGTAATGGCCGTCGTCGAAGGTGCACGTCTGCGCCTCGCCTCCAAGCTCGGTAAGCTGTGTGCCCTTGCGGGCCGTGAAGGCGCGCCCCCCGACGCGATCTCGCGCCTCCAAGAGGGTGACCTCGTAGCCGGCGTTCGAGAGCTCGTACGCTGCCGTCAGTCCCGCAATACCGGAGCCGAGAATGACGATCTTCTTGCCCGAGCGACCTGAAAGGTCCGGCGGCGCGGCGACGGCGGACTCGATCCCGAAGCCGAGCGCGCTCATGGCCGCCATCACCAAGCCCGTGCCGCCGACACCGGCCATTCTCTCGATGAACGCTCTGCGGCTCAAAGGGAAGGCGGGAGCATCGATCATCGGCAAGTCCTAACGAAGTTGATGCGTGGCTTCATTTCGGGTGGGTGGTCGGGAAGCGCTCGCTCAAGCTACGCTAGAGGCCCCGATGGGACAAAGCACTACCGCTTGCTGAGCCAAACCGCAAAAAGGGCGACGCGCTTAAATTTTGAGCGAGCGGTGATGAACTTAGAACCCGCCTTGAGGTCACGGCCAACCGAATTCAGCGCCACGAATTTAGGCGCCGCCGAGATGGGCCGGCCTCATGGCATGTTTCCCCTAGCCTGGAGCTTGACTTTGCTGGAGGATGCAGGGCCGCACGGTGGTAACGCACCTGCTGTACCTCAATGTCGAACTAAGGATGACCTTATGCAGCGCTTGGCGGTGACCATCGCACTCCTCTCCACGCAAACGCTTTTCAGCGCAGCGCACGCCGCGCCGACGTTCATACCGAGCCCGGTGGCCGCGTCACCGATAGGCGCAGGCGCCATCGTGCCGGCGGGAGCGACTCTGTTCTTTCTGTCCGGCATTCCAGGCGCCGCAACAGCGGGAAACACCGAAGCGCAAACCACCGACGCCCTCAACAAACTCGGCGCGGTCCTGAAGGCGAGCGGCTTTAGTTTCGCCGACGTGGTCAACGCGAAGGTCTACCTCGTGGCCGATCCCGCGACGGGCAAGATGGACTTCGCCGGGATGAACACAGCGTTCAAGACCTTCTTCGGAACGCCGGGTGAGCCGAACAAACCTTCCCGCGTCACGGTTCAAGTCGCTGGCTTGGCCGCGCCTGGATCGCTGGTGGAAATCGAGCTGACAGCAGCGAAATAGCCCGAGGTCAGCGCCTTAGTCGTGGCATGATCACGATCGGGCTGCTGGCACTGAACGCCTGATCTATGGAGCTAGTCCAACTTCCGCTTTGGGCGCATCTAAGCCGCTGACCGAAGTGTGCGTTCGCGCGGAGCTTCATTTCCTCTCTCCGCCAGGGACTTTGGCTTGATGAAGCGTCGGGGCGAGCAGCCCATCACGCGCTTGAAGGCGACGCCGAAGGCGCGTTCCGATTCATGGCAGAGCATTGGAGCAAGGTCGGCGATCTGGATGCCACTAAAGGGGAGCCAGTCGGTGGCGATCAGCATGCGCCAACGCATCATGTATCTCATCGCCGGCTCGCCGACCGCGGCGCGGCTCCACGGCGCCGATCGCGTCGCAGGACGGCGAGGTGAAGCGTGGACGCAACCCTGCAGGCGGAGGGGGGTTATGATGCGTTCCAATCAGCCTGACCTCTTGGAGTCATAGAAAACCGGGTGGTCGCCCCGCAAAGCGCTAGGCCTGTCCCTTGAAACGGTTCATTTGCGCGTTCAGAGGGATTTTGAACCCTGCCGGTGTGGATAGTCGTGGAAGAAGGACCCCGTTAGCGGGGTGATCGGCGTCCGAAAGGGACGCCTCATTAATAGTTTAGCCTGGCTGTCTTTGCCTTTGGCGGACGGTCGAGATCGGGATGTTGGTTGTGGAGACTGTTGTTCGGGTCCGGCGCGAGCACGCGGCGGGCAAGGGGATCAAAGCGATCGCGCGGGATCTGAAGCTCTCGCGTAAGGTGGTTCGCAAGGCGATCCGCGGCTCGGAGGGAGCGTTCAGTTACAAGCGGCGGGTTCAGCCGGCGCCGAAGATCGGTCCATTCCAGGAACGGCTGTCGGCGCTGCTGGAGGAGAACGAGAAGCGTCCACGGCGCGATCGCCTGCGGATGACGCGGGTGCACGATCTGCTGCTGCGGGAGGGTATTGAAGGGTCCTACGACGCGGTGCGCCGCTTTACAGCGTGCTGGCGGCTGGAGCGGCGCGGTGGGTTGGCGAGGCGGCGGCGGCGTTCGTGCCGCTGATGTTCAGGACGGGCGAGGCCTACCAGTTCGACTGGAGCCACGAGGACGTTGAGATCGCCGGCAAGCCGATGCGCTCGACAAAAGCATGGGCGGAGAAGCGCCAGGAAGTTTGGCTCTTGAGGCGGTCGCTGATATGGCGTTCTCAGCGCGTCGTCGTCCGCCGTTGATCATTCGCGGTCACACAGTCGAACCACGATCGCGTGTCTGTCGGCAAAGTCGCTCTATCAGGTTCGAGGTTTGAATTATGTCCTATCCCTTCTTTATCTGGACCATGCAGCGGACGGGCGGGACGGCGCTGACCGAGCTGTTGATGGAGATGTCGGAGCATAAAGCTGCGGAGCACGAGCCGTTTGTTTGGTCTCGCGCCAAGCCTCGTCAATTCTGGCCTGTCGTCGAGCAGTGGAAGAAAACCAAAGATACTAAGAAGCTGGGAGAATCGCTCTCAGAGATTTTAGATGAAAAATACAATATAAAACACTGCTATGAATTACTTGAGCCTCAGGTCAATGAGGGGCTCATCCGCGCGAGTTCTAAAAGCAATTATCGGCACGTCATTCTATCGCGTCAAGACGAATACTCAAGATTGTTCTCCAAGTTCATTGCCGAAAACAATGGAACTTGGTTTAAAGACTATGCCAAACAGATCTTCACTGAAGTCTCGGAAGGTCGGCGAACGCTTGCCCCTCTTCCCGTCGATAAGATGGTTGCGCACCTTCGTCATTGCCGGGAGGCCACCCAAGCCATCCGCGAGGGGCTTGCCGAACACGGCGTGAACGCCAAAGAAATCTACTATGAAGATCTCTATTCCGGCGATCCTGGTCTGAGGCTCACCGCCGTTCATTCGCTATTGGAGTTCCTTGGTTTCACACCAGCCGATATCAATGAGCACCATGATTTAATTGATCAAAAGATTTTCCATAGCGGACAGAACACTCGAAATGTTTTCGCCTTCGTGCCCAACCGTGCGGAGGTCACGCGCGCTTTGGCGGACGAAGGGTGTCTTCCCATCGCCAGCGCCGAAGCGGAGGAAGCACCCGAGGCCCAAAGCGAGGAGGGCGTCCCCTCGGCGTCAACTTCGGCCGAAACGCCCCAGGCACATTCAGCGAGCGGCTTGGAGCAGGCATCGGGGCTGACCCACCTTACAGGTCCACCGGCGAGGAGGGGCGCGGAGATTGCGCGCCTGATCAAGCAACACGGGATCCGCGGGCCGATCTTGGAGATTGTTTCGGACATCCGCGACCTTGCCACAGCGGAGATGCAGGATCTGAATGGGGAGGAGCGCCATGTGATCGGCCTCGGCGACGGTCCCCACCGCGAAGGGGTGACGTTTCACAAGGGCAACGCTCGCGACATGAAGGCGCTGTTTGAAGACGGCAAGTTTGGCGCCGTAATCTCCAATCGCGTCTTGGCCCACGACCGCAAATTTTGGCAGACCATGGGCGAAATCGCGAGAGTGCTCGCGCCAGGCGGAGCGGCGATCGTGATCACGCCTTGTTTCAGCGCCATTGAGAATGCGGCAGGGGTGACGGCCGTCGGCCGCAAGGGCAACCCTTTCACCGAGGTGACGGTCACCGAACGTGTAGGCGACGCCCCCGATTATTGGCGCATGAGTCCGCAAGCCATCAAAAAGGTGATCTTCGACGGCTTTGATGTAAAAGCTGTTCGGGTGAAGATGGTCCCGCCTCATGTATTCGGGGTTGGTATGAAATCCGCATGACGCCCAAACGGTGCGATCGATGTAACGCAGGCTTGACCTCCGCGCATGTTCGATCGCGCTCAACCGAACTTGGGCTTTAAAGCATGGGCCGTCCAAAGTCTCCGCGTCATGGTTCGCAACAAGATCGCCGCAGCCAAGACTTGAAAGGGCTTTTGGCCGAAGGCCGCCGTTTGATCGACGCGCAGCACTACGAGGAAGCGGTAGTCCTATTACGGTCCGGCCTCGCTGGCCGAGCCAACCATCCGGGCCTGAACCTGCAACTCGGGCGAGCTTTGCTGATGTCGAAGCGGGGCGCAGAGGCGCGCGTGCCTCTCCGCAAGGCGATGTCCGGACCGAACATCAGGGCGGACGCCCTCTACCAACTTGCCCGGGCCGAATTCCAGACGGGGCGGCTGCTGCGAGCGGCGGCGGCTTTTCGTCTTTGCCTGAAGATGCGCCCCGAATGGGTCGACGCTCGTGTGCGGTTCAGCGAGGCGCTGCTGAGACTTGGAAAGGCCGAACAGGCCCTGAAGGAGGCTTCCGAAGCGATCAGTCTCGATCCCGACTTTGCAAACGCATACCGCATCAGCGGTTTGGCGAACGCGACACAGCATCGCTTTCTTGAAGCTGCAGCGGCGTTTGAAACGTGGGGTCGCCTGCAGGCTAAAAATGGAAAGCCGGAACTCTATCGCGCAAGAGTGCTGAGGTTGGCGGGTGAGCCTGCGGCTGCCCTGGAGGCCGCCCAATCGGCCCATGCGCGCAATCCGGCCTCCCTCCGGACCAGCTTATTGATGGGGAAACTGGCCTTAGCGATGGGGGATAACGGGCAAGCCGGAGACATCTTGCAGATCGCTGTTCGACGACACCCTAAGAACGCCGCGGCGCATGCATTGCTCGCCAAAGCTCTTTTACAACGCCAGCATCAACAAACCGAAATTTGGTCGTCACCCGCTCCCGCAGAACCTGGACCAGCTCAAAACTCGGCTTCGACGCCACAAGATGCGGTGCTACTATCGCCTCGGCCAACCGCCGCCTCCAACCATTTCGTCATGAGGCGACCCCGCGCTCTAAATATCGGCCTGATCGAAAATTTGGGGATCATCAGAGCGCTTATTCTGCGGGACCTGAGGGTTCGTTACCGATCCGACAGTATCGGATTCGTTCTAGAATTCTTGCGGCCGTTTATCGTCATCATGGCGCACTATTACCTTTTCCTGCTCATCAAAAAGCCCATGCCAGCCAATATCCCGATTTTCACCTTCGTCATCGCTGGATTCCCCGTGTGGTTTGCTTTCAACGGCGCCTTCCTCGGTGCGACGAATGCGGGAAATGCCCCCGGGCGGGCCACCTTGCTGCCAAAGGTGACGACCTTCCATCTTCAGTTCGCCCGCGCCACTTGGACGTGGTTGCTTAATCTGATCATCTGCCTGTTTGGGTCGATTCCGTTGCTGTTCCTGGGCGTCGAAGCGCGCACGGCGGACCTGAATTCCACCCTGCTGATCTTTATTCTAGCCGGAGCGATGGGATTTGGATTTGGTTTGGTGGCAGAGCAGTTGAGCGAACCTTGGCCCATGTCGAAAATCATCGTGAAACTCATGATGTGGGCGATCTTCGTCACATCAGGCCAGTATATTTCGATCACGTCGGTTCGCCGGACCTTCGCGGAAATTCTGTGGTTCAATCCCTTACTGCACCTTGTGGAGTACGAGCGGCACGCCTTTGATCCTGGATATCCCATCGCCCTGGTCACCCTCATCTATCCGGCTGCTATAGCGGTCGCGTTGCTGATGCTCGCTTTGATGGGGATGAGAGCCACCCGCCAGGCGGCGATCGCTTGATTCAGCTCATCGCCGTTCAAAAATCCTACGCCGAAGGTCGGCACGCCCCTAAGGCGGTGTTTGAATCGACCACCGTGGAGTTGCCTCCGGAGCGGCGGATCGGGGTGCTGGCGCGTCGAAGTCAGGGCAAATCCACCTTGCTACAAATGCTGGCGCGCAACGAGACGCCTGATCAGGGTTACATCCTGGCGCCGCGAGAAATGTCGCCGGTGGTCAACTCTGGAGGACTGTTTCATCCCCAGTTGAGCGCCATCGATAATTTACGCTTCCTGGCGCGCGCCTTCGGCATGAAAATGGAGCAGTTGCTCACTGCCGCCGACGCCTTTCAGCCGCTTGAGCTGAACTTGAACCAGCCTATTCGCATGCAAAGCGCCGCCAGCAGACGGAACATGGAGGCGGCGGTCGTCACGGTGCTGCCGTTCGACTGCTACTTGTACGATGACATCGGGCAGTTCGAGCCAACCTTTTTTATGCGATGCCTTGACGCGGCCGTTCGCCGCCACGCCGGCGTGGTGTTCACAACCGTCAACCCGAAGCTACTGCGACAGTTCGCAGATTTCTTCATCGTGATTTCCGATGCGACGCTTCATCCCTTCAGCAAGGTCGAAGAGGCGATTGAGTTCTTTGAGCACGGGCCGGAATCGGATAAAGATCCTCCCAAGCTCGCCGAGCTAGGCGTTAGCCGATCGCCCGTATAATGGGCTTCAATGCTCAAGCAATCGAGCCCTGTTGATGATGGCCAAGCCCGTAGAGGATTCCCTTTGGCCCAGTATTGCCCGGCACGCGGATGTGCTCGTCAACATGCGTCAATCGCGGCGGCGGCGTTTTTTCCTAAATCTGGGTTTGTTCGTCGGATTACCGACTCTTTTGACCTTCATCTATATGTTTCTACTGGCCAGCCCACGATACGAATCCGAGTTTCAGGCGACCTATCAAACCTATCGAGCGCCTGAGTCCATCGCAAATGGGATCATGCAAAGCTTCGCGGGGACCAGCGAGACTAACTCTGTGGATTTGGGATCTATTCTCTATCAATACATCAGGTCTCCGGCGCTGCTTTCGGAATTGGATCAAAGTCTGGCGCTTAAAAAATACTTCAGTGGTCCAAAGATAGATCTCTTTTCTCGCTTAAATAAGAACGCCTCCAACGAAGCGTTCCTGAATTATTACCGCAGCCACGTTAAAGTTTCGGAGGGTCTCGGCGGATATGTGACCGTGGATGTGCAGGCGTTTGACCCGCAATTCGCCCTGCTTTTGGCGCGTAAAATCGCCGCCTCGGCCGATGTCATGACGGACCAAATCACGGTTCGCGCCCGGGCCGACGAAATCAAGGTCGCGGAGGATGAGGTCACCCGGGAGGAGGATCGGGTTCGACGGTCACGTATGGCGCTCGAACAATTTCAAAATGCACATGGCGATCAAGATCCGGATAAGGTTGCGACCCAGTTGGGCGACATCGTCGGAAAACTCGAATCCGATCTGACGGCGGCACGGGCGCAGTTAGCGCAATCCCGCCACGACCTATCGCCGTCCTCCCCCATGGTGATCCAAATGGCCACGCAGGTTCGCGTCCTAGAGGCTCAATTAGACGCCGAGCGATCTAGATTGGCCAATAAGGACGGCAAAACGCCCTACTCGACCATTCTTGGGCAGTATTCGGCGCTGCAGATCGAGCAGGAATTTGCCAAAAATGCTTACATGGCCGCGCAACAGGGCCTCGCTGTGGCGCGAGCAGCCGTTGCACGCAAGGAAGCGTACTTGGTTGATTTCGCCCCACCCCGGGCGCCAGATCGGGCATCGGTCTATTACCCTTTGCTCGTCACCTCCTCAGTCTTTTTCGGAGCCTTGATCATTTTCGCTTTTGGAAATTTAGTCATCGGCGCCTTTCGCGATCAGGCGGGATTGTGATCCCGCTGATCAGCTTAGCCGAAACAAAGGGCGCCTTGACGCCAAGCGCGGCAAATTGCTGAATTGCAACAAACTATCGCCCCGTTAAGACAAAATCTTCACCGATGCGTCTACAATCATTGCTCAGCCCGGAACGGTGGGCGGTGCTTTGAGCTTAGTTCATGACCAAGGTCGTCTGAGTTTAAATGATGCTTTAGCTGCTTCGGTAGTCAGCCTACGTTTCGTGTTTCCTGTCGGGATTGTTTATGAAGCTTGCTTTCGCCCTTTTGGCTCACGGCGATCCAGAAATGGTGGAAAACCTCGTTCGGCTGCTCATTTCCGAAGGTCATTTTGTTGCGGTCCACTACGACGCGAAATCAGCTCAAAGCGCCTTCGACCGGCTTACGGCTGCTTTTAAGGATGAGGATCACGTCCGCTTTGCCCGTCGCGAAAAGGTAGGCTGGGGTCAGTGGGGCGTAGTGCAAGGCGCGCTAAATTGCCTTGACGAAATTGAAGACGCTAACTGGAATCCCACCTACGTCTACCACCTCAGTGGCATGGATTATCCGATCCGGTCCTCCGCGCAGCTGATGACGTTCTTGAAGCGTAATTCTGGTGATGAATTTATCGAAAGCGTTCCTTCGGACACTGTACGTTGGGTAAAGACCGGGCCGCAACGCGAACGCTATCAATATCGCTGGCTATTCAACTGGCGCAGTCATCCTCAACTCACCGATTTTTCGCTCAAAATCCAGCAGGTGCTCGGGCTGAAGCGCCCGTTCGTTCGCGGCATCGTGCCGTACATGGGCTCCCAATGGTGGGTGCTCACCTGGAAAACGCTGAAGAAAATCCGGGCCTTCGCTCGTGATCGCGAGATCATAGACTTCTTCAAGACCACGCTTGTCCCGGACGAGCTTTTTTTTCAGACGCTTGTTCGCCACGTTGCGCCTGAGGCGCACGTCACGAACTGTTCGCTGACCCTTTATCAATTCACCGATTATGGGCTTCCGGTGGTCTATTACTCCGACCATGTCGACTATCTGGTCGGCCAGCAGTTTTTCATGGCTCGCAAAATATCGCCCAACGATCTGGTCCTTCGGGAAAAACTCAACGCCTACTGGAGAGGATTGAAATCAAGCCCTCCCGTGAGCGATCGCGGGGTCGGCATCGTCGGGCCCGAATATGAAACCCGTCGTGTGGCCTATCGCGACGGTGCCCCGGGACTGCCGCTGATCGGCGCGCCAAGAACAGACTGGCGGGGCGATCTCTTCCGGCTTGGTGCGCAATTCCTCGTCATCGTCGGGACCAGCACCCCTGAACTGAACCTCGTCCAGGGGCTGCTCGCCGAGCATCGGGAATTATTGTGCCATGGCCAAGTTCTCGATCCAAAGGTCATCGACTTTGCGGGCCAAAGCGAAAGCTTCGCTGGCTATAGCCGCAACGATATTCAGATCAGGGATGTTGACCCATCCACGTTTATCCATGACGTTCTTCGATCTGAGTCAAAGCGCACCACCGTCTTCAGTTTAAATCTACGATTGGGCGAAGGCATCCCAGACTATATTCTCGCCTTTCCGGGCTTGAGACTCGTGATCGTGCGCGGAAATCCCTTGGCCACCTTCCTGGAATACGATCCGGAGATGAAGGCTGCGTCTCGGGCGACCCCGGCAATCGATACCTTGCAAATATTCTCTTCCACCGAACTGATGGAGAGGTTCGAAGAGTTTGCTAACGAATTCGACGATCACGTCGCCACCTTGGAGGCGCAAGGGGGAGACGGAGGCCTGCACCTTTCCACGCCTCGACGCATAACCCTGGACCTGAACACCGAGCCACAGATGTGGAAGAGCGCGCTGGACGGCTTCATCGCCGATTGCGGCATTTCCAATGACGACATCCCTGGAACCAACCGGACAAGTGCGCCCAAGCGCATTGAAAAGATCCGGTCGAGTGTGAACCAGTAGGCCCCGCCCGGCTGATCTGGCACGTCGGTCGCAATGATGAGGCGACACACAGGCTGAGAGGGCGTTTGCGCGATAACACAATGATCCTTCGCGCCAAGCTTACTAGGCCTGCTACTGTGGTTGAGAGAGTCGCCGGTCCAGCGTTGGGAGTGATCAGGTCAATGACGTTGCGGGTGATGCTATTACTGCTGTTCGCCGCCGGCGTCTCGGGATGTTCCACTTTGCCCGCGAGCGCTCCGACGGAGCGGGAATTCGTGCGCTCAGCAGAGAACCTACCCAAGCCTGATCCGAAGCCTAAACCCACCTATCAGATCATCGATCTCGATCCACAGGCGGCGCAGACTCTTGCAGCATACCAGTTTCCCGGCCTAGCTGCCGATCTGGGCAAGTCCGACTATAAGCCCAGCCTCGTCGTTCTTCCAGGCGATCTCGTCTCCATCACCATTTTCGACGTCAGCGCGGAACCGTTGCTTGGTAGCGGCGCATCCGGAAACACGACGGCGAGCTCGGTGTCTCCCATCACAGGGCATTCCACGGCCCTTCCCAACCAAGTGGTGGAGCTTGGCGGAGCTGTCAAAATTCCTTACGCCGGTCTGGTGAAGATAGCCGGTTTGACCCCCTCCGAGGCCAGTCGAACGATCGAGCGCGCCCTCAAGGGGCAGATGAAGGCGCCCCAGGCGATCGTCTCATTGGTGAGCAGCGCGCTCGACGCAGTGACGGTCGGCGGAGACGTGGAGCGGCCTGGCATGATCCCCTTGACGGTTCGCGGAGAGCGCATCTTGGATGTCATCGCCACCGCGGGAGGCGCAAAATACGAATCTTACGACTGCGATGTTCAGCTGGTGCGTCACCGCATCACGCACAAAGATCGCCTGCAGGACATCGTGGATCACCCCGAGGAGAACGTGATCGTCGAGCCGGGCGACAGTCTTTACATCCTGCGAAATCCCAAAAGCTTCAGCGTGCTGGGATCAAGTCTGAAAGTGGCGCAGATCAATTTTGATAGCCAGAAAGTTACGCTGGCGGAGGCTGTCGCCAGAGCGGGCGGCCCTATCGACACCCTAGCAAACATTCAAAACATCTACCTTTTACGTTATGAACCCAGAACGCTGGTTGAGGATTTGGACCCAACCTCGCGCGCTCACGAGAGCAACCTAGACCCTAACGCCACGACCGCCCTGCCCGTGGCTTACCGCCTCGATCTGCGGCAAGGAAGCGGCTACTTCATCGCTCAGGCCGTTCAAATTCGGGATAAAGACGTTATTTTAGTGACGAAGGCTGATGCGGCCCAATTACAGCAGATTTTTCAAATGGTCAGATCTGTAACTGGGATATACTTCGATGTTAAATCTACGGCTGTAAATTGATCGGCGGATTGGCTCAATGAATTTGCCGCTCATCATATCCGCATTGAAATTCTGAGAAGAGTCGAATGCTTCCGCCCCGTCCGACAAAGATAAGCAGAGGACTTTTCCCGCAAAATATTGGTTTGAACAGCTTTTCGGCCTTCGCGAAGCATCTTCAATCCCAGTTTGTAGCCTTCGCCGTTATGGTTGCCTACTTGGCGGTGCCTTGGATCAAGGCCTCCTTTTGGGGTTTGATCGAACTCAAATTGGAACAGGGCCCCCCAAGTAGGGCTCGAAAGGGCGGCGTTGTCGTTGTCGCGCCTTATCGCGGCGAGGTTTCGCAGATCCAGCCTTTCATCGACTTCTATAAACGGGCTGGTATTGGAGAATTCGTCTTTCTGGATTTGACGCCCGACCAGTCCTTATCGAAGCACATCAAAGGCCAAGAAAACTGCGCCGTCTGGTGCTCGCGAATACAAGGTCACTACAAGCACGCCATCTATTGGTTGAATTTTCTGCGGCGCAAGTATGCTTCGGGACGATGGTGTCTATCACTAGAGCCAAACGAACGATTTATATTTCACAAATGTGAAACTCGCTCCATTCAGGATTTGGTCGAATTTCTAGATAGTGAACGACGTGACCATATCTATGCCATGCTGATCGAGATGTACGGCGATGTTCCCGCGCAAGACATTGACCTTTCGCCGGGCGAAGATCCCGCGGAAAAACTCCCGTATTTCGACGCCTTTGGCTATAGCGCGCCTGAGGTAGGGCCCTTTTCCAACATCATCGTTCGGGGCGGGCTTCAACGCAGAACTCTATACCGGGAGGCTCCAAAAGATAGTCCAGCATTAAACCGGATCCCTCTGACCAAGTGGCGGTGGCACTTCGCCTACATTTCCGGGCGACGCCTTATAATGCCGACGCGCCTGAATTCGCCCCATTCCCAATGGCATTCAGCGCCGACGGCATGCCTGCTTCGCTACGCGCTCCTGGATGGTGATGTCAGCGTGGAACTAGCCGCGCGGGTGGACGGGACAGAGCTCGTCACAGACGGGCGGCTGTCATGCTATTTAGGGCTGCAAGAGCTGCGGAATCTTACATTGAAGCACGACTTCAGTGTTCACTATAAAGGTTCGTCGGATTTGGTGGACGCGGGTTTGCTCAATCCCGGACAGTGGTTCTGATCATGTTGTCCTCCCGACGAGCTGGCGAATACTTCGGGGAGAATTTCTTCCACCGATCCAGCATCGCTTAGGTGATGCTTTTAGGTCTTGCGGGCGCGCTCGCCATCTTTGCGGTCGTGCTCGCCGCCTATACCGGCTGGTCGAAGGTGTTTGGCTCAGAACGGCGCACGACGGCCGAGATTATCCTGTCGCCCCGACCTGACGGTGAGATCAATCCGGACCTCTATGGGGTCAATTACGTCTGGCATCTCGTGCCAGAGAGCGAATTTCCCGACTTTTCGAGGACGATGCATAATGACATTGGGGCGACTTTGGGCCGATACCCCGGCGGTTGGGCAGCGGAACTCTACGACTGGGACGCTAATTGCTACGGCCCGGGACCGGATGGCTCGAACGTCCTGCCCGACATCGATATGGAGGCCCTTGCACAAACACCCGGCGTCGACCCTGAAACCTTCCTTTCAGCGTTCCCGAGGTCGAGCTTCGTCACCCCCAGCGCGGCCGCGATCTTTGATCCGCAAGCGATTGCTGAAGTCGCCCAGTATTTAGCAACCTTGGTGTCGCGATACGGTCAACGCGTCAAGATTTGGGAAATCGGCAATGAATGGTGGCTGCAGCGGGGCGCGAAAACCGATTCTGTGATGCGCGCGCAGAACCTGCAGCGTTATGCAGCCCTGGTCGCTGCCGCCGCGCCGGCCATGAAAGCGGCGGATCCATCCGTGACCATATACGTCACCGGAGAATGGACCCATCCGGAAGATTTCGCCACGCTCCGACAGCTGGTGGGTGAGCAGGCCTGGAAGGCGGTCGATGGATCCTCCATCCACCCCTATTGCGGCAACAATGACCCCGAAACACTGTGCAGCCTTCTTCCACAGCGCGCTCAGAGCATCCGCGCCGCAAGCAGTCGAGATCTTATTTTCGCGTCCGAGTGGTCGCTCGGTCCCAAAGTGACGACCGACGATTTCGGCATTCGCAACGCCAACCAGATGATAGGCGCATTCCGATTCCTCGTGGACGCCCGGATTCAAGCGGCCACCTATTGGCCCGCCGTGCGGAGCGTCCCGGAAATTGTTCTGACGTCACGCGCCTATACTCGAACATTCGCCACCGGAATGTTGTTCAGCCTGATGTCACGATACTACCGCGGATCGCCTGTCGCCACATCTGGGTCCCTGCCCTCCGCCGCAGCCCGTTCCGACGCTGGGACCAGCCTCTTTATCGCGACCATGGGCTCTCGCTTTAAAAAGGTGCAAATACCCCTCTTAGGGACCGGCCTGAATCAAGTAGTCTCAGCGAAGGTTCTCTATGCCAAAGACATCGAAAATCCCAAGAGGGCTCGGTTGGCGAAATTGCGCGCCCTACCGGTCCAAATGTTAAATGGGAAGGGCGGGGGTCTTGTGGTCGAATGCGACATAAATCCTGGAACTTCGGGGCGCGGCGCCGGGTGGGAGATCATTCATCTGGTGCTCAACTGATCCGGCCTTGAGGTTCGATTGGGCGATTTTAGACGCATCACCCGCCCCGCCCATAACTAAACAGCCGATCAGTTTATAGTATCTCGACAAGCTCGAGCTTACGGTGCGAGATGGATTTGATCCAAAAGTGTCCCCATAGCTAAGGCGAAGGTCTCAGAGGTTTAATTGACTGTACACGCTGCTTCACTACCGGCGTCCCCAAGCAACACCAGGCCGGTCTTTGAGCGCCTAACGCACCTCCAGCGCCTTGAGGCCGAATCCATCCACATCATGCGGGAGGTGGCCGCAGAGTGCGAGCGGCCTGTGATGCTCTATTCCGTCGGCAAAGACTCGGCGGTGATGCTGCATCTGGCGCGCAAGGCCTTCTACCCGTCGCCGCCGCCTTTTCCGCTGCTGCACGTGGACACCACGTGGAAGTTCAAGGCCATGTACGAGATGCGCGACCGCATGGCGCGCGAGAGCGGCATGGAGCTGCTGGTCTATCAGAACCCCGAAGCCAAGGCCCGCAACATCAATCCCTTCGACCACGGCTCGGCTCTGCATACCGATATGTGGAAGACCGAAGGGTTGAAGCAAGCGCTGGACAAATACGGCTTTGACGCGGCCTTCGGTGGCGCGAGGCGGGACGAGGAAAAGTCCAGAGCCAAGGAGCGGGTGTTCTCCTTCCGCAGCGCCAACCACCGGTGGGACCCTAAGAACCAGCGCCCCGAGCTTTGGAATCTCTACAACGCCAAGAAGGCCAAGGGCGAGAGCATCCGGGTGTTCCCGATCTCCAACTGGACCGAGCTCGACATCTGGCAGTACATCCACCTGGAGAGCATCCCCATCGTACCGCTCTATTTTTCCGCGCCGCGGCCGACGGTGGAGCGAGACGGGCTGCTTATCATGGTGGACGACGAGCGCTTTCCTTTGAAGGACGGCGAGGTTTCCGTGGAACGCTCGATCCGCTTTCGCACCCTCGGCTGCTATCCCCTGACCGGCGCGGTGGAGAGCGAGGCCAAGACCCTGCCCGAGGTGATCCAGGAGATGCTGCTCACCACCACCTCCGAGCGCCAGGGGCGCGCCATCGACCACGACCAGGCCGCCTCGATGGAGAAGAAGAAGCAGGAAGGGTACTTCTAGGATGGCCTCGGACGTATCGGACAAATCCTACGAAGCCGACGCGCTGATCGCCGAGGACATCGACGCCTACCTCGACCGGCATCAGCACAAGTCCCTGCTCCGCTTCATCACCTGCGGCTCGGTGGACGACGGGAAATCGACCCTGATCGGGCGGCTGCTCTACGACTCCAAGATGATCTTCGACGATCAGTTGGCGGCGTTGGAGGCCGACTCCAAGCGAACGGGCACCCAGGGGCAGAACATCGACTTCGCCCTCCTGGTGGACGGCCTCGCCGCCGAGCGGGAGCAGGGCATCACCATAGACGTGGCCTATCGCTTCTTCGCCACCGACAGGCGCAAATTTATCGTCGCTGACACCCCCGGCCACGAACAATACACCCGCAACATGGTCACCGGCGCCTCTACCGCCGACCTGGCGGTGATCCTGATCGATGCGCGCAAAGGCGTTTTGACCCAGACGCGGCGGCACTCCTACCTCGCCCACCTGATCGGCATCCGCAACATCGTCCTGGCGGTGAACAAGCTCGATTTGATCGGCTACGACCAAGCTAAGTACGAGGCGATCGTGGAAGATTACCGCGCCTTCGCCACGTCCATTGGCATCACCGCCTTCACCCCCATGCCGATCTCCGGCTTCATGGGTGACAACATCACCACCCGCTCGCCCCACACCCCCTGGTATTCCGGGCCGCCGCTGCTGGAGTTCCTGGAGACCGCCCCCCTGAATCGCGAAGCGGACCAAGCCAAGCCGTTCCGGATGCCGGTGCAGTGGGTCAACCGTCCAAACCTCGATTTTCGGGGCTTCTCGGGCCTGATCGCAGCAGGGTCGGTGAAGCCTGGCGATGCGGTTCGCGTGCTGCCGAGCGGCAAGACGTCCACAGTGGCCCGCGTGGTCACGTTCGACGGCGACTTGCCACAAGCGGTCGCCGGCCAGTCGGTGACCCTGACCCTGACCAGCGAGATCGACTGCTCTCGCGGTGATGTCATCTCCGTCGCCGACCGTCCGCCGGAGGTGGCCGATCAGTTTGAAACCACCCTGGTCTGGATGGCGGAGGAGCCCCTCCTCCCAGGCCGGCCCTATTGGCTGAAACTCGGAACCAAGCTCGTCTCCGCCACCGTCACCGAGATCAAGCACAAGGTGAACGTCAACACCCTGGAGGAGGCCGCGGCCAAACAGCTGGAGCTGAACGAGATCGGCGTCGCCAACATCTCCCTCGACCAAGCCATCGCCTTCGAAGCCTACGCCCAAAGCCCGGACCTTGGCGGCTTCATCCTGATCGACCGCATCACCAACGCCACCCTCGGCTGCGGCATGATCCGCTTCGCCTTGCGCCGGTCGCATAACATCCACTGGCAAGCGCTGGAGGTGGACAAGGCTCGGCGCGGCGCCCTTCTTGGCCAAAGCCCCAAGGTGCTTTGGTTCACCGGCCTCTCCGGCGCCGGCAAGTCCACCATCGCCAATCTGGTGGAGCGGCGCCTGCACGCTCTCGGCCGCGCCACCTACATCCTCGACGGCGACAACGTCCGCCACGGCCTGAACCGCGACCTCGGCTTCACCGACGCCGACCGGGTGGAGAATATCCGCCGCGTGGCGGAGGTGGCCAAGCTCATGGCCGACGCGGGGCTCATCGTCCTGGTCTCCTTCATCTCCCCCTTCCGTGCCGAGCGGCGCATGGCGCGGGACATGCTGGCAGACGGGGAGTTCATCGAAGTCTTCATCGACACGCCGTTGGCCGAAGCCGAGAAGCGGGATGTGAAAGGGCTCTACAAGAAGGCCCGCGCCGGCGAGTTGAAGAACTTCACGGGCATCTCAAGCCCCTACGAGCCGCCGGAACATCCCGAAATCTGTATCGACACGACACGCTTGACCCCCGAAGCGGCCGCCGAAGCGCTGGTCGAACAGCTTACGGCCACCTGACGTTGCTGGGTTCAGGCGATCCGGTCGGGGCCATCGCTGAGCGGTTTCACGTTACCGGCGCAGCTCGGAATTAATCAGGTCAAGGCTTCTCGATCTCGAAGACGAAATGGGTGCAGAACTTGATGCGCAACAAGTTCACGTCGCGCGTGCTCAACCCTCTCTGCAGGCCGAACTCGATGAGTTTTTCATGGACGTATCCATCGGGGTCCAAAAACTGGCTCATCTCATTGTCGTCTTCAGCACCGAGCGTAATCATTAGACGACGAAGTAAAAAAGAGAACACATCGTGCTTGGGGTAGACGAGCTTCAGGCGCAGGCCGGCGGTTTCACTGGCGACTTTCAAGCCGTAAGTTGTGAAATTAAAAGTCCCATAGTCCTGAATCTGTTCAAGAGAAGAAATCTGACCAATTATCTTCCCGCCTCTCTTCAAAACTCGCGCCAACTCCGAAAACACTACGTCAATGCGATGAATATGCTGGAAGACGAGCATCGACCAAACCACGTCGAATTGCTCATCGGGATAAGGGATAATGTTCCCATCGTAGAGCTTTATCATATCCCCTTTGGCCAGCACCTCGGCGACGGCGGTTGGCGATACCGAGCCAATCGTGTCCACCCCGCTCCAGTGATAACCAAGGCTTTCAATGAACGGCTTGTGATGGGCTGCGCCACAGCCAAAATCGAGCAACCGGTTGCGATCCGACGCGAACGCCTCTGATAACAAAACCTCCGCCGACTTGGCATCCGTCGTGTCGTGATCGACAATATCTCCTATTTCCGTGACGAACGACCCGTCGAGATTACACGCCGACGCTTGGCCAATAATCTCGTCAATAATGATTTCAAATAACGCGGCTATCTTGGGATTTTGCGAAATCATAGGGAGTCAGATCCCCTCCTTGGAAAAAAATAGCCGTCGCCGATTTGGCGGCCTTTTTTGGATCTCGTTGGTCTATCGCGCGCGCATAGGCTCGCTCGCCAATCTTGGACTGTAGCTTAGAATTGCCAACAAGACGGATAAGATTGGGAAGCCATTCAGACGGCGAATGTGCAATCAGAGCATCGACATTATGGCGGGCTCCTGCGGCTGCGGCTCCGCTTGCGTCGGTGACTGAGGGGAACGCGTACTGCGCGGCGCGACTCCAAGAAGCGTTGGATGCGACGTCATCGCCAGGATCAACTGTTGGGGCGAGATTGATGACGGGACCTGAAATCTTCGCCAAATGGCCACCCGGCACGTCGATCTGGCCAAACTCAATAATCCGATCATCGAACAGGTCAAATCGGGCATCCAACCGCACGTAACCAGCAGCTATGAATCTGGCGTCTTCAAACTGCGACAAACATTCAAATA
The DNA here is from genome assembly GCA_964243985.1 of uncultured Caulobacteraceae bacterium. Classification (GTDB taxonomy): domain Bacteria; phylum Pseudomonadota; class Alphaproteobacteria; order Caulobacterales; family Caulobacteraceae; genus CAIOYC01. The sequence continues at coordinate 117,079 of CAXTHJ010000001.1, read as the reverse complement.
TTGCTGAACCGAAAGACTGATCACTGGGAGTCAAATACAGGAACCGTGGAGATTCCAGGAAAAACGTGACGGCTTTATTACCCGGGGAAGCCTCATTTCGCGTGGACTCGACTGAGTCCAAGCTCCCATCCGGCAGGACCCAGCACAGGGGCTTTTGCGTCACCGTCTCTAGGCGCCGAGCGATTGATTGCGTGGGCGCAATCCCGAACTCGCACATGCCAGCGAAGGCGCGTCGCAAACCCACATCGATCTGCAAGTCCAAGTGCAAGGCGCCCGTCATAAAGCCTGCGAAGGTTTCTATCGGCGGGGGGGCCAAGGAAGGATCGAACGCGGGTGAATAGGCTTCATAAAAGGTTGGAACGCCGGCTCGCCGGACCTTTTGAAGCCAATCCAGCGATTGGGGCGTGGCCGCCATATCGAGAAAAATTGCCGCGCACGTGTCCGCCAATAACAAGCCTAAGTCGCCGGCCTCACGCCTAATGATCGTCAACGACCCGCCGGCGGACTCTATCAGTGCGGCTTTCTGCTCGATCCTATAAAAAGTGATAGCCGGGTCTTCTTGCCCGACGAACAGGATCACGCGGCTTCCCGCCCTGTCGGTTTTTTCAACCTGGTCTGAAAGCAAACTCAGTAGAGCGCCAACCTGCTCAACCGTATCGATGATCGAACTGACGGCGGCTGCTTGTTGGTCTTGCGAATAAAGGGTGCGGGCTTTTTTCAGGCCAGCGTCAAAATAGATCTGGATGACCTCGTCTGCTGTCTTACGCCAAATGGGTTCGTTTCTGAGCGTCGCCGCCGTGTTTAAGAGAGCGTGTAAGGCGCAGGCGCCCTGGTCCATGGCGACGGAGGAAAAATACAGGTTGCGGACAGTCCATGCGTTCGCCTGGCCTTTATCAACGAGGTCTTGGTAAATCGCCTTCGCCGCCGCCAGATGATTTGAGCGAAGATACGCATCTGCTACATGCTGATTTAGTTCAGGCGACGAAAACGGCGCGAGATTCAGTGCAAGGCTAAACGCCTTGATGGCCAGTCGGTCATCGCGCTCCGAATATTGGAGGGCCAAGTTTATCAAGAATTCTTGAGCGCCATCCCCATAGGTTAGGGTCTCGCCGAAATCCCGAAATCCCTTATTGATGAAGTGCTCCAAAGCCAACCATCGGTTAGCCGCGATCGCTGGCTTTATAGACGCGTAGCTTTGCCAGGGAAACGCCTCCGGAAAGGCGGTTGCCGGCAGCCTTAGAGCCGTCAGCTTGGCTTCTGCGGAGATGGGTTCGTGGACGTGATCCAGCAGCCAAGCGCGGTAGCAACTAACTGCATCGGCCCCTTCCCACCTTGGGTGGGTTTCGATAAAATAATCGGCATCAAAGCTTTGGCCCCTTTGGATCGGCGCAAGCACGGGCAGTCCAAATTCGATGAACTTATCCGGTAATTCATCGTCAGCGACGTCCTCCGTCGCCCATTCTGGAAATTTTTCTCGCAGGAAAGCTCTATCGAGTAAAATTTCCCATTCGTTCTTAAGTGCCAAAACTTAGACCGTTCTTGTTGTAAATTTCAGCCGATATCTGTCCCGACTTTTTTGTCACTGTCCATGACAGCGCGTCGAAATCTGGCTTTCTCCAGCTCACCGTAAAGACAGTTGACGGGAGCGATACTGAAATCATATCGCGGAGCGACCCTGAAAGCCTCCTTCGCAACATTGAAATATCGCAAATTTCCCTCCTGGCTACGGTAGCAGGCAAAGGCCATTTCCCGCCGCCAACGAGCGCTTGGGGACAGATCGATATGGAGTTCTTCGTTATTGGGATGATCGGAAAACCCCGCGACCCGGACTTGACCCCTCTGGCTGTAATATCCCGCAAACTCCAAGCGCTCCGGAGCCCAACCGACCAGCGCCATCAAGCGATCGCAAGCCCTTTGAACCGCCACGCTACAACTGTCGTGATCGATATGACCACCCTCAAACGGATGGGTGATCACCACTTCGGCGAACATCAGGTCAGCCGTAAGCCTGTCCGTGAGCGCGTCCAGTTCCTCAAGAACTTCGCCATCGATGAAACTGTAACGGAGCTTGCGGACGGGCGCCGCCAAGGCGGCTTGAAGCGCCAAGTCCCGCTCCTCGATCCTCGCGCGCGCCATATCGTCCCGATTAGTGAAGCCGGTTGATGCGTCGACAATGCGGGGCGCCCCGTCGGTGACGTGTATGAGGGAAAGCTGTTCGAACCGGGTCATGGTCCCGGCCATGGCGATCGACTCGTCGTCGGGATGCGCCACGACAAGCGCTACGGGCGAAGCGATCGGACCCACTCCCCCAATTTTCGAAAGAAGCGCCTTGGCCTTACCGACATGGCGTTGATCGGCGGCTGCTTTTGCTGCGGCGCTCAAGATTTGAAAGCGATCGGCGAAATCACGGAAAATATGCCTTCAAAACGGCAATTCATGAGGGCTGCGCTTCCTGATTTAGGTCATCCTTCTTCGCAAACATCATGTCTTCCCCAAACCTTTGGCCCGCGTCGAATTCGATCCGCCCCATCAGGATGTAGAAGCGTTCTGCCGCACCAATCGCCGATGATAATCGACAGCCATATTGTAATAGCTACGAGGCTTTCAGCGCAACCGCTACCTCAGCGTGTTTCCGGGGTGCAACTTCCCACCCTGACGCAAGATCAGCGACATACTAAATCGAAAAACGCTGTCTGTCGGCGAGCGTCGGCCGCGTAATCTTGCCGATCCAACCATCTGATAATGAGCCGACGTCTAAAGCGACTCCGCCCATTTCGCGAACTTTCCCGCAATATAGCTTTCCAAGGTAGCCAGCGGCGATCAACCAAACGACCCCTTGTTGGCTATGCTCACCGAGATTTTGCATCACGCGGCGAAACACGGAGGGGAAGTGCGCCTCATCCATCCCGTTTTGTCCGATCACCTTTGAGAAGCCCTTCTCCTCCGGGATCAGCTCGGCCTGAACCACATTGGCGCCGGCATCAGACGCCAATTTATAAGGTAGCTGGGCGTGGCAAGTGATGATGCCGATGGGTGTCGGCGATGCAAAAAGCTTTTTGAAAAAACCGGCGTCGTGCAGCTCGATATGCATGTCGTTCGAACAAAACTCGACATCGTTATGGCCAAGCTGTTCTGCGGCCCAGCGAATGATGTTATTGCAAGAGGGAGCCCCGCGCACGCTTTTGCTATCGTATTCCATAACCATACGCAGCGAGTAGGGAAATCCAATAAGATCGGCGTTGTGGATGGCCGACATGAATGTGGCGCGCATGGCGTTAAAAAGCGCATCATCGAGCAAGGAGTCGTTTCCAAACCAGAGCTTCAGGATATCGCTCCTATTCATCGCGTAGAGGCCGGCGAAAGCCTGATCGTCATCAGGTCCCATGTCGATCCAGGCGCCCTCTCCATCCCCAAGCCGAATAAGGGAGAACGGCTTTCGTTCATTGATGGCCGCCCAAATACGATCTTCCACAAGGCGCACGTTGATAAACGAAGGCGAATGCTCGATCTCGTTTGCTAGATCGACGCCATCCCATTTCGGAAAAGCGTCGAGGTAGCTCAAAAAGTCGCGCATCGCTGCGACCTTGACTTTGTCCCTCTGGGACGTGGGCTTGAAAGCATCGAGCGCCGTGTGAGCTTCGTCGGTACGTCCCATCTCCTGAAGATGGATCGCAAAATGGCAAAGCGTGAGAATATCGTTAGGCTCGATTTCGACTGCGCGCTTAAAATAGCCCATGGCCTTGAGGGCATCGCCGCGCTTGACCTGCAAAACACCCATTTCCTGCCAACCAAAGGGCACCGCGGGATAGGTCTGCATCAGTTGTTCGAAAACCGTCTCAGCATCATCGAGATTACCCGATTCCCGAAGGTCGATCCCCGCCCTCGCCAAGTCGAACGGGCTTGGGCCACCTTCTCCAAAGACAGGCTGACCCCCCGCGGTATCTCCGAAATAGTTCAATTCCACCGGCCCTTAAGCATTGGCTTGGAGATCAAAGTTCGCTTCTTGATCGTAACGTAAATCCGAGTTCGCGGCCACCTTTAGGGTTCGCCCATCACATGTTCATTCGTCCCACCGGCGCTTCTGATTCCAACCACCTTGCAAGCGATCAAAGTAGGCTAACATTCGACTTGCCTTCACCATGAAGAGCGTTGACATGGCCCACATCCGATTATTTGAAAATAGCGATCCAAGGCTATTTTAGCCACACCCAATAGTTACCAATTCTGTTCACGCCTACGCGTTGTCTCTTAAGTGTAAGAAGTTTTTGTTGCGTCTCTGGTCTTCTCAAGAACCTAGGTGCGCCCAGAGCACCGCCTTATCATTTCCTTCCAACCAAGTGGGGCGCACCGCCCTATACAGGAAGGTCAATTACCTTACGAACCCTATCGCTTTTCAGTAGGCGGTCGAAATAGCTGATCGTTTTGCCAAGACCCGCTCGCAGCTGGATCGTCGGTTTCCAGCCAAGAACCTCCTGCGCCTTGCTGATGTCGGGCCGGCGCTGCTTCGGATCGTCCTGTGGAAGAGGGCGATGCACGATCTTGGACGACGAGCCGGTAAGATCGACCACATGTTGCGCCAGATCAAGCATGGTGAATTCGCCCGGATTGCCGATATTGATCGGGCCGGTCACGTCGTCAGGACTCGCCATGAGCCGGACGAAGCCCTCGATCAGGTCGTCGACATAGCAGAACGAGCGCGTCTGGTCGCCAGCGCCAAATACGGTGATGTCCTGGCCCGTTAGAGCCTGGACGATGAAGCTGGAGACGACGCGGCCGTCATTAGGATGCATGCGCGGGCCGTAGGTGTTGAAGATCCGAACGACCTTGATGTTCAGCTGGTGCTGGTGCCGATAGTCGAAGAACAGCGTCTCGGCGCAGCGCTTCCCCTCGTCATAGCAGGAACGGGGGCCGATCGAGTTGACGTTGCCCCAATATTCCTCAGGTTGAGGATGGACCGCCGGGTCGCCGTAAACCTCGGAGGTGGAGGCCTGCAAAATCTTTGCCTTAACGCGTTTGGCCAAGCCCAGCATGTTGATGGCGCCCAGGACGCTAGTTTTTGTCGTCTGAACGGGGTCACGCTGGTAATGGATCGGCGACGCAGGACATGCCAGATTATATATCTCGTCGCACTCCACGTAGAGCGGAAAGCTCACGTCGTGGCGAATGAGTTCGAAGCTTGGATTATCACGCAGGTGGGCGATATTGCTGTGCGTGCCCGTGTAGAAGTTGTCGACGCACAGGATATGCGCCCCTTCGCTGAGAAGGCGCTCACAGAGATGGGATCCAAGGAATCCAGCGCCGCCGGTCACAAGGATGCGTTTTTCGACATGCATTTTCCAGGTCGTTCCTAGGTTGGAGGTTGCTTAAACGCTGAACTCGCCGTCAGCAAGGCGTTCGCCCCTGAGCGGCGGCCGCGAAAGTGATCCAACTCACATTAAAAGCTGCTCCCGTGTGAGTTTAAGGGGCTTAATCCCAGCTGCCAACTTGAATGCATAGACAGCATCGAGATAGATGTGACCGGAAAACGCAGCGTAGATGCTGCTATCAAGATGGAAATAATCGTTAGGTGCAGCAGTCAATCGGAGTTACTTCTAGCGAAAGTTTAACCTGGTACCACCGTATTGCGACAATTCACCATATTTTCATAAAAGTCTAGAGCATGTTCCGCGTTCTCTGACTTACAAGGGATACTCTGATCTCAGAACGGCGATTCCCTTTTCTTGATTGGCGAAGGAACCACGGCGCGAGCATACAGCCAGGATTTGCGGGAGCGCATGGTCTAGGCGGCTGCCAAGGGGCTGTCTCCGCGCCCGACGGCCAACGGTTCGGGATCGGCTTGTCGACGGCGATTGTTTGGGGTCGGCGGCCGCGGATTGAGGGTGAGCGCTCGACGCGGCGGCAAGGTCAGCCGAGAGGATCCAAGCTCGATACCCATGCCGAGTTCCTGCTCGGGCTGGTGGATGTGCCTCCGACATAACACTGGACGAGATGCAGTGGCGGCCACGCGACGAGTGGGTGTGTCGGCGGCGTCGGAACGCTGTGTCGGCTCTTCGAGCCAGAATTACACCTAGAAAAAAAGATGGCTCACGCGGCGTAGCAGGACCGGGAGGATGTCGCCGCCGTGCGTGAAGCCTGGTTCGAAGCCCAACTCGATCTCGACTCGGCCAAGCTTGTGTTCATCGACGAAACCGGAGCCAGCACAAAATGGCCCGTGTGTGCGGTTGGGGGCCAGAGGTGAGCGGTCAGGGGCCAGCGTGCTTACAGACAGTGGAGACCACCACCTTCGTCGGCGGCCTGAGCCTTAATGGCTTGACCGCGCCCATGGTGCTGGATGGGCCCATGACCGCCGCCCGGTTCCTCGCCAGCGTCCAGCAGGTGCTCAGCCCCACCCTTCACACCAGCGATGTCGTGGTGCTGTACAACCTGCCCGCTCACAAGGGTGCAGCGACGCGAAAGCCATCGAAACGCCCAAAGACTTGCCTCGAGAAACCTGGCTTGAGGTTTCAGTCGACATCGGCTTGCCGTGTCTAAAACTGCAGTTCGCCGCGAAGCGTGCGGCCGAGATAGGTGCCTGCATTGTCAACCCGCACGGCTTCCTTGGGAAGATCGCCGCTGCGCCAGTAGTGAACCACCATGCTTCTGCGCGTCCGACCCAGGTCGCTGATCGGCGTTCCGCCGTGGTAAAGCCGGGCGTGCCAGATGAAAACGTCGCCGGCCTTGCAAGTAAAGACTTCCGGCTCAAGCTGGCGTTGACGGACCTGAGCGTCGAGATATTCCGTGCACGCGCCTACTTCAGCCGGAACGAAGCTCGTACCACCATTGGAGAACTCGAAATACGGGATTTGATGGCTGCCGGGGAAGAAGGTGAGTGGTCCGTTCTCGACGTCCACCTCCTCCAGGGCGATATTGATAGCGACCATCCGATCCTCAAGGGGCGGTGGCATGTACCAGGTGTCGAGATGATAGGGCTGCTGGCTGCCACGTTCAAAGTTCAGCGAATTGCAGATAATTGGCTCACCTTCCAGCAGGCCCGCGATCGTGTGTTTCAATATTGGCTTCAGGGCCAGGTCCCGGATCCGGGAGCGACGGGCAAAGAGGTTATTGAGCTTGTAGACCTCGTTGCGCGCATTGGGTGGGGCTTGGTCAAGCCGGAACCATTGGTGCGCCGACGGACCCGTAGAGATATCGATCACATGATCGTTTCCCTCTTTAGCGTCCCACTCGGCGGATACTAAACCGTCGATCTCGGCGCATTCGGCCATATTGAGGGCACTGCGAACGATTAGGAACCCGTAAGCATCCCAAAACGCCTTTTGCTCGGCGGTTATCATGCCGTTGGCAATATGGGCCATGGCGTTACAGCTCCAAGCTTTCCATCGCCCTAGCCGTTCGGCTGGGTTGGTGTCAAGCACGACCACAGGCTGCCACAAGTCACGACGTCACCCTTAACAGGGCTTGCCAAGTGAGCTGGTCCAGTCGAGATTACTTCGGCGCTACGCAACACCAGTAAAGAGGCTGAGATGCTGGCTGAGCGCTCCGCAAGCCGTTGCAGGACGTTGATGGACTTAGACGCAATGACCATTCCACACTGGCCGGGTAAGGTTCCCGAGACGCCGGAAGGAGCGCGTGAGTTATGGGAAGCCTACCTCCGCTCTCTAGAGCAGGCTACCGACCTGCGGGCAGCCCATCTCCAAGCCCAGGCGGCTCACGCCTCCGACACCATGCATGTCTATCGTCGCGTGGCAGAGCTGGAGCAACAGGTTGCCACGCTGCTCTCGGAAATTAGCAACATTCATCGCGACCTCCGTCACGTGCAGGGCTGGGTGGCGGGGCAGGGCCGTCGAATCGAAGCGGTCACTGGCATCGTACAGTCGTGAAGACGAAGACAGCGCTACCGCTGCCCGCAGCGGCGCGGCAGCTTGCTCGCGCCCGAGCGGCGCTGAGCAGCGGCTTGTTCGACCATAACTACTACCAGGAGCGCCGCGGGCATACATTCAAGTATCCAGGTGCGGCCGCCGCCGATTTCATGCAGGTCGGTTGGCGCCAGAACCTGAATCCGTCGGCGCGTTTCGACACGGCCTTCTATCTCGCTCACTGTCCCGTGCTCGCCGGCGGCGACATCGATCCGCTCACCCATTTCTTGGAGATCGGCAAGAAGCAAGGCTTAAGGCCCCGCGGCGGCCGCGGGCTCATCTGGGACGAGCGAAGCGAAATCCGGTCGGAGACCTTTCAGGAGCGGTTCCCGACGCAGCGTAGCCGGCTTGAAGGCTTAGATCCGACTGATTGCGTGGATGTGGTGGTCCCGGTCTATGGCGGCTATCGCGAAACGCTGCGTTGCATAGAGAGCGTCCTTGAAGCGACGTCGCTGACGCCATTCCGTCTGGTCGTGATCGAGGATGCCAGCCCCGACGCCAAGCTCAGCGCGGCTCTGAAGGGTCTGCAGCGGGATGATCTGATCGACCTTGAACGCAATCGGATTAACCAGGGCTTCGTTAAAACAGCCAATCTAGGCTTTTCTTTCTCGCAAATACCCGATGTCATTCTCCTGAATGCAGATGCTGAAGTCTATAGCGATTGGATCGATCGCCTGCGTCGACACGCTCAGTCATCAGCAAGAGTAGCGACCGTCACGCCGTTCTCTAACAACGCCACTATATTAAGCTATCCTTACACGCTTGAAAGCAATAATATACAGCTAGAGATGTCGCCGAGCGCGTTGGATCAAATGTTCGCACAGACCTTTCCCGGCGAGAGGGCGGACATACCTACGGGCGTGGGCTTCTGTTTCTACGTTACGCGCGCGAGCCTGGACGAATTGGGCGGTTTCGATCCGGCTTTCGGTCGCGGTTATGGCGAAGAGAACGATTTCTGTCGACGCGCCGCCGCCAGCGGCTGGCGAAACCTCGCTGCTTGTGACGTATATGTCGGTCACCGCGGTGAGGTGTCGTTCGCGGCCGAGTCCAGAGCGGCCAAGCAGGTTGGGTTGGCTGAGGTCGTCGCGCGCCATCCCGATTATTTGACCCTGGTGAACGCCTTCATCGGCGAGGACCCGCTCGCAAGCTATCGCCAGAGGATGGATATGGCGCGTGTAGGAAGAGCCCTGCCTCCGACAGCTATTTTGCACCTGGAGCATGGCTGGGGGGGGGGACTAACGAGCCACGTACAGGACCTAACGACGCGGCTCGGCGCAGAGGGCGTGGAAAGCTTTCGCGCCCAGCCGGATGGCCATGGCGGTTTGACGGTGAGGTTTGCAGGCGAGCTGGACCTGCCCAATCTTCCGGCCTTACGGCTGGACGAGCCTCAAATCCTCGCGGAAGGATTCAGAGCCTTGCCGATCCGCCACATTCACATCCATTCCCTGGTCGGCTGGAGCCTGGAGCAGATGCAGGTGCTTCTGGCTGCGGCGTCGTTGGCCGGTCTGGCGTTCGACTTCACGGTCCACGATTACGCTAGCATTTGTCCCCGCGTGCATATGATCGATTGGAGCGGCGTCTATTGCGACAGCCCGGCGGCAGCTTACTGCCGACGCTGCATCTCGCTCGCAGGCTCGCTTTCCGGCGCCTCGGACGTAGACGCCTGGCGAGAAACTTACCTTGCCGTTCTCTTGGCCGCGCGCCGCGTCATCGTGCCGGACCCCGACGTTGCTGTGCGGTTGCAACGCTATGTTCCGCAGGTCGCCAATCCCCTAATCCGGCCCCATCCCAAGCTGGCGCATAAAGCCGCGCCGGTCGCCAACGTCGTTCCGGCCTGCGATCCACGGCTGGCCATCGCAGTGATCGGGTCGATCGGAGCCAACAAGGGTTCGCAGGTGCTGCTCTCCCTGGCCGCCGACGCCTTGCAACGAGACCTGCCGATTCGGTTTGACATCATAGGGGAGACAAGCATCTGGGCCGACGGCGAGTGGCCAAACGTCTACATCACCGGCCGGTATGCTGAGGATGAGGTCGACGCCCTGATTAAGGCGCGCGGGTGCGCCTTCGCCTTCTTCCCCGCTGTCTGGCCCGAGACCTTCTGCTACACACTTGACATCGCCACGCGAAATCATCTGGCTTGTCTGGCCTTCGACATCGGCGCGCTCGGCCGCCGGATCGACATGCTCGGCCTAGGTCAGCTCTTGCCGCTGGAGCTGGCTCAGCATCCCGATAAAATCAATGACGCGCTGCTTGCCTTCAACCCCGCTCGGTATCCTGCGCGCACGAACGAATTGGCGGAACCCGGCAGGATTTGGCATTCGGCGTCCAACTATTACGACTGGCCGAGCTCTTAGCTCGCTGACCAATGAACCGGAGCATTTTCATACATGGCGCATGACCTCGACGGCACACGTTTACGGATAGAGGGCGACCACCGCGTCTGGTTGATGATCAACGGCGAGCGTCGTTTGATTGCCGACACGTCTGTGTACGATGCCTTGTTTAGCGACGTTATCAAGCTTCGCACTGAGGAAGATGTCGAAAGTCTGCCTGAGGGGCCGCCTCTGAACGAGGGAACCTGCCTCGTCCGACCTTACGGGGAGCTGTCGATCTATCTGGTTACTGGCTATCCTATGCCTCAGCGCCATCTGATCGAGACCTATGAGACCCTGATCGACTTTGCCTTCACTGAAAGCAAGGTTTGGAACGTCCCGCCCCTTGTTTTGGACTCCGTTCCGCTTGGCCCGCCGATAATGAGCGGACCGGAACGTGCGCGCATGTTCAACTGCTGATTGTCGGCGCTGCCCTAGATCAGGGCGACCCGGTGTTGTTCAAGTAGTCCGTAGACTTGCACGGCCCCGGGGACGAAGGTCCCGCTCCCCATATATTGAGGCGGGACCCGCACCTTGAGATGGAAGCCGCAGGTTTGGCCCGGCAGGCATAAACCGTGATCGGCCACATCGGGACGCTCGGAGTTGTCCATCTCCAGGATTTGTAAATCCAGGTCCTGGTAGTGGACTACGAATTTGCTGACAGGGATTTGGCGTCCCTTATCCATGGCCCATCCAGAGATGGCCAATGCATCATCGCTAAACGATATGCAGTCGACCGCCCCGCCCAACTGGCTTGGTGCCAAGGTCAAAGGCTCGCCCGCGACTGCCACCGTCTGGCGTTTAGCGGCGCTTGATGAAGCTGAGCCGTGCGGTTGAGCCGTCCAGACGAGATAGCCGATCGACTCCAGGGCTCGGCAGACGTCTTTTAGATAACCCTCTCCGATGAAGCCGTCGAGGACGATGATAGCGGGGGGCGCGCGCGCGAACCATTGCTCCACCATGATCGTCGCCAGACCGCGGTCGAAGAGAGCGCTGATGATCTCACCGGCATCCGCGTCTGGCGTCTCAAGGCCGTGGACCAGTCGCGCCCCTACCGGGCTCGCTAACAGGGCGCGCCAGGCGGTGTGTTCGTTGAACACACCCACCCGGCCGGGCCAATACCATGCCTGCGCCAGCAACGCGTCTTCAGCCACGCCGCGCCCACCGACGATAAGCGCGAGAGGCTTGTGGTTTCGGCAGTGCACGATCGCCGACTCGGCGTCGTCGGACAAGATGGCGTACTGGTAGGCCGCGAGCAGCTCCGACAGCTTGGCCCGGGCGGGGCGGCCATCGTGACCGGCGTTAGCGATAGCCTCGTCCCAGCCGCAATTCTTGGCCGCTGACAGGATCAGCAAGCCATTAACGGTTAGCAGGCTCATGGCGCGCGCAACAACTGCTTCCAAAGCCGGGCCGAGCGAAAACTTTAGGAGTACGACGTCATAGCGTCGCGTCGGCAGGAATTCGTGCCAATAAGCCAAACCGAAAGCGACGTCGGCGTAGCGAGCTCGCGCACGGCTCAGCACCTGCGGATCGTGATCCACGCCCAGAACCGCCGACGCGCCACGTGCGCGGGCATAGCCGCAGATATCGCCTTCTCCACAACCCACGTGAAGAACTGCGCGGCCGTCCAGTTGCGGAAGGCGCAGGCGCCGCGCCTCGTGCGCGACGGAGTTCGCTTGGACTTCAAGCATATCCTGCTCCAGCCAAGATATCGGCTTCCTTCCTAACAGTTGCCAGTCCTGTGTCCCTGACGTCAGCTGCGGAAGGACTGGGCGCCTGCAAACTCACCCGCACCGTCCGGAAGGCGAACATGGTCTCCCCACAATGGTCAACCTCCGATAGCGTGTGATCCGGTCCGGAAAGCGTCAGCAATGGAGAATAGTATGGGTCCCGGCCGTCCATCAGCTTAGACCAGCGCATATTGAACAGAGCGTTGTCCTTGGGATGGCTGAGATGATCAGACTTCACCCGCGTGGCGGACTCGTGATGGTATAGAACAGCATAAGGATCGCAAAGCACCTTGTAGCCGGCGTCAAAGACGCGCAGGCAGAGATCCGTGTCGTTGAACCCCACGGCTAGGTTTTCATCGTAACCGCCGACCTCGAAGAAGACGTCAGTTCTCATCATCATACAGGCGGCCGTGACAGCCGAGTAGTCTCGTGTCGAGACAAGCCCATTGTTGAATCCCGGTGTCCGCTCGCCTGTCGCCCCCACCCGCAGGGGCAGCAACTTGTGCGCATGGTCGGCGGTGCCGTTGGTGCCGATGATCACGCCAGCATGCTGGACGAGCCCGCTGCCGTAGATCAAGGTCGCGCCCACAACGCCGACATCCGGCCGGCTACAGAGCGAGCGCATCCGTTCGAGCCAGCCAGGCTCTATCGCCTCGATGTCGTTATTGAGGAACAGAATGTAGCGAGCTGAGCCGATGTGTTCGCGGACAGCCAAATTATTTATGACTGGAAAATTAAACGGTCCGGAATACGGCATGACGATGTGGGATGAGTCCTCCACATCCAGCATGTAGCCGATGGTTTCGGGATCCGTAGAGTCGTGGTCGACGACAACAACGCGAGCATCCCCCGGCTGGACCGTGCAATCGAGTGACTCCAGGCAGGGACGCAGGAGGTCAACGCGGTTCTTGGTCGGCACGACGATGAGGACCTCGCCGCCGGGATCGGGAAAGTCGACGCGGTATTGATTGAAGCTCAACCCTTCGGATGCATGCGCCGGGAGCTTGCGCGCTGCAAGATGGCGATTGATCGCCATCAGGGTTGCGGCGGTCACCTCGGCCTTGCGCTCGTGGCCGGTGCTTTGTCGGTGGGTTCGCCAGCGGTACAGCACGCGGGGCACGTGTGTGACCAATGCGGCTTTTTCTAGGACCCGCAATACAAAATCGACGTCAGCCGAGATCGAGAAGCCTTCATCCCACCCGCCGATGGCGCGGGCGAGCGCAAGCGGGACGCAGATCATGTGGACGAAATACGGGTGCGACAAGTAGTAGTCGTATGAGAAGGCGGGTCTGGCGCGCACATCAATGATGGCCGACAGTTGATCGGTTGTCAGCGCCTCGTCGGAGTAGATCAACTCAGCGCCGTCAGCCGCAGCCTGCAACAGTCGATGCACTGCGTCGGGCTCCAGATAGTCGTCATGGTCCATGAAGGCGACATGGGTGCCAGACGCGGCAGCTAAGCCTGCATTTGTGGCACGTGCAATTCCTCCATTCTGCTTCTGCCGGATAACCTTTATGCGGTTTTCCCGACCTGCGAACCTGTTCAGCACCGCGTCGATCTCTGGGTCGCGAGAGGCGTCGTCTACGCAGATCAACTCCCAGCGACTGCACCACTGTGCGACCACGCTATCGAGCGCCTCCACCAACCAGTGCGGGTCCACCTTGTAAATCGGCATGACGATGGACAGCGTGCGACCGCCCGCGGCAACCTCCGTCCGGCGACGCACGCGGGCAAGCAAGGCACCTTGCACCCGGTCAGCCCGTCCGAGCCAGCGCCGGATCGTCTTCGTCAAAGACGCCTGTCGCAAGCCAAGCAGCAGGTAGCCCGAGCCTTTGATGCGGGCGCTGACCATCACCTCGCCGCCGGACATCAGGTCGATGTCGAGGCCTTGACGGAAACCCGTCAAGGGACCACCAAGGCCTGCGGCCTCGACGTCGGGACGGGGCAGATCGGCCGTCGTCATGCCGACGACCTTCCCGTCGACGAGGAATTCGACTTGTGCGGGCCGCGAGGGATTGATGGGGTCGATGGCCCAGCCCACCGCCACACCGCCATTCACCGAGTCTAGATGACCGAAGTTGCCGCTCTCGCGCAAAATCTCGGAAACCCGCAGGCGGCCTTGAAGCCGGGCGCGCTGCGACGCCTCCCTGACTGTCAGCTCGCCGGCGTCTGCAGGCAGCGGCGGCAGGGGTATCTGAAAGCCATGGCGTCCATTGCCGACATTGGCGCTGCGCAGGTCCGGCCGGAAAACATCGGCGCGGTCGGAGGCGACTGGTCCGCCGTCCAGCAGAAGCTCCACCTCGATCGCGCGATCGGGATACTTGCTGTCCAGAGCCCAGCCGACCACGTAGCCGTCCTCGGCGCGCTCGATCGCCCCGAGAATCGTTTCCACAACCTCATCACTTTCCGCACGTTCCAGGGGCTGTCCCGCCACTTGTACGGTCAGCACGCCATCGGCCAACCCCGCGGCATGGAAAAAATAAAAACCATGATGCGAACCAAAGGTGGTAGCGGCGCCGACATCGGGCCGATTTAAATCGGCGAGCGTACGGCCGACCACACGGCCGGCTTCGAAGACCTCGACCACCACGGGAAGGTCAGGACGCGCTTCATCCGCCGCCCATCCTGCAATGACGCGGCCCGTCGCATGCTCCAGATATCCAACAACCGTCATACCGCTCCCAAATACTGATGGTGTTGAGAGAACGGCGCGCCCGGACGCCTTGCGGTGATGGGAAGACCCTGGCGATGCGGAGGGAATATTCCCCACTGCGGAACGATCTCATCGTGCAGCGTCACGTCTGTGAAGCCGGCAAGCTCGAGATTGCGGAACAGATCGCCCACCCCGAAAATGCGCATCTCCAGCGTCGTTCCGGGGCCGCCATGGAAGACAAGGTCGCGGTGCAGCGTGAAGAACCCGGCTTGAGATTTATTAAGCAGAACCCATTCACCGTCGAACTCGAGCACCAAATAGGCACCTAGCTCCGGATAGTGCTCCACCGTCCCTGCACCTTCGAACGAAGGCACGGTCAGCACCAACAGTCCCCCGGGCTTGAGGATGGCGTAGCTATGGTCGAACGCTGTCTGCACTGGGGGCCGCACGTGCTCAAAGACGTCCGAGCTGATAAGAAAATCGTACTGACCCGCCCGATCGTCCACAGGCATGGTGATGTCGAAGCGGGGGGCACAGTGATAGAAGCTGTTGACATAGTCGAGCTTGCGGCTGAGCGGCACCGCGTACCCTTCCCAGTCGCTAAGGCCCAATCCCTTGATCGGGGCTGACGGCATCTCGTCCAGGGTCATCGATCGACCGAACAGGCCCGCGGTTAGGTTGTGAACTACCCCGCGCATCCGGACTGACGAGTGGCACGTCATACAACTGGCGTGCTCACGGCCATCGGCGACTTGCGGGAATACGGAGGGTTGACCGCAGATATTGCATGTGAACGTCTCCCCAACCATCAGTGCTCCTAAGCTCTTGAAATATCCTGCAACCACCTTGAGCGCAGGCAATTAACGGCGCCAGCCCTAGGAAGTCCATGGGCCACCCTCAGGCCTGCGTCGCTTAGATAGACCCGCGAACGCAGGTCGTGCGACGGATGAGCGACTCTGCGGTCAAGGTTCCGCTTTCTTGCAGCCGCGACGACAACATCGATAGGTCATAATGCCGGCGTCGGTTTGCCCAGCCAGCGCTGCTGCTGTTCTTGAGCGACCACGATGAGATCCTCGCGAACCATTTCGCTGCAGAGATCTGACCAGCTCGTCTCGTGGGTCCAGCCGAGCTTCGTCCTTGCCTTGGTGGGATCGCCGATCAATAGATCGACTTCAGTCGGCCGGAAATAGCGTGGATCGATCTCGACATACACCCGGCCGGTCTCGCAGCAAATCCCTTTCTCCTCCACCCCTTCCCCTTCCCAGGTCAGATGCACGGCGGTTTCCTGGAAGGCCAGGGTGACGAAGTCGCGCACCATGGTGGTCTCGCCAGTCGCCAGGACGTAGTCGTCGGGTTCGTCGTGCTGCAGCATCTGCCACATGCCGCGAACGTATTCACGCGCGTGACCCCAATCCCGCTTAGCGTCGAGGTTGCCAAGGAAAAGCTTATCTTGGAACCCTAGCTTGATCGCAGCGCAGGCTCGGGTGATCTTGCGCGTGACAAAGGTCTCGCCTCGCAACGGGCTTTCGTGATTAAACAATATCCCGTTCGAGGCATGCAAACCGTAAGCCTCGCGATAGTTTACTACGATCCAGTAGGAGTAGAGCTTGGCTACCGCGTAAGGGCTGCGCGGATAAAACGGCGTAGTTTCGCTTTGCGGCACCTCCTGCACCTTGCCATACAATTCAGATGTTGAGGCCTGATAGAAACGCGTCTTCTTCTCCATGCCCAGAATTCGGATAGCTTCGAGGAGGCGAAGAGTGCCGATGGCGTCAGCATTGGCCGTATACTCCGGAGTTTCAAAGCTGACCGCCACATGGCTTTGCGCGGCCAGATTGTAGATTTCATCCGGCTGGGTTTGTTGAATGATCCGGATCAGATTGGTGGAGTCGGTCAGGTCGCCGTAGTGCAGCATGAAGTGCTGGTCGGGCTCATGCAGATCTTGATACAGATGCTCTATTCGACTTGTGTTGAAGGATGACGATCGGCGCTTTACGCCATGCACAACGTACCCTTTGGACAGGAGCAATTCGGAAAGATAAGCTCCGTCCTGACCTGTAACGCCGGTGACCAACGCGACTTTACCCTCACCACCTGATGACATCTGGAACTCCGCACCGGGATGTGCCGTACATTAAAAGGCCTGATAGGGCGTCCTCTGCCCCAAGGCAAACACGTTGATGCGTGGGGACGAGACGGGCGGCGCCACGATGGTTCTGCAGATCGTCACGAGGGCGCAGTGACTCCCTCGGGGCAAAAATCGATGCGCGGCCATGACAATTCGTATAACCGTGATCCGAGACGTTGCGAGAGGCGCCGATGGTGCTCCGGTGTTGAAAGAGGTGTGATGCGGCATCTGGTTCTTGGCGGCGGCGGCTTCATCGGAGGGCACGTCGCCAGGCAGCTCACCCAGGCTTGCGAAGATGTCACGATAGCTGGCCGGCGTTTGCCCCCCCAACCGGCCTCGTCGGCGCCTCTCGCCTTCATTCCATTTCAACTGGCGGATGTTGACTGGGACGCGTTGATCTCCAGCTTCGATGTCATACACCACTATGCCTGGGCCAGTGTTCCGCAAACCGCAGCCAACGATCCTGTCACCGACCTCGATGTGCACGTTCGCTCCAGCCTCGCGCTGCTTGAGGCGGCGCGCAGGGTCGGCGGAAAACGCCTGGTCTTCACCTCGTCGGGGGGCACGGTCTACGGGCCGCTCGCGTCGGGAATCGCGCAGGAGGACGACCCGCTTCGCCCCATAGGCGCCTATGGGGCCGGCAAGTTGGCGGCCGAAAACTATATCGGCGTTTATCACCGCAGCAATTGGGTGGACGGCCGGATTGCTCGACTGTCCAACCCGTACGGACCGGGACAAGATGGCGGCCGCGGCCAGGGTCTGGTCAGCATTTTCGCACGTAAAGCCGTCGCCGGGGAGACGCTGACCATATTTGGCGACGGCAAGATTGTTCGAGACTATGTCCATGTCAAAGATGTGGCTGCAGCCCTTTGCAAACTAGCCATGATTCCGGCCGAAGAAAGCCCCATGCCGATCTTCAACATCGGCAGCGGGCGCGGATCGTCTATCAATGACGTTGTGTCGATATTGAGCGAACAGCTCGGCCGTTCTATCGAAACGCGTTACGTTCCTGCGCGAGAGTTCGACGTGCGCACCAGCGTCCTCAATGTGGACCGGGCGCGTGATTTGTTGGGTTGGTCTGCCCACACATCCTTGGAAGCCGGAATTGCAGAACTGCTTGCGCAATTCAGCGCGGAAGCCGAAATGGCGTCTGTAGTGGAAGCATCTCTGCCGACAGATATCTGACAAGCAGCTGACGCCGGATTGCAAATGAGGTTTGAGTGGTCGAGATCCTATCGGACGCCAGGGACGAAGCTGTAACTGAGGTGAGCTTCGATCCGGAGTTTTATATTCGGACCTATCCCGATGTTAAAGAGGCTTCGGTTGACCCAGAAGAGCATTATTTTGCATTCGGTATAGAGGAACGTCGATACGGCTCGTCCGCACAGCTAGACGCCGACTTCGAAGACGTGAGATCTAGCGGTCTGTTTAGTTTCGACTACTTCAAGCAAGTGAACGGAATTTGCCCAGATCCCATTCGCGAGTATCTGCTCCACGGCTGGCGGACGTTGGCCCCAAACGAGACTTTTGACGCCGATTTCATCCAAGCCTATTATCCCCGCACGCTTGCGACGGGCGAGCATCCCTTCGCCTTCTACTGCCGGAACCATGGATGGTCATGGTGCTTCCCCTCATGGGATGCGGCGCAGGCGGCAGTCTCGGTTATAGCATCGTCCCCTCTGTTCTCCCCGACCTATTTCCTTCGCAAGACAGGTGTCGTGGTGGGGGATGTCGCCACCTATTACTGCACGGAAGGTTACCGCCTTCCTGCTGATCCTTCGCCGGATTTCAACATTGCTGCGTATGTGCTTGAGTACCCCGACGTTGGCTTAGCTGAACTGAACCCCTTGCTCCACTACATCGAGCATGGTCGGCAGGAGGGGCGATTGAAGTTCGCCGTGAGCCACTTTTCCGGTGTAGCGGGCGCGCAGATCTTCAATCGCGCCAAGCCGTCCTTGCTCATCTGCTCCCACGAAGCCAGTCGCACCGGTGCCCCAATCGTCGGCCTCAATCTAGCTAGGCACCTTGGAGCGCGGTTCAATGTCTTTTCGATGATCCTGCGAGGGGGTGCCCTCAGCGACGAATTCGCTAAGGTCTCCACCGAACTGCTAATCTCCGGGGACACGGTCGGGCAAATGGAAGCGGCGTTGAAGGCCCTGACGCGCCGCCACAGCATAGATGCCGTCGTTTTGAATTCTGTCGAATGCACCAAACTGCTTCCCTTGCTTGTTAGGCATGGCATCCCGGCGGTCTCGTTACTGCACGAATTTGCGCAATATGTATGGCCGTTTAACTTGCTCGCCCGTGCGATCACGTTGTCTGACGCCGTCGTCTTTCCGTCCAAGCTCGTCGAGCAGGAGGGGTTGAAGGAGGCGCAACGCCTAGGGCTCGGTCCTATGCGCCCGACGAACCTCCACATCCGTCCGCAGGGGCGGTCTGTTGTCCCGCTCGTGCCCACGGATCGTGAGCGTGAGACCAAGGCCCGTTTGCCGCGCCACCTGCAGGTGCTGTCCAAGGCCAAGGACCGACCACTTATAGTCCTGGGCACAGGTCAGGTTCAGCCCCGAAAGGGCGTGGACCTGTTCATAGAGGCGGCGCGCATCCTTAAACACGATCTTGGCGTGAACTGTCACTTCGTGTGGGTGGGCGCTGGATACGCCCCCAAGACAGACCTGGGCCTCTCCGTCTATCTGGCCGATCAAGTCGAGCGCAGTAGTCTGGCCGACATCGTCACCTTCGTTCCGGAGCAAGCCACTCTGCAACCGTTCTGGGACATTGCCGACGCCTTCTTCATGTCCTCGCGGCTTGATCCCTTTCCCAACGTGGCGCTTGATTCTATCGCCGAGGGGTTGCCACTGGTGTGCTTCCAGAAAGGAACGGGCATCGCCGATCTGGCAACGCGTTGGCCCGACCGCGTCCATGCGGCGCCTTATAACGATGCTCGAGATGCGGCGAACGTGTTTGCAGCCCTTTCGGCAAAGCGCCAAAGCGGTGAGAACCTGCGGTTGCCGACCAGTGCCGAGGTGCAGCACCTCCTTTCCTTCGCCCGCTACACGGATGACGTGGCGGAACTGATTGGAACGGCAATGGCCAAGTTTGATCGTCGCCGAACTCTGGCTCGGTCGCTCGAAGCCTCGTCGAATTTCATCCCCAAGCTGTTTGAGAAGACGCTACCCGCCTGGCTCAGGATGGACGGAAGGCAAACCTGGGGCGGCAGCGGCGGTTTGACGGATCTTGCAGCCGTGTCGGCGATCAACGGTGTTCCTGTCGGGTATCTATGGCACGGCAAAATCGCTGCGCTGACAACCGCCGGAGGTTCGTCTCCGCCCAACTGGGGCGAGGCCGATTTTCAGATCGTTCAGACGGGCTTGGAGACCGAAAAGCGCCTTCCGTACCGGGCAATCGCCTTCGTAGACGATCAGGCCACTTTGGACGCGTTGACTGACGCCTTGTTCCAGCTGGTCGATATAGGTCATATCGCGATCGTCTCCACCGTGTTCGGGGAGACCGATCTCGCAACCTTGCGGGGGACCGCCGGCCCTAGCCATGTCAGCCTGCACGTCGCTGATCCCGATAGATTAGAGGAGGTCCTGGCGGGGCTGAGCGCCTGCATGGCCGAGACGGGGCCGCTCCACTTGATCAATAAGCGTGCGAGCGACCTGACGGAGATCGGAGATGGGGTGGGTTTATCCCTGAACGCTTCGGCGATCCGCTCAGCGCTTTCAACGCTGGCGGCAGACCAGAATATAGAAATCGTCCTGCAACAGCCCGATTGGTCTGAGCCTTCCCTTCAGGCGCAGAGCAATCGCCACAGCCCCACCGACGACTCAGGCGGCGTGCTGCCCGATCGCTTGGTTGACCAGACCCAGGCCTGGGTCCGCCTTCAGTCTGGGGGATGGACGGAAGACCTGCTGCGGGATCTGCTGGTCTGGTTCGCGCGGGACGGACTGGATGGCGTCTGGGACAGCGCCGCAGAGCACGTTCGCCGGCTGAGCCCCGCCCAGCGTGGGCTTGTGATTCCACAAATCGTCGAGACGTGGCTGGAATCCGAAGAGCTCAGGCTGAACGACGCCGAATTTCGGGGACGCATCGAGGTCAAGCGGAGTAGCCGATGATGCTCTGGCCATCGTAGCTGGCGCTGCAGCAATCGCCAGAGGCGGGTGGTGCCAATCGTCAGGAGCGCGGTTTGGCCTTAGCGCCTCTGCGCGAGCGATGCGGCCGCTAGGGGTCCTGCGTCGCCGCCTGCAGGAGAGCTGAGCCGACCACCCATCGCGGTCACGTTGCAGCGACGATCAGCCCATTGTCGTGGATGTTCAGAGGATGAGGCAGCTTTATAAACAGGCCGCTATACCTACGCTCATCGAGCAGGGTGAGGTAATCGTCAGCGTGAGCGGCCCATACATCTTCGATGATGTAGAGGCCGCCCGGTCGCATCTGATGCACGCTCTTATCGAAGGTCGTCCTGGCGGCCTCGAAGGTGTGCAGACCGTCATCGATGAACAGGTCGATACGTAGTTCCGGTATTTCGTTCCAGAGGGTGTCGAAGGTCGCGGGCAGCGTTTGATCCACGAAGAAGGTCTTTATCCGGTCGTCTTGAAACAGGATGCGACGATCGATATCGGCGCCGTATATGGCGGCAGCCGGAAAGAAGTCCCGCCAGCCGCGAAGCGACGCGCCGGGGACGCCTTCCTCGCCCATGTTCGATTCAACGTCGGTATTGTTTGTCCCTAGCCCGACCTCGAAGATGACCCGCGTACTTTCCATGCGGTCAGCGAACAGTGCCGTATAGAAGGTCGTATAATTGTGCCATCCGACACCTTTGTCGCTGCCTTGCTGCATCATGATTCGGCAAAGAGCGGTCGTGCGGCTGCCGCCAGGGTCGGCTTGCTTGTAATGTTCGACGACATCGCGGAACAGCCGCGCGCCCTCGCCGCAATAGCGAACGTTTGGAACGCGCTCATTTTCCGGAAGAAGCGCCACCATCAAAGGTCCAAGCTTCTCAGCCATGAAAAGGCGAGCCTCAGCCGCGACCGGGCCGCCGAAGAAGGCCGCTGTACGGGCGTCGAATTCCATAACCACGGCTCGGGCGGTGAACAGTCCATGCAGGCAGCGTTCGGGACGTATCGGCAACTCGACGAACCACAGGCCCGGCCAGAATTCTGCAGCCTTGTGCTCAAGCAAATTTTGGCTGATGGCATAAGCTTGGCCAGAATTGGGGCTCGGGAAACCAATCAAATAAAACGCCACAATGTTCTCCAAGCTGTTTGGCGCGGGAGTGTAGCGTCATAGGAGACGTCCAGGGAAGCATCCCCTTTGCGAGCTTTCCTGGACGTCCCCCGCTATGGCTGAAGCCTGCAGTTTTGTGATACATCATATATGTCTGCGCCTTATCCGGCGGGGCCATTCTTGCCGAGGATCGAGTTCTTGACGTCAGGACGGGCGGCGCGGCGGCGTCGAGGCGACTGCTTAACCGCAAGAACGGTTCGCGCCTGAGTGCCTACTGCGGTAAAGGTTACGCAGCAGCGGTTTGGTGCGCGTACGAACGGGCGTCCAGCCGGCGTAGTACGTAAGCTTTCGTAACTATGGTCATTCGGACAGCATAAATGAAACTTCTTATCACCGGTTCAACCGGAACGCTCGGTCGCAACCTGCTGCTCGACAACAGAAGACTCGGCTACGAACTGCTCACCCCCAGCAGACTCGACTATGACCTGCTCGACGTGAAATCCGTTCGAGCGATGTATGCGGATCTTCGCCCGGACGCCGTCATCCACGTCGCCGCGACGGTCGGCGGCATTCAGGCCAGTATCGACAAGCCTGTTCGCTTTCTAGTCGAAAACACGATGATCTCGCTCAACGTGATCAACGAGGCGCACAACGCTGACGTCAACAAGCTGATCAACATCGCCAGCAGCTGCATGTACCCGCGCAACCAGAGTGGAACCCTATCACCCTCCATGCTGCTCACGGCGCCGCTCGAGCCGACTAACGAGGGTTACGCGCTCGCCAAGATTACATCCTGGAAGCTGACCGACTTCATCCGCATCGAGCAGCCGGAGCGGGAATACGTAACCCTGGTCCCGTGCAACTTGTTCGGGCTGTATGACAATTTCCA
The DNA here is from genome assembly GCA_964243985.1 of uncultured Caulobacteraceae bacterium. GTDB lineage: Bacteria > Pseudomonadota > Alphaproteobacteria > Caulobacterales > Caulobacteraceae > CAIOYC01. Next base: position 94,168 of record CAXTHJ010000001.1, on the reverse strand, counting down.
CCCCCTCTACTCGCACATGGTGCAGTCTGCCATCATCAAGTCGGTGGACGCCAGAGAGCATGGCCGCGACACTGTTCTGATCTGGGGCGACGGCCGCGCGCGTCGAGAATTTATGTTCATGGAGGACATGGCCGACTTCATCTGGACCTTCCTGCCGCGCCTCAGCGAGCTTCCCAGCCTGATCAATGTGGGCGTGGGCGAAGATCACACCATCACCGAATATTACGAAGCCGTGGCCCAGGCTACCGGGTTTGCCGGCAGGTTCGTCTACGATCCGTCCAAGCCGCACGGCATGGAGCGGAAGCTGCTCGACGTCAGCGCGCAAACCGCCCTGGGATGGCGGCCGCGCACCTCTCTGGCTGAAGGACTGCACAAGACGGTAGAGTATTACCTCGCGAACAGGAATAATGATTCGCGCAGGCACTTTTAAGTAGAACCGGAAATGTTGAGAGTGGTTCGGCTGAAGAGCTGAGTACAAGGCAGAATATTGAAAATACATCAAACAACTGGTCGGAAATATACTCATGCGTGTAGTGGTGGAGCTGGTAAGTGGCAAGTCTGTTCGCGGCTGGGCCTTCAATGGGAACAATATCAAGGAGCGACTTAAAGTTCAAACCTGGGTTAACGGCCAGCTGCACGGCGAGACATTTGCGGACATATTCCGTCAAGATTTACTGGATAACAACTTCGGCGATGGCTATTATGGTTTTGAGCAATCTGTTAATTCCGACTTTTACCTCGACGTCCCTGGAGTTAAAGTAAAAGTCGAAATTCGGGGCTTGCTTGAGACCGGAGAAGTGGTGGCGACGGACATTCTGGACACAGCCTTCGCAGCGGTGAAAACCAGGATCGCCCTGCCGGAATTAGCGCATGAAACGCCAAGCTTGTTTGGCGACGGGTTCTTCTCGGACAATGTCAGAAGCTTCAACAACGTCCTTGATCTGGATCCGGATGTTTATCCGGTGGCGGAGAGCGGCAAGGAAATTCACGTCATCCGCATGTTCGGCTTCGGCGATTTCCAATGGTGGACCGGTCCAGACGGGAAGGGCCCTCATTCGGCGGCCCGCTTTGTCGCTCACATCGGGCCTCAGACAAAGGAGCGCCTAGCGAATGGGCACCTTAAGCTGCTCTTCGACATGTCGAACGAGGGACCGCTGGCGAGACCCAACGCGCCTTGGTTGGCGATGCTTCACCAAGAATTGCACGACCGCGGAATCAGCCCATCGGGCTGCATCATGGTCAATCACAACACGCTGTACAAAGCAGACTACCTCGCCTGGTGTGAAGAAAGTGGTGAGACAGAACCGATGGATGTTCTTTGTTATGACTATTTCCTAGCCAGGCTTGCCTACGAAGCTGATCAACGAGCGCCAGAGCCGCTTGCGATCGAGACGACGCTAGAACCTGGAGGCGAGTACAGAGCCTATGTATGCCTTAACTTCACACCGCGGCAAGATCGCATAAGCATTCTTGCTTGGTTGTTCGGTGCCGGGCTCGCCGACAAAGGGTTCATTTCTTTCGCCGGGTTCGTGAACCTGAAACTTGACGGGTCAGCCTTTGAGCTTCCGGACTGGTTCCCCGAGGGAGATACGGCAACCGCCGGCGTGGAGCTGCTCCGCGCGGTCGGTCGGCTGACGCTGGACGAGCCGGAGGCGATTGGAGGCTATAAGAGGGAATTCGACTTTGGTCCGGAGCATTGCTTCCGCAAATCATTTTTCTCCATCGTTACGGAAAGTGAATTCAGCGGAGGGGAAGTGCGACGCATCACCGAGAAATCCCTCAAGCCGCTGGCGATGGGCCACCCGCTTATCGTCGTCGGCAACGCCTATTCTCTTCGCCGGCTCAGGGAGCTCGGGTTCAGGACCTTCAGCCCGTTCATAGATGAGTCCTATGACGAGTGCGAAGATCGCACAGAACGGATGAGGCGCATTCAAAAAGAGGTGCGTCGTTTGGCCGAGATGTCGCATGCCGAACTGTTGGACTGGCGGCTGAGCCTTCGGCGCGTGATTGAGCATAACTACCGGCACGCTCGCGGCGGGCTCGCAGACCATTACCGGTCCGTCATCGAACCAGGCTTCCTGCAGGCCCTCGACGAACTCCCTTGGGGACTAACCGCCTCCTGACGCCAGGATGAGCGGGCGGGCACCACGCCCGCTCAGATATGGTTTAAAATTGCCGAGACGGCGCGATCGATGTCTAGCCGCCAACGCTTCTGACTCGGCGATGGATCGGTTTCGTCCGTATCGCCAAGAATGAAGCCGTAGCTCACGCCAGTCGACGCAAACAATTCTGCATGGGCGTCAATCCAGTCGGCGCCACTCTCGATATCAATCACTATTGTTCCGGGGCGGCAGAAAGCGACATTGAACATGCCCGCCCCGCCCAATCCGACCACCACTCGAGCATCACGGAAAATACGCGCCTGATCCATGATCGGGTAGAGTTCCGGCTCCACGACCGTAAACCCTAGCAACTGCATGCGATTGACCAACTCGTCCTCATTGAGCAGACCTCGATAGGCGCCCGCCTTGGTCCGAGAGCGACGCGATATGAATATCCGCTCTGGCTTCGCGCCGCCTGATCGAACGGCCCGCTCTCCCAACGCATCGAACGCCGCTAGGTCCGTGGCGGACAGCGAGAGCGAGCGCGATGAGTGACGCATCGTCGCCAGCGACGGCGCCGCGTAGACAGTGTCGAGTTTTTGAGCGAGCAGTTCATCCGGCTCAAGCCCGAGATCCAATAACAACTGACGTTGCCACGGCCGATCCATATAAGCCATGTAGTGCGGATAATGAGATTTCATATCGTTGAACAGAGAGATGCCAGGAACAGTATAAAGCAACCACATCCCATAATTTAGATATTCGTCGGGCGTTCCCGTAAATATAGGTCCGTCAAGCTTCGTTGCGCCTTCCAGTAAAGAACGCCTTACAACGAAGTGGCCCTTCTCCTCGGTGAGTGACGTCGAGACGTCGGCGCTATTTTCGGGATCCTTGGCGATCATGTGCAGCCAGCCGCTGGCGGGCCCGGACTCCCAATTTTTCGTATAACAATTCAGATAATCGCCCGTCAACGACCCGGCCAGGATGAGGTCGCGTCCGTACAAGAGGGCGTTTTCGAATTCGTCCACCTTGACCCCGTGAACGACACGCTCTCGCCGCCAGACATGATCGGTGGCGAGTTCTTTGCCTGACAAATCGCACAGGAAGAAGGGCGGCGGTCGGTCCCATGTCAGCACAGGATCGATTAAGGTCGAGCGGATTACGTCGGGCTGGGCCTCATCAAGCAGGACGCGAACCCGCTCCCGGTTTGCGACCTCGCCGGCGGCCATGTCCAGCATCATCAGCAGCTCCGTCAGATTTGCATGCTGAAACTGGCGCTGAAACGTCTCGTCATCGCAAATTGAAGCCTGCAAACGCGCCGCGGTGCGGCGGGCTTCTTCTGGATCAATGGGGGCTACGCCGCTCGCCAGGAGCATCCCGGTGGGCTCAAGGCCGCTTGTGTGAACGGTAGCTCCGTTAGAACGTAATATTTCGACGAGAGTCCAGACATCGCCTACCCACCAGTCTTGCGAGGGTAAGGACGTAGCCATTCCCCGTGCCGGCGGCGCGGCTCCTGGCAGAAGGAACACCGCCTCTGGCGAGCAGGTGCGCAACGCCACGTTGATCTGATCTATGAGCGACTCGATCCCGTGGTTGGCGTCGAGGCACACGAGCCCATAGGACTGATCTTGGCGCTCCGATTGCCTTCTCAGCGCGATCGACATCTCATGATCGCCGCCGCGACGGATGTGAGCCGTGTAGTCCGTTGAGGCGATCCGGCCAGGAAAGGCTTCGCAGCCGATAAAGGTGAGGGGACCTGCATACTCCGAGAAGGCGGTCGGCAAATTCCAGGCCACAACCAAGATCGGCCCTAAGTCAGAGGTTATTACGTACTCGCGAACGAACTGCGCGACATCTGCTGTCATGATCCGTCGATGCAACCTTATAACCGATGCTGAGCGATCTCGCTAAATCCAGAAATACTTGGAAATGTGCTCCAAACTATTGAATACGTCCGTGCTCATAACATTAATCTTCTTAATATAATGATCAAGCACATCTTGAGTAAACATCATGTCACGGTACTTCTCGATGGCTTCAAAATAGCTCTTTGTGAGAACAGTTGACGCCGGATCAAGATTGGTGACCGCCAGGAGGCCGGTCGGGGGCGCGTCCAAGGCCATGATCTTGAGGTCCGGACGGTATTCCTTCAGGATCAGGACGGCCTTCCACAAATCTCCAGCCCACCATGAAGGGGTGGGCGACAAATCCGCCTGAGTGTCGGCACCAGCAAAACGACGGGCGACGTGAGAATCTGTCGGAAGGCAGTCGTGCATAAAGACGACCGAGTTGTTCAAGCAGTGTCTTTCAGTATTAATAAAGTCGCGGATGAGGAATTCGAATAGATGCATTCCGTCAAGGAAGGCCATGTCGATTGTCCGGCCCAAGAGGGCGACCGGATTGTGGTTCTTGAAGAACACGTCGCTGCCCATCTGAAACATCAAACAGGCCGGTTTGTCGCCAACGACATCGGTGTCGATCCGAAACTGCGGGTCGATCGCGATTGAAGGGCAATGTGCCAGCGCCAGGGACGCGCCGGTAGCCGTCCCGATCTCGAGATACGACTGGGGCCGCAGCAGCTCATGGGCCTGCTGGAGAACGCCATAGAAAACCGTGCCGGTGTGACCCGTTATTTGGGCAAATTCCGAAGATGTCACTTCACCGTCTAGCATGCTGTACCTCACGAAAGTGTCTGCCCGGTTGGGGTGACGGGGTAGGAAGCACGGCCGTAGACGCTCCAATGAGGAGCGCCAAGGCCTATGCGGGGCATAACGCAGATGCGGTGCGTTGCGCAATAACGGTGATCGGCGACTATGGCCTGCCCCAACCCCTTCGCATCCTCGAAGAACCGGCGCGGCTGGAATTAGATGATTTCGATTTCCGGGAAGGGGAAGATGAACTTTCCGCCGCCGGCGATATATTCCTGCTCGCGATGCAGGATGCCCTCCTTGAAGTGCCAGGGGAGGACGAGAAAATAGTCCGGATTCATCTTGCGGGCGTCGGCCTCGGAGATGATCGCAATATGAGTGCCAGGCGTCATGCGGCCGTACTTTTCGGGATTGACCTCGGCGATCGCCGGCACCTCGGCGGGAGTGACGCCGCAGAACTGAAGCGTCACGTTGCCCTTGGTCGAGGCGCCATAGCCCAGCACCGTCTTGCCGTCCGCCGCCAGAGCCCGCAGCAAGCGCATCAGATCGGCCCGGTGGCGGAAGGTTCGATCCTCGAACTCACGGAAGGGCCGAACCGTGTTCAGCCCCATCCGATCCTCCTGCTCCAGGAGCCAGTTGATCACCGCATCGTTGGCGCGAAGTCCTGACGTCTTGCGGGCTGCGGTGACGGCGAAGCTGCCGCCGTTGACGCCGTTCAGCTGGACGTCGATGAGCTTCAGATCCGCGGCTTCGAGGATTTTGGTCACGGCGCCCAGGGAATAGTATTCAAGGTGCTCGTGGCAGATCGTGTCGTAGGAGTTGGTCCGTAACATGGACGGCAGATAGCTCTGCTCGAAGTGCCAAAGGCCATCGGGCGCCAGCGCCGACGCCACATCGCGCGCAAATGCCAGCGGGTCGTCGAGATCGTAGAACATGGCGATCGAGGTGACGATCCGCGCGGGCGCCGCATTGGTCTTGCGATAATTGGCGGCAGAGAAGAAGTCCGGCACCAGCGTGATGTTGTCGGGATAATACTGCTTGAACTTGTTGCCCGTCGGATCGATGCCGATGCGGGTGATCCCGGACGTAGTGTAGGCTTTCAGCGACGTCGCGTCGTTGGAGCCAATATCGAGCACCGTATCGCCCGACTTGAGATCGGCCAGTCTTTCCAAATAGCTGACCTTGTGCGTCAGATGGCTCACCATCGAGGCGTTCAGCCCCGAACGATAGCCGTAATTGTCGCCATACATCTCGCCAGCGTCGAAGCTATGGCCGAGTTGGAGCAGACCACTTTCGGGGCACCAGACTAGATCCAGCGGACCGCTCGTTACCTGTTCGCCGGGCACCGGAAAAACCCCGGTCAGTTCCTGCATGCCAAGGTGCAGGACAGGGATCAAATTGGGACTCCCGCTCAAGCGGCAGCGTTCCAGTTTCTTGTACTGTCCACGCATCAAAAACCCGCTGGCCACGCTGAAATCAGGGAAGTTCGCGCCAACTTAACGGCTTGGCTTTATGGGTCAACGCTATAAGCGCCAATCTTCATAGCCGGCGGCGCTGGACGCCAAGGCCGGTTTGTGCGCCTGGCACAGGCGTGCGCTGTGCTGGGCGACGTTAGTTCTCACTAAAGGGGACGTTGGCTCCGGCACTTTGCAATGCAGCGGCGAAACGAGGCAGGGGGAAGCATTCAATAGCGCGCCAAGGCCCCAGATACTGGTCCTCGCCTCCGCTCTCGATATGCTGGAAGACGTGATTGCACGGCATGCCTTCTTCTCGATACTGCTGGATCTTCTCCGGGGTGAAGAACTCCGCTTCTCGCTCGGGATCGAAGTCGGGGATCAAGGCGGCGATTTTGAGCTTGGAATGCTTGACTAGGGCCGGAAAGCGCCGAAAGTGAAAGTGGACATAGATCAGGTTTGTCGCCTGCTCGGGTGTTCGATCAATAGTCATTCCGTTGTGGGAGCCTGCGTCCAGCCAAACGCAAACGCCTTGGGTGAAGAAGCACTTTCGTTGCATCGGCGCAGGACGATAGCAATCGGGCTGGGCCGGATTGTTGTCGTAGGCGCTTTTGATCATCAACGGACCTGAGTAGTCGCAGAGCGGCGCCAAGGCCCCCTCGATCGAAGGGCGATCGAAGCATATGTCGCCATCGAGATCGACGCCAACGAACTCGTCGCAATCCAGCGGAAAATAGAAGTCGGCCGGGTCTTCATTATCGAGGCGCTGTATCGCGTTGGCCAGGACTGTGCCCTTGTCGCCGAACGCTTCGGGCTCGGGGTGGCTGATGTCGACGCCAACGCCCAGGCCGCGCGCCCAGTCGAGCTGCTGCAGGGCTAGTTCGTTGGTCGTGCCGTTGTCGAAGATCAAGAGGTTGTCGGCGCCGAATATATGAGCGTGATGCTTGACCCATGGAACGAGCAATTCGTCCTCGTCTTTGGCCATCATCAGAGCTTTGATCTTCATTGAGGGCGGTCCGGCACCGGTCTGATTTCGGGGACGTTCTAACAGGCTGACCTGTGGGGTTCAACGCGGCGCACATCCGGACGCGGGCGGTCGGATCGAGGAGCCGCCCCCGAAAGATTGCGAGTGCCGCCGACTCGCTGCGTCCCACGCGGTCTTGACCGGCGCGCTGAGCGTAAATCGTTGCCAACGCTTGACTCGACCTGCCTAAGCTCGCCAACCCGTCGACGCGATGTCTTGGACCAAGGAGCGGGGTGGTGGAGGATCATGTTCAAGTGCCTGAGGTTGAAGAGCTGGCGACGTGGAGTTTGATCGACCTTGTACTAGGCGCGACGCCAGCCTGGAGCTTAGCGTCCGCCGCAGTGGACGAGAATGGACGTGCGCACCTGAAGTTGGCGCCTCGCACCACGGGCGCGGCGTTGGACGCGCCAACGCCGGTCGAGATGCTTGTTGATTTCGACGGCGAGCTGCTCGACTGTTCTGGCTGTCTGGCGCCGAACCAGCCGGTGATTGGCCGCCGCTGGACTCATTGGCGTTATACAGCTGTGTTAGGCAGATCGGTGCTGCTCCAATGCGCGGTTCCCATCCTGGACTGCCAGGCGTGTGGTGAGCGCGTCGTCGAGCCGCCCTGGGTCGGACAGCCGGGCTATGTCCAACTCGACGGCGTTCAGCTGGGCGGCGCCGAGATTTCGCCTCGGCAATACCGCCATGCCTTCGCCGACCTGCGCGCCGCCCTGCCGGAGCGCGACGCCTCAATCCTGTGGCACTACCACGCCTATGGCCGGGCCGAGATCAAGAGCGGTCATCGGGTGGCGGAAAAGGACACGCTGGCGGCGATCACATTCCAGAACTTCTCGACGCGATTCTGGGGCGACGCCCCGTCCCCATATTTCAAGGTTGTGCTTGGCGAGACGGACACGCTGGACATCGTCTTTGCCTACACCTTCATCCATGAAGGACAATTCCAGCTTGACACCGTGCCGTCCCGCAATACCCGCCTCTTCCTCAATACGCGGGACAACGACTTCTACCAGCGTGGCATTCCAGGCGTCACAGCGACGATAGAAGAGACAGCTGCTTGGCTTGGCAAGATCGTCGCCCACCTCGCGCCGCGGACCATCCGCACGCATGGCTCCAGCATGGGCGGATACGCTGCCTTGCTGTTCGGCCACTTGCTCGGCGCCGATGGCGTTTACACGACGGCCCCGCAGGTTCGCCTGGGCAACCCTTACTGTCGGAGTTGGGAATGGAACCGGGCACGGGTCTACCATGCACGATGGCGCGACCTGACCCCAGTGCTCGCGTCGATGATCGATCGCACGCGCATCCTCTTCCCCGTGGGCGAGATCTTTGAATACGACCATGTCGCCGCCTTCGAAGCAGCAGGCCTAGACAAATTGTACTTTGTCCAAGGGGGCCACCCTGGCATGAAGCAGATGGACTGGGAGAAGGTCTTCGGCGCAGACTGGGCGATCGGCCTGGAGGACGGTGCGGCCAACACGCCCCGCTACGCCTTCCGTTACGGCCCAGGCGAAGTTGCGCAGATCAACCTGGCTTACGGCGCCATACGGCGGGGCGAGCATAGTCTGGCGGTTTCGATCCTGCGGGACATCGTCGCTTTCGACTGGGGAAACTATGGCTTCCGCTACCGTCTCGGCGTTCATGAGACGCTCATGGGCGATCTGGCCTCCGGCCTCGATCACTTGGCGCCGGCTCTCGCGGCTATATGGAAAACCGAAACGGAACCGGACATGGCCGCCAAGCAGGCGCAGTGGCTCAAAATGTTGGACTTGGATTACGGTCATATCCTGCCGGCGTCCGAGTTGCAGATCCTGACCGATCTTTTCCCGATGATCTGGCAGGCGATCGGATCAGAGGGCCAAAGAGGTTCTCTTTAAAACAGAGTCCTCTTTCACAACGACAGGCCGAACGCTTGCGGTTTCACTACGCAGATCGCGCAATACACTGGCCCTCGCCGGACGTCGTTATGGCTCTATCGGGCAGCTTGGCACCGTCACTCAACCCGATTAAAAGGGCGATCATGATGAGCAATTACGACAATCCGCTGCCAGGCGTTCCGCTCGTGGAATCTCCTTTTTTCGCACAATCATTCGCCGCCGGATTGATCGACGATGAGACCATGCGCATCGCTAAGGAGCTGAACGAACGCGGTTTTGCCGTGTTTGATTTTCCCGATCCCGACACCGACCTGATCGCAGAGCGAGTTAAACAAGCTCTGAACGATCGGTACGATTGGGAGATGTGGCGCGGCGGAGGAGATAATTTAAGGCTGCAGGACGCCTGGCACTGGAATTCCGACGTGCACCGGATCGCCGCTAATGAGCAAGTCCTTTCGCTGCTCTCCACCCTCTATGGCCGCCAAGCCTTCCCGTTCCAGACCCTGAACTTTCCAGCCGGCACCCAGCAGCATTATCATAGCGACTCGATCCACTTTTCCTCCATGCCCGAACGCTTCATGTGCGGAGTCTGGCTAGCGCTGGAGGACATTGGCCCTGATCAGGGGCCGTTGATCTACTATCCGGGCTCACACAAGTGGCCAATCTATACAAATGAACAGATCGGTTATTCTCACGTCGAGAACCTCAATACGAATCAGTCCATTTACCATTCGCTTTGGCAAAGGCTCATCGAAGCCAATGGCGTGAAGCCGGAGCGCTTTTACGCGCGCAAGGGTCAGGCTTTAATCTGGGCCGCTAACCTGCTGCATGGCGGGGATATCCACCTTGACAGGGGTCAGACGCGCTGGTCGCAGGTGACGCACTATTACTTCGAAGGATGTTCTTACTACACGCCCATGGCGACGGATGCGCCGTTCGGCGGCGTCAAGTACCGCAAGCCCATCGACGTTCGGACGGGCAAGCAGGTTCTCAACATATATAACGGCCGCCAGGTGCCTGCCGCGCAGTTGGAAGCCGCAGATCCCAAGCGCATGGCGCAGCAGTGGGCGGCAGCGCCCTTCGCGGACGGCTCAGTCTCCAGCCTGCTAACGGATTTCGACCCGGACCAGTACCTACTTGCCAACCCGGACGTGGCCGCTAGCGGCATGCCCCCGCAAACGCATTATCTGCGCCACGGCCTAGCCGAGGGCCGTCCACTGAGGCCCTGATCTCCCGGGCTTCGCTGCGGGGCGTAACGACCGAGATGATGAAAGCGCCAACCAAGGAGACTGCGGGGGGATATGGCCAAGCGAACGCTAGTAGTCACTTTGGGGCAACTTCGCGCAGCGTCACATGCTTTCGACCCCTTTCGAAAGCATGTGCTGCAAGCCCTCGACGCTGACCTCGCGGTCTGTCTGCAGGCTGATGACCACTTTAATATCCTGCATCCACTTTATCAGGCCGCCCGGTATCGATGGGTTGCGCCGCACGCCGAGGACATGGCCGACGCCTTCGATGCCGTGCAAAAGCATCTCGGAGGCGGCCAGGACTGGAGGGCAATATGCGATGTTCAAGGCCACTGGATCGGCGGCGTAAAACAGGCGGCGCAACCAACCGTCACCGCGCTGCTGCTTTATCTTCGCTGGTTTATGCTGAACAACATCGAAGCCGCTAATCTCTATGACGCCTATGACACCTTTGTCATTACGCGATCTGATTTCATCTTTACTTGCCCCCATCCGCCTATAGAACGGCTCGACCCCGCATATCTCTGGATCCCTAATGGCGAGGATTACGGTGGCCAGACGCCGGGAATCACCGATCGTCATCTGGTGGTTTCAAGCAAGAACCTGAAGGCGGCCGTTGACCTGATCGAGCCGCTGCTGCTCTCCCCGCACAGCATGCGGGAAGCCATGATCCACAAGCAGTGGAACATGGAGCAACACTTCGGGCTGCATCTGGCGCGCAATGGACTGTTCGATCAAGTCCGGCGATTTCCCTACGTTATGTTCCTGGTGCGCACCGACACCGACATGACGAAATGGTCGGCCGGGACCTATGACAAGGACATCGGCGCAGCAATTAAATATCCAGCCGAGTACTGGTCCGCGAAAGCCTTCGAGCCGTTGCTGACCGATGCGGCCGACTGGCGGCTGTACTTCGACCTCGATGCGCTGACCGGCCGATCGACCGAAGGTTGGGCCACGGTCATGAACGAGCCGCTGTTTAACGCGGGGGCCGAGCGCCGCAAGACAAGGGCAATGGCCCTGTTCGCCGACCTTTTCGGGCGGGTCAAGGCGCAGGGCAATGTCGAAATGGCGCACGAGGATGCTTGGTGCAAGTTCCTCGTCTTTGCGCTTCGCCATGTGGCGGTTAGCCAGGCCGAGGCTTTCGAGGACCTTTGGGTGCTTCACGAAACCCAGCTTGCGTGCGGCGGCTGCTTCATCGAACTGGGCGGCGGCGGCTCGTACAACGCCTCCGGCACGCGCTTGCTCGAGCAGCAGTACGGCTGGCGCGGCGTCTCGATCGCAGAGGCTGCCGCGTCGGTTTACGCTTCATCTCCAGCAGGCGGTCGGCACGTGATCGATTTTATAAGCATTTCCGCCCCCGGAGCTCATGACGAGGTTCTCGCGACGCCGACCTTCGAACGCCTTGACGTCCGGCGTTTGACGGTTCGGCATGAAACGCCTGCAGACCGCAACATGATCTATGATAGACTGGTCATGCTGGGCTTTGTCCGCAAATTTGCCCTGGACGCAAAACAGACCGACTTCTACGTGAAGCTTCTGCCGGTCTGAATAGATTAGGCTAAGGGTACTGCTGCGTCGTGGCGAGATTAATGGGCGTAAACGAGGAAAACTGATCGTGGACGCAATGACTAAGCTCCTGCACGATGTGTCGCCTTATGATGGATTTGATGCGAGCTCGTATCCGCCCGACCTTCAGGGCTGGGGATCGGACGACGCAATCTTTCGCGAAATCATCTCCGCTACGCGGCCCAAGATCATCGTCGAAGTTGGAACCTGGAAAGGTGCGTCCGCCATCCATATGGCTAGTATCATCAAGGAGCTTGGGCTCGACACCCGCATTGTTTGCGTCGACACATGGCTTGGATCGCCAGAACACTTTTTGGCGGAGAATATCGCTTGGCGCGAATCGCTGCTGCTAAAGAATGGTTATCCGCACCTCTACTTCACCTTCTTGGGCAACGTTATAAGATCGGGGCTTACGGAGCAAATCATCCCCCTTCCGACAACATCCGAAAACGCCGCCGTCATCCTTCGCGCCAAGGGAATACAGCCCGACGTCGTCTATATCGACGCCGCCCATGAGGAGGAACCCGCCTATCGCGACTTCCGCACCTACTGGAACTTGCTATCGCCGGAAGGGCTGCTGTTTGGGGACGACTACATCCTTTGGGATGGCGTGACCCGGGCTGCGAACAGACTAGCGCAAGAGGTGAAACTGCCGATCATCGGCAAGACGGGCAAGTTCGTTATCTCGCGCAACCCCAAGGCTACGGGATCGATCAGCATATCCGCGTAAGAGAGCGCTCTTGCTGTTGCCTGAGTGCGCAAAGGTTGATGGCCGAGCGCAGTAAAGGTTGGCAAGATTGGGGGCGGTTCGGCTCACAAAGACCGCCGCCGTGTCGAACGGCGTTCAAAACTGACAACTAATCCGCGTCCAAGGTTGACCCCTCTGGCGCCGAGGTGCAGTCGCGGCGGCGTAGCGCGGACACGCGCTTATCTCACTGCTGCTCTAAGATTGACGCTCAAGTGTATCACGGCTGAAACATTTACTGGATTTTCACGATGTGATTTGCGTAAGTTGCGGGCGAGCTTCGTAACGCGTTCGCATCCTTTCCGATTACCGGCAGAGGTAAACAACTTGAGGCGATGTAATTACATGAGCTTGCGAATAAGGCGGTTGCCGTCTTGATGTTTGAACCTCTATTTCATCATTGCCCGAAATATTAGTAAGATTTATCTACGGTGCCTGATCTTTATGTCTAAAAATTCCAAATTTGACAGAGCATTGGCTCGAATCGCCGTCTTGATGAATGTGCAGCCCAGGAACTTGCCTGCGCATTTCGACGTGAAATTTTATCGAACCTTTAATGAGGACATACCGGACACGATGTCCGAAACCGCAGTAAAGTGGCATTATATGCTATCGGGTCAATCGGAGCAGAGGCCCGCGAATTCTAGGGAGTATTTGGCGCCCCTGGAGGCTGAGTTTGAACCGCTTCCCCATGACTTCGACGGCGCCAAATACCAGCTCCTAAATCCTGACATAGCAGAAAAGCTTCCTAACGTCTGGGCGGCGACGGAGCATTTTATTCGTTACGGCCGTCTGGAGGGGCGTCGGCACGTGCATGTCGATCTCGACTTCTATAGGGCGCTAAACGGTCTCACCGAGCTGCAATCTGAAGCTCAGGTCGCCGCCCATTACGACGCCCATAAAAGCGATGATCGATTCTTGAAGTCGGGCGCCGACTTTATGCGAAGTCGCGGTGTGACAGGCGGCGGCGCTTGGCTCGAGAGACTGAACCTCGCCGAGTTTAAGGCGCTGAATTGGCGTTGGGCGCAGGGAGCCAAGACCAAAATGGAGGCCGGAGATCTTATGATCTCCGAAGGCTTATCGAAGCTTGCGCCGATGAGTTTCGAGGATCGCTTCGACGCCGCCTATTATCGTGACGCTCACCCCGAATGGGCTAAGCTTCACGATCAAGACCTCTACAAGCATTGGTTATTCGTCGGGCTTGAACATAAGGAGGCGGGTTCGGAGCGGGCGCGGCTGAAGCGTTTTGGACTTGAGCTTGATCATTATCCTCGCGCCTTCGACTGGCTAAGTTACGCCCACCATCAACGCATGCCCAACCCCACTCGATGGAGCGCTTTGGAGCAGTTCGTGCGCAACAAAGCGCCGACCGTCCTCCCGCCTCTCGTCGACGGGCAAGACGCAGCGACATTTCTACTGGCGGCCGCCAAGCTCTTCTCTGGACGGGTGGATCCCTATGCGATCCTGCTATTCCAGCGCGCGGCGGCCTTAGCGGATTTGAGCGGTGAAGCGCGCCAAACCTTTGCGGATTGTCTTTTCAGACAGGAAAACTGGAAGCCGGCCAGCAACCTCTATGTTTCGGTCGCCCAAAGTTCCGATGAAAATGTTTGGACGATTTACAATGGCGCTAAAACACTTTTGGAGTGCGCCGATATCGCGGCGGCGTCGAGCTTGGTGCGAGCCTCCGCCCACCGCTTTAGAGGGGAGCGACAATTTAGAGTCATTGCCGGCGAGGTGGTTGGGGCGGTTTTCAAGCAGGGCGAGACGGAAGCCCGAAAACTATATTTGTCGGATCGGCGGGCGGAAGCTGATGCGCTTTTGACTGCGAAGGTGCAGGAGGCCCACGATCTTTGGGAAGAACTTGATCCTACCGGTGCGCCCGTTCCCGCCTTTCCGGGCGATAAGATCGTCATCTTGGCAAACACGGACCTCCCGCAGTGCACGCATTACCGGGTGCAGCAGAAGGCTGAAATCCTGAAGCTCATGGGCGCCAAATTCGAGATATTTAGCGCGCAGAATGTAGAGGCGTTCATGGCGGCGTTGCCCGGAGCGGCGGCGGCGATCTTCTATCGTCTGCCCGCTTTTCCGCCCGTGACGAGGGCGATCGAAACGGCCCGGAAGCTGGGCGTGCCCACCTACTATGAAATCGACGATCTCATTTTTGGACAGGAATATCCCGATCCTATTGAGAGTTACGGAGGCAGCGTCAGCAAGGAAGAATATGCGGGATTGCTGTTTGGCGTTCCGTTGTTCCGAGACGCCATGCGTCGGTGTGATTACGGCATCAGTTCCACGAAGGCCCTGGCCCAGCATATGGCGCCGGTTGTCCGCACCGGCGAGGTCTTTGTCGTCGTAAATGGATTAGATAGCCGCAGCAAAAAACTTAAGGGTGGACGAAACGCCCGCCTGCGCCGCGACGATGATCTGGTTGTTTTCTACGGGTCTGGAACTAAGGCCCATAACGCTGACTTTCTTGAACTCGCCGGAAACGCGATTATCCAAGCGTTCACGCGGCGCCCGAATGTCCGCTTGATGATCGTCGGCTTCCTGGCGCTCGACGAGCGTTTCGACGCCTTCAAGGACCGTATTACCCGCGTAGCCTTCCTACCCGACGCTCAAGCCTATTGGTCTGTTCTCGCGGAGGCCGACATCAACCTGGCTGTATTGAAGCCTGGGCCCGTGACCGATGGCAAAAGCGAGATTAAGTGGCTGGAGGCCGCCGCGCTTTCTATTCCTTCTATCGTCAGCAACACGGCCACTTACACGACCATGCTGAAGGATGGCGAAGATGTCCTCATCGCCAAATCGCCGCAGCAATGGGCTGACCATCTGGACGACCTCATAAGAGATCAGCAACGGCGGTCCGCAATCGCCCGAGCGGCTAAATTAAAGGCGACGGCCGTCTACAGCTTGGACGCAAACGCAAAGCGCATGGCCGAGGCGTTGCTTCCCGCTCAGGGACGCCGGACCCAGAGCAAGCCCGCTAAGGGCGGCGGGGCGCCGCGCCGCATTCTGATCGCCAACGTATTTTTTCCACCCCAGACCATCGGCGGCGCGACCCGAGTTGTAAGAGATAACCTCGACTATTTTCTGGATCAGGATCTTAGCGGTCAATTTGAATTCGCGGTTGCGACGAGCGATAGGGCCGAAGAAACGCCTTATCGGCTGCGGATTGACGATTACAAAGGCGTCCCCGTGTTCCGTATGTCCACGCCCGCGGAACGGAACATGGATTGGCGCCCGTTCAACCCGAGCGCAGGAACCATGTTCGGACGGGCGCTCGATAGTTGGCGGCCCGATCTGGTTCACTTTCATGCCACTCAGCGATTGACCGCATCAGCGCTCAACGAGTGTCGTCGCCGCAAGATTCCCTATGTGGTCACAGTTCACGATGCCTGGTGGATCTCCGATTATCAGTTCCTCATCGATGATCGCGGCGAATTGCATGATCCGGCCGAGGTTGTCCCCGCGCGCTTCCCAGAGGGGGTGAACTTAGGCGACTCCCTGAAACGCCGCAGAGAGTTTCGCAACCTTTTAGGGAGCGCAGAGGCCGTACTTGGCGTTTCGTCAAGCTTCGCCGACATTTATCGGCGCTGCGGAATCGCGTGCACTGCTCTACCCAATGGAATCAAGTCGGTCCACACACCGGAAAAGCGGCCATCTTCGACCGGCGCCGTTCGGCTGGCGCACGTGGGCGGCCAATCGATGCACAAGGGCTACCACCTCGTCGAAGCGGCTTTAAGACAGGGCGACTTCGCCAATCTGGAGCTGACGGTGGTTGACCATCATCGGTCCGGCGGGGGCGCTAACTTTGATATGTGGGGATCGACTCCTGTCCGTTTCGTCGGCATGACGCCCCAGGAAGCGATGGATCAATTCTACGCCGAACAGGACGTGTTGCTGGCGCCGTCCATATGGCCAGAAAGCTTTGGCCTCGTCGCCCGCGAAGCGCTTGCCGCAGGGCTGTGGGTAGTGGCCAGCGATCGCGGCGCGATGGGGGAGGATGTCATACCGGGCGTTAACGGGTGGGTGATCGACGTCGCTTCACCCGAAGCGATCTTTCAAGTCTTTTCAGTGTTGAACGAGAGACCGTCCGATTTCCAAAAGTCGCCGCCGCCGACCCCTCTTCGCAGCGCCGACGAACAAGGGGCGGAACTGCTCCAACTCTACGATGACCTTACAAAGCCCATCGCCTAAATCAGCTAACTCATCAGGCTGCGCGGTGTGTCGTTAAGCGCGTCAGTTCAGGCGGCCTTGCGCCACCCAATCTTCCGTAGAGCCATAAAACACTGGTCGCCCAGAATCCAACACCATGACTTTGTTGCAAACCGTTTCGACGAGATCGAAGTCATGGGTGCCCAACACCAGCATTTTGGCTGAACCCACAAATGCCTTGATCCTTGCGGACGCCTTGTCCCGAAAATTCGCGTCACCTGCGCTCAGCCATTCATCCATCAAAAGGACGTCCGCCTCGATTTCGGTGCCTATAGCGAAGGTCAGTCGCGCCATCATGCCTGCAGAATAGGTTTTGAACGGCATGTGGATGTAAGGCCCAAGTTCTGAAAACTCGACGATCCTCGGAACCCTCTGCGCGATCTCCTTCTTTGATAAAGACTGCATCAGCAACAGCGTATTGATGTTGCGCAGTCCAGACGCCTCGGGATCCAGACCAATGCTCATGGATATCATGGACGTTATACGCCCAGACACCTGAAGGTTGCCTATGGTGGGTGAGTAGACGCCCGCCAGCACCTTCAAAAGCGAAGTCTTCCCTGATCCATTGTGCCCAACAAGCGCCAGCCGATCCCCCTCTTTCAAGCCGAAGGAGACATTTGAAAGCGCGCGAATGACGGTAATATCCTGCTGCGTTTTCATCAGCAGGCCGCCGACCGTGGCGTTCAGGACCGCGCTCTTAAGCGATTGCGCGCGGACGCTGTAAAGGGGGTAATCGAGACCTAATCCGTTGGCCTCAATGGAAATAGACATGGTTAAAACCTACAGCCAGAAAACAACACGCTTGCGAAACATCGCTAAACTGAAGACGGCGAGGATTATCGCGATGAACAGCGTAACAATCACGCCCTGTAGGTCATCAAGTGGCGGCGGGTGGCCCAAGAAGGGCTGGCGTAACACTTCAACCATGTGGGCCAAAGGATTATAATCAACGACCCATTTCAGCTTTAACGGTATTTGTGAACGGCGCCAGAAGACGGGCGTTAACATGAACATCCCGGTTAAGATAAAGCCGATCAAATAATTTACATCTCTAAAGCGGGTGGAAACCATTCCCAACGGAAACGAAAAACAGAAACCGACGCAGAACACGAGCGGGAATGTCAGCAATAAGCTCCAATGTGGTACAGGGAATAAGCCAAAACATAGTGTTACAAGCCAAAATGCAGCGATTTGGTGGGCAAAGTTAATAAGCTGCTTGTCGCACATTAAGAATGAATGGAAGCTAAGCGGCAGCTTCCTAACCTGCATCAGCCCCGACGCATTCATGAATGTTTGCGCACCGTCGCTTAAAAGGCCTGATGCAAGTTGGAAACTTAATACGCCAGATAGAATGAAGGGGAAATTGCCTCTCCAATTCCCCCCAAAGATTGTGCCAAACACAACCGACAAGGCCAAACCCGTCGCAACTGTAGAACTCGCCACCCAAAATGGGCCTAAGACCGTTCGCCGATATCGGGCGATCGTTTGCTCAAGTCCAAGCTTCCACCACAGTGGCGCAAGACGAATTCCATCTCTGACATCGTCAAAAACGCCCTTGATGGCGTCGAAAAACTCCATGAAATCCCTTCCAGACTGCCACAGTTTGGGCGCTCGGCAAGCATCGGCACGCCCAAGTCCGTCGCCCAAATTCAAACGAGCGGACTGTTACCAGCGGGGTATAGCGTTGGGAAGCACTTTGGAAAGAGACGCAATCTGACGGAACATGGCCAGCTAAGCGTTCGCCAGATTGTCACACCTTACACGAAGAAAAGGTTCAAAGGGCGCTTGGGCGAAGGTCTATTTCCAGCACGTCACGACGGATCAAATTGACCTCCTCAACCGTGTGTCTATAAAGACCGAACTTGCACCATGCCCGCCGCGTCGCCATTACCCATTCGAGATGGCTTGTTGTATGATCGGCCTAGCTGCAGAGAAGCCGGCTGTGGTGCTAGAAATTGAGGACTGTTTACGTTGAGTGACTCCAATCCCGATCTCGAGCCGGGCTCGTCGACCAAAGCGGCTCGTTTCGAGCTTAAATTTGTGCTTTGGGCTGTCTTGGCGGTTGTTGTGGTTGGGGGCCTCTACGTTTTGATCGCTGGATCGCCCACGCGAAATCGCGCTTCAACCGATAGCACCAATTCGCCGCCCGCTGCGATCTACGACCGCCAAAGCGGGCCAGCACCGTCAAACCATCAATAAGCTTGACGTCTTGCGGCGGATGAAAGCGGCTCGGACTGGCCATTGAGCCTGTGCGAGATTGCAAGTTATGGAAGGAGACAGGGTTGAGCAAAGAGCGGATCATCGTCACGGGGGGAGCAGGATTTATTGGATCCGCCGTCGTTCGCCGCTTGGTGACCCGCGGGTGCGAAGTTCTAAACCTCGATAATCTCACCTATGCCTCAAGCTTGTCCTCCCTCGATAGTGTTTCGGAGCGCGAAAACTACCATTTCTTGAAGGCCGATGTGACCGATAGCGCCGCGGTGACAGCGGCCATTCAAGACTTTCAGCCTACGGCGATCTTTCATCTTGCCGCAGAAAGCCACGTCGACCGCTCCATTAATGGCGCCGGCATCTTTGTGGCCACCAATGTGGTGGGCGCCTACACCATGTTGCAGTCGGCGCTGGAGTACTGGCGTACGCTCGACGAAGGTGCAAGGGTGGCTTTTCGGTTCCTGCACGTGTCTACGGACGAGGTTTACGGCAGCCTCGGTGCCGAGGGCCTTTTCACCGAGGAGACGGCCTACGACCCACGCTCGCCCTATTCGGCCTCCAAAGCCGCATCCGACCATTTAGCCAGCGCTTGGTTTCACACTTACGGATTTCCAGTGCTGATTTCTAATTGTTCAAACAATTACGGACCTTATCACTTTCCCGAAAAACTCATCCCTCTGACCATCCTGAACGCCTTGGATGGCGTTCCGCTTTCTGTCTATGGAGATGGCTCCAACATTCGCGACTGGCTATACGTTGAGGACCACGCACAGGCGCTTGATATGATCGTCAGCCGCGGACGCGTCGGCCAAACCTATAACGTCGGGGGGCGCAATGAACGCTCCAACCTTCAGGTCGTCGAGCAAATATGTGATCTCGTTGATAAGCTCTCAGGACCAAAAAAGCACCCTCGCCGGGATTTGATCCGATTTGTCACCGACCGGCCTGGACACGACCAGCGTTACGCTATCGACGCCACCAAGCTTGAAACTGAATTGGGCTGGCGCGCCAACGAGACATTTGAAACCGGACTAGAGAAAACAGTTCGCTGGTATCTCGATAATGAAGCTTGGTGGAACCCGTTGCGTGCACGCTATAAAGGGGGTCGAATTGGTTTGATCGACTCCAAATCCGAAACTGTGAAGGCTTAAGGGTATGAAGGGCATTGTTCTCGCCGGCGGCTCCGGCACGCGCCTTTACCCGGTAACACGCGCCGTGTGTAAACAGCTGCTGCCGATTTACGATAAACCCATGATCTACTATCCGATCAGCACCCTGATGCTGGCTGGGATCAAAGAGATTCTGATCATCTCGACGCCAAGGGATACGCCTCTACTGCAAGAGCTTTTGGGCGATGGATCCGACTGGGGCGTCAACTTCACCTATAAGGTTCAAGAAGTGCCCCGAGGGCTCGCCGACGCGTTTATTCTGGGCGAGGAGTTTCTGGATGGCGAACCCGCCTGCCTTATCTTAGGAGACAACATCTTCTTTGGGCACGGGTTACAGGCTCAACTTAAGGAGGCTACCCGGCTCGACGACGGCGCAATGGTTTTCGCCTACCGCGTTTCAGACCCCGAACGGTACGGCGTGGTGGAGTTCGACGAAGCCGGCAAGGCCATCTCCCTGGAGGAAAAGCCCCACGTCCCCAAGTCTGATTTCGCGGTCACGGGCATCTATTTCTATGATCGGCAGATCGTCGAAATTGCTAAGAGCGTTCGCCCCTCCCCAAGGGGTGAAATCGAGATCACCGACATAAACCGCATTTACATGGAGATGGGGAAGCTCAGTGTCGGTCGCCTCGGACGCGGCTATGCGTGGCTCGATACCGGAACGCACGACTCGCTTTTGGAAGCGTCCGACTTCATCAAGGCCATTGAGCATCGCCAAGGCGTAAAGATCGCCTGTCCTGAGGAGGTCGCGCTTACCGCAAATTGGATCACGGCTGATGAAGTAGAGCGGCTCGGTCGCGCTATGGCGAAAACCGAATACGGTCGGTATCTGATCGACATCGCGCGGGAGAGCAGATCCGACCGTCATCACAACTGAATTGCGCCGCGTTCGGAAAGGCTCAAAGCTTTAGGTCAGCGAAAGGTCCGCCAAGCATGGCCATGCAGCGTCGCGGGCGTTAACGGTCACTTTGTCCGCTCGCGTTTCCGCCCACTCGATAGGGAGCGCAGGATCATTCCAAACCAATCCACGCTCTGCAGCCGGGGTATAGTAGTCCGTAACTTTATATTGAACCTCACACTCCTCGGTCAGCGTCTGAAAGCCGTGGGCGAATCCCTTTGGCACGAGGAGCTGTGTCCAATTATCGGCGGATAGCTCAACAGCAACGTGCTTTCCGTAGCTTTGCGAGGCCGGTCGAATATCGACCGCAACGTCCAAGATGGCGCCGCGGGTTACGCGTATGAGTTTATCCTGTGCGTGTGGCGCGAGCTGAAAATGCAGCCCGCGCAAGGTGAACTGCGTCGTCGAAAAAGATTGATTGTCCTGCACAAAATCGCCAGAGAAGCCCGCCTCTTCAAAAGCCGCCTTCCGAAAAGTTTCAGAAAAGAATCCTCGCTCATCGCCATGCTTTACAGCCTGAACCAGAAGGACATTCTTGATAGCCAATTCAGTTATGCGCAAAGGTTTCACCCTCTTCTACTTTAAGATTGACGCCTGCGTAGGATAGCTAAAGCGCGTACCGACTGGAATATCCGGCCGCTTCAACGAGGGCTCCCATCGCGCGCTCAAAAGCGTGCGCCAATGTCCCATCGATGCGGCCCATTTCGATCTCGAAGGGCAGGTTGGCGGTCTGGTCGCCGCCAAGCGGTTGAAACGCTGCGGTTCTGCCCCAAAACATAGTTCCTCCTGGAAAAGAGGTCTTCTCGTTGAAAGAAAAATTGAGCTGCTTACTCAAATAAGCAAGGCTAACGGCGTTGTTATACATGACGCCCGGCTCGTCGAGCCGTCTCTCCGATTTAGACGACGCCAAGAGACCCAGTTTCGCGTCTTCAGCAAATAGGCCAAGCGCGCGCTCGACCGCTTTCCTACCCGCAAGCTGTTCGAATAAGTCTTCGCGGTAGACGTCCCCGTCGGCGAGATGTGGCGATCGCTTGGAATGCAATTTCACGAACATCGAGTAGGCTTTGGGCCGGATTTCCCGCAAAAGCACCAGGAAGGGCGCCACATCACGCCCTCTGTTGGGACAAGGCGTGAGCACGGCTGTCGGGAAAGCGGCGGCCAACCGATCAACCTCGCCCGGCGACCAACTATCGGGAAACGAAATACCGATGTCAGCCAAATCCAAAATCGGCTGGAGGCTGTTTCTGAATTGGTCGATCAAGTCCGAATAGTAGACGTGTAAGAGAACCACCACGTCCTTTGTTTTGGGAAAGCTCTTGGACAGCGCTACCGCCGGGTGCGCTGCGTCAATTCTGGGCGCCGAGGCCTCCAACGCCGCCCGCAGCGCCTGGGCGAAGCCATGCCCAAACCAGCGGTCAGGTTCCAGGTAAGCGCCCTCCGCCCATTCGTTCCAAGCATTGATAACGACGAGTCTTTCCTCCGGCTCAGCCACGCGCCGCGAACAATCGAGGGCGCTGGACATCCAGCGATAGAATAGCTCCGGCGCGGCGCCGTGGAACACGTTTCCTGCACCGGGTTTGCGCGCTTCGTTGTCCCACGCCGGCATCACGCCCGGAAATCGCCGTGGGTCTTCGGCTATCGAAAGTTCTTCTTCCTTGGCCGTAACGAGCGTCTCGTAATCGTAGACCCGGCCGGCATAGGCAGGATTTAAGCGCTGCACGCGATGAGTGATCTCTCCGGTGCTGATCGCGTGGGGCGGGAACTCCACAAGACCATCAAAACCATAACGGTCGTAGTCCGCAAACCCAAAGGCGTCCGTACAGAGAATGAAAAGCTCGCCAAGGCCTGCCTTTAGCGCCACACTTCGCCAACGCTTCAACGTCTCGCCCGGTTCTGGAAGCGTATCGGGCCGATAGATAATTAGAAGCGGTTTGCCGGCGATCCGGAAATATCGCGGACTGCGCATATACCGCGCCATATCCGCAAAAACCGCCAGATCGTCTTCCGGCGAATGCCGTTGCGCGAGGAGGACATCCTGCTCCAGCCCGTCCCAACGCCGGGTCCAATTCTCGTTGGCCCAGCACAGCGCGAACGGCAGGTCGATGTTTGGATCGGCTACGAAACTATCGAGCGGCTTCTCAAGAATGCGGCGACCGGCGAACCAGTAGTAGTGGAAGCAAAAGGCGTCGACGCCCGAACGCTTGGCCAGGCTCGCCTGGGCCCGCTGCACCTCGGGAACTCGCAAGTCGTAGTAGCCAAGATCAGCCGGCAACCGCGGCTGCAAATGATCCACAAATTGCGGCGTAGCCTTTCCAACATTGGCCCACTCGGTAAAGCCTTTGCCCCACCAGGCGTCATTTTCCGGAATAGGGTGATATTGCGGAAGATAGAAGGCCAACACTTTCGCCCCGTTGTCGGCTCGGCGCGGCGGCTCCAATGGCGGGGCGGCGAAGTAAGGACTGCGCACATTTTGCGCCGCCTGAAATTGCTTGAGATAGGCGCCGCGCCATGGATCGGCGCTCGATACATTCAAAAGTCGGCGCACCATGCGGGATGCGCCGCCAGCGGGGCCTGCTCGATCCAGCAAGATCGCCTTTGTCCGACGAAGCGCCCGTTGCACCCCATCCGGAGTTCGACGCAGAGCCCGCCGCGCCAGGCGTCGCGCAAGCGACAGACGCGCCGTTTTGACGGCCGTCGCGCCAACCCCTTCCACTGAAAAACTCAGCAGGCGAAACTGACAAGGTCCGGCGCTGGGATCGAACCTAACGCCTCGACAGGCGCCGGCGTTGGAGTGGCCGATGGCGGAATAAGCGTCGCCGCTGACTCGGCTGAGCGGCCGACGGGTCTCTTCATTGAAGCCGTCGCCCCAGTCGAAATACACGCAAGGCTCTCGCAGCCGTCCTTCAACGGCGACCATTTCAACGCGGACACGCACCGCATTTTGCGTACTCATGGCCTCGCGATCGATACGTCCTGGCCGCCAAATCATCCGCGGATCGTCGCCTTCGGCCTCGAAGATTTCTGCGCCGCCTGCGTCCAAACCAGCTTTCACGCCCTCGAAAGGCGTTAGGCGGGAAACATCGTCCACCCTCGATTCCAGAAAACGCATCGCGCTAGAGCCTCAACGCGGTGACCCTATCGCCTTAGGTCTCGGGCGGTCGGTAAGGGCCGCCACCGGTGGGCAGGTAAGTGAATCCGCCGGACGCTGAAGCGCGTTCAATTTCGTATCTCCAACATGGACGCCGTGCCCTTAGATGGAAAGGCAGCGTCAGCCTCGTCCAGTCAACCGTTAAACCCTCGCACCGCCTCGTTTATCCGCGCCTGGGTAGCGGCATCGAGGTCTGCGTGCATGGGCAGGCTGATAACTCGCCTCGCGGCAGCTTCTGATACAGGAAGGCCGCCAGGTTGCGAATAGTGGGCGTAGGGCGTTTGGCGGTGCATGGGGATAGGGTAATAGCGCGCAGTCGGCACGCCCTGCGTTTTTAGATGCGCGGCGAGTCCGTCAGGATCGGCATGTTCGATCGTGTATTGAGCCCACACAGACCGCCCTCCGGCGATCACTGCGGGGGTCTTCACCACGCCGCCAAGACCTTCAGTGTAGCGGGCCGCAGCGGCGTCCCGCGCTTCGATCTCCTCCGCGAAGACCTTCAGTTTCTCCAGCAGGATCGCTGCCTGCATCGTGTCCAAGCGACTGTTCATGCCGACCCGCATATTCAGATACTTCGGGTCGTGATCGAACTTTCTTCCCTTTAGGTCCGCTCCGACGGCTTTGCCATGCACGCGAAGCGAATCCATCAAGTCCCACAGGGCGTCATCGTTGGTGAGAACCGCGCCGCCGTCTCCGTAGGCGCCGAGCGGCTTGGCGGGGAAGAAACTGGTGGTCACCACATCCGCCCAGGCTATGGGATGCTGGCCGTTCAAAGTGCAGCCGAACCCCTGCGCCGAATCGGAGATCAGCTTTAGATCATGCCGCCTGGCGATGGCGGAAAGCGCCGGATAATCCGCCGGCTGACCGAAAAGATCGACCGCGATAACGACCTTGGGCGTCAAGCGTCCTTCGGCCTTGATCGCCAGGATCGCCGCGTCCAACTTAGCGGGATCAAGATTGTAGGCGTCCGGCAGGATGTCCACGAACACAGGTTCCGCCCCAGTCCAGGGCACGACTTCGGGCGTCGCGGCGAAGGTGAAGCTTGGGCAGAACACCGCGTCTCCTGCGCCAACCCCCCAGGCCATCAACGGTAGGGCGATGGCGTCTGTACCATTGCCGCAGGACAGAGCGCGCTTGGCGCCGCAGAACGCCGCGAGTTGCTCCTCGAAAGCCCGAACCTCTGGGCCCATCACATAGGCGCCGTGATCGAGAACCCGCTGAATGGCGGCGTCGATCGCCGGTTTGATCCGCCGTTGCTGGGCGGCAAGGTCGATGAAGGCGATGCTCATGGGCTCTAGTGTTTTTCAAGTCTAAGACGCGCCTTATAGCTTTATCGCCGCTCTGGGCGACACAAAGCCTGTGTCGGAGTGTTTCTTTACGCGAAGGCCCGGCCTTACTGATCGTCAGGCCAACCGCAAAGCATCCAGGCAAAGACTTACAGAGTCCCGCCACGGCCGGGGTGTCCATCCCCCGGAACGCTGAAGTTTGCTCGTATCCAAGCGGGAATTTGCCGGGCGGGCGGCGGGCGTCGGGTATTCAGCGGTAGTGATCCGTTTGAGGCGGGGCCGCCGACCAGTGCGAAGGTAGGTCTCCTCGAAAATCTCTTCGGCCACGTCCGCCCAAACGGCGTCGTCAGCGCCCGCCAAATGGAAAAGGCCTCGAAGGCTTTGATCACCATCCAGGTCGCGCCGAACCGCTTCCAGCCCCATGGCGGCGATATCCGACGCCAGCGTCGGTCGGCCGTGCTGGTCGGCGACCACCGCCATCTCCTCCCGCTCAGCGGCGAAGCGGCGCATGGTTTTGCGGAAGTTCGCGCCGAAAGGGCTGAACACCCACGCGGTGCGGAAGATGGTCCACCGACCGCCAGCCGCTTCGATCGCCTCTTCGCCCGCCGCCTTGCTGGCGCCGTAGACGCTGATTGGATGGCGAGGATCGGTCTCCACGTAGGGCTCAGACTTCGCGCCGTCGAACACATAGTCGGTGGAGATATGCACGAACGGAATGTCGGCCGCCGCACAAGTCTTGGCCATGGACGCGACCGCATCCCGATTCAAGCGGAACGCGGCATCGGGCTCACTCTCAGCCTTGTCGACCGCCGTGTAAGCCGATGCATTGATGACGCCGGCAGGCTTCACCGTTCGGATCAATTCGGTCGGATCGGCGCTGAGCAAATCGCACGTGTCGCGGCCGACGAACATCAACTGGGTTCCTGGCGTCGGCTTCAGGCGGTCCAGCGACTGCGCGACTTGCCCGCTCTTGCCGAAGACAAGGATTGTTTGAACGCTGCTCAAAGCCATTTCCGCCATTTGAACCAGACGATCGGGAGGATGGCGGTGACCACCATCAGGGCCAGAGAGTAGGGATAGCCAAACGCCCAGTTGTACTCGGGCATGACCTTGAAATTCATGCCGTATATGCCCGCCACCAGCACCGGCGGTACGCCGACCACCGAAACCACCGTCAGGACCTT
The DNA here is from genome assembly GCA_964243985.1 of uncultured Caulobacteraceae bacterium. Taxonomy (GTDB): domain Bacteria; phylum Pseudomonadota; class Alphaproteobacteria; order Caulobacterales; family Caulobacteraceae; genus CAIOYC01. The sequence continues at coordinate 67,391 of CAXTHJ010000001.1, read as the reverse complement.
CACGATGTCGTTCTGCTCGATGCTGATGAAGCCGAGCGTGGCGTCTAGCAGGAACTGCACCTTATTGGCCAGATGCTCTTCATAGCTGTTGAGAGAGACAATATCGGCATGCACGGCCCTCAACCTCTGCAGCACGCTTTGAGAGAAACCGCATTGCGGCGTTTCAAGGATGAAGGCGCTGATGCGATCCAAACCCAAAAGCGTATCGCGGATTTGCGACAGGCGGTCGCCCACCCTGCCGATCTGGCGCAGGACATTGCGCAGGGCGTCGCTCGCCTTGGCCACATTACGCCGGTCCGCCCTATCCACATGAAAAGCGGAGCGGGAGACGCTGTCGAGCTCCCCGCCGGCATGTTCCAGCCGATCAGCGGCGCGGTCGATCATGGATTCTAAAAGCCGGGTGAAAACGTCGTCGGGCTTGAGGTCTTCCTCGCTCGCCACCGCCTTGCTGACCGCATCGAAGGCCGCAGCCGGCGCAAAGCGGATTGTCAAAAGCATGTCCTTGGACACCACCAGTCCCACGGGCATCAAGCTGGTGCTTTGGTCGCCCATCGGCGTGATCAGCGGCAGAGAAAGATAGAGCGCACCCTTTTCGATAAAGATACGGCTGGTGGATTCAATCTCGCTCAAGGCGTCGCGGGTCGGCACGCGCAGACCGCTGATGCGCGCTGCTTCGGCGACCTCCGCCTCGTTCGCGTCCAAGAGGTCGATCCACACCGGCGGCTTGCCGGATGCGTTCGGCGGGGGAAATGAGGCGAGCATGACGATCTCTTATCAGGAACCGTCGATTTTCCAGCGCTTTTTAGGCTATGCAGATGCGTCGGGCTTCAACGCGCAATCAGGATGCGCGTCGCGCCATCGCCAAAAGGAGTCGTCCAAGCGTGGGTCCGTCATTGAAAATCCTCCCCGTCATTATGTCCGGCGGGTCGGGAACCCGGCTTTGGCCCCTGTCTACGGAAGACCGCCCCAAACAGTTTCACGCCCTGGCCTCCGAACTGTCGATGATTCAGGATACGGCGCTGCGGTTCGGCGACCATGATCGTATCGACTTCTTCGGACCCCTGGTCATCTGCAATCTGAGGCACGGCGAAGTCGCGCGCGAGCAGCTAGACGCCCTCGGCGTGCCGCCGGCGGCCATCATCATGGAGCCCTTTGGCCGCAACACGGCCGCGGTGGCCGTGATCGCCGCCGACTGGGCTGCCACCCATCATCCGGGCGCTCTGGTGCTGCTCTTGCCGGCCGATCACGTCATCGTGGACGGCGAAGGTTTCCGCGACGCCATCGCCCGCGCGGCCAAAGCGGCGCGAGAAAACATCGTCACCTTCGGCATCCAGCCCAATGGGCCTGAGACCGGTTATGGTTACATCCAAGCTGGCGAGACTCTTTACGACGGCGCTTTTGCGGTGGCTCGCTTTGTCGAAAAGCCCAGCCGGCCGGTGGCTGAGGCTTACCTGAAAGAGGGCGGCTATTATTGGAACGCCGGCATCTTTCTCTATGACCCTGCGATCTTCCTCGCCGAAGCTGAAATTCACTGTCCAAAAGTCGTGGAAAGCGGCCGCGCCGCGCTGGACGCCGGGAAGCGGGACGGTCCTTTCATCACGCTCGACGAAACCTTGTTCGCTGCGACGCCGTCCGAACCCATCGATACGGCGGTGATGGAGAAAACCGACAAGGCGGCTGTGGTGCCTTGCGACATCGGCTGGGCCGACGTCGGTTCTTGGAGCGAGCTTTGGCGGCAAGGGCCCTTGGATCAGAACGATAACCTGGCCCGAGGCGATGTTCTGATGCTTGAGACTGCGGGGTCGCTGGTCTGGTCGAACGGTCCATCGGTCGCCACCATCGGCTTGAACGATGTGATCATCATCGCCACCGCTGACCACGTGCTCGTCTTGCCGAAAGATCGCGCACAGGACGTGAAGAAGATCGTTGATGAGCTGAAGCGAAAGGCCGCTAAGTGAGCTTGGATTTGAACGCAGTGTCGGCCGGACTGAACCATTGGCTTAAAACAGACGCCTTGCCGATCTGGTGGACCCAGGGCGCGGACCATGAGGGCGGCGGCTTTTTTGAACTCCTGTCGCAAGGTGGCCGCCCCGTACCCGCCGATCGTCGCGCCCGGGTGCAGGCTCGCCAGATCTATAGCTACGCCACGGGCGGCCGCCTCGGCTGGACAGGGCCCTGGAAGGACGCGGTCCAGCATGGGCTCGACTTCTTTCTTGGACGGTACCGGCTGGAAAACGGCCTCTTCCGCACACTGGTGCATGAGGACGGAACGCCGGCGGACGACACGGTCTGGCTTTATGACCAGGCCTTCGCCCTCCTCGCGTTGGCGGAAGCCTCTAAAGCGATCGCCGAGCGAGAGGGCGAGTTCAGAGACATGGCTCACGGCGTGATCGCCGCCCTGCAAAGCCGGCGACTGGCGGCCGGCGGTTTCAGCGAAGCGTCGCCAGATCATCCCTTCCAATCCAACCCGCATATGCACCTTTTGGAAGCCTGCATGGCGTGGAGCACGATCGACGACGCTTCGCTCTGGAATGCGCTGATCGACGAGATCGTCGGGCTCTGCCTCACCAAGTTCATCGACAAAAACGGCGCCTTGCACGAGTTTTTCGCTGAGGATTGGTCGCTGGCGTCGGGCGCCGATGGCCGGATCGTTGAGCCGGGCCATCAGTTTGAATGGGCGTGGCTCCTGGAGCGCTGGGCGCGCCTGCGTGATCGGGAGGATGCGCGACGCGCGGCGCGACAGCTGTTCGACATCGGCAGGCGACATGGCGTTGATCGTCGCCGGGGCGTCGCGTTCGATCAACTGCTGGATGACTTTTCGATCTATCGCCCTGGCGCTCGCCTTTGGCCGCAGACCGAGCGCATCAAGGCTGCGACGATCCTGGCGAGATCGGCTGAAACGCCCGCAGACGCATCGACCTTCATCAAGGAAGCCGCTGACGGCGTCGACGGCTTGATGAGATACTTCGACACCCCGGTCAGGGGGCTGTGGCGTGACAAGATGGAGCCGGACGGACGCTTTATCGACGAGCCCGCCCCCGCCAGCTCTTTCTACCACATCGTCTGCGCCATCCTGGAACTGAACAAGCGCTGATCGGGTTCGGTCACGAGCGGCGCGCAGGCGATTTTTGTGGGCTCGGCAAATCGGTTGCTGCTATCAAGCGGCGGCCGGACAGGGCTTAAGCGCCGCCGGTAGAACTCAAACTTGGTGAGCCCATTGAACTCAGCCGTCGATCCCGTCACAGCCTTTGTCGTCCTGGTTTTCGCCACGCCTGGCGCCGCACTGGTCATGGCGGGCGGTTTGGTGCTGCTGGCGGTCCTGATGATCGGTTATTCCGACTTCTTCGAGCACCGGCCGCTCATGAAGGGTCTTCGGGAGCGCATCAACGGGCTCTACAACATTGGCAGCCGGGACAAGAGCATTCAGCAGGCCTTCGCCGCCCGCTTCGGCGAGATCGACAAGCTCATGGGCTCCAGCCTGACGGCGCCGCCGGTGTTGGCCCTGGGCTGGTCCAACTGGCGCAGCATGTTGGTACGGGATGATGAAGGTCGGTTCGCCACATCGGTCCGGGCGGCGGATGCGTTCGGCCGATTTGATGGTCCCGCCCGGTCTCTCGAATGGTGGGCGAACATCTTCGTCGCGGTGGGTCTCACCGTAACCTTCCTCGGCATCGTCGCGGCGTTGACCCAGGCGACCGTCGCCATGGGCACGGGCGGGTCGCCGGGGGTGATGCAGCAAGCCCTGCTCGGCCTTCTGGCCATCGCCGCCACCAAGTTCTGGACCTCCATCGCCGGGGTGTTCTCCTCCATCATCCTGCGGCTGATGGCTCGCCGTTGGCGCACACAGATCGAGCGGGCGGAGGCCGAACTCTTCACCGGCCTTGACGGCGTCGTCATGTTCGCCCCGCCAGAAAAGGTGGCGTTGGAGCAGGTGGCGATCCTGCGCCGTATCGAAACCAGCCTCGCTGGGCCTGCGTCCGTGACGGCGGACCCGCTGTCGTGAGATTCAGCAGGCGGCATGACGCCGAGGTTCCGGAAGGCGAGAGCTATTACATCTCCATGACCGACATGATGGTCGGCGTGGTGTTCATCTTCATCCTTCTGCTGAGCTTCTTCGCGCTGCAATACCATGCCACCACCGCGGCCCTGACCAAGGCGGACGACCCAAAGACCGCGGCCCTGCTTCAGGCCGCCACAAATCTTGAGAACAAGACGGTCGGGCTGCAGATCGACTACGACAACAAGGTGGTTTGCATTCCCATCGACGCCCTTTCCAAGGATAACGGGGCCGCGCCCTCCTCCGAGCGACGCTGCTTCGCCTTCTCGGCCATACAGAAGGCGTCGCCCGACGCGGGCGCATCCGCCGAGGAAAGCCGCTCGGCGCTGACCGCCTTCCTGAACGGCGATCTTTCCGCCAAGACGCCGGTCAAGGCTGACGCGGCCAGCGGCACTTTGAACTTCTCCGCCGACGATCTTTTCGTCCCGGGCAGCGACACGCTCTCGCCCAAAGGCGTCAGCACGACCACCGAGGTGGCCAAGGCGCTGGCGGGCCGCCTGCCCTGCTACGGCTATGGCGCGGCGACAGGCGGGGCTTGCAGCGACGCCACCAAGATGGCGGCCGTCAACGTGGCCGGCAATTCCAACTTCAACGCCTTTTCCGCCGAAGGGCAGAAGGATTACGACCTGGCGCTCCGGCGCACGGTGGCCTTCTATAAGGCGTTGGTGGCGGATCAGCCGGTGCTGGGGCAGATCAAGGATAGCGCGGCCGATGGCGCTCAACCTCTCCTCCGCGTCGCCAGCGGCGGCCAATCCACCGCTTCCACCGCCACGGCCGCCACGGACCAGAGCATCAGCATCCAGTTCGTGATGGCGCAGTAGGTCCACCGCGCTTCGGCGCCATTGCGACGCCGACAGGTCGAGCGGCAGGTCCAAAGTCAGGCTTCTAAAACGCTTCCTTAAGCGCTGCTGTGGCAAAAGCGCCGCCGGAGAATCATGACCGCGCAAGCCCAAGCTCAGCTCGTCAAACTGCTCGACCCGTCGGCCATTCGCGCCATCGTGGAGAGCCACGCCGCCTATCTGGCCGGGCGACGAGGCGGCGTGCGCGCCAACCTCTCCTATGCCGACCTCACCGCTTGCGCCTTGGAGGGGGTGGACCTCACCGAGGCCGATCTTTCGGGCGCGCGCCTCCACGGCGCGTTCATGGCCAAGGCGAAGCTGGACCGTGCGACCCTATTCGGCGCGGACCTGCGAAACGCCGATCTTCGCGAAGCCTCCCTGACCAAGGCGGACCTTCGCGGCGCCTGCCTGCGCGGCGCCAACCTTTCGGGCGCGGACCTCTGCGGCTGCGATCTGCGGGAGGGTCTGATCGCCCTGCAGGACTCCAAAAGCTTCCGCATCCTGAAGCACCAGCGCACGCCGGGGGAGCTATCCTACGCCGTGCTCACCGGCGCCAAGCTCGCCAATGCACAGATGAACGGCGCCTTGGCCGCCTCCACGGATTTCAGGGACGCCGACCTTAGCGGCGCCGCCCTCAACGGCGCGCGTATGTGCAACGCGGTGCTGGACGGGGCGGACCTGACCGGCGCGGAAGTCCACCAAGCCGACCTCTCGGGCGTGTCCATGAAGAAGGCCGTGGTCGCCGGGGTGAACTTCGACAATGCGGCGATCGATCTGGATACGCTCAGCGACGTCATGGCCGCCCCGCCCCGCCTGGTCTATGTGGACGACAAGCTCCTGAGCGAGGTCCTGACTGAACACGAATCCTGGTGCAAGACGGAGGGGAAGACCGGCGCGCCGGCGCGGACCCCGTCCAGCGACTTCCGATCCGTCGGTCAGCTCAGCAAGCGCAAGCTGACCGCTCTGCACGCGCCGGGCGGCGTCTTCTTCGGCATGGACCTTTCGGGGATTGAGCTTCAGGGCGCCAATCTGGCCGACGCTGACCTGCGGGGCGCCAACCTCAAAGGCGCGGACCTGCGCGGGGCGAAGCTGATGCGGGCCTTGCTCACCCGCGCCGACCTTACCGGCGCCAACCTCGGGCCTTTGGAAGTCGCCGAAGGCCGCTATGTGCGAACCGATCTAACCGGCGCAGCCCTGCGGTATGCCGACCTGCGGGGCGCCGACCTGCGCCGCGCCCGGCTGCTCGAGGCGGACACCGAAGGCGCCAAGCTGGACGGCGCCAAGACTCACGGGACAGAGTTCGGCTGAAACCCTCTACATCCCGTGGCGGAGCGGGATCAGGTCGGGGAAGTTCGGCTCCCGCTTCTCCTGCTTGGCCTTGAACGCCTCCTCCATCAACGCCGGCGAGAACATGCCCGCCTGCCAGGTGGCGATGTAATCGAGGCCGTCTTTAATGGTGTGGTCGCGGGCGTAATTGATCATCACCTTGGAGCCCGTCACCGCCAGCGGCGCCTTGGAGGCGATCTCCCGCGCCGTCTCCAGCACATAGGCGACGAGGTCCTCTTGGGTGTCGAACAGGGCGTTGACGAGGCCGATCTCCAGCGCCTTCTGCGCCGGCAAACGCCGGCCGGTGTAGGCCAGCTCCCGCACCCAGCCCTCGGGAATCAGCTTACAGAGCCGGGGGAAGGTGCCGACGTCGGCGGTCATGCCAATGTTGATCTCTTGTATGCAGAAAAAGGCGTCCTTGGTGGCATAGCGGATGTCGCAGGCCGAGGTCATGTCCACCGCCCCGCCAATGCAGCCGCCCTGGATGGCGACCAGCACCGGCATCCGCGCCTGATCCAGGCAGGAGAACGAGTCCTGCAGCGAGCGGACGTGGTAGCGGAAGCTCTCCCCCGCCGTCTGCCGTTCCGCCTCTGTGGCGCCCGCCTCGACGCCGATGGTTCCGCCCGTAGCGAACACCGACAAATCCATCCCGGCCGAAAAGTGCTTGCCGGTGGAGGATATGACGATGCAGCGGGCGCGGGCGTTCTCGTCGATGTCCTTCACGATCACCGGCAGCTCGTTCCAGAACGCGCGGATCATGGCGTTCATAGCGTCCGGCCGCTTCAACTGGATATGCGCGACATCGCCCTCAATCGTCACGTCGAAGCACTCGGAGGTCGCGGCGGCGACAGTGGGGCTGTGGGCGTTCACGGCGATCTCCCTGATCCTTGCCGAGACGATAAACCCTTGAGCGACGATGGGAAGATTGTCGTTGCGGCAGGCTCGCGGAAGAGAGGGGCGGCGCCAACTCACCGCCTGGTCGACACGACTTATCCCCGGCGACTGAAACAGCCGTATCCTCGGTGGTTTCGCCATGCGGATTTATGATGAGGTTGAGGGTCAAAGCTCCAAATGGAACCGAGAATGCACCCTTTGCACTGCGGATGATGGTGCAATCTGGTTGACGCGTTGCGACGGGATTGCACAAATTGCACCCGGAAGCGCCGTGCATTCGGCGGCGGCGGGACCGCTCGGTGAGGTTGGAATTGCACGGATTGCACCCCGATCGTCGCGTGCAGTCCTGCTGAAGCTCTAGAGATGCAGCACCGGCGCGCCGGTCTGCTCCACCATCAGGTCCGCCACGATGGCCCGGTGGCAGCAGCGCCAATCCTGTTCGAAGCAGAGCAGGCAGACGCGCTTGTCCTTCGCGGCGGCGACCGCCTGTTCCAGCGCGGCTCGGGCCGTGTCGGTCTGCATGTGGGCGTTGAAGATGGCGCGCATTTCGCCCGTCTTGCCGGCGCGGGCGGCGACGCGGCCATCCTTGGGTGTGCCGAGATCACGAAGGTGCAGATAGCCGATGCCGACTTCGTTCAGGCTATTGCCGAGCATGGTCTTGGAGAAGCCCGCCCGGCGCGAGGCCGCCACTGCCCGAACGTCGATCAGAAGCTCCACCCCCGCGTCGTTCAGCCGGCCCAGCACTTCACCCAGCGGCGCGCCTTCGTAGCCGATAGTGGCGATGGGTCTGCTCATGCGAGGCGTCCGTTCGTTATGGTTACCGACTGTTTACCGAACGGGGCGCATCTCGTCAGCGTCTTAACCTTCGAGGAGACCGCCATGTCCTGTGACGCCGCCGCCGCCGGGTTTATCTGGCTCGCCGCCCTGACGGGTTCGGGCCAAGGGGCGCACCCGACCTTGCTGCCCGCCCTCAGCATCGCCGCGCCCACCGTCGGCCATCTGATGAGCGAACCGCTCTATGCCGATATCGTCGGTCAGGCCAAGGGGCTGAAGGCCCTGGTGGAAGGTTATAAGAAGTCGGGCGGCGCGGCCCTGCCGAAGCTCGATGACTTCAAGGCCCGCATCGACGCCCTTTCGGCCCTAGACATGAAGGGCCACCTCGACCTCGCCGCGCGAGGAACGGACGGGGATCTGAAGTGCATCCTGAAGGGTATTTCCCAGGACCTGCCGCGCAAATTCGCCGAACTCCGCACAGCGGCGACGCCCAAGGACCGGGCGACGGCCCTGGACGACATGTACTACCTGCTCCGCGACAACGTGGAGGTGATCACCACCCCGCCGACGGTGACCAGCGGGACGTAGGTAAGAACATCCGCAACTCCGTCATCCTAGGCCTTGTGCCTAGGATGACGACGGTGGTGCGTTTTTCGCCGCCGTGTTCAATGCCTCCACCACGGCGCCCGACGTCAAAAGCTGCGGCAATATCTTCGGGTCGCCCGTCCCGCCCGCGTTGTAAAGCAGATAGAGCGGCACGCCGGAGCGGCCCACAGCCGCCAGCGCCTTGGCGATCTGGGCGTTGCGGTTGGTCCAGTCGGCCTTCAGGTAGACGGCGCCGGTCTTCTTGAAGGCGTCGGCCACCTCTCCTGTGGCCAGGGCTGTGCGCTCGTTGACCTGGCAGGTGACGCACCAGGCGGCGGTGAAGTCCACGAACACCGGCTTGCCGGCGGCGCGCAGGCTGGCGACCTTCTCCGGCGTCCAAGCTTCGGTAGGGACGCCCGCGACGGGGCTGGCAGATGTCGCGCCGGCGACCGGCGTGGCGCTCATCTTCGCGCCGGCCACCGACAAAGGGATCACCGCGATCAGGGCCACGGCGGCGAGGGCGCGGGAGAGCCACACGCGCTGCCCGTGCTGACTAAGCCCCCACAGGAAGGCGGCGAAGCCCAGCACCACGGCGGCGGCGAACAGAAACGGCAGGGCGGCGTCGCCCGCCTCCAGCACGAACACCCAAGCCAGCCACGCCGCCGCGCCATACATGGGAAAGGCCAGGACCTTCCGAAACACGTCCATCCAGGCGCCGGGGTGGGGCAGAAGCTTGAACAGCGCCGGCACGAACGACACCGCCGCGAACGGCAGGGCGAGACCGACGCCGAGGGCGGCGAACACGCAGAGCGCCGCGATCGGCGGCTGCACCAGGGCCCAACCGATGGCGGGAGCCATCAAGGGCGCGGTGCAGGGGGCGGCGACCACCACGGCGAGGACGCCGGTGAAGAAGGCGCCGACCATGTCCGAGCGGTTGGCCAGACCCTGCCCCACGCCCTGCGCGGAAAGCCCGATCTCGAACACGCCGGACAGATTGAGGCCCACCGCCAGCATGATCAGGCAAAGGGCGACCACAACGCCCGGCGACTGCAGCTGGAAACCCCAGCCCACCGCCTGCCCCGCCTTTTGCGCAGCGATGAGCACAGCCGCAAGAACGATGAAGGTCGTGACGCAGCCGATCAGGAAAGCCACGCCCTCCGCCCGGGCCCGCCCTGGTGTCTCCACATGGCGAGCAAGCGCCGCCGCCTTCATGGAGAGTACCGGAAAGACGCAGGGCATCAGGTTCAGGATCAACCCACCCAAGAGAGCGAAGGCTACGGCTGCGGGGAGGCCGAGGGCGGCCGTTTTGTCACCCGCGGAGGCTGCTCCGCCGCCGCCCTTGCCCGCGTCGCTAGTGACCACAGGCGGCGCGCTTCCGGCTGCGCCGCCGAGGGGCGCGCCGGGCGTGGCGGAGACCTCGTAGGCGTGGCTGGCGTCGAGATAGATCACGCCGTCCAGCGTCGCGGGCGGCTTGCCGTGCTGGAAGTCGTAACCGGGGGCGAGGATCATGGTTAGGCCGTCCGGCCCCCGCTGTGCCGACTGCGGCTTGATCTGCTCGATGACGGCGCCGTTGTAGGGATAGAAGTAGGCGTGGGTCACGTCCTGGCCCTTCACCGCCTCGCCGGTGATGGCGAGCGTCACGGCCGTGGCGTTGGCGCGGAATGTGGCTTTCAATCCTGCGGGTTTGGGGGCGGCGGCGAGGGTGTCGGCGATGGCCTTGCCGGCGACAGGGTTGGTCGCCGGCGCAGCGAGCACCGGCACGTCGAGGGTCAGGGTCGCGTCCTCCGGCACGCAGACGTCCTTGCACACCAGCCAGTCGGCGGCGGCCTTCAGCATCACGGTTTGGCCGGGCCTGGCGTCGGCGGGAACGGTGATGGGGACCGGCAGATAGACCTCGTCGGAAAAGACGTAGTTCATCAGGGGGCCGGCAACGTAGCGTTCCGGCGTTGGCCAGACGATGTCGCCCGCCGTCCAGCCGGCCGGGAGGGTCCAGGTCAGCGAGGTCGCCTGCCCCGCATCGCCCGGATTGCGCCAGTAGGTATGCCAGCCGGGCACGATCTTCTGGCGCAGGGCGACGTAGAGGGTCGAGCCCGGCGCGGCGCCGGTGGTCTGCGCCAGGAGTTCGGCCTCCACGTGCTGGGTCTTCACCGGCGCGGCGTGCGCCATGCCGGTCGCGAGGCTGACGGCGGCGGCGATCACCAGGAGGGGGCTTGCCCAAGGGGTCTTCATTCGCCGCTCCTGCTCATTCCGGTCAGCCGGCCGGTCGCCGGAAAATCACGATCCTGCCGGTTCGACGCAAGCCCCTCGACAAAGCCAATTCGGGCGGCATGATCGAACCGTTACCGTTATATACGCCGGTTCGGATCGCAAAGCCGTATACGCCTCGCAGAGGTCATGCTTTTGCCGATACCCTTTGAAGGAGCTTTCGTGCCCGCTCATTTCGACGAGATCGTCATCGGCCAAGTGGTCTCCCTCGGCGTGGCGGCCGTGGACGTCAAGGCGCTGGAGAGCTTCCGCGCCGCCTTCGCACCCAGCTGGGGGGCCGAGGACGGCGCGCCCGATTCGCTCGTGTTTGCGCTCTGGTCCAAGATCGACGCGGAGGCGTCCAAAGACTGGCCGCAGACCAAGCGCCTCGGCGTCGATGCGCTCCGCTGGATGCGTAATCCGCCGGCGGGGGAGCTCTTGCGGGGCCGCATGACCATCCTGGCTCTGGACCCGGTGGGCGACGCCAAGGGGGTGGTGATCGCCCAGCACGATCTTCTGGACGAAGCGGGACGGCTGGTCTTCTCCTGCCTCACCCGTTCGGTGTTCGCGTGTAAAAGTTAGAGCGGTGTGCGCAGGCTACGCAGATAGGTGTGACAACAGCTCAAGAGCATCCGCCGTCGGATTTGGAAGTGAATAGCTCATTGAAAATCCTTCAGCCTCAGGCACGCACGTTGCTTCTTCGGAAAAATAGTATGATGCACGGTTACCGTTCAACTTGTCGATGATTTCATAATTAGAATTCACTAACGTGCCGCCGTTGAGGAGTAGGAGTTGAGGTGCGGGTTTCGTAAAAATAGTCGTATGGAAGGCAGATCCTACGGAACCTAGAAACGCTCTATTCTGTGACAGCAATTTCACATTTTCTTTAAAGGTGAGTTGCTCCGGACTTATGACTTCGACGCCATTTTGCCTCATTACGTCGTCGATCAAAGCCTCGTTATTGAACCGGGTTATCCCGCCGACCAGCTGGCTTTTCGTCAAATAAACAGGCGCACGTGGTTGTTGATCTTCATCCCATAGCCCCTGACCTACAGCATGGCATATTTCGCGGAATTTCGAGTAACCGAAAGATTCGGCTTCAAACGCCGGCTCCGGACAAATGAGAAGGGGTACTTCTATAGGCTCCTGAACAATAAAGGCGTTATCCAGAGAAATTCCGAATAGATCAAAGATTTCGCGCACATAAGGCTTATCGAAGAAAATGGGTTCAAGCTCGTGTCCACCGTGAAATATCAGAATTTTTTCTGATAAATCATGAACGGCCCACAGTCTCGACAACGTCTCGATTAAGAAGTGGCCGTATTCAAGCAATATGAGGCCACAATAGATATATTGACGATCAGGTAGCCGGTGTAAGCCGCTAAGTGGCTGTGTGCATGTCCAGCTTTGGCCTTGAAGCTGACCCCCCGACTTGGCCGCAGCAGCGTCCACCAGCCGCCCGGTTTGATCGTAGACGCCCCAAGTATCGTCGATCCAAAAGGCTAGGCCGGGGCGCCATGGGAATATCGCTGCGTTTGTCACTGTTTCGAAGGTTAAGTCATGGTCCCTTACGTTGTCGACGCCCAAAATCCTGTCACACTGCCTTAACATCGACGCCTCGACCCAGAGCTGCGACCAAATTAACTGTTTTCCAACACATCACCACACCATACCGATGCAAGTATCAAATGTTGTATTAAAGCCAAAAATAGCGAGCCAACTCCTCAAAACTCTCTACTGACGTCGTAGAACGAATCCCCATGTCCTCGATCATCTTCCGTAGCCGTAACCGCTCAGATCAACGTCTGCCACTGCTCCATGGAGCTTGGTTCTGAAAAGGCTTGCGCCTAGGCGGCGCCTTGCGGCGTTGCGGGATAGCGTTTGAAGGTATCGTTAATCAACCGCTCCCAGTTCAGCAGCGAGTTCCAGTGCAGATGAACCTGCTGTAGGACGCCGGTGCTGAATAACTGCAGCTTGGTGGCGTCGGGCAGCGCGTTGATCTTCTCCAACGACGGAGAGAAGTGTTCGGAGATTTTCACTGACGCGCCATTGGAGCCATCCGCGTTACGGGGCGTGAAATTCACCTCCCGAAGTTCGAATAGATCAAGGTCGCGCAAGGTTTTGATGAAATCCTCGGTCCGACGGCGCTCGCCTTCGAAGTTGGAGCAGAACTCCATGCACTGCTTGGTGAAGGCCGAAGGGGCGCCGTTCTCAAAGAAAGGCAATTCGGCGCTTTCGGCGATGATGTCGGCGTCACGGTCAATGCACACCACCAGCTCATCCTGGCCCGTCACGTTGGCGAACACGAAGGGATAACGGCGGATAAAGGCCGGCACGTAGACCCCTTCGACGTACAGGCCGTTCTGGTCGATGAACAGATTCTCATTCTGCCGGATGCTCAGCACCGCCACAGGTTGATACTCGGGACCGGCGAAGATGACCGGATAGGCCAGGCTGGCCGGACCGAACTCGGCGACGATCAGCGGCACGGCGTGCGCCGCCTTGGCAAAGGCGAAGGGCGTGGGGGAGGGATTGACGCCAAGCGCGCCGTGCACCTCGATTTGAAGAGGCTGGGGGTTCTTGTAGAAAAGAACCTCGCCTTGAAGGGGGGCGGACGGATCGACTGACGTGTTCATAGATTCGGATCGCTTTGAGGGAGACTGCGGCGGCGTGTGGCCGGCTTCCTAGACCATGCCGCTTTCCGGGGCAACGCAGGCTTGACCTTGGAAGACGTTGGCGGGCGGGCGGTAAAGACGGCCTCCGATCAGGTGTAGCGAGACGGCCGCTTCAGAAGCTCTTGGTCACGCCGGCGAAAAAGCCGCGGCGAGGGCCGAACTGGGGGGCGCCGACGCCGACGCCGGTGCCGTCGCGGATTTCATAGTCCTTGTCGAACAGGTTGATGATGTCCACCCGCGCCTCCAGGTCTCCAAGCTTGGCCAGATCGAAGGTGTGGGCGGCGGAGACGTTCACCTGGGTGTAGTCCGGCAGCTTCTTGCCGTTGGGCACATCGCTCCCGTCCGGCAGCACCCGGTCGGAGCGCAGGCCCGAGCCATAGATCAGGTCGGCGGAGAAGATCGATCCCTGCCACCGATAAGCCGCGCCGGCTGAGGCGGTGACCGTCTGGTCGTGATCCAGGAAGATGAAGTGGTTGGCGATATAGGCCAGGTCCGCCGGATTAAAATTGAACTGGCTGGTGGTGATGTCCCTGCCCTCGGCGCGGGCCAGGGCGAGGTTGGCGTAGGATGAGAAGGGCCCGACGGAATAGTTGCCGGAGAACTCCACCCCGTATTGGCGGCCCTGCGCATAGTTGAACGGAGTCTCTATCACCGGGGCGCCGAACTGACCCTCGTCGATCAGGTTCTTGGACTGCTTGTAATAGCTGTCGACGCCAAGGGTGAGATGCCGATCCACCTGCTGTGACACGCCGACATCGTAATAGTTGGCCCGTTCCGCCCTGGGCGTGGAGTCGAGCGTGCCCGGCGAAGCGGCGGTGGTGTAGCGGAACAGGGCCACAGACTGATTGCCCACCAGCTCGAACGGCGGGGGCGTGAAGTAGCGGGCGTAGCCTGCGTGGAGCGTCGTGCCGCCCAGCGGTTTCCACACCGCGTTGATGCGGGGGCTGAGCTGGTTCTCGTGATCGTAGGCGGCGACGGCGTCGTAGCGCAAGCCGTAGTTGACGGTCAGGTCGTCCAGCAGCTTCCATTCGTCCTGCAGATAGGCGGAATAGCTGTAGCCGTTCTTATCGCCGTTATCGACGAGCACCAGCGGGATGCGGCTGATCTGGACGCCCTCATTATTCACGGGCAGCACGTCGGACGTGGTCTGGCTGGTGGTCTGGTCTTCCTGCAGGAGCAGGCCGGCGCGAATCGTGTGCGTATCATTCAGGTGATAGGCGGCGTCCACCTGGGTTCCAAACGCGATGTCTCGCTTATAAGCCTCTTGCGAGATGCCGTTGAACAACAGGTCTCCGAGCTTGTCCGGCGAGAAGTAGAGGCTGGAGAAGCGACCGAACAGCGAGCCTTCCACATCGAGCTTGCCCTGCGTGTGTAGCAGGCTGACCACCGCGAACTGGGTGATCTCACGCTGGTTCTCATTAAGATCGTTGGAGGCGAAGGCGGTCTGGCCGTTCACGTTCAGGCCAAGCCCCGGCTGCTGGCCGGAGATGTTGGGGATTTGGAACTGCTCGCGGGAGACGCCGCCGAGGAAGGAGAGCTTGTCGTTCTCGTCCAGCACGTCCTCCACGTAGGCGAAACCGTGGGCCTGCTGGGTGTGATCGTGGAGCGGCGTCGACCGACCATCCGGGCTTTCGATGCCGAGGTTGCTCTGCATCCAGTCACCGGAAACGAAATAGTTGAAGGCGCCGGAAGATCCGGCGTACTCGGCGTTGGTCTGGACCTCGTCATGGCTGCCGCCATAGACGCCGGCCGAGCCGCCATTCTTGTAGGCGCCGGAGCGGGTGGTGATGTCGACAATGCCGGCGGTGCGCAGGCCATATTCCGCCGGCAGAGCGCCGGTGATGAGCTGAACCTTGTCCGCCAGGCGCGGGTTCAAGGTCTGACCGAAGGACGACAGGCCTTCCGGCAGGATCACCCCGTTCAAGCGGTATTGCAAGGCGCCGTGCTCGCCGCGGATGTGCAGTTGGCCAAAGCTGTCCTGCGCCACGCCGGGCGCCTGCAGCACCACCTGGTTCAGCGCCACGTTCTCGCCGCCGGGGGCCGCGTCGATGGCGGCGTGGTCTATGGTGTAGGTGGAGGCGCCGGTCTGGGTCTGCACCCCCTCCCGCGCCGCGTTCAAGCGCCGCGCGGTGACGACGATGTCGGGAAGGCCGCTGCCGGACGTCACGCCCGCATGAGCGTCTTTCACAGGGGGTGTGGCCTCCGTGGGTGCGGTGTTGGACGTCGGCGGATTGGTCGATGGACCTTGCGCCATTTGCGTTTGAGCCTGGGCGGCGGTCGCCAACGCCGCTAAGCTGGCGGCGGCGATCAGCACGGTGGTTTTAGTCATGCTCTAAACCCCCAAGCGAACCGCAGGCTCGTCTTGTTATAAAATAACACAATACCCGTAAACCCCTGTCTTGCGATCCGCACGCGAAAGACCCAAGCTGTCGTCATGCAAGAGTGTTCCCATCCCCACCAAGCGTCCCACGGCCTGGAAGGCGCACCGCTGGCGGGCGCGTTGGAAGAAGCCACAGGCCGCTGCCAACGCATGAACGAACGCATGACGCAGCCGCGCCGTCGTGTGCTTGAATTGCTTCTCCGGTCGGGGGGCCCGATGAAGGCGTATGATCTGATCGCCAAGTTCGGCGAAAACGGGGCGGCGGCCAAGCCGCCGACAGTTTATCGTGCGCTGGATTTCCTTTCCCGCCAAGGATTTGCACATCGGATCGAGAGTCTGAACGCTTACATGGCGTGTCGCTTTGGAGAGGAGACCCATACGGCGGCCTTCCTGATCTGCAGTTGCTGCAATGAAACGCAGGAGATCGAGGGGTTGGCCCCTGCCAACCTCGACGCCGCCGCCAGGGCGGCCGATTACAAGCTGAGCCACGTGACCGTGGAGGCGCGCGGCCTCTGCTCCGCCTGTCAATCGATTTGACGCCAGTCATGCAGGAGGCCGCAGAGGTTTGGCGCGGCGGCGTCAACACCTGGGAATGCGACGAGATGGGGCACATGAACGTGCGCTTCTACGTCTCACGCATGGGCGAGGGGCTGGCGGGGTTGGCGCGCCGGCTAGGTATGGCCGACGCCTTCACCCCCCGCGCCGACTCCAGCCTGATTGTCGAGGAGCATCATCTGCGCTTCCTGCGCGAAGCGGGCGCCGGGGCGCCGCTGCACATGACCGGCGGCGTGGTGGAAATGGGCGAGACCTCCGCCACCCTGCTGCTGATGCTGCAGCACAGCCGCAGCGGCGATCTAGCCGCCAGCGCCCTCACCCGCGTTCTGCACGTGGCGCCCCAATCCGGACGCGTCTTCCCCTGGCCTGAGCGAGCGCTCGAAGCCGCCAAGAGCTTGATGATCGACACGCCCCGCGCCGCCGCGCCCCGCAGCATCAGGAGCGACCGGCCGCCGCCTCAAGCCTCCATGGCTCGGGCGAAAGAGCTGAATCTCCTCTGCATCGGCCGGGGGGTGGTGAAGCCGCAGGACTGCGACGTGTTCGGCCGGATGCGGGCGGAGGAGTTCATCGGCCGCGTCTCCGACGGGGCGCCGAACCTCCTCGGCCCGGTGCGCGAGGCGGTGAGCGCATCGGCGCCGCAGGTGGCCCGCCTCGGCGGCGCAGTGCTGGAGAACCGGCTGCGCTACCTAGACTGGCCCCGCGCCGGCGACCACGTGGAGATTCGCTCTGGCCTCGCCGCCTTGACGGAAAAGACCCAGCACATGGTCCACTGGATGCTGGACCCCGTCAGCGGCAAGGCGTGGGGCTCGGCGGAGGCCGTCGCCGTGAACTTCGATCTCGACGCCCGCAAGATCGTCTCCATCACGCCGGAAGTGCGGGCGGCGTTGAAGGATTTCATCGTGCCGGGCTTGACCATTTAGCCGGCGTGCGAAGGGCGACGCCACGGCCGGCAGGGCCGATCCCACCTCGATGGTCCGCAGATCGGCCACCAGCCGCGCGCCCGTCCGAGCCAGCGGCGTCGTCACCTCAGCGGCCACGAACCATTCCGCCCAAATCTCGTCGGCCCCGATCGGCGTCGCGATCAAAAGGGCGGCGGCGTCTCTGAGATCGCCCAGCGCCGTCCTCAGGCGCTAACCGGCGGCCAGGGATTGCGCGAAAGCTTCTCCGGCGCGGCCCGCCCGTTTAGGGCCGAGCACGGCGCTGGCGGAGCGGCCTGAGGCGATCAGGCGCTCGCCCACGCGGCGGAGGTCGTCCGCGTTCACCGCGTCCACCTTGTCGGCCAGCTCCGCCGCAGCGAACAGGCGGCCGAAGGAGTGGATGTTGTTGGCGTTGGCCTCCGCGCGGGCCAAGGGCGATTCTCGGCGCATGAAAAGACCGCCCTTCATCTGCGCCTTGGCGCGGGCCAGCTCAGCATCCCCAACCGATCCGGCCAACTTCTTGATCTCCTCCCCGGTCAACCGCGCCGCTGGGGCCGCATCCGCCGCGCCCGTCCCAGCATAGACGCCCACCGCGCCCACATCCTCATAGCTCTCGTTATAGGCGTCGATGGCGTAGGCGAGGCCATGCGCCTCCCGCACCTGCTGGAACAGGCGGGAGGACATGCCGCCGCCGAGGATTTCGGTGAACAGGCTCTGCACAAAATAGTCCGGATCGTGCCGCGAGAGGCCGGGCAGCATCAGCACCACATGGGCCTGTTCCAGCTTCCGCGTTTCGGAGGCATGGCCGCCTGCGAATGCAGCCAGGGTGGGAGCCGGTAGCGGTTCGGCGGGCGCGCGGGCGTCGCCGAACGCAGCCTCGGTCAGGGCGAGTAGTTCGTCCTCGTCTACCGCTCCGGCGGCGGAGACGACGATGCGGTCGGCGGCGTAGAGACCCTGGTGAAAGGTTGAAAGCGCGTCACGCGTGGCAGGCGCGAGGCTCGACACCTCGCCGAGGATCGGGCGAGCCAGCGCATGACCGGCATAGGCGCGGGCCTGAGCCAGTTCAAACACCCGGTCGTCGGGGGTGTCGGCGGCCTCTGCGATCTCCTGCCCCACCACGCCTTTTTCTTTTTCAAGGTCGGCGGCGTCCAGGACCGGGCGGCGGACCAGGTCGGTCAGGACGTCGAGACCTAGCGGCAACCCTCCGGCGAGACAGCGCACTTGGAAGCTGGTCCGCTCCTGCCCGGTGGCGGCGTTGATATTCCCGCCCCCGCCTTCGATGGCCTCCACGATCTCGCGGGATGAGCGCTGGTCTGCCCCCTTGAACACCATGTGCTCCAGAAGATGCGCCCAGCCGGCGGTCGCCTCGCTCTCCCATCGCGACCCGCCGTCGATGACGATGGAGAGGGCCAGGCTCTCCAGCCCGCCGATGGGATCGCAGACCACGCGGACGCCGTTGGAGAGCGTGTGGATGTTGGGTTTCATATCCCTTCCTCCCGCCGGGGAGAAGGTGGCGCGCAGCGCCGGATGAGGGGTTCCGCTTCACCGCCATGGGTCGCAACGGAAAGCACAGCGCTGCCCCTCACCCTCCCACGATGCTGCGCATCGCGGGCCCCGCCCTCTCCCCAGAGGGGCGAGGGGATCATTCTGCGAACCTCCGCACGTAAGCCTTCACCGCCTCCACGTCGGCGGGCAGGCTGTCGAACCGTTCGGGGCGGGCGAAGAGGCCGCCGGCTTTGGCGGGGAGCACAGGCGTGACGCCCGTTGCGGCCTGAACCGCGTCGGGGAACTTGGCGGCGTGGGCGGTGGAGAGGACCACCAGAGGCGTCGTCGCAGCGATAGGCGGGCGGGGCGCTGAGAGGGCGACGGCGGTGTGCGGGTCCACTGCCTCGCCATAAGCCTGATAGGCGGCACGCAGGGTGGCGGCGGTAGTCGCCTCATCCACGGAGACGCCGCTGAACAGGGCTTTGACGCCCGCGAACGCCTGGCTCGGCATATCGAGCGCACCGGTGGCGGCGAACCCCTCGAAGGCGCGCTTTGTCTCGGCGGCATCGCGGCCCACGGATTCGAAGTAAAGCCGCTCGAAATTGGAGGCGACCTGGATGTCCATGGCCGGGCTTTGGGTGGCCAGCACCTGGCCTTTGGCGTAGCGGCCGGTCTGAAAGGTGCGGGCCAGGATGTCGTTGGCGTTGGTGGCGACGACGATAGCTTCGATCGGCAGTCCCATCCGCTGGGCCACATAGGCGGCGAACGCGTCGCCGAAATTGCCGGTGGGGATGGCGTAGGCGATCCTTCTGTCCGGCGCACCGAGCGCGGTGGCGCTGGTGAAGTAGTAGACGCTTTGAGCCACAATCCGCGCCCAGTTGATGGAGTTCACTCCGGAAAGGTCCACCTCGGCGGCAAAGGCCTTGTCGGCGAACAGGGATTTCAGGATGGCTTGGCAGTCGTCGAACGTGCCGTCCACGGCGACGCAGCGGACGTTGTCCTCCCCCGCCGCCGTCATGAAGCGGCGCTGCACTTCGGAGATGCGGCCTTCAGGGTAGAGGGCGACGATCTTTATTCGCTTGGAGCCACGAAAAGCTTCTACTGCAGCGCCGCCTGTATCGCCCGAAGTCGCGCAAACGATGGTCAGCGTGCGGTCACGTTCCGCCAGCGCTCGCTCATAGAGTTGT
Organism: uncultured Caulobacteraceae bacterium; assembly: GCA_964243985.1. Lineage (GTDB taxonomy): Bacteria > Pseudomonadota > Alphaproteobacteria > Caulobacterales > Caulobacteraceae > CAIOYC01. The sequence continues at coordinate 47,473 of CAXTHJ010000001.1, read as the reverse complement.
GCGAGAAGCTGCATCGCCACATCCTTGAACGCTAAGGTCGGGCCGTGAAAGAGTTCCAGAAGCCAGCGATTATGTTCGAGCTGGCGTAAGGGGACGACTGCCGGATGAGTGAAGCTGGCGTATGCTTCATCGCAATCGGATTTAATGTCACCCGGATCAACTTCCTGACCCGTGAACCTATCAACGATGTTAGCGGCTACGTCCGCATAGGACATGCCCGCAAACGCCGCGATCTCATCCCGCGTCAGGCTGGGCCAAGTCTCGGGCACGTATAAGCCGCCGTCGGGGGCGAGGCCGGCCAGCAGCGTCTCGGTGAAATCGACGGGCGGCGCGCCGCCTCGGGTCGAGATATAGCGCATCGGATGGTCAGGCTTTGCGGCGGCGAAGGAGCGTGGCGATATAGACGCCGACCAGCGCCGCCGCCAGCCCGAACCACGTGATGGCGTAGCCGAGATGGTTGTTGGGGATGTCCACCGGCACTGGCGCTGGGGTGGGGCCGAACCCCTTGGGCCTGGGACTTTCCAGGAATAGGAACACCGGCGCGGGGTCCGGCGCGTGCAGGGCGGCGGCGAGTCCCGGCACATCTCGGGCGAACCATTCGCCGCTGGCCTCGTGTTTGGGGGTCAGGCTGTTGGGCGGCGTGCCCTTGCGGATGACGCCGACGATCGGACCATCCACTGTGGCGGGGGAGGGTTTCAGACGCGCGGCGTCCTCGGCGGTGAGGAAACCTCGGTCCACCAAGATGGAGCGATAGGGGCCGGCGCTCAGGGGGCAGGCGGTGACGATGCGGTCGCCCGCGCCGTTGTCGCCCACGGTGTAGATGCGTTCGGTAAGGGTTTGCTCCAGGGTGGGGCAGGTGAAGACCACGTGGGTGTAGTCCACCTCCCCCCGGTCACCGACGCGATTGAGGACCACGTTCAGCGGCTCGGGCGGCGCGCTTTGCAGGGCGGCGATGCGGGCGAGGAGGTGGGTTTTCCACTGCAGCCGCTGCACCTGCCACGCGCCAAGGCTACACAGGATCGCGACGCCGATCAGGACGAAGACCAGCGGGACGAGGGGGACGCGAGCGGCGGGCTTAGCGCTCATCGTCGGCGGGATCGGCCAAGAGGGCCGCCACAGGCTCTATCGGCTCCACATCTGCGCCGCCCGCCTCTGAGGCCCGGTTGTGAAACTGCAAGGCCAGCATCAGGCCCTTGGCGGGGCGGAGCATGGCGAAGCAGAGCGCCGCGCCCACAGCAGGCCAGATCAGAAGCTGCACCCAGATCGGCGGGCGATAGGCGATCTCGGTGAACAGCATGCCGAAACAGGCGACGAAGCCGACGATCAGGATGATGAACACCGCCGGCCCGTCGCCCGAATCGGCGGCGCTGAGGTCGAAGCCGCAGGCGGCGCAGCGAGGCGCCACTCTCAGGAAGGTCTCGAACAGCTTGCCTTTGCCGCAGTTGGGGCAACGACAAAGCAGGCCCGCGACGAAAGGATTGGCCGTCGCGGCGCCGGGGTCGCTCACCGGCTCAGTGAAGCTTCGGCAGGGTGACGTAGATGAAGGCGAAGAGGAACAGCCACACCACGTCGACGAAATGCCAGTACCAGGCGGCCGCCTCGAACCCGAAGTGCTTCTTGGGCGTCATCTGGCCGGCCATGATCCGGAGCAGGCAGACGATCAGGAAGATGGTGCCGATCAGCACGTGGAAACCGTGGAACCCCGTGGCCATGAAGAAGGACGAGCCGTAGAGGCCGGAATTCACGCTCTCGGTGTTGAAGAACAGCTTCTCCATGATGATCTCGCGATACTCGTAGGCCTGCACGCAGGTGAAGGAGATGCCGAGAATGATGGTCAGGATCAGGCCCTGTTTGGCTTCCTTGCGGTCGCCTTTCTGCAGCGCGTGGTGCGCCCAGGTGATGGTGGTGCCGGAGGTGAGCAGGATCAGGGTGTTGATGAGGGGGAAGTGCCAGGGGTCCAGCACCTCGACGCCCTTGGGCGGCCACTGGGTCCAGGCGTCGCGCACCTCGGCGATGGCGGAGAAGGTGCGGTCGTGGTGGAACAGGGACATCTCGAAGAAGACCCAGAACCAGGCCACGAAGAACATCACTTCGGACATGATGAACAGGATCATGCCGTAGCGCAGCCCGATCTGGACCACCGGGGTATGATCGCCGCCGCGGCTTTCCTTGATCACGTCGGCCCACCAGGCGAACATGGTGTAGAGGATGCCGACCATGCCGGCGGCCGCCATGATCCAGTTGCCCTTGGGGATGCCGAACAAGCCTTTCATCCACACCACCATGCCGGCGGTGAACACCACGGCGGCTGCGGAACCCAGCAGCGGCCAGGGGCTGGGGCTGACCAGATGGTAGTCGTGATGGACGCCTTCGTGTGAAGCCATGAGCCCCTGGATCCCTAGCTGAAGCCGTGGGCGCGCAAACACCCTATTCGTGGAACGCTATAGCCTCGCCCAGCGGGCGATGAAAAGGGGCGCCGGACGGTTTAGCCCCTAATCGGCGGCTTCGGCTTCACATCCGGCGCGGGATAGAAGGTGTAGGAGAGGGTCAGTTCCTGCAGCGGGCTGGTGTCGGTGTCGGTGGCGAACTTCGGGTCGACGTAATAGATCACCGGGAAAGTCGTCTCGACGCCGGGCTGGAGCGTCTGGTCGGTGAAGCAGAAGCACTGGATCTTCAGGAAGTAGGTCGCCGCCGATTCGGGGGAGACGTTGTAGACGGCGTGGCCGGTGATCGGGACGGCGCCGTTGTTCTTCACCTTGAAATAGGCGAGGTCGGTGGCGCCGATGTGGATGGTCTGCTCCGGGACGAGCGGCGTGAAGGTCCAGGGCAGGTTTCGCACATTGGTGTCGAAGTGGACGACGAGGGTGCGGGCGATGACCTTGCGGCCTGCCGACGCTTCTCCCCGGCGCGGCGTGCCGTTGAAGCCGGTGGCCTGGCAAAAGGCGCGATAAAAGGGCACGGCGGCGAAAGCCACCCCGACCATGGCGGCGAACACCGCGATGCAGATCAGCGCCAGCCTGCCGTTGCCGATTCGCCTCAATCCCCGCCCCCCGGCGCGGCCAGGGTCACCCATGCGGGGTGTTGGCGTGCATTTTGGCGATGGTGACGGCGAAGACGATCAGCACGAAGACGATCAGGCCAAGGGCGATCATGATCGAGCGCATCCTGCGCGCCTTGGCCGCCGCCTGCCCCTCGTGGAAGGGGTCGCTCACGAAAAGGCCTTGGCGCCGTGCTCGATCAGAAGGGCGGCGAAGAGGACGGTGAGATAAAGGATCGAATAGGCAAAGAGGTCCCGAGCCTTCTTCGCGCCGGGCTTGATGGAATAGAGACCGTCGGGGCCGGCCTGCGGCGCCTCGCCCGCCTGGCTGAGGAAGAGGCGGGCGGCCAGGGCCACAAATCCGACGCCGCCGATGATCGAAACACCAAGATAGAAATATCCGCCGAGGCCGGTAAACGCGGGCACGACAGCGAGGGGCGTCAGGATCAGGCTGTAAATGAGGATTTGTAAGCGGGTGGACTTGGCGCCTCTCACCACCGGCATCATGGGCACGCCGGCTTTTTCGTAGTCGCCGCCGCTGTTGAGGGCGAGGGCCCAGAAGTGCGGGGGCGTCCAGAAGAAGATGATGGCGAAGAGGAGCCAAGCATTCAGCGGCGTATGGCCGGTCGCCGCCGCCCAGCCCACGACAGGGGGGAGCGCGCCCGCCGCGCCGCCGATGACGATGTTCTGCGGCGTCGAGCGTTTCAGCCAGACGGTGTAGACCAGGGCGTAGAAGACGATGGTGAAGAGCAGCAATCCGGCGGCCACGAAGTTCACCGCCAATCCCATCAGCATCACAGCGAAGGCGGACAGCACGCCGCCGAAAGCCGCTGCGTCGCCCCGGCTGATCCGGCCTGCCGCAACGGGGCGGCTCATGGTGCGGCGCATGACGGCGTCGATGTCGCTGTCGAAGGCCATGTTGAGGGCGCCCGAGCCTCCCGCCCCCACCGCGATGCAGAGCACCGCCACGGCGGCGAGGAGCGGGTTCATGGGCGTATCGGCGCAGGCGAGCCCTGTGAGGCCGGTGAACACCACCAGCGACATGACCCGGGGCTTCAGCAGGGCGAGGTAATCGCCCCACTCAGCCGGCGCGGCCGCGACAGGGGCGTTCGAGAGAGCGGCGTCCGTCATCTGAACTCAGAACCGTTCGGTTTGGATGGGAGCGCGCCATCCTTTACCCGCTCATTCCCGCGAAGGCGGGAACCCAGCCAAGTCATCTGCTCCGCCCTGACTATCTGTTGAACCACGTCTATCTGGGTCCCCGCCTTCGCGGGGATGAGCGGAAAACCAAGCATGCTTTAGTGCGCTTCAGACGCGGTGATCACCGGCAGGTCGTTGAACTGGTGGTGCGGCGGGGGCGAGGAAAGGGTCCACTCCAGCGTGGTGGCGCCCACGCCCCAGGGGTTGGCCACGGCCTTGCGGCGGCGGACTGCGGCCTCAGCCAGCATGACCAGGAACACCAGGACGCCGACGGCGGTCACGACGTAGCCGTAAGAGGAGATTTTGTTCCAGAACTCGAACTGCACCGGATAGTCCACATAGCGGCGAGGCATGCCCTGAAGCCCCAGGAAGTGCTGCGGGAAAAAGACGATGTTCACGCCCACGAACATCAGCCAGAAGTGCACGACGCCGAGCATCTCATTGTATTTCACGCCCCACATCTTCTCGAACCAGTAGTAGAAGCCGGCGAAGATGGCGAAGACGGCGCCGAGCGACAGCACGTAGTGGAAGTGGGCCACCACGTAATAGGTGGCGTGCAGGCTGTAATCGATGCCGGCGTTGGAGAGCACCACGCCGGTGACGCCGCCGACGGTGAACAGGAAGATGAAGCCCATGGCGAACAGCATGGGCGTCTTGAAGTCGATCGAGCCGCCCCACATGGTGGCGATCCAGGAGAAGATTTTCACCCCGGTCGGCACCGCGATCACCATCGTCGCCGCCACGAAATAGGCCTGAAGGTTCACGTTCATGCCGACGGTGAACATGTGGTGCGCCCATACGACAAAGCCGATGAAGCCGATGGCGACCATGGCGTAGCACATGGCCAGATAGCCGAAGACCGGCTTCTTGGAGAAGGTCGCCACCACGTGGCTGATGATGCCGAAGCCCGGCAGGATCAGGATGTAGACCTCCGGGTGGCCGAAGAACCAGAACAGGTGCTGGTACATCATCGGATCGCCGCCGCCGTTTGGATTGAAGAACGAGGTGCCGAAGTTGCGGTCGGTCAGCATCATGGTGATGGCGCCGGCCAGCACCGGGAGCGACAGCAAGAGCAGGAAGACGGTGATCAGAATCGACCAGACGAACAGGGGCATGCGGTGGATGGTCATCCCGGGCGCTCGCATGTTGAAGATGGTGGTGATGAAGTTGATGGCGCCAAGGATCGAGCTCGCCCCCGCCAAGTGGATGGAGAAGATCACGAAATCCATCGCCGGCCCGGTGTGCCCGGTGGTGGAGAGCGGGGTGTACATGGTCCACCCGCCGCCAAAGCCGCGTCCCGGTCCGCCGTCAACGAACATCGAGATGACCAGCAGCACGAAGGAAGCGACCAGCAGCCAGAAAGAGATGTTGTTCATACGCGGGAAGGCCATGTCCGGCGCGCCGATCATCAGCGGCACGAACCAGTTGCCGAACCCGCCGATCATCGCCGGCATCACCATGAAGAAGATCATGATCAGGCCGTGGGCGGTAATCACCGCGTTATAGCCGTGTTTTGACCCCTCGATCAGGCCAAGCTTGGCGATGAAGGAATTGGGCTGGAAGATCTGGATGCCCGGCTCGTAAAGCTCCCACCGGATCAGGCCGCTAAGGGCGCCGCCCACCAGCCCCGCCATGATGGCGAAGATGATGTAGAGGGTGCCGATATCCTTGTGGTTGGTGGAGAACAGCCACTTGTCCACGAAGCTGATCTTGTGATCGACGTGGCCCTGATGGGCGGCGTCGGCGTGAGGGGCGGGGTGAGCGGGTGCGTTGGCCATATCTTGCGTCTCTGCTCGAAACTTAAGCGGGCGCGCCGGTCTTCACCGGCGGCGTTGTTGTGGGGATGGCGGCAGCGGCGGCCGTCGTGGTGGCGGGAGCGGGCGCTGCGGCCGGCGCCGGCGTCGCCTTCTTGGCCACCCAGGCGGCGAAGGTCGGCTGATCCACCACGTCCACCTCGATGGGCATGAAGGAGTGGTCGACGCCGCAAAGCTCGTTGCACTGGCCGTAGTATTTGCCGACCTTCTCGGTCTGGAACCACACCTCGTTCACGCGGCCGGGAATGGCGGTCACCTGCACCCCGAAGGCCGGGATGAAGAAGGCGTGCAAGACGTCGGCGCCGGTGACCAGCACCTTGATGGTCTTGCCCACGGGCACCACGATCGGGTTGTTCACCGCCAGCTTGTAGGGCGCGCCCGCCGCATTGGCATCCGCCTCCGATAGAGGGTTGGAGGTATATTCGGCGATCTTCTGATCCGGATACTCATAGGCCCAGTACCACTGGTTGCCCGTGGCCTTCAGGGTGATGTCGGCCTTGGGCGCGTCGTGATATTTGAACAGGAGCGGGAAGGAGAAGGCCGCGATGCCCACAAGGATCAGCACCGGAGCCAAAGTCCAAGCCACCTCGAGCTTGGTGTTGTGGGTGAATTTCTGCGGTACCGGGTTAGCCTTGGAATTGTAGCGAATGACGATCCAGGCCAGAAGCGCCAGCACGAACAGCGAGATCACCACGATGATCGGCATCAGGATCACGTTGTGAAAGAAAGCCGCGTCACGGCGGAGCTGATCCCCGGCGGGCTGCAGGCCGATCCCTTTGTCCGTGGGCATCCCCAGCGTATCGGCCAGCGCCTGGCCCGCCGCCATCAACCCAAAGAGGCTGGATGCCGCGGCGAAAGCGGCCCGCGTCTTCAACCGTCCCATACCTGCCATCCCCATACCGGATAGTCCTCTTCGGGTTCGCACGATCTTTGATCCCCGACGGCCGCGAAAAGTGCAAGGCGCAAAGGTCCGGCGCGCGTCATGAATTCCAGAACGCAGCCCATAACGCCTGCGCCAGCGCTTGCCAAGGCGATAGGCGGTTTGATGTTGCGCAAGTGCGAAAGATTGACGTTAACGTAAGCGAGAGCTTATCTAGCTATACCAGTATGGAGCCTTTTTCATGGGTACAGAGCTTCGTCGCCCTGAGCGCGCCTACACCATCCGCCACCTATGCAACGAGTTCAAAGTCACCCCTCGCGCCTTACGGTTCTATGAGGACAAGGGTCTTTTAGCGCCGGCGCGGGAGGGCCTGAACCGGGTCTACCGCAGTCGCGATCGTGCTCGGCTGCAGCTGATCCTGCGCGGCAAGCGGGTGGGATTCAGCCTGACCGAAATCCGCGACCTGCTCGATCTTTACGACGAGAAGGACGGCGGCGCAGCGCAGATGGCCCGTTCCCTCAAGAAATACCGCGAGCGGATCGTCGAGCTCCACGCCCAGCGGGACGACATCGACGGCGCCATTGAGACCCTGGAGGAAGGCTGCGTCTGGCTGGAAAATCAGCTCTCGCAAACCCGCCCCGACCTTTTGCCTCAAGCTGCCGACTACGAATCGGCGCTGAAAGGCCGGCTGGAGGGCGTGCCGGGGCATGCTGCGGAATGAGGGGATAGGCGGTCGGATAAATGCGGGGTAAGGCGGTCGGTAAAACGATCACTTCGACCACGTTTTGAAAATGAAATTCCACCGCGGCTTCACCCACTTCCATCACATCGCCCATTTCCGCTATCACTTCGATCATGGCGTCTGGTTGAGCGATCCGACGCGACCGGTCTGATCCCAGAGCAGAGATCCTAATGCCCTACCGCGCCCCCGTCCGCGACCACGTCTTCCTCCTGCGCGACGTGCTTGATCTCGACCGCTACTCCAACCTGCCGGGCTTCGCCGATGCGGCGATGGACACCGTGGAGCAGGTTCTGGAGGAGGCCGGCAAGTTCTCCGAGGAGGTGCTCGCGCCCCTCAACCACGTCGGCGACGTCGAGGGCTGCACCTGGTCCCCGGACAATACGGTCAAGACGCCCACCGGCTTCAAGGACGCCTACCGGCAGATGGTGGACGGCGGTTGGGCCGCGCTGGGCTCCGATCCGGCCTACGGCGGCCAGGGCCTGCCGGCGGTGGTGAACGTGGCCTTCTCAGAGATGACCTCCTCGGCCAACATGGCTTTCGGCATGTATCCGGGCCTGACCCACGGCGCCTACTCCGCCATCCGCGAGGGCGGCACGGACGAGCAGAAGGCCATGTACCTCCCTAACATGGTGAGTTTCAAATGGTCCGGCACCATGAACCTGACCGAGCCGCAGTGCGGCACCGACCTCGGCCTCCTCACCACCAAGGCCGTTCCCCAGGCTGACGGGACCTATAAGATCAGCGGCCAGAAAATCTGGATCTCCGGTGGCGAACAGGACCTGACCGAGAATGTGATTCACCTCGTTCTCGCCCGCATCGAGGGCGCGCCGGCGGGGGTGAAGGGCATCAGCCTGTTCATCGTTCCGAAGTTCATCCCCGACGCCGAGGGCAAGCCGGGCGCCCGCAACAGCCTCGCCTGCGTCGGCCTGGAAGAGAAGATGGGCATCCACGGCAACGCCACCTGCGTCATGCAGTATGATGGGGCGACCGGCTGGCTGCTCGGCGCCGAGAACTCCGGCCTCAAACTAATGTTCGTGATGATGAACGAGGCGCGCCTGGGCGTCGGCGTTCAAGGTCTAGCCCAAGGCGAAGCCGCCTATCAGGCCGCCGTCGCCTTCGCCACCGACCGGCTGCAGGGCCGCGCCCTCACCGGGCCGAAGAACGCCTCAGGTCCCGCAGACCCGATCATCGTCCACCCGGATGTGCGCCGCATGCTGATGGACGCCAAGGCGACGCTGGAGGCGGGGCGCCTATTTTTGCTCTGGACCGCCCTTCACGGCGATCTGGCCCACAACAGCCCTGACGCCGAGGTGGTGCAGAAGGCGCAGGACTACATGGGACTGCTGACGCCGGTGCTGAAAGGCTATCTTACCGACAAGGGCTTCAAAATCTGTTCGGACGCCATGCAAGTCCACGGCGGCTCCGGCTTCACCGAACACTTCCCGGCCAGCCAGTATTTGCGCGACTGCCGCATCTCCATGATCTACGAGGGCACCAACGGCATCCAGGCGCTGGACCTCGTCGGCCGCAAGCTCGCCGCCAACGGCGGCCGCGCGGTGATGAGCTTCTTCGCCGAGATCGACGGCTTCGTCACCGAGAACGCCGGCGCCGACCTGAAGCTCTATGTGGACGGCCTCGCCTCGGTGAAAGCCAAGCTGCAGGACGCCACCTTCTGGCTGATGCAGAACGGCCTCGCCAACCCTGACAACGCCGGCGCCGCCTCCACCGACTACATGCACCTGTTCGGCCTGACCGGCCTCGCCTACATGTGGTGCCTGATCGCCAAGGCGGCGAACGCCAGGATCGCGGGCGGCGACGAGGATCCCTTCTACGCCAGTAAACTCACCGTCGGCCGCTACTTCGTTGAACGCCTGCTCCCCGAAGCCGACAGCCACCTCGCCAAGCTGAAGACGGGCTCGGAGACGATGATGGCCCTGCCGGCGGAGGCGTTTTGAGCCGTTCCCTCTCCCTTGCGGGAGAGGGTGGCGCGCGGGCTTGACCCGGGTGTCGGGTGAGGGGTCGCGCCGCGCTATCAGCCACCGATGTCGAGAAACCCCTCATCCGTCAGCTTCGCTGACACCTTCTGCCGCAAGGGGAGAAGGGATAAACTAACACCATGTCCACCTACGTCGCCACCATCGACTGGCGCCTCGACGGCGAGTTCGCTAAGGGCCGCTATAGCCGCGCCCACACCGTGCGCTTTGACGGCGGGATCGCGATCAAGGGCTCGTCCTCGCCGTCCGTCGTGCCTCTGCCCTGGTCGGCGGCGGATGCGGTGGATCCCGAGGAGATGCTGACCGCCGCCCTTTCCACCTGCCACATGCTGAGCTTCCTCGACATCGCCCGCCGGGCCGGCTGGTCCATTGACCGCTATACCGACACCGCTGAGGGGGCGATGGCCAAGCTGGACGACGGCCGGGCGTGGGTGTCCGAGGTGGTGCTGCGCCCCAAGATCGGCTGGGTGGGCAAGGCCCCCTCCCCCGCCGAGCTCGACGCCCTGCATCATCAGGCGCACCACGTCTGCTTCATCGCCAATTCGGTGAAGACCGAGGTGCGGGTGGAAAGCGCTCAGTAATCCAATCCCGGCGCCTTGAACCCGCCGAGCTCCGCCTCGATCCCCTGCGCCACCGCCAGCGTCTTGGAGTCCCCGCCTCGTGGCCCAACGATCTGCACGCCCACGGGCAGGCCGCCCGCGCTCAGTCCTACCGGAACCGCCGTCGCGGGAAGGCCGCAGGCGGTGGGCAGCGCGATCCAGTTCAGGAGCGAGTCATAGGCGATCTTTCGCCCGTCGGAGAGGCGCAACCGGCGCTTGGCGAAGGGACGATGGTCGTGGGGAAAGGCCGTCACTGGGGCGCAAGGGGCGATCATCACGTCATAACGCTCGAAGAACCTTCGCATGGTTCGCCCGAACCGGGCGCGCCGCTCGTTGGCGATCAGCCATTCGCGGTGGGTGAGCGTCGCCGCCCGCGCGATCTTGGCCCAGCGCGCCTCCCCGCCGAACCATTTGGCCGGCCCTCGCAGCAGCAACATCGACCGTTGCTCCGACGCCGACATATCCGAAAGGGCGAGCGGGTAGAGAAGCTGCAGGTAAACGTCCATCAGTTCGGCGCCGTCCACCGGACTTTTCACCGGGTCGACGACCGCTCCCTGAACCGCGAGATCGGCGGCGAAGGCTTCGATCACCGTCTTCACCTCGCCGTCCAACGGGAAGGACGGCTCCTCCAGCCATAACGCCACTTTCAGCCCGTGCAGCGCTGTGGGCACCGCCTTGGCGGGAATCGGCCCGTTGGCGAGGATGGAGAGGAGCAGTCTCAAATCCCGCGCCGACCGCGCCATGGGCCCGATCACGTTCAGGTCGGGCTCCGAGGCCGAGCCGGGCTTTGGCGGCACGTGGCCGCGCTGGGAGACGAGGCCATAGGTCGGCTTATGGGCGAAGACGCCGCAGAAGCTGGCCGGCACGCGGAGCGATCCGCCAATGTCCGACCCGATCTCCATCGGCGTGACCCCCGCCGCCAGCGCCGCCGCCGCGCCGCCGGAGGAGCCGCCGGGGGTGCGCTCCGGATCCCAAGGGTTGTTCGTGGTTCCATAGAGCCTGTTAAAGCTCTGCCAGTCGCTGGCCATCACCGGTACGTTGGTCTTGCCCCAGATCACCGCCCCTTCAGTGCGGGCGCGCCCTACCGCCGCAGCATCTCCCACCGCGCGGCCGAGATAGCCTTTCAGGCCTGAAGCGGCGGGCAGGCCGTCCACGTCCAGCGTGTCCTTGATGGTCATGGGCAGGCCGGCGAGGAGGCCGATGGTCTCAGCGGTCTCGCCTTTAGAGCGCCGGTCATCCAGCAGGCGAGCGGCGGCGCGGGCGGTCTCGGCGTCCTCCGCCACCACGGCGTTCAGCTTGTCTCGCAGCAGATGAGACTGGGCGATGGAGGCGTCCAGGAACTCCAGGGCGCTGATCCGGCGCAAATCCATCGCCTGGATCATGCCGGTGGCGTCCAGGGAGCGGAGGTCAGCCATGTTGAAGATCAGCCATCCTGGAGCGGCGCCGTGAAGCCCAGCACGTCCTGCATGTCGTAAAGCCCTGGTGGCCGCCCCCCATCTTCGCCAGAAGCAGCCCAGATCGCCGCCTCCACCGCGCCGCGCGCGAACAGGGTCCGGTCGATGGCGGAATGGGAGAGGGTCAAAATTTCGTCTTCCGCCGCGAAGCTCACCGAGTGCTCGCCGACGATGCCGCCGCCCCGCATCACCGAAAAGCCGATCTGGCCGTCGACGCGAGGGCCGGTGACGCCGTCGCGGCTCTTCACCTGCACCTTGAAGAGATCGACGCCCCGCCCCGCCGCCGCCGCTTCCCCCAGCATCAGGGCGGTGCCGGAGGGCGCGTCCACCTTGCGCTTATGATGCGCTTCGAAGATCTCGATGTCGTAGCCCTGAGCGGGCAGCGCGGCGGCGGCTTGGCGCACCAGGCCCATTAGCATGTTGACGCCGAGAGAAAAGTTGCCGGACTTGACGATGGCGATGCGCCGGGACGCCGCCCGCACCACCCGCTCCTCCGCCGCCGTCAGGCCCGTGGAGCCGATCACCAGCGCCGGGCCGCCCGCCTCCGCGCAATACAAAGCCAGCGCCGCCGAGGCCGCGCCGCTGGTGAAGTCCACCACCACGTTCGCTGCCGCCAAGGCGTCGGCCTGCGAGACCAGTCCATCCTGACCTTCAGAGCCGGGCCGGTCGAAGCGTCCGGCCAGATCCGTCTCCGGACGGGCGTCGATCAGGGCGGCCAGGATGCGGCCCATGCGGCCAAGGGCGCCGGCGACGGCGATGCGGGGGATTTCGCTCATGGCGACAGTTTAACCGTATGCCGCCAGGAGATGAGCGGAAATTTTCAACCGCTCGCGTTTTCCTGACCGCTTTGGCGTCCCGGTCGCTTTCCGGCGGGCCAGCGCGGTTTCGGCGCTAGATCGCCATCGACACGTCTACAATTATGAAAACAGCCTCGTCGGCATCAACCTCAAGGTGCGGCACGCGCTTATGCACCGCACCTTGAGGCCAAGACGAAGACTGAAGGCGTGGACTGAAGCCTAGGACAGGAAGGGCTTTCCGCCGACGCCAAGGGGCGCGTGCGGGTTGGACGTGACGCCGGCCGAGGCCATGGCGGGCGTATCCATCACCGTCTTGAACGCGGTGCGGAATTTCGCCATGTCCTCCGGCGAACCGACCGAGACGCGGACGGCGTTGGGCCACACCGGCCAGATGCGGCCGATATAGACGTTCTGCGCCTGCATGCCCTTGATCACCGTGTGCCCATTGCGCCCCGTGTCGATCATGAAGCAGTTGGAGTGCGGATCGCCGATCACCTTGTAGCCGTTGGTCTTCAACCAGGCGACGGTCTCGCGCCGGGTGTCGCCGATCCACTTCTTGCGGGTAGGGATCAGGTCCGTATCCGAGATCGAGGCGTTGGCCGCGGCGAGCGCCGTCACCGGCATGGCGTTCTGCAGGTAGGGATCCAGCTTGGCGATAAGATCTGGCCGACCGATCACCACGCCGCAGCGGATGCCGGCCATGCCGTAGATCTTGGAGAAGGTGCGCAGGATGATGAGTTCCTTGCCCGCCGCCACCTGATCGACCACGCTCTGTTCGTCGGACAGGTGGATGTAGGCTTCATCCACCAGGAGGAGCGAACCCGCGGGTTTGTGCTCCAGCGCCCACAGGATGTCTTCCCGCGGGGTGACGGTGCCGGTGGGGTTGTTGGGGTTGCAGATGTAGATCACCCCGGCGGAGGGATCGGCGGCGACCATGGCCTTCACGTCGTGGGCGTAGTTCCCGTTCAGCAGCACCTTGTGCACCGGCGCCTTGGCGATACCGGCGGCGTAGACCGGCGATTCATAAGAGGGATCGGCGGTGATCAGGCTCTTGGTGGGCGAGGTGAAGGCCAGCACCGTATAGTGCAAAGGCTCGGACGAACCGGCGTAGACGGCGATATTTTCCGGCTTCAGACCATGCATCGCCGCGTAGGTCTTGATGAAGGCCGCCTGTTCGCCCATGCGGTCGTAGCGGCCGCCGAGCGGCGCGATCTTGGTGATGGCTTCAAGCGCCAATTTGGACGGCCCGAGAGGGTTTTCGTTGGCGTTGATGATCACCGCGTCCGCCGGCAACACGCCCATGGACTGGGACGCCAGCTTGGCGTGAGCCAGATTCGCCTCGGTCATGATCGGGGCGGCGGCGGCCAGGGCGGCGCTCCACATGAAGGAGCGGCGACCCAGAAGGGCAGTTTCGCCGTCAGCGTCGGTTTGGATATCGGTCATGGGATTTCTTCCTCGTCGTGCGGCGGTCGCGTTTCGCGCGCTAAATCGTCGTTTGCAGGGTGTGCTCAAATCGCGCCGATTGGCAATGCGTTTGTCCGCAACCTCCGCGCCGGGCGACGTGGCGCCTAACGGACGCGCAGGGCGCCGCATCAGGGCTCACGGCCGCCCGTTATGTGATCGTTAATTAAGCCGTAGACGGCGCGGATCGCGGCGCCGATGCGACGGGGTGCGGCGCGGCTCAACCGCCCTTGCGGCAATTCAGCGTCCGGTCCTTCAAAGTGCAGGCGGCGAGGGTCTGGCCCTCCACATCCTTGAACACCCCGCGCCAGACCGACCGTTCGCCCTTCACCCGGTCCATCACAAAGTAGCCGAAGCGCTCGAACTCCAGGCTCTTGGCTTCAAGACCATCGATCTCGACGATGTCGCCGGACGGGTTCTTGTTGTCCGCCGCTTCGCCCACGTCGCCCCCGGTGCCGACGATCAGCTGCGCCGGCCGGGCCTGTCCGAAGGAGAAGCTGGCGAAGTGGTGGATATGGCCGGACAGGATCAGCTGCACGTCCTTCATCGGCTCACCCCGCACCGCTTCCTGCTCGGTGGCGTTCAGCGGCACGTTGAGCGGACCGAGCGGGCCCAGGCGAGCCACCGGCGCCAAGCCCCAGATGGGGCGGTGGGTGACGATCCATTCGGCGGCGTCGGGCTCGGGTTGCACCGTCTCGACCGCGCTCTTGAAGGCGGCGACGGGTTCCTTGGGCGTGCCGCGATCGTCGGTGTCAGCCGAATCCAGCATGTGCAGGGTCACGCCGCCGAGAGGCACGGCGAAGGGCGCCGAGGCGGTTGGGCAGGCCAGAGGCGCGTCGGCGGCGTCCAGCAGCCGGAACCACCCCTTCCCGCCCCGCGAACAGCTCTCGTGGTTGCCCCGCGCGAACACCCAGGGCGCGGCGTTCAACAGTGGCCGGGCCGGATCGAAGAACTCCACCAACCAAGTGGGCCAGGCGTCACCGTGCGGACTTCCGGCGCAGCCGGCATAGTTGAAGGGGCAGGCGCTCTCCCGATAATAATAATCGCCCACGTGGATCACGAGATCGGGGTGTTCCGCCGCCGCGCGGGCGGAGACCGCGGCGAAGGGCCACTGCTTGGGATCGTTGCAGGCCTGCACCGCCAAACCCTTCAGCCGGCAGCCGGTGTCGCCCATCACCACGATGCGATCGATGTGCGCCGTGGGCAGGGCCAGAACCTGGCCCGCGATGTCGGCGTGCTTAGCGCCTTTGGGCAACTTCAGTTGACAGAGGGCATTAGGAAACGCCTCGTCAGCCGGCGCGCGCACCGACATCGCCATATCCTGGCCGTCCACCGTCACGGCCGGACATTGGCTCCCGTCCGCCGCCGCCCGCACCTCGGCTACGCCGCCGTCCGTCATCTGCACCCAGGCGCGCATGTCCGCATGGGCGGCCAGCGGCGCGGCGCAGAGCACGGCGAGGGCCAGGACAAGGCGACGCAGGATTGAAAGCACTTGGGCGGCCATAATAGCGGATTAGCCGTTTCCGCGCGCCGCTTCCACCTTTTGAAGCCGCTTCGCGAGCGTTGGAACGGTTTTCGTGCCCGACGGCTTGAGCATGACGGCGGCGCAGCTATAGTCCGCACAAATCCGTCGGGGACCTCATCATGGCCGAACACGCTGTCACCCATCACCACGGCGACATGCCGGTTCAAGCTCAATCGTCGACCTATTCCGGGGTGATGGGCCTGTTCAAATGGGTCTCCCTGGCCTTGGCGGCGTTTCTGACGCTGCTGGTCTTCTGGTTCTGCACCCCGGCGGGCTTTTTCCCCGGCGCGGTGGTGGCGGTGATCATGCTGATCGTCGGCTTTGTCTTTCTTCGAGGCGGCAAGACCGCCGCACACTGACGGCGAGCGCGTAAGCTGGTATAAAGAGCGGCTGGCCAGACGGTTCGGATGGTCTGAAGGGTCCGCCACGGTACAACGCCAGGGGGGCGAATGGGCGCAGCGATCGCAGTCCTGAAGGAGCGGCGAGCCGGGGAGACCCGCGTCGCCGCCACCCCCGACAGCGTCAAGAAACTGATCGCGTCCGGCTTTTCCGTCGCCGTGGAAACCGGGGCAGGCGCGGCGGCCTCTTATCCCGATGCGGATTACCTGGCCAGCGGCGCCTCCATCGCACCGGACGCCAAGGCGGCGCTGGCTGGCGCAGACGTCCTCTTCGCGGTGAGGACGCCGGAGCCCGACGCCATCGCCGCCCTGAAGCCGGGCGTCGTCGTCTGCGCGCTACTGAACCCGCACGTCGAGAAGCCGGCGCTGCAGGCCCTCGCCGCCAGCGGCGCCTCCGCCTTCGCCATGGAGTTCATCCCCCGCATCAGCCGGGCCCAGGCGATGGATGCGCTGTCGTCCCAGGCCAATCTCGCCGGCTATCGCGCGGTGATCGAGGCGGCGGAGGCTTACGGGCGGGCTTTGCCAATGATGATGACCGCCGCCGGCACTGTCGCCGCCGCCAAGGTGTTCATCATGGGCGTCGGCGTTGCGGGGCTGCAGGCCATCGCCACGGCTCGGCGGCTCGGCGGCGTCGTCACCGCCACCGACGTCCGCCCCGCCACCAAGGAGCAGGTGGAAAGCCTCGGCGCCAAGTTCCTGGCGGTGGAGGACGAGGAGTTCAGAGGCGCCCAGACCGCCGGCGGCTACGCCAAGGAGATGAGCGCGGAATATCAGGCCAAGCAGGCGGCGCTGCTGTCGAGCCACCTGGCCAAGCAGGACATCGTCATCACCACAGCGCTGATCCCTGGCCGCCCCGCGCCCAAGCTGGTGTCGGCGGAGCAGGTAGCCAGCATGAAGCCGGGCAGCGTGGTCGTGGACCTCGCGGTGGAGCAGGGCGGCAACGTCGCGGGCGCCAAGCTCGGCGAAGTGGCGATCACCGCCAACGGCGTGAAGATCCTCGGGATCGCCAATCTGCCCGCTCGGATCGCGGCGGATGCGTCGAACCTTTACGCGAGGAACCTCGGCAACCTCGCGGCCCTGTTCCTGGACAAGGAGAAGGCGCTGGCGCCCGATTGGGACGATGAAATTCTCAAGGGCGCGCTGGTCACCAAGGACGGGGCCGTGGTGCATCCGGGGCTGAAATGATGGTGAGGCCCGGAGTTGTTTGCTTGGCTTGCTTCATCGTCCTTTCGGGCCTTGCAGACGGGTGGGTGCTTTTGGCGAGTAGCGTGGGCTTCAAAAAATTTGGAACCGGCGGGGGGTGGAACCTCGTAGTTCGCGTTGGCATCTTCGACGGCGTACTCCGCATCGTTGAAGCGCTTTGCCTGGGTGCAGGCTTGCTCCTCCTTTTCGACATCCATCGCAGAGTGTCTATCGCTTCAAGATGAAAGGTGAAACCTGATGGACGTCGTCGATCCTACCGTCTTCCGCCTGGCGATCTTCGTGCTCGCCATCTTTGTCGGCTACTATGTGGTGTGGAGCGTCACGCCCGCCCTGCACACGCCGCTGATGGCCGTCACCAACGCCATCTCCTCGGTGATCATCGTCGGCGCCCTCCTGGCCGCCGCCGCGCACGGCAGCGTGTTCGAGCGGGTGAGCGGCATCATCCACCCTGCCCAGGCCCCCGGCTTCGACCTGCACGTCTGGATCAGCAAGGGCGCGGGCGCGGTGGCGGCGGGGCTGGCGGCCGTCAACATCTTCGGCGGCTTTCTGGTCACCCAAAGGATGCTGGCCATGTACAAGAAGAAGGAGAAGGCCAAGTGATCGGCGCCGTCTCCAGCCTGGCCTCCCTGACCGTCACTGCCGCTCTCGCCGGCTTGCCCCTGACCATCCAGGCGGCGCCCAGCGCGGCCTATATCGTCAAGTGCCACGTGCGCACCTACACCACGCCCGAAGGCGGTGTCGCCAACACGTTCGCCCTGGACCGCAAGGGCCCGTTCAAGGACGTGATCCCCTCGGTCAACGCCCAGTGCCAGCTCTGGAAAACCGCCGGCTCCGGCCCCGTGACCCTGCACATCTTCAAAGCCGGAGACCACGCCGCTGTCGCCGATACCGGCAAGCCCGCCTTCCTGCAGGTGTGGTGACATGACGATCCGGGGAAACGACTGAAATGAACGCCAACCTAGCGGCCGTCCTCTACATCGTCTCGGGCGTCTTGTTCATCCTGGCGCTCAGGGGCCTTTCCAGCCCCGTGACCAGCCGGCGGGGCAACCAGATGGGCATGGTGGGGATGACCATCGCCATCCTGACCACGCTGGCCACCCTGTTCAGCCAGGGGGCGCTGGACGTCGTCACCTTGGCGCTGATCGTCGGCGGCGTCGCCATCGGCGGAACGGTGGGCGCGGTGATCGCCCGGCGGGTGGCGATGACGTCGATGCCGCAGCTGGTGGCCGCCTTCCACTCGCTGGTGGGGCTGGCGGCGTGCCTGGTGGCGGTGGCCGCCATCTACACCCCAGCCGCTTACGGCATCGCCGAGGGAAATGGAGTCAAGCTGGAGAGCCTGATCGAGTTGTCGGTGGGGATCGCCATCGGCGCCATCACCTTCACCGGCTCGCTGATCGCCTTCGCCAAGCTGAACGGCAACATGTCGGGCGCTTCGATACTCCTGCCCGGCCGCCACCTGATCAACATCGCCATCGGGCTCGGCATCCTGGCTTTGATCGTGGTCCTCGTGATGAGCGGCGGTACGGCGATCTGGGCCTTCTGGGGCGTGTTCGTCCTCGCCTTGATCGTCGGGATCACCCTGATCATCCCCATCGGCGGGGCGGACATGCCCGTCGTCGTGTCGATGCTGAACAGCTATTCCGGATGGGCGGCGGCGGCGCTGGGCTTCACCCTTGCCAACACCACGCTCATCATCACCGGCGCCCTGGTGGGCTCCTCCGGCGCCATCCTTAGCTACATCATGTGCAAGGGGATGAACCGCAGCTTCATCTCCGTCATCCTCGGCGGGTTCGGCGGCGACGCCACGGCGGCGGCGGGCGGCAAGGTGGAGACCCGCCCGGTGAAGCAGGGCTCGGCCGACGACGCCGCCTTCATCATGAAGAACGCCTCCAAAGTCATCATCGTCCCCGGCTACGGCATGGCGGTGGCCCAGGCCCAGCACGCCCTCCGCGAAATGGCCGACAAGCTGAAGGAGGAGGGCGTGGAGGTGAAATACGCCATCCACCCCGTCGCCGGCCGCATGCCCGGCCACATGAACGTGCTCCTGGCCGAGGCCAACGTGCCCTATGACGAGGTGTTCGAGCTGGAGGACATCAATTCGGAGTTCTCCACCGCCGACGTGGCCTTCGTCATCGGCGCCAACGACGTCACCAACCCGGCGGCCAAAACCCACCCGCAGTCGGCCATTTACGGCATGCCGATCCTGGACGTGGAGAAAGCCCGCACCATCCTCTTCATCAAGCGCGGCATGGCGGCCGGCTATGCGGGGGTCGAGAACGAGCTGTTCTTCCGCGACAACACCATGATGCTGTTCGGGGACGCGAAGAAGATGGTGGAGGGGATTATCAAGGGGCTGTGAAGTGTCTCTGTTTCTAAAGCCATGAACCTAGAAGATTTTATCCATACGGCGCTTCTGGACATCGCGCTGGGTGTTCAACGGGCTGCAGTCGATGCACGGGAAATTGTTGCTATCAATCCCGGCGTCGTTAACGGCGAACCTGTAAGCATAGAGCGAGATGTTGAATTTGACATCGCGGTGACCGTCTCTCAGACAGCAGAATCGCGGAAAAGCGGAGGTGGAGATGTGGGAGCGGCACTCAAAGTTGTCGCTTTCGAAGCCCACGTTGGCGCTAAGGGCCAGCTAGACAGCAAGTCCGTAGATAAAACTGACCAAGTAAGCCGGGTTAAGTTTTCTATTCCTGTGCGCTTCAACATGCACTTCCGAGCCGATCCAAACGGTCCAGCTATTGCAAAAGAAACGCAAGCAGCGATTGATCGACTTAAGCACACCCGCTCTTAAATCCATGGAGGCCAGTTTAGCGAGCCCTCCTGGCTGTCAAGGCTGGGCGCGGAGCGCCCACCGCTGCGCGGTGCCGAAGGCGGCCTTGACAGCCAGGCCGAAGGCTCGCTCACAATCCACCATGGGCTGTAAGGCTCTTCGGACTAAGGTTTCCCAAATAACCGCTCATCCCCGCGAAGGCGGGGACCCAGCCAAGTCATCCGCTCGGTTCAGTCTATCGGTTGTGCCCGGTCCATCTGGGTCCCCGCCTTTGCGGGGATGAGCGGGTTTAAGGAGCGCCGGAACTGGGCTGATCGACAGACGCTCTAAAGGCAGGGAGCCCGTGCGTTCATGCCCATCTTCATCGTCCCGCCCCCTGCACACCATCAGGTCAGCGACGGTTACGCCGCCGCGCAGGGGTGCCGCACCGTGGCAGAGCCCCTGGCCTACAGCCAATGCGAGAACCGGCTTTCCATGGCCTACAAGACGGCGGGCGATAAAAGCCCCGCCTTCCTCCTCGGCTACACCATCGCCATCCTGGCCCGCGCTGACCAGATGGAGCAACAGTTTCGCGCCGCGCCGCCTTCTCCAGAGGCGGAGCGCGACATCGGCGTGGCCAGCAACGTGGCCATGACGGGCCGCCTCGCCGTCGAAATGGCCGCCAAGAAGGACGGCGTGTCCGAAGCCGACCTCCCGGCGCTCGTCTTCAAGATTTCCGGCATGCCCCGGGATCGCTGGACCTACTGGCGCGCCAAACCCACGCCGGGCTGGCTGGCGAAACAGGCGCAGCAAGCGCAGCAGCCCAAACCTTGAAGCGGTAAGCGACCGCCGAACGCGCGGTTGATGCGTTACCGCCTCCATGGGCTATCTGAACCCCCAGGTCTCACATGTCCGGGTCGGCACAGCCGGCTGGAGCCTGCCCGCCGCCGTGCGGGATCGCTTTCCGCCGGGCGACAGCCTGCTGGCCCGTTATGCTCAGGTGTTTGGCGCGGCGGAGATCAATTCCTCCTTCTACCGGCCGCATCAGCGCAAGACCTATGAGCGGTGGGCTGCCTCCACGCCGGCGGGGTTCCGGTTCGCGGTGAAGGCGCCGCGGGAGATCACCCACGAGCGGCGGCTGGTGGATGTGGCGGCGCCGGTGGAGCTTTTTCTGCAGGAGGTTTGCGGCCTTGGCGCCAAGCTCGGCGCGGTGCTGATCCAGCTTCCGCCAAGTCTGGCCTTCGAGACATCGGCAGCGCGCGCCTTCTTCCGCCTTTGGCGCAGCCGGTTCGAGGGCGAGACAGCCTGCGAGCCGCGTCATGCGAGCTGGTTCACGGCGGAGGCCGACGCGTTGTGGATCGACTATCAGATCGCCCGCGTGGCCGCCGATCCGGCCATGGTTCCGGAGGCGGCTAAGCCCGGCAGTTGGCTTGGTTTTGAGTACCACCGCCTACACGGCTCGCCGGAAATCTACGCCTCGACCTTTGACGCCGACGCCCTCGAACGCCTGTCACAAACCCTTGCGCCTAATGCATGGGTCATCTTCGACAACACCAAGTTCGGCGCGGCCACCGAAAATGCGCTGCATCTGCGAACGCTTGTGGCTGGACCTGGTCCCGATCTTGTCACAGAACCAGCCCATGCGCGGTGAGATGATCGACATCGGCGGGCGGCGGTTTCGCGTGGTGCGCCAAGGCCCGCAAAACGCAGGATCGCACGAGCGCCAGCCCACCATCCTGTTCGAAGCCGGCTCGTTCGGCACGGCGGTGGATTGGACAGTGGTGCAGGGGCTGCTCGGCGAGCGCCATCATACCTTCGCCTACGACCGCGCCGGTCTGGGCTTCTCCGATCCTGGCCCAAAGCCTCGCGATAGCCGCGCCATTACCGGCGACCTGCAAAAGCTACTGTGGGCGGCGGGGGAGGAAGGGCCATTCATACTGGTGGGCCACTCCATGGCCGGGGTGCATCTCTATAGCTTCGCCCTCCGCTACCCGGAGCAGACGGCCGGCCTGGTTCTCGTGGACGCGACGCCGCCGGCGGCCCTGCTCGATCCCCATGTGATCCGGGTGGTTAAGGCCTACTACAGGGCGGTGAGCTTCGCGCCTCTGGGGGCTCAGCTGTTCCTCAACGCGGCGAGCAGCAGCGTCCTCGGCGACCACATCGACATTCCCGAACCCGCCAAGTCCGACAAGCGCCGAGCCTTCGCCTCGCCCATCCACAACTACTGGTCGGCGCGAGAGGTGCGTGAGTGGCTGAAGGACGGCGAACAAGTGCGGGCTTTAGGCGAACTCGACCGGGAAATTCCCGTGGCGGTAATCACCGCGCAAGGCGGCGGCGCGCACTGGAAGGCGCTGCAAGTGGAGCCGGCTCACCGCTCGCGCTCTGGCTATGCGGTGAATGTGCGGGAAGCGAACCACGCCTCGCTCCTGGGTCCCAAACACGCGCACGCTGTGGCCAAGGCGGTCGAGTTCGTGTGGAAGTCCGCCAAGTTGAGCAGCGGCTGATGCATCTAGCGCATCAAATTCGTCATTCCGGCTAACGCGAAGCGAAAAGACAGGGCGGATGAGCTGCAGCCGCCCAAATCCCGGATCGGCTTATCGCCGTCCGGGATGACAGAGTAGGGCTTAAGCGGGGCGTCCGCCGCCCGCGCCACCCATCGGCTTCACTTTGGGCTTGGGCGGCGGCAACAGGCCTTCGCGCTGCATGCGCTTACGGGCGAGCTTGCGGGCGCGGCGCACGGCTTCCGCCTGTTGGCGGGCGCGCTTTTCGGAAGGCTTTTCGTAAGCCACGTGGCGCTTCATTTCGCGGAAGGTGCCTTCGCGCTGCATCTTCTTCTTCAGGGCCTTCAGGGCCTGATCGACGTTGTTGTCGCGAACGAAAATCTGAACGATGACGAGGCCCTCCTCTGGACCCTTTTGGCTCAGGGTGCCCTGAGCGTCGAGTAAACGAATTTAGGCGCGGGAGGATGCCTTCCGCGCCGGAGCCGGGCGAGATAGCAGAGACGGCGCCCATTGTCCACGCCGCCGTGGCCATTATGCGCGCTGAGGCTTATCATCCGCCGATGAACACAGATCAGCAACCGGATTGGGTCAACGACGCCGAGGCCCGCGTGCTGGACGAAGCCATTCGCCTCGCGCCCGCCCTGCATTGGAACGGCCAGCTTGTTAGGGCGGCGGCCAAGGCGGCGGGGCTTTCGGAGGCCGACGCCATGCTGCTCCTGCCCAAGGGCCCGGACGATCTTGCCGCTTTGCTGTTTCGCAGGCACGACGCGGCG
Organism: uncultured Caulobacteraceae bacterium; assembly: GCA_964243985.1. GTDB lineage: Bacteria > Pseudomonadota > Alphaproteobacteria > Caulobacterales > Caulobacteraceae > CAIOYC01. The sequence goes on along the minus strand of CAXTHJ010000001.1, from coordinate 24,337 downwards.
GCCCTGGCCGACCTCGCCAAGCTTGATGTGATGACGTTGAAGGTGCGCCAGCGCATCCACGCGGCGGTCTCGGCGCGGATCGAGGCGGCGGTGGCGGACGAGGCGGCGGTGAAGTGCGCCTCAGTCTATCTAGCGACGCCCATGCATGCGCCGCTGGCCCTGTCACTCGGCTGGGCCACGGCGGACAAGCTCTGGCGCTGGGCCGGGGATACGGCCACAGACGAGAACCACTATTCCAAGCGCGCGATCCTCAGCGCCGTGCTGTTCTCCACCATGGCCGTGCGGCTGTCGGGCGGAAAGGATAAGGCCGAGGCGCACCTGAAGGCCCGCATCGACAACGTGATGGCCTTCGAAAAATGGAAGGCCGCCCTGCCTACCCCGGTTACTTTCGCCAGGGACGCAGCAGCGTTCCTCGGCCGGCTGCGGTACGGCGCGGCGTAGCGCGGGGCGTTTAAGTCCACGGCTCCGCTTGTAAGAACAAACAGCGAACTATAGGCTGTTCGGATGGTCGCCCTCACCCTCTCTCGCAAGCTGGAAATTCTGTCGGATGCGGCCAAGTATGACGCCTCATGCGCCTCCAGCGGCGGGGCGCAGCGGTCGTCGCGGGACGGCAAGGGCGTGGGCGCCACCACCGGCGGCATGGGGGTCTGCCACGCCTATACGCCGGATGGGCGGTGCGTCTCGCTCCTGAAGATCCTGCTCACCAACTTCTGCGTCTACGACTGCGCCTACTGCATCAACCGCTCGTCGTCCAACACGCCCCGCGCTCGGTTTTCGGTGGAGGAGGTGGTGGCGCTGACCCTGGATTTCTACAAGCGCAACTATATCGAGGGCTTGTTCCTCTCCTCCGGCGTGATCCGTTCGGCCGATCACACGCAGGGCGAGATGAACCGGGTGGCCAAGACCTTGCGTGAGGTGCATGACTTTCGCGGCTACATCCACCTGAAGCTGATCGCCGGCGCCAGCCCGGAACTGGCTCACGAGGCGGGTCTTTACGCCGACCGCCTGTCGGTGAACATCGAACTGCCGATGGACGAGAGCCTGGTCCGTCTCGCGCCGGAAAAGACGCCGCTGGCCATCAAGAAATCCATGGGACGGGTGCGGTTCGGCATTGAAGACGGCAAGGATCGCTCGAACAAGAAAACCGCCGCGCCGAAGTTCGCCCCCGCCGGCCAGTCGACGCAGATGATCGTCGGCGCCGACGCCGCCAGCGATGCGGACGTCTTGGTCCGCTCCAGCGGCCTCTACGGCGCCTATGGCCTGAGGCGCGTCTACTACTCCGCTTTCAGCCCGATCCCGGATTCGTCCAGCCTGCTGCCGTCCAAGCGGCCGCACCTGATGCGCGAGCACCGGCTGTACCAAGCCGATTGGCTGATGCGGTACTACGGCTTCCAGCAGGCGGAGATCGTCGAGGGCCGCGCCGACGGCATGCTGGACCTGGAGCTCGATCCCAAGCTGGCGTGGGCGCTGGCGAACCGCGGCCGCTTTCCGGTGGACGTGAACACGGCGGATCGGGAGATGTTGCTGCGCATCCCTGGCCTCGGCGTCAAATCGGTCGACCGGATGATCGGCGTGCGGCGCTTCAAGGCGATCCGGCTGGAGGACCTCGGTCGCCTCTCCGGTTCGGTGAAGCGGCTGCAGCCCTTCGTCATCTGCGCCGATTGGCGGCCGATGACCCTGGACGACGCCAATCTGGAGCAACGGTTTCGCGCGACAGCGGAGGCGCGGCCCGTGCAGATGGCGCTGTTCTGATGATCAGCGTCCGCTTGGCGTCGCAGACTGACGTGAAGGGCTGGCGGGAGGCGTCGCGGCGGCTGCGCCTGAACGACATCCCGCCGGATCAGGTGCGCTGGGGCGTCGGCGAGGATGCCGACCTGTTTGCTGACTCTCCCTTGCCCAACCCGCCGCCCGGCGCGGCGTTCACCGTGCCGAAAGCCTTCCTGAAGCTCGCCGACGCCGCCCTGATCAACCGGGCGGAGGATCGGTTCGACCTGATGTACCGCCTGCTATGGCGGCTGAAAGACGAGCCGAACCTGCTCTCCATCGTCACCGATCCCCAAATGGATCAGGCGCTCGGCTACGAGAAGTCGGTCAATCAGGCGGCGCACAAGATGCACGCCTACGTCCGCTTCCGCCGGGTGGACCTGCCAGACCCCGCCACCGGCAAGCCCGTGCCCGAGACCGAAGAATACGCCGCCTGGTTCGTCTCGCCCCACTATGTGCTGGAGCGTGGTGTGAACTTCTTCGTGGAACGGATGGCCAACCTGCGCTTCGCCATCGTCACGCCGGACGCCACCGCCGTCTGGGACAAGCAGAAGATCACCTTCGGCCCGGGCGGCGATCCGAGCCAGGTTCCGGCCGAAGACGCCAAGGAAGACGACTGGAAGGTCTATTTCGCCTCCATCTTCAACCCGGCGCGGCTGAACCCCAAGGTGATGACCCAGCACATGGCCAAGCACTATTGGGGGAACCTGCCCGAAGCCGCGCTCATTCCGGAGATGGTTCAGAACGCCGAAGCCCGGGAGCGCGCCATGGTCGCCGCCACGCCTCAAACGCCGTCACCGCGCGCCATGAAGATCGCCCAGCGCCGCTCCCGCGACACGCCGATCGACAGCGGCATCGCGCCGGAAAATCTAGAGATGGTCGCGGCGGAAATCCAGCACTGCCGCCGCTGCGAACTTTGGCGGGGCGCCACGCAGGGGGTGCCGGGGGTTGGCCCCTCCGACGCCAAGCTGATGTTTGTCGGCGAACAACCGGGCGATGCGGAGGACTTGCGCGGGCTTCCGTTCATCGGTCCTGCGGGAGAGTTGTTCAACCGGGCGCTGGCGGCGGCAGGGGTGGACCGGGAGACCTGCTACGTCACCAATTCGGTCAAGCATTTCAAGCACGAGCAGCGCGGCAAGCGCCGCCTGCACAAGACCCCCAACGCCGGGGAGGTGAAGGCCTGCCGCTGGTGGCTCGACAACGAGCGGCGGCTGGTGAAGCCCAAGGTTATCGTGGCGCTGGGCTCTACCGCGGCAGGCGCGGTGCTCGGCCGTGCGGTGTCGGTGTTGAAAGAGCGTGGACCGGCCGATGCTCTGGAAGGCGGCGGGCGCGCTTTCCTGACGGTGCATCCGTCTTATTTGCTGCGCATCCCCGACGAGGCGGGAAAGAAAGCCGCCTTCGCCGATTTCGTGCGCGATCTGACCGCCGCCCACGCGCTGGTCGCCGCCTAACCGCCTGCGTCGTATCGCCGTCCGGGCTACACTTCGCCACGTTTGCCGTTTATGTAGCCGGCGCGCGGGTTCAACACCGTGATCGGCGCCGTCATGCGCGGCCGCTTCTGGGTAACGTCGATGGCGGCGTTGAAGCGACCACCATCCTTGACGCCCACTCTCCACGCCAGTTCGGCACGAAAGGTCGCTTACCTTGGGAACGATTGAATCTCCGTCGAAATTCGTGGCCGCCCCGACGCCGAGCCCCAGCATGATCGCCTCCCGCGAGGAAGAGGACCGGCTGCGCGCCTTGGAGGCCAAGGTCTGCTCCTACGGCGACACCGTTCATTACGTGGACCACCCGCCGATCTTCACCGACTGCGACGGCTCCTACATGTACGACCGGGAGGGCACGCCTTACCTGGACCTCCAAATGTGGTATTCGGTGGCCAACTTCGGCTACAAGAACCCGCGCCTGAACGCGGTGGCCCACCAGACCATCGACACCATGCCGCAGATCGCCTCGCAGTATCTGCACAAGGGCAAGATCGAGCTGGCCGCCGCCATCGCCGGCGACATCGAGAAGAAGTTCGGCATGCAGGGCCGCGTCCACTTCAACGTCGGCGGCGCGCAAGCGATCGAAGACTCGCTGAAGGTCATCCGCAACGCCACCGGCGGCAAGAGCCTGATGTTCGCCTTCGAGGGCGGCTATCACGGGCGGACACTCGGCGCCTCGGCCATCACCTCCTCCTACCGCTACCGGCGCCGCTACGGCCATTTTGGTGAGAAGGCGCTGTTCGTGGAGTTCCCCTACTGCTTCCGCAACGGCCGGGGGATGGAGAAGGAGGAGTACGCCTCCGCCATCGTCAAGCGTTTCGCCCGCCTGTTCGAGACCGAATACAACGGCCTCTGGGACCCCAAGACCCGCGAGTGCGAATACGCCGCCTTCTACGCCGAGCCAGTGCAGGGCACGGGCGGCTACGTCATCCCGCCGATGAACTTCTTCAAGGAATTGAAGGCGGTGCTGGACGACCACGGCATATTGTTCGTGTGCGACGAGATCCACATGGGCATGTTCCGCACCGGCAAGATGTGGGCGATCGAGCATTATGGCGTCAAGCCCGACCTGCTCACCTTCGGCAAGGCCATCACCAACGGTCTGAACCCCCTGGCCGGTCTCTGGGCCAAGGAGGAGATCATCAATCCGGAGCTGTTCCCCGCCGGCTCCACCCACTCCTCCTTCAACTCGAACCCGATGGGCACCTCGGTCGCTCTCGAGATCATGAAGATGTGCGCGGAGAAGGACTACGAAACCTCCATCGCCGCCAAGGGCAAGCGGTTCCTGGACGGCCTGAAATGGCTGATGGGTCGCCACGACGCCATTGGCGAAGTGGACGGCCTGGGCCTCGCCCTCCGCATGGAAGTCTGCGAGCCGTCCAACCGCTTCACCCCCAACAAGAAGATGCTGGACCGGATGGTGGATATCGCCACCACCGGCGGCCTTGAGCACAACGGCAAGAAGATCGGCCTGATCCCGAACATCGGCGGCTACTACAAGAACGTGTTCACCCTCGCCCCCTCGCTGGAGATCAGCGACAGCGAGATCGACCTGGCTATTGAACTGTTCGACCAGCTGTTCACGAAGGTCGAACGGGAAGGCTGAGATACGCGGTCCAAATGGAATTGCTTTTTTCTCCGCTCATCCCCGCGAAGGCGGGGACCCAGACGGACTGGGCTAAACAGACAGATCAGGCGGAGCAGATGACTTGGCTGGGTCCCCGCCTTCGCGGGGATGAGCGGATTTTTGGTTTATGACCGCCCCGGTCACAATCGGGACCGCGATGGTGGAAACCGCTTTCAAGCCCCCCGTGCTGTTCCTGCACGGCCTGACCGGCGCGCCCGGCGACATGCAAGTGATCACCAAGCACCTGCGGCGGGTCGGCTATCACGTGGATACGCCCATGCTGCCAGGGCATGGCCTCGACGAAAAAGGCCTGCTCAAAACCGGCTGGAAGGATTGGCTCGCCGCGTCGGAGCGCAGCCTGATCCACCTGACTCAGAATGGGGAGAAGGCCTTCGTCGGCGGCCTGTCCATGGGCGCTGTGCTCTGCCTCGCCCTCGCCGCCAAGCATCCAGACCGGGTGAAGGGGATCGTCTGCTACGCCCCGACCCTGCGCTACGACGGCTGGATCGTGCCCAAGGGGACCTGGTTCGTGCCCTACGGGGCCTACATTCCCATCGTCAACCGCTACCGCTTCAAGGAACGGGCGCCCTACGGCATCAAGGACGAGCGGCTGCGGGCAAAGATGGAGGAGATGCTGTTCTCCGGCGCCATCGCCGACGCCGGCCTGCCCTTCATGCCCGGCAAGAGCCTGGCCCAGAACCTCAGCCTGATCCGCTACACCAAGAAGCTCTTGCCGAAGATCACCGCGCCGCTCCTGATCGTCCATTCCACCGAAGATGACATCACCCACATCCGAAACGCCGAGGATTTAGCGGCCAAGGTCAAGGGTCCCGTGAGGAAACTCTACCTCAAAGACAGCTACCACTTGGTCACGGTTGATCGGGAACGAGCTAAGGTGGCGAAGGCGACCGAAGCCTTCTTCGACGAGCTGGTGGCTGGCGGCGCACTGGCCGAAGCATAGCGAGATGTCAGGAGCGAGCGGCGGCGTCCGCGCGCTTGCCGATCAGGTCGATCCAGTTGCGATAGAGGCGCGCGGTGGTGGGCGCCCAATGCTGAGCCGGCGGCGCTGCGTTGATCAGCTTTCCACAGGTGGACAGCACCGCCATATGCGGATGCCGAGCGGTTTCGACGGCGAGGTCTATTAAAGCCTGTTCAGTCTTGGGATCGAAATAGCCAGTGGGCACGGCAGGGTGGGTGGCGCGTTCGCCTCGGAGGAAGCGGCGCACGTCTCGGCGGTATTCGAGCGCGAGGGAGTGGGCGTCATATTCAGGGTGGCCCTGCAGAAAGAGGAAGAGGCTGGCTCCCTGCTCCCTCGCGAAGGCGTCGACGCCGATTTCGTCAGATTGGGTGAGGATCGTGTAGCCCTTCGCTTCCAGTTTCACCGCATCCAAAGCGTTCAATCGCGAATGGGGCGTCAGGCGCGTTTCGCTCTGCCCCTTCAACAGCGGATGGTCGGCGACCGCCTGAACGGCGAAGACACCGCTGCACTTGGCGGCCAGCGGCGTGCGGGCGATCCCGTTCAGGTGCAACACGGCGGCGTGGGCGGCGAGGCAGGACCAGAGGGTGGAGACGGTGTTGGCCGACGCCCAGTCCACCAACGCGGCGAGGCTCTCCCAATAGGGTTCCGCGCGAAGGTCCGCCGCCAGGGGCTCCGCGCCGGTGACGATCAGGGCGTCGACGCCGGAGCCCGACAGCGTGGCCGCGGAGGCGTATCGCGCCGCCATCGCGTCTCGCACCGCGTCGCTACGGAAGATTTCAGGAATGGAGAACAGTTTCAGCCGCACCTCGCGCCCCGCCGCCGCGCCCTCGATCAGGCGGCGGAACTGGCCCTCGGTGGCTGCGAGTGCGGCGTCGGGCATGTTGTTGACGAGGCCGATCGTGATCGGCGCGGCGGCGGTCTTGACGCTTCGGCGCGTGGTCGGCGGCCGGACCTCCTCAGCCATGGCGAAGCCGTCGGCCATCTCAGGCCGCCGCAGTCAGCTTGGCCGGAACCGCCGCCGCCAGCGCCTGGTCAAGGTCGGCGATGATGTCGTCAATGTGCTCAATGCCGATGGAAAGGCGGATGGTCTCAGGCCGGATGCCGGCCTTTAGCTGCACGTCTGGCGGCATCTGGCGGTGGGTGGTGGAGGCGGGGTGGCAGGCCAGCGACTTGGCGTCGCCGATGTTCACCAGCCGCTTGATCAGGCTTAGACGATCGTAGAAGTCCTTGCCCGCCTGCAGCCCGCCCTTGATGCCGAAGGTGAGCAGCGAGGACGCCTGCCCGCCGAGGTACTTCACCGCCATGGGATAATAGGGGCTGTCCTCGAACCCGGCGTAGTTCACCCACTCCACGCGCGGATCGGCGCGGAGGAAGTCCGCCACCTTGCGCCCGTTCTCCACGTGCCGCTCGACGCGCAGGGCCACGGTCTCGATGCCTTGCAAGAGGAGAAAGGCGCTCATGGGCGCCAGCACCGCGCCCGTGGTTCGCTGGTAGACGCTGCGGCAACGGGCAATGAAGGCGGAGCGGCCGAAATGCTGGTGATAGACCATGCCGTGGTAGCTCTCGTCCGGCAGGTTGAAGGTGGGAAACCGCTCTGGATGATCTGCCCACGGAAAGGTTCCTCCGTCCACGATGCATCCGCCCATGGTGGTGCCGTGCCCGCCCATGAACTTGGTCAGGGAATGCACCACCACGTCGGCGCCGTAGTTTATGGGGCGGAGCAGGATCGGGGTGGCCACGGTGTTGTCCACGATCAGCGGCACGCCGTGCTTGTGGGCGACGGCGGCGATGGCCTCGATATCGGTGATGTTGCCGGCGGGGTTGCCGATGGTCTCGCAGAAGACCGCCTTGGTGTCTTTGTCGATCAGCTTTTCGATGTCGGCGGCCTGGTCGCTGGCGGCGAAACGCCCGGTGATCCCCTGGCGCGGCAGGACGTAGTTCAGGAGGGTGTGGGTCGTGCCGTAAAGCTGGGGCGTGGAGACGATGTTGCCGCCGCTGTCGGCCACGTTGACGAAGGCGTAGTGCAAGGCCGCCTGACCCGAGGCCACAGCCAAGGCGCCGACGCCGCCTTCCATCGTCGCGACACGCTCTTCGAGAACGGCGGTGGTGGGGTTGGCGATGCGGCTATAGCGATAGCCGTCCTGTTCCAGGTCGAACAAGGCCGCGCCGTGATCGGCGCTGTCGAAGGCGTAGGCGGCGGTCTGATAGATCGGCACGGCGACCGCCTTGGTGGCCGGATCGCAGTCGAAACCACTATGAACCGCCAGGGTCTCCAGTCGCATGATGCAGCACTTTCCAGAACTCAGCGCGACGAATATACAGGATCGAGGTCAACAAACCCTGATCGGCGAACCATTAAGCTTGCTTCTGCCCTTCTTTTTCACCTCTGAACTTCATGGTTACTGAGAGGTTTAGAGAAACGTCTCGATACGGATCGGCTCTATCGGATCAGCATGTGCTCGATGGCGGCGGAGTTCACCGCGGGATAGGCGGCGATCCGGCCCACGAGCCCCCGCGCGTCTTCCGCGCCAAGATTGGTGGCCTGCAGCACCACCTCGAAACAGGCGCCTTCTGTCGGCTTTAGGGTCAGGGCGCGGATTTCCCCTGCCGATTCAGCCAGTTCGTTCAGGATCACACGCATGCAGACGACCGGATCGGTCAGGCCGATGACGATCTTATGCACGATGGTGCGGCCCCGAAGCCAATCGATATCGGCGTTCGAGAGCGGCGTGGCGCCCGTTTGAAAAGCGAGGGAGATGCCCATGACTGCCTCCAGTTATAGCCTTGGTGCAGCAAATCACGGGCCAGCGAGACTATCCCGAAACGGGAAACCCCTCGGCGCGGTTCGCCGCTGGCGCTAGGCGGCCGCGCGGGTCTCGAGCGCTGCGACGGTTGGCGAGCGATCGCGGACGGCGCCGTGCGGCACAGGCCTATCCTCGCTTCCCGCCATGGCCGCGCCGCCGCCGCTGGCGAGATCGGCCGCCTTACGGAAGGCGCGCAGGAAAAGACTCATGGGTTTGGGCACGGGCTGACGGAAGAAGGCCAGCTTCCGCACATGGTCGTGGACGTGCCAGGTGGCCGAACTGCCGGCCGGGAAGAACACTACGTCGCCCGCGTGCAGCGTCTTGGTGGAGCCGTCGATCTGGGTCAGGCTGATCATGCCCTCCAGGATGTGGATGGTCTCGTCCACGTCGTAGATCCATTTGAAGCGGCCGGCGGTGCAGTCCCACACCAGCGTCGTCGCCATGCGGTCGTGGCTCTTACCGATGACGCAGTTGCGGGCCACCGGATCGCCGTCGAGGATCCACTCCTTGCGGATCGGCGCGCTTTTCAGCTCCACGTCGGTCTTGGCGAAGGCGAAGTGCGGTGCAGACATAGGGACCCCTTGCTTACGCCGTCACCGTAGGCGGGGCTGGTTGAATAAACGCAAGCGAACATGGTTTCCGAAACCTGACCGGCTAATCCCACCTGGGGCCGGCGAGGATTTCTTCACGTCCCTGCGTCACAACAGGTTGAAAGGAGATCGCGACATGCTGGGCATCGTTCCAACGGCGGAGCCGCAATCCAACACCTGGACCTTCTTTCGAGGCGCGTGGCATGAGGGCAATGTCGCCATCATGGGACCGCGCACGCACGGCTCGTGGCAGGGCTCGGTGCTGTTCGACGGCGCGCGACGGTTCGAGGGCGTCATGCCCGATATCGATATGCACTGCGCCCGAATAAACCAGTCCGCCGTCAACTTCGGTTTAAAGCCGGTGGTCGCCACCGAGCAATGGCTGGCCCTTGTGGACGAGGGCGCGAAGAAGTTCGATTCCGACGCCGCCCTCTATATCCGTCCCATGTATTGGGCCGACGGCGGCGCGGGCGGCGGGGTAAAGTTCGATCCCGAGACCAGCCAATGGTGCCTCTGCCTCTATGAAGCGCCCATGCCGGGCACAGCGGGCGCCGCCATCACGCTCTCGCCCTACCGCAAACCCACGGCGGATACCGCGCCGGTGCAGGCGAAGGCCAGTTGCCTCTATCCCAACAACTCCCGCGCCATGATCGAGGCGGCGAGCCGGGGTTTCGACAACTGCCTCATGCTGGACATGCTGGGCAATGTGGCCGAACTCGCCAACGCCAATGTGTTCATGGTCAAGGACGGGGTGGTCTTTACGCCTGCGCCCAACGGCGTCTTCCTGAACGGCATCACCCGCCGCCGCACCATCGGCCTCTTAGGGGACGCCGGCGTGACGGTGATGGAGAGCGCCCTGAAGATGCAGGACTTCCTGGAGGCGGACGAGATCTTCTCCTGCGGCAATTTCCAGAAGGTGGCGCCCATCGTCCGCATCGAGGACCGGATGCTGCAGCAGGGTCCGATCTATCGTCAGGCCCGCCAGCTCTACTGGGACTACGCCCACGCCAAATAGCCCGTCGATCAGTTCGGGCTCATCAAGAGGGTGAATGCTCCCATGGCGGCGAGCCAAAGCACCGCATCCCCCGCGGTGGACAGCGTTTTCTTCAAGTACGTCATCGGCGCGCCCTCATCAGCGCCGGATCATCGCCGCTCCCAAAGACGGAGCGCAACCGGGTGCAATCTTCCGGGGATCGGATTCGCCCCTGAGGTTTGACGGTCCGGCCGCAGCCCCGCTTGACCCTCGGCGCCGCGGGGCGCACCTTATCGGCAATCATATAGAGCGCAGGGAACGGTCATGGCCGACGGCGAACACGGATCACACGCGCAATTCAGCGGCCCTCAGGCGACGTTCACCGCCATGGAGAACGGCACGCGGGAAGACTGGATGGCGATCGGCCAGCACATGGGTCCGTTCCACCGGGACTTGCCGAACCGCGTCCTGACCCACCTGAAGCTGCTCGACGGCGATTACGGCGGCTATCCGGTGGACCGGCTGGAGCACAGCGTGCAGACCGCCACCCGCGCGCACCGGGCGGGCATGGACGAGGAATATGTGGTCTGCGCTCTGCTGCACGACATCGGCGATACGCTGGGCTCGGCCAATCACGCGGACGTGGGGGCGGCGATCCTGAAGCCCTACGTCTCCGAACAGAACCACTGGATGGTGGAGCACCACGGCGTGTTCCAAGGCTACTACTTCTTCGACTACCTCGGTCTCGACAGAAACATGCGGGACCAGTACCGCGGCCACCCCTGGTTCGAATACACCGCCCAGTTCTGCCACCTCTACGACCAGTCCGCGTTCGATCCGGCCTATGAGTCGATGCCGCTCTTGGCGTTCGAGCCGATGGTGCAGAAGGTGTTTTCCACCGTGAAACGGTCGATTTATCGCAAGACGGAGGCGGCCTAGGCGGTGCCGCCGGCGTCGACGGTCAGGACCGTGCCGGTGACGTTCTTAGCGCCATCGCTCATCAGGTAGGAGACCGCCGCCGCCACGTCCTCCACCTCCGCCAGGCGGCGGAGCGCGCTCCTATTGGCGATGCGGGCGCGGTCGGCGTCGCTCATGCCGGCGGTGAGTTCGGTGTTGACAAAGCCCGGCGCCACGGCGTTGACGGTGATGCCGAGGTCGCCCAGCTCCCGCGCCAGGGACTTGGTAAAACCGACCAGGGACGCTTTGGTCGCGCCGTATACGGACAGTCCGTTAAAGCCGGTGGACGCCATGATCGACGAGATATTGACGATCCGCCCCTCGCCCGCCGCCATCATCCCCCGCGCCAGATATTTGGTCAGCACGATGGGCGAAGTGGTGTTGAGCCGAATCAGGGCTTCAATCTGTTTGTGGGTCAGGTTGGCGAGGAGCCCCTCGGTGCTGCTCCCCGCGTTGTTGACCAGACCGTAGATCGGCCCAAACGCCTTCTTGGCGGCGCGGGCGAGGTCGCCGAGGCTGTCCACGTTGGAAAGATCGGCGGCGAGGAAATGTAGCTTGCCTCCGGATACGGCCATGGCCTCGGTGAGCGCCTCGCTCTCGCTGCGGGCGATGGCTATGACCTGGAAGCCGTCGGCCACCAGGCGCTGGGCGATGCCGAGCCCCAACCCCCGGCTGGCGCCGGTGACGATCACGTTACGCAACCCGCCGCTCCAGCTTGCCGCCAGCCGTCACCGTCAGATGATCCACGAAGCGGATGGCGGTCGGGACCTTGAACGGCGGCAAGGCGGCACGGCAGTCGGCCAGGATTTCGTCCTTCAAGGTGTCGTCCCAACCCTCAGCCACCACTTCGGCCACGACGATGGCGCCGGTGATCGGGCTCTTGCGGCCCTTGACCAGGGACATACGAACGCCGGGGTGGCGGTTGATCACGGCCTCCACCTCTTCTGGGTGAATCTTCAGGCCGCCCACGTTGATGACGCCGCTGCGCCGGCCGACGAAGTAGAACCGATCACCCCGCTGCTCCACCAGATCGCCTGTGTCCACGAAACCGTCTTCATCCGCGAGCGCCGAGCCAGCGCCGGCGATGTAATGGGAAGCCGTGCGATAGGAGCGTAGGCGGAGCGATCCATCCTCGACCTTCATCTCTACCGGCGCGCCAGGGCGGCCAATGAGGTCGACCGGAAAGCCTTCCAGCCCGTCGTTCACCTCGAACCCGACCCCCGCCTCGGTGGAGGCGTAGGCGTGGCCCACCGGCGTTCCAGGGAAGGCGGCCTTCAGATTGTCCAGCACCGCCTGATCGGCGATCTCGCCCGAAAGGCGGAGATAACGGGGCTCGACGGCACGGATGGCCGGGCTCATCAGCGCCTTGCGCCAATGGGACGGCGTGGCGGAAAGGTGGGTCACGCCGCGCGCGCCCAAACGGCCGAGGAAATCGCCGGCGCTCTCGTCCGGCCGCGACAGGATCATCGAGCCGCCGCCGAGCAGGGCCCGCAGCAGCATCTGCAGCCCGCCGTAGCGGCGAATGTCGTAGAAGGTGCCCCAGACCGGCGGATCGTCAGCATCGGCGGGTTTGATGGCGCCGGTGAGGCCGTGCAGGCTGTGCGCCACCATCTTGGGCCGCCCTGTGGTGCCGGAGGTGAACATCACCCACTCGCTCCGCCGATGGGCGACGTTGGAGCGCACGCGCGGGGCGGCGGCGGCGAGGGGAATGTGCGTTACGGCCACGTGCTCAGAGGGCGGAAGATCTCCCACTACCGCATCCACCGCGCCATCCTCGATCACGAACGGCAGGTGGGCTTCATCCAAATCGGGCGGGGCGATGATCAGGCGCCGAACCACGCTGTCCAGCTCGATCAGAAGCAGGGCGGCGGAAAGCTGGTCCTTGGTGCGGATCAGCACCGCCTTGCCCGCCAGCTCGTCCCGCCTTCCGCCCAGCCGCGTCTCGGAGATGGCGGAGGGCAAGGAGACCTCGCGCATCCCATCCCACAGCCAGCGCCCCTCGCCGCCCGCCCGCGCGATGAGGCTGGCGAGACAGGCGCTGCGGCGCTCGCTAATGAGCGGCGCGTTCATAGAAGGCGACGAAATCGCCGAAGGTGGTGGGGAAATAGACGTCGTCGTCGGTGGAGAAGGGATCGTAGCCCAGATCGTCCTCCAGCCGCGCCACCAGGATGGCGAAGCAGAGGCTGTCCAGCCCGCAGTCCAAAAGCACCAGCTCGTCGTTCAACGGCGCCAGGGATTTGTTCTGCTGCGCGGCGACGGTCTGCATCTCGGTGATGATCGTGGATCTTATCGCCATAGAGAACCTCTCGAAACTCAACCGATCCTTAGGGGAAAAGCTTTAAATTTTTACCGACGGCAGGGCTTGTTCGCGTCGCATAGCGGATTTTGCGGTGGAACCCTGGCGTCTTATCGCGGCTTGGAGACCGACGTGACGTCACAGATCAGCGCCGAAAAGGTGCGGTGCCGCCAAATTCAGGAAGAGGATTTCGAGGCGGTGGCCGCGCTTTTGACCGTGGGCTTTCCCGAGCGCAGCCTTGCGTATTGGCGCAACGCCATGGCCTCCCTGAAGGCCCGCCGCGCGCCGGAAGGTTATCCGCAGTACGGTTATCTCCTGACGGGAGATACCGGTGTGGTCGGCGTTCTGCTGCTGATCTTCACCGAGGGTCTGGGCGGCAAGGTCAGGTGCAATGTGTCGAGCTGGTATGTGAATCCAGCCTATCGACTGTACGCCCCGGCGCTGGTCTCCTCGTCGCTGAAGTTCAAGGACGTCACCTATCTCAACGTCTCGCCGGCGCCCAACACCTGGCCCATCCTGGAGGCGCAGGGCTATCGCCGCTACGGCGCGGGGCAGTTTGTGGGCTTTCCGGCTCTCAGCCTGAAGGGGCTGGGCGCACGCGTCCGCTTCTATGATCCGAAGGCGCATGACCATCTGCTTCCCGCCCAGGAGGCCGCGCTTTTGAAGGACCACGTCTCCGCCGGCTGCATCGCGCTTATCTGCGAAACCGAGGGCGAGGCCCTGCCGCTGGTGTTCATGTACCGCGCGGTAAAGGGCCTGCAGACCATAGCGATGCAGATCGTCTATTGCCGGGACACGGCCGACTACACCCGCAACGCCGGCGCGGTAGGTCGCCGCCTGCTGCGGCGAGGCGTCGGCGTGGTGTTCTGCGATGAGGAGAAGCCCCTGAAGGGCCAGATCGGACAGTTTTTTAAGAATCGCGCCCCTAAATATTATCGCGGGGCTGACCGGCCGCGCCTGAACGATCTCGCCTACACTGAAGCGGTGTTGTTCGGCGCCTGACCCGCTAAGATCGCTCCCACCGTCTCGCGAGGGTCCCATGGCCGACGTCATTGCCCGCACCGCCGCGGAAGCGCTGGTGGATCAGCTCTTGATCCAGGGGGTGGAGCACGCCTTCTGCGTGCCGGGCGAGAGCTATCTTCCGGTGCTGGACGCCTTGCGCGACAGCGGCATTGTCATGACTGTTTGCCGTCAGGAAGGCGGCATGGCCATGATGGCGGAGGCGGTGGGCAAGGCCACGGGGCGCCCCGGCGTCTGCTTCGTCACCCGGGGGCCCGGCGCGACGAACGCCGCAGCGGGCGTGCACATCGCCTATCAGGACTCCACGCCGATGATCCTGTTCGTCGGTCAGGTGAAGCGCCGCTTCAAAGGTCGCGATAGCTGGCAGGAGCTTGATTACAAACAGGTGTTCGGCGGGATCGCCAAATGGGCGACGGAGATCGACGATCCCGACCGCGTCTCCGAGATCGTCGCCCGGGCCTTCCACGTGGCCATGAGCGGCCGCCCCGGCCCGGTGGTGTTGGCCCTGCCGCAGGACGTCCTCAGCCTGCCCTCCCTCGCTATGGACGCGCCGAGGGTCGAACCGCCCGAAACTGCGCCATCACCGGCGGACATGATGCGGCTACAGGGCCTCCTTGCCGCAGCCAAGCGTCCTATGCTGATCCTAGGCGGCAGCCGGTGGGACGAAACCGCCCGCACCGCGATGCACCGCTTCGCCGAACGGTTCGACCTGCCCGTGGCCACCAGCCACCGCCGCACTGGCCTGTTCGACGCCCGCCATCCGAACTACGCCGGCGAGCTGGGCCTTTCGCCCAACCCCAAGCTGATCGAGCGGATCAAGGGCTCGGACCTTTTGATGGTGGTCGGCGGGCGGCTCGGCGACGTGCCCTCGCAGGGCTACAGCCTGATCGACATCCCGGCGCCGCAGATGACCCTGGTCCACGTCTTCCCCGATGCGGAAGAACTTGGCCGGGTCTATCAGCCGGCATTGCCGATCCACGCCAGCCCCAAGGGTTTCGCGGCGGCGCTGGAGACCCTCTCACCCCCCGCCTTCATCCCCTGGCGCGGCGAGCGGAAACAGGCGCAGGCGGATTATCGCGCTTGGTCCGAAACGCCGACTAAACAACCCGGCCAGGTGAACCTTGGCGAGATCATGGTCTGGCTGCGCGCGCACCTTGCGAAAGACGCCATCCTCTGCAACGGGGCGGGCAACTACGCCGCCTGGATCAACCGCTATAACAGGAATGGCGCGCTCACCGGCCACATCGCGCCGACCTCCGGCTCCATGGGCTACGGCTTTCCAGCCGCTGTGGCGATGAAGCGGCTTTATCCTGATCGCTCGGTGGTGGCGCTGGCCGGCGACGGGGATTTCCTGATGACCGGACAGGAGTTCGCCGTGGCGGTGCAATACAACCTGGCGATCGTCGTCATCGTCGCTGACAACGGCATCTACGGCACAATCCGCATGCACCAGGAGCGGGACTTTCCCGGCCGTGTCTCCGCCACAGACCTCGTCAACCCCGACTTCGCCGCCTACGCCCGCGCCTTCGGCGGGTTCGGCGCGAGCGTGGAGACGACCGCCGACTTCGAAGCGGCGTTCCGCGCCGCCGAAGCCTCCGGCCTGCCGTCCATCGTCCACGTCAAGATCGATCCGGACGCCATCATGCCGGGGGCGACGCTGAGCGCCATCCGCGAGCAGGCGCTGGCGCGGGCGAACGCCTGACGCATGAGCATCGCCAAAGCCCCTGAGCTGGTCACCGAGCGCCTGACCCTGCACGGCCACGGCCTGAAGGATTTCTCCGAGAGCGCCGCTATGTGGGCGGACCCGGACGTGGTGCGCTTTATCGGCGGGCGGTCGTTCACCGAGGAGGAGGTCTGGACCCGGCTCCTGCGCTACGTTGGCCACTGGGCGGCCATGGGCTACGGCTTCTGGGCGATCCGGGAGAAGGCCACAGGCCGCTTCGTGGGCGAGGTGGGCCTCGCCGATTTCCGCCGAGAGCTTGATCCAACCTTCGGCGATACGCCGGAGATGGGCTGGGCCCTCATGCCCTGGGCTCACGGCAAGGGCTATGCGTCGGAAGCCATCGCGGCGGCGCTGGCGTGGGGCGAGGCGCGGTTCGGCGCGGGCGCGCGCACCGTCTGCATGATCAGCCCGGAGAACGCCCCCTCCATCAAGGCGGCGGAGCGGGCCGGCTACCGCGAATTCGCCCGCACCACGTACAAGGGTTCGCCCACGGTGCTGTTCGAGCGGACCTGACGGCGCATACGGATTATAAAAGGTTACAGCGTAGAGCTTTGGGATCAGCAGGCAGGAGCCGCGCGTGGGCCTCGTCACCGTCGATCCTACCGCTGCGCTCTCCGACGCGAAGCCGTCCAAGTCGGTCAACAGGACTTGGCTCCGCGCGCTGGAGACCACCGGCCGCCTGACCTCGGCGCCGAACCACACCCTGCCCGTATTGATCGACGACCTCGCGGCCCAGTTCGGCGACGCGCCAGCCCTCGTCTCCGACCGCGAGACCTTCACCTACACAGGCCTCGCCGCTCGCGTTCATCGATACGCCCGCTGGGCCCTCGCGGAGGGTCTGCAACCCGGCGACACGGTGGCGCTGATGATGCCGAACCGGCCGGAGTACCTGGCCATCTGGCTCGGGATCACACGGACGGGGGCGGTGGTCTCGCTTCTCAACATCAACCTCACCGGCCCCTCCCTCGCCCATTGCATCAACATCGCCGCGCCCAAGCACATCATCGTCGCCGCCGAGCTGGAGGACCGCTTCACCGGAGCGGAGTGGCATCTAACGGGCGACGCCAAGGTGTGGGTTCACGGCGAGACGACCGCCGACCGGGCGCGGATCGACCTCGCGGTGGACGCCCTCTCCTCCGCGCCTCTGGCCGAAGATGAAGCCCCAAAGGTCGCCCTCTCCGACCGCGCGCTGCTGATCTACACCTCCGGCACCACGGGCCTGCCCAAGGCCGCCAACGTCAGCCACCATCGGGTGCTGATGTGGTCTGGCTGGTTCGCCGGCATGATGGGCTCGACGCCGGAGGACCGGCTCTACAACTGCCTCCCCATGTACCACTCCGTTGGCGGCGTGGTGGCGATCGGCGGCGTGCTCGTGAACGGCGGCTCCGTGGTGCTGAAGGAGAGGTTCTCAGCGCGTGACTTCTGGTCCGATGTCCGCCGCTGGGACTGCACCCTCTTTCAATACATCGGCGAGCTTTGTCGCTACCTCTTGAACGCGCCGCCGCATCCGGACGAGACGCGCCATCGCCTCCGCCTCGCCTGCGGTAACGGTC
The DNA here is from genome assembly GCA_964243985.1 of uncultured Caulobacteraceae bacterium. GTDB lineage: Bacteria > Pseudomonadota > Alphaproteobacteria > Caulobacterales > Caulobacteraceae > CAIOYC01. Next base: position 6,564 of record CAXTHJ010000001.1, on the reverse strand, counting down.
TCCGCGCCGACGTCTGGACCTCGTTCCAGGAGCGGTTCGCCATTCCGCAGATATTGGAGTTCTACGCCGCCACAGAGGGCAACTTCTCGCTCTACAATGTGGAGGGCGAGCCCGGCGCCATCGGCCGTATCCCGCCATTCCTGTCCCATCGCTTCCCCGCCGCCATCGTCAAGTTCGATCCTGATAAGGGCGCGCCGCTGCGTGATAAGGACGGCTTCTGCATCCCCTGCCCCTGTGGCGAGCCCGGCGAAGCCCTTGGCAAGATCGCCTCGCCCCAGGGCGAGACGGCTAGGTTCGAGGGCTACACCGCCGCCGCCGAGACCGAAAAGAAGGTGCTTCGCCATGTGTTCGAGCCCGGCGACGCCTGGTTTCGCACCGGCGATCTGATGCGGATGGACGCGCGCGGCTTCTACTATTTCGTCGATCGGGTGGGCGACACCTTCCGCTGGAAAGGGGAGAACGTCTCCACCGGCGAAGTGGCGGCCGCCCTGTGCGCCTGCCCCCGCGTGATCGAAGCCAATGTCTACGGCGTCGAGGTTCCTGGCGCGGACGGCAAGGCCGGAATGGCGGCGCTGGTGGTGGAAGATGGGTTCGACCTCGTCGCCCTGCGCCGGGAACTAGCGACGCGCCTCCCCGCCTACGCCCGCCCCGTCTTCATCCGCATCGCTACCGAGTTGGCCGCGACGGAGACCTTCAAGCAGAAGAAGCAGGACTTGGCGGCGGAGGGTTTTGATCCCTGCCGCGTGGCGGACACCCTTTATGTGGAGGAAGCGGCGGCAAGCGCTTATGCGCCGTTGGATTTCGCCATGTTCGAGCGGATACAGGCCTGCAAGGTGCGGCTCTAGTCCGCCAACGCCGCCTTCACCGCCGCGCCGATGTCCCGAAGCGCCGCCTCCGCATGCGGAACCGCGCCAGGCATGGCGTAAAAGTAGTGGATCATGCCGGCGTGCTGGCGGCTTGAAACCGTCACGCCCGCAGCGTTTAGGCGCTCGGCGTAAGCCAGGCCCTCGTCGCGGAACGGGTCGAACTCCGCCACATGAATGTGTGTCGGCGGTAGGCCGCTGAGGTCGGGGGCATGCAGGGGCGACACACGCGGATCGAAAAGGTCGGTCTCCGGCGGCAGATAATCGGCGAGATCCCGCTCCATCGTGGCGCGGCTCAGGAAATAACCCTGCGCAAAAGCGCTACGGCTCTCGCTCTCCCGCGCCAAATCGAGGATCGGGCAGATCAGCAGTTGCAGGGCGATGTTTGGGTCGTGGTCTTCCCGCGCCAAGAGACAGGCGGCGGCTAGATTTCCGCCGGCGGAATCGCCGCCCATCACCAGCTTGGCCGGATCGAATTGGAACGCTCCGGCGTTGGCGGCCAACCAACGCAACGCTGTCAATCCATCTTCCAGCCCTGCCGGAAACGGATGCTCGGGCGCGAGGCGGTAATCCAAGGCGAACACCTGGCAGCCGCTGGCGTTGGCGAGGCGGCGGCAAACGCCGTCGTGGGTGTCCAGGCTTCCCGCCACCCAGCCGCCCCCGTGCAGGAACAGGATGGCGCCGACGCCTTCGCCCTCTGGCTGATACCGGCGAAGGATCAACGGCCCCGCGGCGCCCGGTAAGGAAATGTCTTCCACAGACGCGACGTACGGAGCTTCGCCGCCCACGCTAGCAGTCAGGCTGGCGAGGCCGCGCCGCCGGTCGTCGGCAGTCTCCGGCTCGGCCACGCCTGCCGAGACAGACAGCATGTGCAGGAGCCGCTGGGCGCGGGGATCGAGGGGCATGGGCTCAGCAAAGATCCTTCACGCGCGCCGCCCCGGATGAGCCGTCGACCGCGCTTAATGGCTGGTGACGAGGCCGGCGACCAGGGCTTGGATCGCCTCGATATTGCGGAAGTTCTCCGGCGTCATCTGTTCTTGCGGGATGAAGATGTCGAACTCCCCTTCCACCGCAAGCATCAAATTGACCATGTCCAGCGAGGTCAGCCCGGCGTCGCGGAGGTTCTGCGCCGTGTCCACCGCCTTGGCCGCGCCGCGCTTTTCCAACATGCGTCCGACGATGCCGGATATGCGCGAGGCGGCTTTGTCATGAAGCACCGCTTGCATTTACGTCATCCTGCTTAGCTGGGCATTGCACCGATTTGAGGCAGCCTTTTAACGCGCCCAGGTAAACGAGTTCCCAACTGACCCAAATCTGTACTGAAATTTATTTCTGTGTTAAAGGATGAATGCAGCGTTAACTACGTTAAATCATAGTATAACAACGGATAAAGCCTTCATTAAGGTTACTAAATTGCGGTTATAAACGTTAGCGATTTCTCCGTTTATTTGGCATAGACATTGCTTTATCGGGATAGAGGGACTTATTCCTTGTTTCGACCGGTGGATCGGCAAATGACCATTCATTACCTTGGCAAGTCAGGTGGAACCGCAAAGTTCGATCTTAGCGAGAGCCTGGCCCTGCCGATGAAGATCGACCTGAGGGCCCGTGCGCACGAAGTGGCGGCCATCGCCGCCGCCCACGCCGCGGACGCCGACGCCAGGGGCCGCTTTCCACAGGAAGCCATCGACGCCGCCAAATCGGCCGGCCTGATCGGCGCTATGGTCCCGGTCCAGTTCGGCGGCCTCGGCGCCACCGTTTCGGAGATCGCGGAGGTTTGCTACATCCTCGCCGGCGCCTGCGCCTCCACCGCCATGATCTACGGGATGCACCAGATCAAGGTGGCGTGCGTGGTGCGCCACTGCGCCGACAGCCCTTGGCATCAGAATTTCCTCCGCCGGGTGACGCGGGACCAGCTCCTCCTCGCCTCCTCCACCACCGAGGGCCAGGGGGGCGGCGACGTTCGATCCTCCATCGCCCCCGTCGAGCGTGACGGATCGCAGATCTCCCTGACCCGTGCGGCCACCGTCATGTCCTATGGCGAGCAGGCAGACGGGATCGTCACCACCGCCCGCCGCGCGCCCGACGCTGCAGCCTCTGACCAAGTGCTCGTGGTGTTCGAGAAGGCCGACTACACCCTGACCCGCACCCTGGAATGGGAGACGCTGGGAATGCGCGGCACCCGCAGCGCCGGCTTCGCCATGAAGGCGCACGGCCACGACGCGCAGGTTCTGCCCACCCCCTACGCCGACATTCACAGCCAGACTATGACGCCGACCGCGCACCTGCTCTGGTCCGCCGCCTGGGCCGGATCGGCCGCCGCCGCCGTGGAGCGCGCGCGCCTGTTCACCCGCAAGGCCGCCCGCAGCGCGGAAGGGCAGACGCCGCCCGGCGCCGCCCACTTCACCAAGGCCGCTGCGTCCCTGCGCCAGCTTCGCGCTCTCGTCACCTCATCCCTCGCCCGCTACGAGGCGATCGAGAACAACCCCACCGCCCTGATGGCGATGGATTTCCAGACGGCGATTACGCTGTTGAAGGTGGACGCCTCGGAACTGGCCGTCTCCGCGGTGATGAGCGCCATGCGGGCCTGCGGGCTTTCCGGCTACCGCAACGATGGCGACTTCACCCTCGGCCGGCACCTTCGCGACATCCTCTCCGCCCCGATCATGATCAACAACGACCGCATCCTGGCCAACGTCGGCACTTCGGCGCTTTTAACCGACACGCCCAAATCTTTGCACGATTGATCCGAAGGACCGCTCATGACCGCAGCCGCCGCGACCGTATTGGACCAGCCCATAGACCGCCTCGACGTCCTCGCAGAGACCCTGTTCCGCCCCATGGGCGCGGACGGCGTCTATGCACGCACCGGCCTTTATGAGGGTGTGGTCGACGCCCTCACCGCGCTGATCACCCGCTACCGCCATCCCCGCGCCGAGGTGTTCCGCTTCCCGCCGGTAATGAGCCGCAAGATGATCGAGACCTCCGGCTACCTGAAGAGTTTCCCGAACCTGCTCGGCTGCATGTGCTGCCTGCAAGGCTCGGAAGCGGACATCCGGGGTTCGGTGAACCGCTTTGTGGAAGGCGACGGCGCACCCTGGACCGACGACCTCGCCGCCGGCGACCTCGTCCTGACACCCGCCAGCTGCTATCCCGTCTATCCCATCGCCGCTGCTCGGGGCGCGGTTCCCGCCGACGGCTGGCTGTTCGACGTGGCCTGCGACTGCTTCCGCCGGGAGCCTTCCAAGGACATCGACCGCCTACAATCCTTCCGCATGCGCGAATACGTCTGCATCGGCACGCCGGAGCAGATCCAAGCCTTCCGCGAGGACTGGATCGAGCGCGCCAAGGGGATTGCCGATAAGCTGGGGCTCTCCTACACCGTCGACCTCGCCAACGATCCCTTCTTCGGGCGCGGTGGACAGCTGATGGCCTTCAGCCAGATGCAGCAATCTTTGAAGTTCGAGCTGCTGATCCCGTTGATCTCGCAAGAGAAGCCCACCGCCTGCATGAGCTTCAACTACCACCAGGACCATTTCGGCGAGGTGTGGGGGCTGCATGGCGCCAACGGCGACCTGATGCACACCGGCTGCGTCGCCTTCGGCATGGACCGGCTGGCGGTCGCCATGTTCGCCACGCATGGGACCGACGTGGCCGCATGGCCGGCGACGGTGAAGGTTGCGCTCAGCCTTTAACCCCTCTCCCCCTGCGGGAGAGGGTGGCCCCGAAGGGGTCGGGTGAGGGGTCGCGCTGCGTTTCCGAAACGTGCGTCAGCTCTCTCAATATCGAATAAGGTAGTTCGACCCCTCATCCGTCAGCTTCGCTGACACCTTCTCCCGCAAGGGGAGAAGGATCAAACGCGCGCTTCTGACTCCGGCTTTCTCACCACGCCGTCCCAGAACTTCCGCGCTTTTCCGAAGAATTTGGCGTGGCTGGGGTGGTGTTTGTCGCCCTCGCTGAAGGTGTCGGCCAGTTGCTGCATCAGCTCCTTCTGGCGGCCGGTCAGGTGGGTGGGGGTCTCCACGTAAAGCTCGACGATCAGGTCGCCCTTGTCGCGGCCGCGGAGCGCCGGCATGCCGTGACCCTTGATGCGGACGAACTTGCCGGTCTGCGCGCCTTCCGGCACCTTGACCTTGACCTTGCAGTCGCCCTCGCACTCCGCCTTGGCGCCCAAGCACGGCGCTTCGATCTCGCCGCCAAGGGCCGCCATCCACATCGGCACCGGGGCGTGGCAGCGCAGGTCCAGGCCGTCCCGCTCGAACAACTCGTGCGGCTTCACCGAGAGGAAGATGTAAAGGTCGCCCTTGCCGCCGCCCCGCGCGCCCGCGTCGCCCTCGCCGGACAGACGGATGCGAGCCCCGTCATCGACGCCGGCCGGGATGCGGACCTGCAGGGTGCGTTCTTTGCGGACCTGACCCTGGCCATGACAGGCGCGGCAAGGATCGGTGATCACGCGGCCTGCGCCGCCGCAGCGGGGGCAGGTGCGCTCGATGGCGAAGAAGCCCTGGCTGGCTCGCACCCGTCCTTGCCCGGCGCAGGTGGCGCAGGTTGTGGCCTGGGTGCCGGGCTTGGCGCCGGAACCGTCACAGACTTCGCAAGTCTGGGTGGTGGCGGCGGAAATCTCCACTTCGGCGCCGGCGAAGGCTTGCTCCAGCGTGATCTCCAGATCGTAGCGAAGGTCTTGGCCGCGAGCCGGCCCATTGCGGCGTTGCTGGCCGCCGCCGAACATCTCGCCGAAGACGTCGCCGAACACCGAGCCGAAGATGTCGCTCGGATCGCCCTGGAAGCCGCCGCCCCCGCCGCCTTGCTGCACGCCCGCATGACCGAAGCGGTCGTAGGCGGCGCGCTTCTGCGGATCGGAAAGGATCGAGTACGCCTCGTTGCACTCCTTGAACCGCACCTCGGCCTGCGGATCGCCGGGATTACGGTCCGGGTGGTGCTGCATCGCCGCCTTGCGGAAGGCGCCCTTCAGCTCGACCTCGGTGCAGGTCCGCTCGACGCTTAGGATTTCATAATAGTCGCGCTGCGCCATCAGGCATTGACCTCGCTTCGCTCACCCAATGCTGTCATCCTGGCCGGAGCGGAGCGGAGAGCCGGGACCTAGACGCCATACCATAGCCGTCTGGGTCCCGGATCAGCCCTTATGGGCTGTCCGGGATGACAGGTTGTCGCTTAAGCCGACTTCTTTTCGTCGGAGACTTCCTCGAACTCGGCGTCCACCACGCCGTCGTCCTTGGTCGGTCCGCCGTCGTGCTCACCGTCGGCGCCCGCTTCGGCCTGGGCCTTGTACATGGCCTCGCCAAGCTTCATGGACGCCTGAATCAGGGTCTGCGACTTGGTGGAGATCGCTTCCGGATCCTCGCCGTCCTTGGCGGACTTCAGGTCGGCGATGGCGGTCTCGATGGCGGTCTTGTCTTCCGCCGCAACCTTGTCGCCGAACTCCGACAACGACTTCTCGGAGGAGTGGATCAGGGCTTCGGCCTGGTTCCTGGCCTCCACCAGCGCTTTGCGCTTCTCGTCGTCGGCCTTGTTGGCTTCGGCGTCGCGAACCATCTTCTCGATGTCGGCGTCGGAGAGGCCGCCGTTGGCCTGGATGCGGATCGACTGCTCCTTGTTGGTGGCCTTGTCCTTGGCGCCGACGTTGACGATGCCGTTGGCGTCGATGTCGAAGGTCACCTCGATCTGCGGCACGCCGCGCGGC